>NZ_WIJK01000010.1 GCF_009496285.1 Streptococcus mitis
CTAGTTCCTTAGTCTTGTTTTGAATAGCCTCTGCCAAACTTGCCATGGCCTTATCATAGTCAATCTTAGACTCTTCTGGTTTGCTTGGTTCTTCTGGTTTTGGATCCTCTTTTGGAGTCGCTTGAAGCTGATTAATACCAGCTAGAGCATTTTCCAAAGCCTTATCTACTGCATCCTGAGTTTTGGCTGCTTCGATCGCTGCGATGGCTTGTTCTGATAACTCGACTAGTTTCTTCTTAGCTTCTTTATCATTGCCTAGTTCCTTAGTCTTGTTTTGAATAGCCTCTGCCAAACTTGCCATGGCCTTATCATAGTCAATCTTAGACTCTTCTGGTTTGCTTGGTTCTTCTGGTTTTGGATCCTCTTTTGGAGTCGCTTGAAGTTGATTAATACCAGCTAGAGCATTTTCCAAAGCCTTATCTACTGCATCCTGAGTCTTAGCTTCCTGGATAGCAGTAAGAGCTTGTTCGGCCAACTCAACTAATTTCTTCTTAGCTTCCTTATCATCGCCAAGTTCTTTAGTCTTTCTTTCAATCGCTTCTGCCAGACTTGCCATAGCCTTGTCGTAGTTTGGCTCCTCTGGCTGGTCTGGTGTCGGTGTGTCATCTGAACCGTAGTTGTCTTCCTTATCAAGGATAGCTTGTAAGGTTGTGGCTGTCAGCATCAACTCTTGCGCATTGACAGTGCTTGCTGAAAGTTGTTCTGATAATTTGTCCAAGTTTGACTTGAAGGCTTGACGCGCCTCTGGAGTGTTCTTCAAGCTTGTTTGGTCAAATTTAGCCAATTCATCCTTCCAGTTCTTCATAGCTTGAACTAATTCTTCTTTGGTATAAAGAGCGCTATCTTCACCACGAGTGATGAACTGATCAACTTGGATACCAATATTTCTAGACGTATCATTTCGTTTTGGATCCAATTGCAAGGTTACAGCATGCCAACCTTCTTCGAGTCCTGTCAAACGAACGAGAGTCTGATCGCCTTGACGTGTAGCTGCTGTACCACTGAAGTACTTCTTGCCATTGACATCAGTGGCATTTCCTTGACCATCTTGATACTCAAGTTCTTTACCATCCAGAGTTACCTTGTAGATACCATGTCCAGGATCAACAAAACCTTTGATTTCAAGACCTGTACCGTAGAAGTAGGCTGTTACGCTAGCATTTTTCTTTTGCTCTTCAGTCAAACGACCAAATGATGCCCAAGACTCAGTGTTTTGGTATTTGCCAGAAGAATTGGTTTCATGGTGCCAACCTGGGCTATAGTCAAGTTGACTGGCCTGATCATCGTGACTTACTTGACCTTTTTGAAGCAATTCAGCCTTCATTACTCGAACAGTTGCTTCAGTTGCAAATCCAAGCAAGGCATCGTCTGAAGCGCTAGTCATTTTCACTTTGAAGTCAAAGATAGAGTCAGCTTGCTCAGTAAAGTCAATTGTCGGAATTGTCAAAGTCTTTTCTGTTTCGCCATCTTGGAAGGTTAGGTCAGCTGTTGTGTCCTTATACACTTTACCATGAACCCCTGTCCCTGGTTCAGTCACGACATGGACTGTTGCAGCTCCTTTGCTACCACCAACACGTTTAATGGTTACAGTAACTGGTTGGCCTTTTTGAACTTCATAGGTAGTTTCTTTCAACTCAAACATACCTTTACCAGCATTATTGAGCGTGTAAATACCTTCAGTTGCAATAGCTTTGCCAGTTTTGTTGACGAGTTTGATGGTGTGTTCACCTGGAGCCAAGTCATCTGTTTCATAAACCATCTGGCTACGTTTACGAGCCGCATTATTAGTTTGTACGTCTGCAACCTTTTGACCATCCACATAAACTGACATTTCACCGTGATTTGGATCAACTGTAGATACGACATAAGCCTTAGTTCCATTAAAACGGTAGGTTACGCTAGCATCTTTTTGATTGGTCCACATGGATGTTCCACGAACGCCTTCGGATTCGTCATACCAGGTTGTATTTGCTTTATCAGCTGTTGTATTTGAATGGTAATCCAAGCCTAGAGGATAACCATCTGTTTTTTCGATACTACTTGGTGTCTTATAAACAGAGAAGTTTGTCAAAATAGGAGTCGCTTGCGCACCAGTAATAGTCACACGAATCTTTTGGGCTTCTACAGGTTGACCTTGGACAAGACGACGATAACCAACAGTCGAACCTTCTCCATATGGAACCCAGCGGCCATTAAGCTCAACTTCAACCTTAAATCCTGAGATGCGTTGACCTTTAGCAATATCTTCTTTGAGTTCGACTACGTCAAAGCGTCTCTTTTGACCGAGATCGACAGTGAATTCACCTGTCTTAGCATCGTTTGCTGGTGCCCAGCTGGTATCGTCCTTACCATCTGTTAAATGGCTTGCTTGATACAAGTGATTCTTACGAGTAGAGCTTGCAGTTACAGTTGCTCCCTTGGCAAAGTCTGTCGCATACATTTGGTCCAAGGTTGCTCGGAATTCTTTCAAGCGCGCCACATCTGCATCTGCGAATTTACCTTCTTTATTTGGTGGAATATTGAGGAGAAGTGGCGTTCCACGACCAACAGATTTGAAGTAGATATCCATCAAATCTTTGATTGATTTTGGTTGTTGATTGTCATGGTAGAACCAACCTGAACGAATAGAAACGTCTGCTTCACCGACAGAGTACATATCTCCTTCTGGGTCTCCATGATTGAGATATTCATTCTTCACATCGTCAGTGATTTTAGCTTTCTTGACTTTATGCCAAACTGGATCTCCAGCGATACCACGTTCATTACCGATCCAACGGACACTTGTCGGTTGTGCAGAGAAAATAGCGATATCTCCTTCAGCTTCCTTGATGTACTTGAACCACTCGTCAAAGGTGTAGGTTACTTTTTGAGCTCCGCTACCACGCGCACCATCCATCCATACTTCGATAAATTTACCATTGTTTCCGTATTTAGGATTGCCAAGGATTTCCTTGAGTTGGTTGAGATAGTATTCATTGTACTCTTTCTCAGTTGCAACATGATATTTAGGATGGTTGGCATCCCATGGTGATAGGTAAACACCCATATTCATGTCATACTTAGTCGCTGATTTAGAGATTTCTTCGAGAAGGTCTCCCTTACCATCTTTCCATGGACTAGCAGCAACCGTGTGGTCTGTGTATTTAGATGGATAAATCACAAAACCGTCGTGGTGTTTTACAACCATGATTGTTCGTTTGAATCCGGCATCCTTCAAAGTCTTAATCCACTGGTCTGTATCAAGGTTAGTTGGGTTAAAGTTTTGAGGATTTTCTCTACCGTTCCCCCACTCAGAGTTGGTATAAGTATTCATACCATAGTGGATGAAGGCGGCCAATTCTTCCTTGTGGTAGTCCAATTGAGCCTTACTTGGCAGCGGTCCATAGTTTCCAATTTCTGTTTCTTCATCTTTTGGATCCACTACTGGAGTGACTGGTGTTACTGGTTTTGGATCTTCAATTTTTTCGTATTCAAAAATAACTTGGTTCGCTCCTTTGTGTTGGATGGTAGCTTCTTGACTTGCATTTACTGCACGGTAGCCCGTGATTTCTTTAGCTTGGAATCTGTGAACAAAGGAAACTTCATATTCTTTCCCTTCGTTGTTGTCAACAGTTGCAGGTGCCAATTCTTGATCTGTACCTTTCAAGCGGTAACGAACGTCGAAGGAACCTTTATTGACCTTATAAACAACCTTGATGACGCGTGTTCCTGCAGGAGCCTTGCTCACAACGCTATAATCATCTCCCCAAGCATCTTTTAGTTGCTTGTTGACAGCTTTGCCGTCAATCGATACAATCTCATATTTGTCTTTATTCTTCTTGAAGAAGTCAGTCTTTTCAATTTCTGTTTTATAGTTATAGTCGAACTGAGTTCCAACTTCTGTCTTTTCAACAAAAGTATCGTTTTCTTTGACTGGATTATCATTTTGGTCTAGGTGTTCGACAACAACTCGTCCATAATCAACACCTTCAAGAAGAGTCGCTACACCACTTTCATCGAAGGAATATTTGTTTTCACCGATAACAGCTGTCTTATTTCGAAGCATTTCTCCCTCTGGAGTGAAGTAATAACGATTGCCGTTATCGCCTTGATACCAGCCTTTAACACCGTATTTGTCAATGATTTCTTTGACCCATGCCAATTGTTCTGGTGAGAGGACAAGACCTCCACCGAAACGGTCTTTTTCAGGAATGTTCGCATTATCAACTGTACCCCGTTGGTGAATACCGATAACTTTACCATCACCGTTGAGGATACCTCCACCTGAAAGACCTGATACAGAAGTCAAACGATAAGTAACACCAACTGTTCCCTTATCATCATACTTTTCAGTACCTTTAACAACACCATCAGCCTTATACAATTGACCAGGTACGATTGGTTCCTTCAATTCTGGAGAAGTTGAATCTGTAGGATAGCCAATTGTGCTCACAGGTTCTCCAGCTTTGTATTCCCGATGCTCTGCTAACGGAGTAAAGGTTGCTGCCTTATTTGGGCTGGCAATTGAAAG
Organism: Streptococcus mitis; assembly: GCF_009496285.1. Lineage (GTDB taxonomy): Bacteria > Bacillota > Bacilli > Lactobacillales > Streptococcaceae > Streptococcus > Streptococcus mitis_BP. Next base: position 4,511 of record NZ_WIJK01000010.1, read on the forward strand.
TGGAACTGGGGCTACAACCAAGGCTAGGTCATTCTTATAGCCTTCACCGAATTTTTCTTTATTCCAGAAATGAATATCCTTTTCCTTGAACAAAACAGTATTTCCTGAGCTTGGTAAAGAATTATTCTTAGCAGTATTTGAACCTACATTGTAATAGAACTTAGCCGTGTCACCACCACGGATAGAGCCAGCATTAGTATCCGCATCCTTGACCAAGAAGTTGTGGGCCACTGTCAAGATGACATTTGGAGCAACAAAGATACCTGAGCCTGAGTTAAGGTATCGCTGACTACCGCCATTGGCCAAAGGTGAGCTAAAGATTGAATAAACCATAGTAGCAGATGTTGCCGGTTGACCTTCATAATTGATATGCTTAAGGTCTTGTCCGCCATTGATAATAGCTCTATTTTCTTTTTCGCCTTCAGATGGAGCTGCTTCTGTAGGTTTCAAAATGCTCTTAGTCTCTACTTGTGGGCTATCTTTTTCTGATACAATAGCTGCAGTATCCACTTTTTTCACTGGTGTATCAGGATAAGCACGATCAGGGATTTCTTCAGGGAGTAAATCGCCAGCCACTTCAGCAGTTTTTCCTTCCTCTGCTACTTTCTCGATAGCAGGTTCTGTTTTTTCAGTTACTTCTTCTTTAACTACTTCTTCTTTTTTATGACCTACATCTGCTACTTCTTTTGCTTGACTATCTACTTCAAGTTTTGGTTCTGTCACAAGTTCACTAGCCGCAACATTACCAGATGCAAAAAAAGCAAGACCGACTGCTACAGAAGCAACACCAACAGTCAGTTTACGAATACTAAATATTCGACCTTTTTCTAAAAAATATTGTTTCATCAAATACTCCTAATCTTCTAGAGCAGTCAGCTACTGCCCGAGCCCAGTGTTATCTGGCGACAATTTTTGTTTGATTTCCTAGCTTAAAATTCTGCTCCTAAGCTATTTATTTTTGGGCAAGCCCTTATGAGGAAATCGCTTACATTTCTTGAAAATAAAATAAGGCTCAAACTAGCAAAAATTTTACCTAGAGTTTCTGCAGTATAATAAATATACTATATTATCCTGAAAAATGCAAGGGCTTCCAAAGTTTTAACTGGATTTTTACTAAATACTTTTGCCACTATTTACCACTAAAAAATCCTAAATTGGCAAGGCCAACTTAGGATTGTTTTGTTTTGAAGTGATAGTAAGCTCCAAGCATACCCGCAGTATTTTGATGACGCGCAAACTCTAATCTTGTTTTTTCCGCTAAACTTGGAACAAGCGCATCTTTCAGAGCTGTACGAATTTTCGGTTTCAAAATCGCTTCCTGCCCCATAATACCACCACCTAGTATAACAACCTCTGGATTGGCAACATAACAGATGTTAGCAAGACCTTTTCCAAGATAGTCTACCATACGGTCAATTCCCTCCATACAGAGTTTATTGCCTTCTGTAGCTTCTTTGAAAATTCTACGACCATTCCAATGTTCTACTTCTTCACCATGAGCCTTAGCTACATACTCAACCAAGGCAGTTGTAGAAGCTAAATCTTGGAAAGCCCCATCTTGCATATGCATATAGCCAACTTCACAGGCAGAATTACTAAATCCATGGAAAATCTGGCCGTCAATGATTAAGCAACCGCCGATACCTGTTCCGATGGTCAAACATAGCGTTATTCCTGCACCTTTTCCAGATCCAGAAACCGCTTCTGCTAGCCCTGCACAGTTGACATCATTTTCAATTTCACAAGGAACTTGGAAACTTTTTTCAATTTCTTTTTTAAATTGGGTTCCAGCATAGTTTGGGATCTGTGGACCAGCATAGAAAATCTCACCCTTATCAGGATCAACCATTCCCGCTGAGGAAATTGCCACACCTGCTACTGGACCTTTTTCTAGATAGCTAGCTACGATATCTTTTGTTTTCTGTAAGATATGTGGACCGCCCTTATGAGCCTCAGTCGCTACTTCGTGAGACTCAACAAGTTGTCCATCTTGGTCAATCAAACCATATTTGATATTAGTTCCACCAATATCAATTGCAACGTAATTAGTCATAAAGCCTCCTATTGATTAGAGGAAACGCTCCTTAGTTTCACGAATCAATTGAGCAGCTGCTTCTACAACTGGACGATCTTCTTCGGTCACTGGTGTAAGTGGAGAACGAACTGATCCGATATTAAGTCCTTCATTGATTTTCAAGACTTCTTTGATAACGCCGTACATATTTCCATGTGCAGCAGTCAATTTACCAATGATAGCGTTGATTGCATATTGCAATTCACGCGCTGTTTCTAGGTCTTTGTCTGCAATCAATTGATTGAGTTTCAAGAAGAGTTCTGGCATAGCACCATAAGTACCACCGATACCAGCTTTTGCACCCATGAGACGTCCACCGAGGAATTGTTCATCTGGACCGTTAAAGACGATATGATCATCACCACCAAGACTAACAAAAGTTTGGATATCTTGAACTGGCATTGAAGAATTTTTAACACCGATGACACGTGGGTTTTTCAACATTTCTGTGTAAAGACTTGGAGTCAAAGCAACACCTGCCAATTGAGGAATATTGTAGATAACATAGTCTGTGTTTGGTGCTGCTGCACTGATGTCGTTCCAGTATTTGGCTACTGAGTATTCAGGCAAACGGAAGTAAATTGGTGGGATTGTTGCAATAGCATCTACTCCCAAGCTTTCTGCATGACGAGCAAGTTCGATACTGTCTTTAGTATTGTTGCAAGCCACGTGAGCAATGATAGTCAACTTGCCTTTAGCAACTGCCATCACTTCTTCCAAGATCAACTTGCGGTCTTCTACGCTTTGGTAAATACATTCACCTGAAGAACCGTTGACATAAAGTCCTTGAACACCTTTATCAATGAAGTATTGCACCAAAGCACGAGTACGTTCTGGGCTTACTTCTCCCTCATCATCATAACATGCGTAGAAGGCAGGAATAACACCTTCGTATTTTTTTAAATCTGACATAGATTTCTCCTAAGATTTCTTATTTTCTGCTCTGAGCAGATGATTTTTTACTATTTTAGTATACACCTTGTGAAAAGCGCTTTCAATACATCCAAGCCACTTAGATTTTAATTTCTATACATCTCCCGTAGCTTTTCTTGTTTGAAAGTAGTTTCATATCATTTTCAATCTGCTTGATATTTGGCAAACAATTTTTCCATTAATCCAGTCTGGCAAAAGGCAAGAAGACCAAAGCCAAAGAGTAGAAATGCTGATCCACCGAGCACTAGAGTAAAGCCTGATAGATAGAGAAGCATAATGATTAATAAAATAATCGCAAGCATCAAGAAGAACCACACGAAGTTAAAGCTAACTAAGAGCAAGCCCTTTTGGAGTACTTCTTTCCAAGTCAGCTCATAACGTGCTGCAATAGGATAGCTAGCTAACATAACTAGGGTTAAAAATATCAGAATTCCCAAGCAAATGGCCTTAATGAGCTGGAAGCCTAGGCCTGTTTGCCCCCAGAATAGAGACAAGTCAACTACACTAATTAGAAAAATTCCTAGTTCCAACAAACCTAACTGGAGTCCTAATTTCAAATTTTGCTTAAAGGCTCTTATATAAGTTTTAAAAACAGGGACACGACGACTACTCTTAACTTCGAAGATTGTCTGATAGAGACTAATTTTTGCTACTCCGATTGTCACAATAGGCAAACAAGACACAACAAAGAGTAGGTTAACCGTCACGATATCTAAAACCTTCTCACAAAATCGCATCAGAAAGTTATCCGTATCAAATGCCGCTTTTATCAATCCAGATCCTTTATGTGCCATTGTTTGCTCCTCCTAACTGACTAATCGATTAAAATTTTAAATAAGTATTTGCGAACTTTATCTTCCATACCTGCATAGCCATTAGGCTGATGAGGTTCACCTGGGAAAAAGACTGCAAAATTGTGATAACCCAATAAAAGTGGGTATTGTTCATGACAATGAACAAAGCCGATATCGCTAGCTTCGTCAAAGGCTACAGCCTCATCTTTTACACGAGAACCGTAACTAGAATACTCATGTCCTTCAACCAACAAATGCAAATCTGCATAGTTTTTATGATGCTCAAAGCGATCATTTTCTTCTTTATTGAGAATATTTTCTTGTACAACTAGGAAGACTTTATCCCCATCAATCTCGTATTTGCCTAATTCAAAGCTATCCTTACGATGCTCATAGAGATAATCGATGGCCTTATCGAGATTTGGATGAATTCCTTTGTAAAAGCTAATGTTTTTTAAATCATCAAAAATCATAGTAATTTCCTTTACCTGATTGTTACCTTCAGACCTAAGATGTCTAGCCAGTAAGTTTATAAGTGTCTAACAAAATTTCGTGAAGCAAGCAACTCCTCTCAATTTTGTAGACACTTATATATCCTGTATTCTCTTAGTCTATCAACTATACTTCTGCATACTGATAAACAGTTTGTACTATATTCAATTTTCGCAGAGTACTATCCTTTGACAGCTCCCATAGTAATCCCTTGAGTGAAGGATTTTTGGAAGACAAGGAAGACTGTTACGATTGGCACAGCTGCAAGGGCAGCCCCTGCCATGATCAAACCGTAGTTTGTTGCCATCTCAGCCTGCATAGTCGCAACCCCGAGTGAGATGGTCAAGTTTTGACGTGAAGTCAACATTACCAATTGCATGAAGTAGTCATTCCAAGTATTGATGAAGGTAAAGATTGCGAGAGCTGCAAATCCTGGTTTCACAATAGGGAAAGCTACGCTCCAGAAGGTACGAATCTCACCACATCCATCGATTTTAGCAGACTCGAGCAATTCTGTAGGAATGTTTTCACTAAATTGCTTCATAAGGAAGACCCCAAATGGCCATCCAATCAAAGGCAAGATAACTGCCCAAAGAGTGTCATGGATTCCCATGAAGTTGACGATACGTACCAATGGTACAAGGACAACTTGTTTTGGAAGAGCCATGGCAGCGATAAAGATTGCAAAGAGAATGCGTTGACCATAGAAACGTTTCTTAGCCAAAACATAACCTGCTAGTGAAGAGGTTGCACAAACCAAGAACATAGTTACTAAAGAAATGAACACTGAGTTCCACATCCATTGCAAGGCTGGGTTTTGCACCATCAATTGTTGGAAGTTCTCCATTGTTGGAGCTTTAGGGAACCATTGTGGTGGAATCATAATGGTATCTGGTTGTGATTTGAATGCACCTGTCAAGATCCAGTAGAATGGGAAGATAAACAGTACAGTCAACAAGAGCAAAATGATTGTTGAAATAACAGTAAAGGCTGTTAATGGTTTCTTTTGTTGTGTAGGTTGCATAGCTGTCTCCTTTCCTTAGTATTCTACATCGTTTCCGAGGATCTTGAATTGAGCGAAGCTGACAAGGGCAATCATAACTGCCAAGAATACACCAATTGTATTGGCATAGCCATATTCAGTCAATTGGAAGGCTTTTTCGTAGAGGTAGTACATAAGTGTACTTGTTGAGTAGTTTGGACCACCAGATGTCAACAACTGAATCAAGGCGAAACATTGGAATGAGTTGATGGTTGTAATGATTGCGATATAAAGTGTTGTTGGAAGAAGGCTTGGCCATTTAATCTTCCAGAATACTTGGAACTCAGTCGCACCGTCAACACGAGCTGCTTCTACAAGTGAGTTATCAATATTACCCATTGCAGCGATGTAGAGAATGATTGGTTGACCAACTGATGTTGTCAAAAGGATAATCATAATCGCCATCAAAGCCCAGTTTTTATCTCCCAACCAAGAAATGTTTTGGCTGATGATATGGCTTGACTTAAGCACGAAGTTCAAAATACCTGATAGTGGATCGTAGATCCATTTCCATACTACTGTTACGGCAACACTACCTGTTACTACAGGAAGGAAGAAGACGAAACGGTAGAAAGATCTAGCGATGGCATTTTGTTGGTAAGTTTGTGATGCTACAAAGAGCGAGAAGAGTACAACGACTGGTACAGACCCGATAACCAAGATTACGGTATTAATCAAAGATTTTGTAAACACAGGGTCTTTAAACATACGAATGTAGTTGTCCAAGCCCACAAACTCAAAGCTAGTCATCGAATAGTTGAAGAAACTTGTGATGAAGCCCATGATCATTGGAGCTAAAACGAAGACGGTAAAGAAGATTAATACTGGTGCTAGGAATGCGTAGGAAATAATAGTTTCCCGCATGCGAATTTTATTGATTTTCACAGTTGGCACCTCACTTTCACATAGTTTTGTTTTTTTGACTGTTATCTGACCCTGATCTAAAATCAAAATGAAATTTTTCTAAGATTCGTCAATGTAAAAACTTCATTTTAATTTTGACCTGTCAGTTGCTTCTATTTCAAACAAAAGTCCCCCTTTTCATACACAGATATGCTCAGGGAAAAGGGGGGAACTCAGTTTTTATTTAGGGCTTATTATTTAGCTGCTTTTTTGATTGTTTCATTCGCTTTTTCAGTGAATGCTTTCAATGCTGCAGCAGGTTGTTCGTCACCATTTGATACAGCTTGCAACATTGGGAACCAAAGTGTTCTCATTTCAGCAAATCCGTCGATTGTGTTGTAATATGGTGAGTAGTATTGAGTCCAACCACTGATTGTTTCCATACGTTTGTCATCGTAAAGTTTTCCAAATGAAGTACGAACTGGGAATGCTCCTGTACGAACTACGTCTTTAGGACCCCACTCTTTATCATCAGCGATAAATTGGATAAATTTCTTAGCTGCAGCAACTTTCTTTTCATCTTTGTTGTTAAATACTGCAAATCCGTTTACAAGGTATTCAAGAGCTGGTTTGCCAGAATCAGATGGGAATGGAACTTCAACCACTTCAACTTTACTTGCTTCCAAAAGTTTAGCTTGGATACCGTTTTGAGCTGGTGCCCAAAGGATTGTGTAAGAAGTTTGACCGTTTGCAAAGTTTTGGATGTCTGCTCCACCGTCAAATTGTGAACCGTTATTCAACAAACCATCTTTGATCCAGCTAGCTGCTTTTTCAAGACCTTTAACGAATTTAGGATCGTCAGTTGTGTATTTAGTTACTTCTTTATCAGTTACAGAACCGCCGTAAAGGTTAGAGATGAAGGCACGTGTTCCTTGGTCTCCCCCTTGACCAGAACTGAACAATGAACCTGGAGTGTATCCTTTATCTTTAAGTGCTTTCAAGACTTTTTCAAAATCATCAGTTGTCCAACCTTCTTTAACAAGGTTAGCTACACCAGCATCTTCCAACATTTTCTTGTTCATAGCCATGTAGAATGGTGCAGAACTGATTGGATACATGTATGCTTTGTCACCAGCTTTACTTGCTTGTACGATGTTTTCGTTGTTAACATCTTTCACAAATTCATCTGTAAAGAGGTCATTCAACTCAGCCAATTTACCATTTTTACCGTAATTGATGATACGACCTGGTGCATCGAAAAGTACATCTGGAGCTGTACCAGCTTCGATAGCTGTTGTGATTTTTTCTGGTCCAGATTTGAAGTCGATTGTTTCTAATTTAACTTTGATATCTGGATTTGCTTTTTCGAAAGCTTCGATGATAGATTTTTCATAAGTTCCAACACCGTCACCAGATTTTTCTTGAGTAAATACCGGGAATGCCCACCAAGTAATTTCTGTTGTTGCTGCTGCATCGCCTGATTTGGCAGCATCTTTGTTAGCGTCTGATTTGCCACAAGCAGCAAGTGATAGAACCGCAGCACCCGCAAGTACTGTACAAGCTAGTTTTCTAAATTTCATTTGTATTCTCCTAATTGATAAGCGTATCCATATTGGATAATGAGCAATGTCGACTTTGTATACGTTTTCATTTTTTCCTACTAATCAACCACTCTCCTCGTTTTTTATATTGTGTTATTTAAGACCCGCAACAAATCGTTCCGTAATCTCTTTTGGTCTAGTAATAGCGCCACCAACTACGATACCTCGCACTCCGTAACCTAGGATTTGCTTAGCTTGTTCTGGTGTGTGAATTTTTCCTTCAGCGATGACGTCCACCCCTGCATCACAGAGTTTCTTGATGAGTTCAAAGTCTGGGCCATCCACTTTTGGACTGTAAGAAGTGTAACCTGATAAGGTTGTTCCGACAAAGTCAATTCCCGCTTCAACTGCTGTTAGACCTTCCTCAAAGGTACTTGTGTCAGCCATCAAGAGTTGATTTGGATATTTTTCTTTGATCTGACGGATAAATTCTTGGATCTCCAAGCCATCATGACGTTCACGCTTGGTACAGTCAAGAGCAATGACTTCGATGTCAAGAGCCGCTAGTTCATCCACTTCCTTCATTGTAGCAGTAATGAATGGTTCTTGCGGTGGATAGTCCCGCTTGATAATCCCGATAATCGGAAGTTTAGTGACCTCTTTAATTTCCTTGATATCTCGAACACTGTTTGCTCGGATACCGACTGCACCACCTTGTTCAGCTGCTTTCACCAACAAGGGGATAACTCCTCCCGCTTCTGTGTAGAGCGGTTCATGAGGAAGTGCCTGACAAGAAACGATGATTCCATCTTTGATTTGTTCAATCAAGGCTTCTTTACTAATTTGTGGCATCTACTTTCCTCCTTTTCTTTTCCTTTGTGTTTATGTGACTATTATAGCTTATTATTAAAGCGCTTTCAACAACTTGTGCTAGAATAGATTGGAGTTTCAAAACAATTTTATGCAACAGTTTCTTCTGAAAGTAGTTTCAGGGATCTAACATCTATCCCAACACCTCTTAAATCTTAAAACCAGCCCTTTTTTAAAGAAAAAGGCCGTAACTAATTTTCGTTACGACCCTTTCTAACTAATACTCTTCGAAAATCAAATTCAAACCACGTCAGCGTCCCCTTGCCGTACTCAAGTACAACCTGCGGCTAGCTTCCTAGTTTGCTCTTTGATTTTCATTGAGTATAAGATTTAGTTTCACTAAGGAAACCTTCAATTTTAACGATTTGACTAATCTTCTTTTCTCTTCCCCAAAGCAAACATACCAAGGAGCATCCCAACAAGTCCTACAAAAGCAAGGACAGTGGCATCTTCACTTCCTGTCTTAGGAAGAACATCTTGACGAACTGCAGGTGCTTGATAAGTCTTATCTTGTGCCGTAGCCTGAGATACAATAGACTGCTGACCTGTGAACTCTGGGACTTCCTGGACTGCAGATTCTGCAGCATTGACTCCACCTACAAATTCTGGAAATTCTGCTTTTGCTGCTTCTACTGCATTCACACCACCTGTAAATTCTGGTTGTTCATGAACCGCTGCTTCTACACCATTGACTCCACCTGTGAATTCTGGTACTTCATGCACAGCTGCTTCACTACCATTGACTCCACCTGCAAATTCTGGAACATCGGCTACTGCAGCTTCCTCACCATTGACTCCACCTACAAATTCTGGTACTTCATTAACAGCAGCTTCGCTACCATTAACTCCGCCTGTGAATTCTGGAAGTTCTGCTATCGGTGCTGCTTCTTCGCCTACTGTACCAATAGCTTCAGTATACTCTGGGAGCTCCGTTACAGCAGCCTCTTCGCCATTCACCCCACCTTCGAATTCTGGTACTTCATGTACAGCTGCTTCGCTTCCATTAACTCCGCCTGTGAATTCTGGAAGTTCTGCTATCGGTGCTGCTTCTTCGCCTACTGTACCAATAGGTTCAGTATACTCTGGGAGCTCCGTTACAGCAGCCTCTTCGCCATTCACCCCACCTTCGAATTCTGGTACTTCATGAACAGCTGCTTCACTACCATTGACTCCACCAGTAAATTCTGGAAGTTCAGCAATCGCAGCTTCTACACCATTAACACCACCTGTGAATTCTGGTACTTCGTTAACAGCTGCTTCACTACCGTTGGCAGCTCCAGGAATACCTGCTCCTTCAAGACTCACCGGAAGGTTGTGCATACTCTCGATCGCTCCAGAAGCAAGGCCAGTTATCTCCTGACCTAGATCTGACTTATCTATTGTGAATAGAAGAGTCTTAGTATCGTACTGGGTCATAAAGTTTATTTTTTTACCATTTGCCAACTGAAGTGTTGGGATTTTGTTAACCAAAACTTCTGAATCAAACTCTACTGCAAGAATTCCTGGCCATTTTTCAATAACATTTTTAACTTTGGTTTCTTTAGGAGAAATTCTTTCCTTCGTCAAGAAATCCCAGTTGAATTTCTTGAAGGATAGAGTATAAGGATTGCCACCAGCTTCATGATGTTCATACAAGAGACCAAATTCTTTTGGTCCGATCTGTTGAAGTGAGTTATAGGCATACTCCCCTTCTTGAATCAAATGATGATGCAGCCAAGTCAACTCGCCATCTTCTTCTACACGAGCCACTCGAATGTAACCATTCTTACGACCTGGGCCATTGGCATTTGCTAGAAGGATGTACTCTTTACCATCTTGAACCGTATGAGTCGCCGCCATTTGAACATAAACATCAGGTACATCATAGCGTGCTACATAGTTGTCCCATGTAATACCACCATCATTACTTGTCGCAACCTGCAAATCACCTGTCAAACCACGCATAAAGAGTTTCAACTGACCATTATTCAATTGAACAACAGAAGCTTCCGTATTTTGAGCGTAGTAATTGTTCATGTTGCTTGAATCAACTACTGTACCATCATAAAGTGTACGGTTATCATTGACACCGCCACCCATATGCCAAGTCTTACCATGGTCATCTGAGTAGATGATACGAGATGATTGAGAACCGTTGAGGTGGTTAGTACGGTTTGTCGTATAAACAGGAACGACGATACGACCTTTATGAGGTCCATTCTGGAGGGTAATGCCCACTCCAGGTCCCACACCTAAGAATTTCATCCAATCAGCTTTGACCATTGGGGTAATATCTTGTGGTGCAGACCAAGTCTTACCGTCATCATCACTGTAAGACATCCATAGGTAGCTGTCTTTAGCAATTCTAAATGGAGAAGTTTTATTGCTTGTAAAATAGATATTTCCTAGCAGTTGCTCACCCTGATAAAGATCACCTTTATCACTATAAGCCGGCTTGACTGGATTTACAACAACACGGTAATCCGTTGCCTGACCATCTGGTGTGTAGACAACACCATTTTCACGAATGGTATAGGCTCCATTTTCTCCTTCACGATAGAGAATTTGGTAGGTTTTCCCATTAATTTCTTTATAAGCTTCCTCTTTTTCAGCTGACATCCCAAAGATACCTTTTCCTTCTGGGAACATATCATAGACAGAAAAGATGCGCTTGGTTTCAGTATCTTGGGCTAAAACCATATCGATATTTACTGGTGAACCAACAGATGGATCAGTAGCTTTTGGATTGTCGCGTAGATTCGTAAGTGTGATACGATCGCCCCATGTTTGACCCTGATCTTCACTTCGTTTGACGACCATACCGATATCGCCCCAGTCATAGTGGTGCAAACGACGTTCGTCAGCTCCAGCAATCAAAGTTCCCTTGTCAGTCTTAAGGAGGGCTGGAATACGATAGCTATTAATGCCATCTGGATTTGACTGCCCATTTTTACCAGCTTCAAAGACATCCTTTTTATCTGTTATCTCAGCTCCTTCTGGAAGCTTTTTCTCTAATTCGGATCTTTCAAATAGGTAGCTACGATTTTGAACTTCTTCTGGACTCAAGGCACGATCATAAACAGTTAGATTACGAACTTGTAAACCTGCCCCCCAAACCATACTTCCTGCACGATTTGTGGTACCAATTTGCATATGATTCACATCAGGCATATCTTTGATAAAGCGTCCTGATTTCTTACTTGTTCGTGACAAAACTCCGTTTACATAGAGACGAACTTGCCCATCTGGAGAATCTGCACTTGGTCTTTCAACTGTAAAGGTTACTGAGTTCCACTGACCTGGTTTGACAGTTAATGGTGCGTCTGTGTATCTATCATAAAATTGGTCGCCGTTTTGATCGCGGCCCTCAATCAAGGCAACGTTGTTGTAAACAGCCATGGTGAAATATTCATTTCGAACCTTATCACTTGAGACTGAGAAAAGGTTGTAAAATGCTGGCGCAGAAGCATCTGGTTTGAACTCCATATGAATGGTCGCGTTTTGAAGTTGTTTCAGTTTGCCTAATTGCTCTGTCAGATCAATTCTATTGCTATTTGCAGCATTAGTCTCTACATCTTCCTTTTCAAGAACAGTATTGACATTTTCCAACTCTCTAGCATAGTAATCACGTGGAAGCGCAGCTGGATCTTTTTCGGTTTCTCTAGTTGCTTCTGCCGTTGTAGTTGTCTCTGTTCCAGTATGTGCTTCTGTAGATGCATGTGTAACTGTATCTACCCCATTAGATTCCGTAACATTCTTTTCAACGATCTCTGCTTTTTCAGGCTGTTCCTTTTCGACACTAAGCTCGGCGGTCTCTTTACTAGTGACCGTTGACTCTTGTGCTAATACTGGCGATGCACCAAAAACAACTGCTCCAATAACGACTGAAGCGGCTCCTACTGTAAATTTGCGAATTCCGTATCGTTGTTTTCTATCCAACTGATTATGCTTCATCTTTCTTCCTTTCATTTTTAAAAATAAAGCGCTTTCTTTTTCGCTTAAAATTTTTAGTCATCTGACTAAATGACAAAAATTACTTTTTCACGAATGGTTACACTCGCTCTTTCAAATTTTCTCTCACTTAACGACCCATCGTTAACTAGAGTCTCCTACTCCTTTCAAATTTTATCTTATTCTCATTATATAATAAATCCTCCCCTTTTAAGAGAGATTGAGATAGAACAGATTATACTTTCAGTTTTTAAAACATAAACTCAGACATTTGAAACTACTTTCGGGTGCTTTGGATTTTTCTAACATAAAATTGCTTCATTCGGTTGAATCGTTTTTTTAATGAACTTTATCTCAAACTTATACTCAATGAAAATCAAAGAGCAAACTAGGAAGCTAGCCGCAGGTTGCTCAAAACACAGTTTTGAGGTTGTGGATAGAACTGACGAAGTCAGTAACACATATACGGTAAGGCGAAGCTGACGTGGTTTGAAGAGATTTTCGAAGAGTATTAACTATTTGACTCCTGATTTATCTAGATCAAAAAGGCCGTAACTAGTTCTAGTCACGACCCTTTCTAATATAAGATCAAATTTCTCTATGAATTTCGTTGATTTTAACTATTTCATTGATCTTCTTTTTTCTTGCCCATAGCAAACATACCTAGGAGCATTCCTACAAGTCCTAGAGAGGCAAGAGGAGCAAGATCTTCACTTCCTGTTTCAGGAAGAAGTTGCTGACGAGCAGCAGGGGCTTGATAAGTTTTATCTTGTGCCATAGCTTGAACCACAATTGACTGTTCTCCCTTATACTCTGAGACCTCATAGATAGCAGCTTCTAGCCCATTAACACCACCTGTGTACTCTGGAACTTCTAACTTAGCAGATTCCACTCCATTGACACCACCTGTGTACTCTGGAACTTCTAACTTAGCAGATTCTACTCCATTTACACCACCTGTATACTCTGGAACTTCTAACTTAGCAGATTCTACTCCATTTACACCACTTGTATACTCTGGTGCTTCTAACTTAGCAGATTCTACTGCATTGACGCCACCTGTGTATTCTGGAACTTCTAACTTAGCAGCCTCTACTCCATTGACGCCACCTGTGTACTCTGGAACTTCTAACTTAGCAGCCTCTACTCCATTGACGCCACCTGTGTACTCTGGAACTTCTAACTTAGCAGATTCTACTCCATTTACACCACTTGTATATTCTGGCACCTCTAACTTAGCGGATTCCACTGCATTGACACCACCTGTGTATTCTGGAGAATCTAACTTAGCGGATTCCACTGCATTGACACCACCTGTGTATTCTGGAGCTTCTAACTTAGCGGATTCTACTGCATTCACACCGCCTGTATATTCTGGCACCTCTAGCTTAGCGGATTCTACTGCATTCACACCGCCTGCGTACTCTGTACTTTCTGCCTTAGCTCCTTCCTCATCATTGACACCACCTTCGAAGTCTGATGTGTCTGACTTAGAGGCTTCTACTGCGTTGACGCCGCCTTCGAACTCTGGACTCTCTGCCTTAGCTCCTTCCTCACCATTGACACCGCCTTCGAACTCTGATGCGTCTGACTTAGAGGCTTCTACTGCGTTGACGCCACCTTCGAACTCTGGACTCTCTGCCTTAGCTCCTTCCTCACCATTGACACCGCCTTCAAAGTCTGATGTGTCTGACTTAGAGGCTTCTACTGCGTTGACGCCGCCTTCGAACTCTGGACTCTCTGCCTTAGCTCCTTCCTCACTATTGACACCGCCTTTAAAGTCTGATGTGTCTGACTTAGAGGCTTCTACTGCGTTGACGCCGCCTTCGAACTCTGGACTCTCTGCCTTAGCCCCTCCCTCACCATTGACACCGCCTTCGAACTCTGATGCGTCTGACTTAGAGGCTTCTACTGCGTTGACGCCACCATCAAAGGCTGGATTCTCATGAACTGTACCTTCGCCATTGACACCGCCTTCAAAGTCTGAAATTTCATGAACAGCTGCTTCTCCTTTTGAAGTTTCCACTGGAATATATTCTGGAACTTCATGGACTGCTGCTTCTTCACCATTCACGCCACCCTCGAAGTCTGAGACTTCATGAACTGCTGCTTCGGCACCATTCACGCCACCTTCGAATTCTGGGACTTCATTAATAGTGCCCGGTGGATTTTCTTCAACTTCTATTTCTGGAATTTCATGAACTGCAGCTTCCTCACCATTGACACCGCCTTCGAATTCTGGAAATTCATGGATTTCTGCCTTTGCAGCATTTTTCCCACCAGGGACTCCTGCACCTTCGAGACTTACAGGCAAATTATGCATGCTCTCAATTGCACCATCAATGATTTCTGTAATTTCTTGACCAATATCTTCCTTGCTAGCTGCAAATAACAAGGTTTTTGAATCATACTGCGTCAAGAAGGTAGCAAAATTCCCATTTGCCAGTTTAAGAACTGGTGGTTGATTCACCAATACTTCTGAATCAAATTCTAAAGCGATGACATTTTTGCTCATCTCCACAGCATTTTTCACAGTTGCTTTTGTTGGAGAAATTCTATCCTTACTTAAGAAATCCCAGTTGAATTTTTTATAAGACAAGGTGTATTCATTTTGAGTGGCAGTTGCATGCTCATAAAGCAAACCAAATTCACCATTTCCAAGATCTTGCAAGGAGTTATAAGCAAATTTACCGCTTTGAATTGGATTGTGCTTGAGCCAAGTCAAATCTCCGTTAGCTTCCACTTGTGCCAAGTGTACCAAACCATTGTAACGTCCTGGACCACCTGCATTACTGAGGATGATATATTCCTTACCATCGTGCACCGTATGAATGGCAGACATTTGAACATAGACATCTTTGACATCTGAATAGCGTTTTACATCTTTTTCCCAAGTTGCTCCACCGTCTTTACTCGTTGCAACTTGCAAATCCCCTGTCAATCCACGCATGAAGAGTTTGAGATCCCCATTATTCAACTGAACAACAGTTGACTCAGTATTTTGAGCACCTGGATTATTCATAGTTGAAGAATGAATTGTTTGGTTACCTACTGGACGGTTATCATTGACCGCTTCACCAGCGTGCCAAGTTTCACCATGATCATCTGAATAAATAACGCGTGAAGACTGGGATCCACTGAGGTAGGATACGTTATTTGTAGTGTAGGCAGGGATAACCAGACGCCCTTTATGAGGTCCTGAATGTAAGGCAATACCTGTACCAGGTCCAGTACCTAAGAAGTGCATCCAGTCCTTACGAATGCCGTATGTAATATCTTTAGGTGCAGACCAAGTTTTTCCATCGTCATCGCTATAAGACATCCAGAGATAGTTAGTGTTTGAAACTCTAAAGATATTCTTGTCGCTATAATCGAAGTAGACATTACCAATCAGTTCTTCACCCTTGTATAGATCACCCTTATCACTATAGGCTGGTTTCTTAGGATCAACTACAACACGGTATTCTGTCTTTCTATTTTCAGGGTCAAAAACTTCGCCATTTTCACGAATGGTATAACGTCCTGCATCACCTTGTTTGTACAAGACTTGGTATACCTTGTCACCAATTTTCTCATAGGCTTGTGGCGCTTTTCCTGGCAAATCTCTAACAGCTTCGCCTTCTACGAACATATCATAAATGGCAAAGATTCTCTTAGTTTTCGGATCTTGAACTAGAGCCATGTCAATGTTGACTGGTGATCCTGCATGAGCTCTCTTAGCCTTCTCATTGTCACGAGGATTTGAGATGACAATTCTATCTCCCCATGTTTTACCCTTATCATCACTACGACGAACAACCATACCGATATCGCCCCAGTCAGAGTGATGCAAGCGTCTCTCATCTGCACCAGCAATCAAGGTTCCTTTATCCGTTTTCAGCAAGGCTGGAATACGGTAGCTTGCGATACCATCTTTATTTGGCTTGCGGTTCTCACCACCTTCAAAAACATCCAGTTTATCAGTAACTTCTGCTCCTTCAGGAAGTTTCTTCTCCAACTCTCCTCTTTCAAAAAGTTGGCTACGTTTTTTAACTTCTTCTGGAGTAAGAGTACGATCATAAACCGTTAGATTACGGACTTTAAGATTAGCACCCCAGAAGTTTTTGCCTGTACGTTTTGTTGTACCGATTTGTACATGATTAACATCTGGCATGTCTTGGATGAAACGACCAGACTGAGGACTTGTTCGCGACAAGACACCATTTACATAGACGCGAACTTGACCTTTTGGTTGGTCTGCATTTGGTCTTTCAACTGTAAAGGTTACAGAGTTCCACTCACCTGGCTTAATTTTCAAAGGAGCAGTTTTATAATCACCATAGAATTGGTTTCCATTTGCATCACGACCTTCAACGATAGCTGTGTTATCAAGGATGGCCATAGTGAAATACTCATTTACTTTGGTATCACTAGAAACTGAGAAAAGGTTGTAAAAACGTGGAGCAGATGCATCTGGCTTAAACTCCATATGAATGGTCGCATTTTGAAGTTTTTTAAGCTTGTCGAGCTCCTCCTTCATGTCAACTCTTTGACCGTTTGAAGGATTGGTTTCAACATCTTCCTTCTCTATAACAGTATTGGCATTTTCCAACTCTCTGGCATAAAAGTCACGGGGAATGTTTCCAACTTCTTCTTCGTCTTCACTCTCTGTAGCTGGAGTTTCGTTTGATGCTTCTGTTTCTGTTGGTTTTTCAGAGCCTGGGTTTGCTTGCAACTCTTCACGGCTCACTTCTGTTCCACTATTATTTACTGTGGTTACTTGACCTGCAAGCTCCTTATCTAAATTAGCTAGACTTCCTGTCTCTACTTCCTTAGGCAATTCTGGCAAAGATTGCCCCGCTGTTTCACCATTCGCTGATGGTACCTCTTGAGCCAAAGCAGGGGCAGCACCAAAAACAACCGCTCCAATGACTACTGATGCCGCTCCAACTGCAAATTTTCGAATTCCGTACCTCTGTTTTCTATCAAAATCTCTCTGATTCATGTTTTCCCTTCCGTTATTTTAAAAAATAAAGCGCTTTCTTTTTTGCTTAAAATTTTTAGCCTTTCAGACTAGCTGCAAATAAGAAACTGTATTATTGAATGGAATTGCCATTCTTTGTAAATGAAATGCTGTTGCACTTTTATAAACTCTATGTTAAAAGATTCGCAACTAGCTATACTCCTTTCACTTTTTATTTTAACCATATTATATAATAAATATTCTAAATTTTAGACTTTATAATCTATAATAGATTCTACTTTCAAAGATATTTAGAAGTTTCAAACTACCTGAAACTACTTTCTCATTATCTGGGTCACATAAAGAAAAGCCTGTAGTTCATTCGAAACTACAGAGCTTTTTTTCAATTTTTAGTGACCAAGATAGGTAAAGGGGATCTCACTGCCACACAACCAGTTGTAAACTTGATCATTGACATGAACATTCATGGCTTCATGAGCATATTCAGGCATGATACGATAACTCTTTTCACAAGTCAAACGGTTGTAAATAGCAAACTGAGTGATTGGATAGCAGACATCATCATCAAGCCCAGTAATCATTCTCACCTCACCTTTGATTCGATGAGCAAGATTTTTCACATCGATATAGCTAAGTGTTTCCATAATCTGCTCTTCTGTCTCATGGAATGGATCATGGAACTTAAAGTAACGAAAGAGCTCATCATAGGCTTCGCTGGTATTTCCAATCTCTAGCACTCGTCTAAAGTCTGATAAAAATGGATAAATAGCAACTGTACGCTTGATACGTGGATTCAACCCCGCAGCCACCAGAGCCAGCGCTCCTCCTTGAGAAGCTCCATAGCTTGCTAATTGGCCTTCATCCACTTGTGGGAAGCTAGCTACAATCTCAACTAATTGATAAATATCAAGATAAACATCCTTGTAGAAGAGTTGCTCTTTTCCTTCTACTGCACCACGAATGATTTGACCCTTAACTGTATTTCCGAGAGGCGAGCGTAACCCATCTTGTGAGTAACCAGACTGACCACGGACATCCATAGATACGACACCATAACCAGCGACTGTAAAGGATAACATATCTGTCCAATCCCAACAACGTCCCATATATCCATGGAAGTGAAAAATAACTGGTACTTTCTTTTCTGATTTTGGTAAGACCACACGTGCATAAACAAGACCATCGCGTGTACCTTTAAAGGTTAACTCATAGCACTTCACGTTTGGAATACGAAATTCACGTTCCTCTAGTTGGTAATCTGGCAAGACTGAAACCTTCTCTATTTCCCCATCCCAAAAAGCATCGAAGTCTTGCGGAACTTCATCTCGCCCTCTGTAAGTTTTCATTTCTTCTATTAGTGCTGGATTTCTCATAAAACCCTCCTTAATTTTGTAACCGTTACCATAACTCTAGCACATAAAGGGAGGCAATGCAAGACTGATATTTTAAATAGAAAGTGATTTTAATTTTGAAGATTCATAAAAGCTTATCTGAAAGTAGTTTTATCCATTCCATTCTGTATACATTCAATACACTTTCAAAGAATAACAACTTCTTTTCTCTCTCATCCAAGAGTCATTGAAGACTAGTCTTATACTCTTCGAAAATCTCTTCAAACTAGGTCAGCTTTATCTGCAACCTCAAAGCCGTGCTTTGAGCAACCTGCGGCTAGCTTCCTAGTTTGCTCTTTGATTTTCATTGAGTATTAGCATGTTTTCGGGTATATCGTTGTCTATCTTTAAACTAATGTTCTTTTACAAAAATAAAAAAGTTTCATAATCTTAATAGAATTATTCTACCAAGATTACAAAACTCTTTCTTATTTCAAATCTTTTTTATAGCGTTCCAACTCTGCTTGGTTTGCCCAAACATAGTGACCTGGACGAATTTCTACCATAGAAGGCTTATCAGTTTCATAGTCATGTTGATCTGGATCATAGACTTTCAAAACTTTTTTACGTTCCAAGATTGGGTCTGGAATAGGAACAGCTGATAGAAGTGCTTGCGTATATGGATGAACTGGATTATTAAACAATTCTTCAGTTTCAGCCACTTCAACAATAACACCCTTATAAATTACCGCGATACGATCAGAGATGAAACGAACTACTGACAAATCGTGGGCGATAAAGAGATAAGTCAATCCTAATTCCTTTTGGAATTTCTTGAGCAAGTTCAAAACTTGGGCACGTACTGAAACGTCCAAGGCTGAAATCGGCTCATCCGCAATAACGAAGTCAGGTTGCATAACCAAGGCACGAGCAATCCCGATACGTTGACGTTGTCCACCTGAAAACTCATGTGGGTAACGTGTCAAGTGTTCAGCCAAAAGTCCCACTTCACGAATGATATTTTGAACTTTTTCTTTTCTTTCTTCTTCATCTTTAAATAAATGGTGGTTATAAAGACCTTCAGAAATGATATAGTCAACCGTTGCACGTTCATTCAAACTTGCAGCAGGGTCCTGGAAAATCATTTGGATACGACGAATTAATTCCGAAGCTTGTTCACGTGATTTTTTACCATTAATTTTTTGACCTTCAAAGATGATATCACCTTTGCTGGTATCATTAAGACCGATGATAGCACGACCAATTGTTGTCTTACCACTACCAGACTCTCCAACAAGTGAGAAAGTTTCTCCTTTGTTGATAAAGAAGTTCGCATTTTTAACAGCGACAAACTTTTTGCTTCCTTCACCGAAGGAAATTTCTAAGTCTTTAATTTCTACTAATTTTTCAGACATTTCCTTCCTCCTAGTCCTCAAGATGTGTAAAGCCCATCTTTTCACGAATCTTGTCGTGTAAATCTGCAATCACCGCTGGTTTTTCAACTTTTGGAGCTTGTTCATGAAGCAACCATGTCTTAGCCCAATGAGTATCAGATACTGCAAACTGAGGTGCTTTTTCCTCGAAGTCAATCTTCATAGCATAATCTGAACGAAGAGCAAAAGCATCTCCCTTCAATTCAGTATAAAGCGATGGAGGTGTTCCAGGGATTGAGTACAATTCACCTTTGTCATCCGCAAGTTGAGGCAAGCTTGACAAGAGGCTCCATGTATATGGATGACGTGGGTCGTAGAAGATTTCTTCAACAGTACCATACTCAACGATTTCACCAGCATACATAACCGCTACTTTATCAGCAATACTTGCTACGACACCTAGGTCGTGGGTGATAAAGATTGTTGTAAAGTGGTATTCGTGTTGAAGTGACTTCAACAAATCAATAATCTGTGCCTGAATGGTCACGTCAAGAGCTGTTGTCGGCTCATCACAGATAAGAATGTCTGGACGACAAGCAAGAGCAATCGCGATAACGATACGTTGACGCATTCCCCCAGAATATTGGAAAGGATACTCGTCAAAACGTTTCTCAGAATCTGGAATACCAACTTTATTCATATAGTCGATAGCCAATTCTTTAGCTTCTTGCGCAGTCTTGCCTTGGTGTTTAACAATAACTTCTGTGATTTGACTTCCGATTGTCTTGATGGGGTCTAGACTGGTCATCGGATCTTGGAAGATAGTTGCAATCTTCGCACCACGAATACTTTCCCATTCTTTATTAGATGTAAGGCTGGTCAATTCTTGGCCACGGTAATTAATACTACCTCGTGCAATACGACCATTTCCTTCCAACATTCCTGTGAATGTTTTTGTCAAAACTGATTTACCTGAACCTGACTCTCCAACTAAAGCGAGAACCTCTCCCTCGATCAGATCGATGGAGACACCTCGAATAGCTGTCAAAATCTTGTCACGAACATCAAATTCCACGACAATATCTTGAGCAGTCAAAATTACATTTTTTCCTTTTATCATGTCTACTCCTATCTATGTGTACGTGGATCACTAGCATCCGCTAGGTTCTGACCAACTACGAACAGTGACAAGGATACCAAGACCAAAGTTGTCAATGGAATCCAGAAGAGGTAAGCATTGGTTGTTACGTTCTGAGAATAATCCGAAATCAAACGTCCCAAACTTGGTACTGTGATTGGCAAGCCGAGTCCAAAGAATGACAGGAAGGCTTCATATGAGATAAATGCAGGAAGCATTTGTGATGTAGTTGTAACAATAACAGAAACCAATTGAGGCATGATATTTTTAATAACAATCTTATGGGTTGGTGTTCCCAGTGTACGTGAAGCAAGGTTGTACTCCAAATCACGGTAACGCATGATTTGGATACGAATCATATAAGCAATACCAATCCAAGTAGTTACACTCATGGCAAAAATCAAGTTCCAGAAACCTGCACCGATAGAGTAAGTCAAAACAATAACGATCAAAAGTGAAGGGATGTTATTGATAACGTTATAAACTTCCATCATGATACGGTCAACTGATTTTGAAATACCCCAGATTCCGCCGACAATAACACCGATAACAACGTTTATAAAGGTCGCAATTACGGAAATCAAGATAGAGTTACGTGCTCCAAACCAGACACCGTCAAAGAGAGATTTACCATTACTATCTGTACCAAACCAATGTTCAGCATTTGGCTTAATGTAACGAGCGCTAAAATCATTTACCTTACTTACATCATTGAAGTCAAAATCAGAAAACATTGGATAGATGAAACTCATCAATACGATGGAAATCAAAATACCAAGCATGATGATTGTTGATTTTTTCTTCAAAAACTGTCTAAAGACAGAACCCCAATATGAGTAGGCAGGAGCATCAATTGCTTCAGAGGCAAAATCATCTCGTTTTACAAATTGAAATTTATCATTACTAATCGTAGACATTATTTGCCTCCTTTCTCTGTCAATTTAATACGTGGGTCAATAATAGTCATCCAAATATCTCCAATCAAGTAAGAGAAAATTGAAACACATGTAAAGATGAAGACCAGACCAACTACCATATTGTTGTTTGATGCTTTTACAGAGTCAATCAACATTTTACCCATACCTGGGAAGGCAAAGACTGTTTCAGTAAGAGTTGCTCCACCAATAACACCAATAATTGAGCCTGGGATACCAGAAACGAGTGGTACCATAGCGTTTTTAAAGATGTGTTTGTTAGAAATTTCTTTTTCAGAAAGACCTTTAGCTCGAGCAAAACGGACAAAGTCTTGAGATTGTAAGTCAATCATGTAACGACGAATCCAGATAGCTAGACCAGGTGCTCCAAGTAAACCAAGAATGACTGATGGAAGGACATAAGATCGCCAATCGCCAGCACCCAAGATTGGGAATGAGTCTGGGAATCCGATAGAAGAACCAATCAAACGAATGATATAAACTAGAGCAATCGTTGGGAGGGCCATCAAGAAGGTCAAAGTACCTGTAGATAGGCTGTCAATCCAAGTATTCTTGAAACGAGCCATTGCTGAACCAAGAGGAACTGCAATCGCATATGAAATCGCAAGACCAATCAAACCAGTGATAGCAGAACTTGCAATCATTGATGGGTATTGATAGTTGCTCTCAGTAGCTGTATATGGATCATCTTTACCGTAGTTGGCTACTTCACGAGCATCAGCTTGACTCGGAGATTTATAAGTTCTTGAGTAGATATTAACTGAAGATGTTTTCTTACCAGTTGGGAATTGCACTTCTGATGTCTTAGTTTGACCTTGGCCTTGTGTGATAACTTGAAGAACAGGAGTATTAGCATAAGTTGGATATGAATCACCCAAATTCAAGTTCACAAAGTTTTGGTGAACAAATGGGAACTGACTATTGAAGTACAAGAGGTACTTGTGTTTAGTCCCTGAACCTACCAGAGACCAGCCGATAGCTGGGTCATTTTCAAAACGCAAATAACGCTCTAAGTTTGGATTTTCTGGGTCTTGAATCTTGTTTGTGTGGTCGATATCAAGTAAGTTTGCATAGAATTTAAACACACGTTCAAAAATTGGAATTTCACGTGTCGCATAGAATTGGCCACTTTCTGTGAAGACACCTAAAGTCCAGCCATTACCAAGTTGTTGAACATACTTTTCATAGATAGCTTTATTGGTATCATTTGCTTCAACTGTTACAGAAGAGTCCATACTACTAGCTTTTTCTTGCAACTCTTTTGTATCATAGTATTCGATATAACCCATACGTTCAAAAACGGTATTTTCATAGTTATCCCGTTTATCAGCAGTCGTAGCAATTTTATTGTAGTTCGTATCTTGTTTGAAAATCAACTTCCGTGGGACCATCGTATAGATAATCGTGTAAATCAAGGTCGTTACTAAAAAGATAGAAACAAGCGACCGCAAGATACGCATAAAAACATATTTTTTCATATTATTTCCTTTAAAATCCCAAAAGAACCTTCCCCTTGTGGAGAGAAAGTTCTGATGAGCATTATTTATTTGACATGGCTCGCTAATTCTTTTTGAGCTTTTTCATTAGATTCAGCTTTTTCTTTGAGCCATTTTTCACGAGCTTCTTGGTACTCTTTAGTTGTTACAGTGTTTGCTTGCAATTGAAGATATTTGAAGTAAACGTCTGAACCTTTATCTCCAGCTTGAGTGTAAGATACTGAGAATGGGACAACACGAGAGATAACTGGCGCTGCTCCTGCAGACGACATAGCTGGGAGGAAGAGTGAACTGTCTGTCAACCAAGCTTGTGCTGCTGCGTATTTTTCATAGCGTTTGTTAAGATCGCTTGTTTCGTTTCCAGCTTCTTCAAGTAACTTATCAAAGTCTTTCAAACCTACTTTAGCAACCGCTGGGTTTGATGGATCATCATAACCCATGTATGATTTAGTAGTTTCACCATTTGTAGTTTTTAGGATATCAAGGTAAGTTGATGGATCGATATAGTCTGGGTTCCATCCAACGGCACCTGAAAGATCCCAGTCTTCAGCGGCTGCATTAGCCGCATAATAAGTAACATTCAACAATTCATCTTGAGTAACTTGTTGAATATCAATCACTACATTTTCAGTACCAAGAACTGTTTCAACTGATTGTTTGAAGGATTGGATACGAGCGATATAGTTTTTAGAAGTTTGGTCTACTGGAATATCGATGTGGATAGGGAATTTCACACCTTCAGCTTCAAGAGCTGTTTTTGCTTTAGCAAATTCTGCTTTAGCCTTATCAGCATTATAGAGACCATCTTGACCATCAGCAAAGTTTACATCTTTCCACTCATCTCCATAAGAAACAACTTTTTCAGTTACCAAATCACCAAAGGTTTTATCTCCCGCAGAAACAAAGTCAGGCTTCACGAACATATTACGAACTGCAAGACTTGCTCCATCTTTACCATTGATTTGAGCTGAGTACAATGTACGGTCAAAGGCAAAGTTCAAAGCTTGACGGAAATCCTTGTTAAGAAGGGCTTTCTTAGTAGCAGTCTTTTCTTCGTCAGTAGTTTTTGAAGTGTATTTGTATGATTGACGGTCAATGTTGACACCCAAACCACCAATACCAGGTCCTTGCGGAGTATAATAGATATTGTCTTTGTACGTTTCTTCTATCTTAGAGTAGTTTGAACTGTTTGGGAATAGACGAGCATAGCTATATGCACCACTTGTAAAGTTACGTTCGATTGACTCTTGATCTGATCCATCATAGAAAGCAAGATTTACAGTGTCCAAGTGAACATTATCTTTATCCCAATAGTTTTCATTTTTAGCAAACTGAATAGAAGACTTAGCAGTCAATCCTTTAAGCAAGAAAGGTCCATTGTAAAGCAATGATGTTGGATCAGTCGCTTTACCAAAGTCTGAGCCTTTTGATTTTTCAAATTCTTCATTTAAGGGCCAGAAAATTGAGTAAGACATCTTAGTGTTCCAATATGGTTCTGGTTTTGCCAAAGTATACTCAAGAGTGTAGTCATCGACTGCTTTAACACCAACTGTTGAGAAATCTGTCGAGTTCCCAGCTACATAATCAGCCAATCCTTTTACAGAATTTTGAGCAAGATACAAGGCTTCTGACTTCTTATCAGCTGCGTGTTTCAAACCATTGACAAAGTCTTTAGCAGTAACTTCTGCGTATTCTTCACCATCTGATGTATACCATTTCACACCCTTACGAATCTTGTAGGTATATGTCAAGCCATCTTGAGAGACTGACCAGTCTTCAGCGACTGCAGGAGTGAGGTTACCATATTTATCATTAGTAAAGAGACCATCAATACCATTTGAAGTAGCGACTTTTGTACTTTGCTTACCAGAGATAAGGTAGTCCAAAGTTTCAGGATCAGAAGTATATACATACCCATAGGCTTTTGGCGCTTCAGCATTAGATGATTTTGAAGAACTGCAAGCTGCGAGAACACCTGTTGCAAGTAGGGCTACGCCTGCTACTGCAAAAATCCGACTTTTTTTCATATTACTTAACTCCTCTGTTGAAATTAATAAGATAATGCTTATTATACCACAACTACTTCAAAAAGTAAACGAATTTTCAGAATATTTTGTCGCACACATTTTGAAAGTCGGAAAACTTACATTTTCAGAAAAGAAACTATTGACGAGAGCAGATTTTAAAGGTATAATAATAAAAGTTAAGGCGGTATAGCCAAGTGGTAAGGCACGGCTCTGCAAAAGCTTGATCGTCGGTTCAAATCCGTCTACCGCCTTTTTTATACTATATTTTTATACTATATTATAGGAATTTATCCGAAAACAAAGCCCGATTTTACGGGCTTTTTTATTTTTATCTTCATATAAATTCATATAAATAAGGATAACTTTAAAAAACTTTTGGGGCGAGTTTGGGGCGAAAAAATATTTAGGTTCAAAAAGAAGCCACTCAAAGTCAAAACAAATAAGCTAGTAGTCAAAATAAACACATTTATAATCAGCTTTGAATGGCATATCGAATTTGGATAGTGAGAAATCACTATCAGCCCCTTTTTGGGGTGTTCTTAAATTATAACAGGAAAAATAATGAAAGTAAATTTTAAAACTAGAAAAACTACTAAACGTGAAAAAGTTGAATTTATTATTGGACTTCTTCTGCTTCTATTTCTAATTTGGTATTTTATGAGGTAATATATGTCAGTAGATATTAAAGCTATCCGCTGGCTTTTAGATAACGCCACAGCCTATGCTATCAGCAAAAACTGTGCGTATCTATTCAGGCCGTAGAATAAGTATAAAAATGGTGTATCAGATATTATGAACATGAGTTTAAAACACGCTATCAGCATGACTGCTTACGCCCACACACTACAAGAAAAAACCAAAGCTTATTGCTTTTTCTGCTACTTTCAGGGAAAACAAAAAATCACAAATATTTTATACTTATCATTTCATTATTTATAATTCAAAAGAGGATGTGTTACTATTGTTTTGGATTTAGGATGCAAAAAAGCCCCAACATTGAATTGAGGCCAAAGATTATAGGTGGACGGATTTCAACCGTCGTCTTGATAATCGCACATGCTTCAATAGCTAGATACTACTAAATTTCGTGTACCCTCGCTAGCTCCATCACTTTCCAATGGTGCTATACCATGTTTTCACTCGTAAACTACTATCCTATTTCTTTTTCTACTATAGCAAGATTTGACCGTTTTTTCAACTATTTTCATATCTTCAGAACTCAAAGCATGAATTTCTCCATATTCGTCATGATTATAACCATGGCGCACATGTGACAAAATTTGAACTCCGTTTACCTTATGGAGTTCACCTTCAAGATCAATCTGCTTGTTTCTTTTGTTAACAAAATCATGATAAGTTACTGACTGTTTTACACCTTATTTATTGATTCTACCGCCTCTATGATTCAGAAGACTCCAGTTGGAGTCTTTTTTTACAAAATGGAGAAGCTTTACTGGCCGAGGACTAGTAAAGCTTCTTTTGTTAATCAGTTTCTTCTTCCAGCTCAATTTCTGTGATTTGAACCTTCAACTTGGTCACACGGCCATTTTTGACTTTGTCATTAGTCAATGTAATGTGTTTGTTGGCACTTTCCAATTCATAGCTAAGCTTTTCAGTTGTTGGAATAGTCCCGACACCCGTCAAATAATAACCAGCGATTGTATCTACATTATCACTTTCAAGTTCAACATCGAAATAACTATTGAAGTCGTTCAAGTTCATCGTACCTTGAACAATGTAGGTATTCTCACCAATAGTGTGAACATAAACCTCAGCACGGTCAGTTTCATCATCAATCTCACCGACAATCTCCTCAAGGAGATCCTCTAGCGTAACTAGACCAGCCATACCTCCATACTCATCCAGTAGGATAGCCATCTGTCTTTGGGAATTTCTCAACTCTTTTAATAAATCATCCACAAAAATAGTTTCAGGTACAAAGAGCGGTTCCTGCAAAATCTTTCTCAATACAATATTATCAAAACCATCGGTAAATCCTGCTTTTAGCAGACTCTTTGTATGAATCAAACCAATAACATTGTCCTTATCGCCGTCATAAACAGGAATTCGAGAAAAGTTTTGTTTTAAGATACTTTCGATAATGGTCTGAGTGTCATCTTGGATATCTACCATGAAAGCATCTGTTCGAGGAACCATGACTTCACGCGCCATAAGTTCATCTAGTGAAAAAATCCCCTGCAACATCTCGATTTCATCAGCATCCAAAGTTTCTTCGCTTTTAGTCAGCATGTACTCAATCTCATCACGAGTCATTTTTTCGTCTGCATCGTCAAATGTCATCGGCGTCAAACGGCTCAAAAGATTGGTTGATGCAGATAGCAACCAAACAAAGGGACTCACAATCTTACCGATAGCAATAATAAATGGTACAGTTCGGATTGCCAAGGCATCCTTAAGATTTAGAGCAATGCGTTTAGGATAAAGTTCACCAAAAACGATTGAAATATAGGTCAAAAAAGCAAGTGATAAGAAAGAAGCTACTGCATACGCAGTCTCGCTATTTCCCATCCAAGAGGCAATCAATTCGCCAAGAGAATCTGCTAACCTAGCCCCTGACAAGATTGTAATTAACGTAATACCAACTTGAATGGTTGATAAAAAGTGATTGGGGTTTTCAAGTACCTTTAGCAAACGGATATAGCGTTTATCCCCCTCTTCAGCCTTTTGTTCAACACGTGAGCGACTAAGAGAAACCATAGCCATCTCTGTAGCAGAGAAAAAAGCATTTAAAAAGGTCAAAACAACTAATAAAACAAATTGCAGTAACAAATCCTGACTGCTCGGGTCTTCCATTTTCCTTCTCCTAAAAAGTATAATTGAAACTATTATACCATATTTTCCAATTTCTACACATTAATTTTCAATTTCTATGATAAAGGGTCGCTGAATAGAGAGCTGCAATCCAAATTCCGACGCCCTAGTTCAAGCCTTGTAAATCTTCAAAAATGCTCTTTAAAATCTGAAAAGAGGAAAATACAAGCAATCGCGTCAACAGTTCATGACTAATAAAAAACGAGGTTGGGATTTCCTCTCAACCTCTTGATCAATTAGTTATTTTTTGTGACTGTGACCTCACCTGTTCGGTAATCTAACTGAATTCCCTTTTGGACATTTGGAATAACGACATTAAACTCCAATTCTCCATCAGAGGACTTAGCTTCAATCTGCGATGCAGACGGCACCAAGTCTTCCTCAGACGCATAGAGCAACGTCACACGGTAACGCACTCGTTTGTTTTGATCTAGAGCTTTTCGAACCAGACTTTCATAATAGTTTTGGCCTGTAGAATCTTCTGCACGCGCTTGGTTGGCCCAAGCTGTCTGTACGGCAATATTTTTAGGATTGCTGGTAGAAGCATCGAAGCCATCTAAACCACCTATCAAGGCATAGCCTAACAAGTGTCCTCTATCGACCGCATGGTTATAGCTTCCTTTTAGATTCTTAACCTGATGCCAACCCGCAGGCGTCCAAGATGTTGAACCATTGCCAGTTTCTTCACGGTCCTTGTACTGCCTTGTTGCTTTTGACATGATCGCATTCGCTACTGTGGGAACTGTCTCTCCTCCTACCGTTTTTGTCTTGTTATCTGCATAGGGTTTGCTTGAAACCTTAGCATCCAGATTGGTTTTATTGTTATTGACGACAAAGGCTCCTGCGCCATTCCACTCTAGAGTACCCTTAATTTGTTTTTTAATCGAATCTGTTAGGACACTTTCTGCCAGTTCTTGACTTGGAGTATCAGACGACTGTGATTTTTGTTTTACTTGTGTTTGTGGTGCAGTGTTGGAAGACTGCATTTGTTTAATATAGTAGCTTCCTGCTGACAAGAGCAAAAAGAGCAAGAGGCCAATTAGGGCCTGCCTTGTTTTTTTATTCATATTTTCTCCTTGTACTCTTCGAAAATCTCTTCAAACCACGTCAGCTTCCATCTGCAACCTCAAAGCAGTGCTTTGAGCTGACTTCGTCAGTTCTATCCACAACCTCAAAACTGTGTTTTGAGCAACCTGCGGCTAGCTTCCTAGTTTGCTCTTTGATTTTCATTGAGTATTACATTCACTTCCTAGAAAAAGACTGGTCTCCCAGCCTATTTTCCTGTAAATTTTGCGATGAGTTCTTGCCATTTTGCTGGTGCTAAAATGGCCCAAGGATCTTGACCTTTTCCTAGAATACCATAGCCAATCATCAAACCAATAGCAAGAGCTAAGAATCCTAGTAGTAATACTACAATTACTAGGATAAAGCGACGTAAGACATATTTGGATCGTTTATTCATCTTCATCAGCTTCCACACTTACCCGTTCAATCTTAGCTCCTAACTGGGCTAATTTTTCATGAAAACGGTAGTAACCTCTATCTAAATGGACAAGCTTTCCTACAACTGTCTCACCTTCAGCCACTAGGCCTGTTAAAATTAAGGCCGCACTAGCACGCAAGTCGGTTGATAGAACCTCTGCACCTTGGAGAGGCTGTCCTCCGACGATACGGGCTGTATCACGGATAATTTCTGAGTGTAAGCCCATCCGACGCATCTCTTCTAAATGTTGGAAGCGATTCTCAAACACAGTCTCCACCATGGTTGACTCACCTTGAGCAACGGTCATTAGAGCAGTGAACTGCGCTTGCATGTCTGTCGGAAATCCTGGATGTGGAAGTGTCTTGACGTGGACAGCCTTTAATTTTTCACGTTGAGAACGAATACGAATTCCTTCGTCCTCATCGATGACTTCAACACCCATTTCCAATAATTTAGCAATCAAGGGACGATTGTGTTCCCAGATGGCATCTTGAATCAAGACATCTCCACCTGTAATGGCAGCTGCTACCATGAAGGTCCCTGCTTCGATACGGTCTTGTACAACATTGTGGGTTGCACCGTGTAGTTGCTCAACACCAGTAATGGTCACAGTTTCTGTTCCTGCTCCCTTGACCTTGGCACCCATTTTATTTAAGAGAACAGCCAAGTCGACAATCTCAGGTTCACGCGCAGCATTTTCAATGACAGTCACTCCGTTAGCAAGAGTTGCCGCCATCATCAAGTTTTGAGTAGCACCTACACTTGGGAAGTCCATGTAAATGTGAGCTCCGTGCAAGCGTTCTGCCTTAGCTTCGATATATCCTGCCGTTTGAGTAATTTGAGCCCCCATCGCTTCGAGTCCCTTTAGGTGAAGGTCGATAGGGCGACTACCGATCGTACAGCCACCTGGCATAGAAACCTTTGCATGTCCTACACGAGCCAAGATTGGCCCCAATACTACAATTGAAGCACGCATCTTGCTGACGTACTTATAAGGTGCTTCTTCGGTGATGTCTCCAGTAGCATCAACTTCAACAATATGTGCTTCTTGATCAAATTCTACTTTCGCATTTAATCCACGAACCACCTGATTCATGGTAAAAACATCCGATAAAATAGGAACATTTTTTAAGACCGTTTTTCCTTCACTTGCTAAAATAGTTGCTGCAAGCAGTGGCAAAACTGCATTTTTTGCGCCCTCGATGGTAACACTTCCAACCAAACGATTATCGCCACCTTGAACTACAATTTTTTCCATAAAGTATTTTCCTTCACTTACAATTTTAGAATAACGTTCTAACTGCTTCTTGCCAAAGTTGGTAGAGGTTCAGAAAAAAGGAACTAATCAGATATCCTAAACCGATACTACACAATACTACCAAGAGTCGAACCTTCTTCGCATTATCCTTTGTCACCTTCAAAATTTGATCCCATCTGACCAAATCTTTCAAGAGCTGAAAGACTAGGTAGACAAAAAACATATGACTACTAAGGGTAAAAAACAATTGAATCATTTGCCTATTATACCATCTTCTTTTTTTCTACGCTAGTTTAGGGATTCGCCTACTGTTTAGGGATTGTTTTTTAAATAGTCAATCGCATCTTGAAGCGTTTTGACTGGAACGATTTTCATGTCTGTTTTAATCATTTGAGCTGCTTCTAGAGCTGTGTCATAGTTACTCTTGGCATTTGGATTTGCCTTTTTAGCTTCCTCAGTTACTGGATTGTTAGGAGCAAAGAATACAGTAGCTCCCTTTTTAGCTGCGGCAACCACTTTTTTATCAATTCCGCCAATGTCACCTACGTTACCATCTCTATCGATGCTTCCGGTACCCGCAATGATACGTCCATTTCGAAGAGTAGGATCTGCAATTTGCGTATAGATGGATAAACTGAACATCATTCCGGCACTAGGACCTCCAATGCCAGCAGTTGAAAATTTGATTGGTACATCACTAGATACTTCTGTGCGGTCAATCAAACCTATTCCGATACCATTCTTCCCATTTTCTAGAGTAATGATCTTTCCTTCGGCAGTCTTAACTTTTCCATCCTCCTCATAAGTAACCTTCACCTGATCGCCTAGAGTTTGAGAATTAACGTAATCCACCATCTCTTTTGAACTCTCAAAAGTTTTATCATTCACAGCTGTTACGGTGTCAGCAATATTAAGAACTCCCTTGAAAGTCGAGTTATCTGTTACAGTCAAAACGTAGACACCCAAATATTTGAGCTCTATTTCCTTACCCGCCGTCTTTAGACCTTGATATTTGGCCATGTTTTGCGAAGTTTCCATGTAAAACTGGTTGATTCTCATAAATTCTGCATCTGATGAACCACCAGTCATCTCTTTGGCGCTATGTATGTCCGTGAAAGGAGTTAGCCAGGCATAAAACAAGTCAACCATTCTAGCGTGCTTAACTCCAACCGTCACAAATTGGTAGGAACCTTCCTCTTGGTCAGGTTGGTTATTAACTTGTAAAACCTTTCGAATATCTTCAGAAGTTCCTGGCACCTCGATATAATAAGGCAGGGGCACCGTAAAAGCGATAAAAGTGATAATGAGCCCAATAATGAGATATAAGGGCCATCTAGTTTTTTTCTTCATTGTTTAACTCCTCTAGGACAGCATTTGGTACATAATCACTGATATCTTGACCAAATTTCAATAGTTCTCTCACAGCTGAAGAGCTGATGTAAACATGCTCCGGCCGACTGTGAAGGTAGATTGTCTCCATTTCTCCTGCTAGCTGATGGTTGTAAAAATCAAAACTGGCTTCATACTGAAGATCTGTTGCATTACGCAAGCCACGCACCAAGACCTCTGCACCTAATTTTCTAGCAACATCAACGACTAATTCATCGTGAGAAGCTATGACTTGGACATTTTTGAGATGTGCTAGTGCTTTTTCAACAGTTTTCTTTCGG
Organism: Streptococcus mitis; assembly: GCF_009496285.1. Classification (GTDB taxonomy): domain Bacteria; phylum Bacillota; class Bacilli; order Lactobacillales; family Streptococcaceae; genus Streptococcus; species Streptococcus mitis_BP. The sequence continues at coordinate 37,536 of NZ_WIJK01000010.1, forward strand.
CTCTCAATCGTCAAAAATCCTGTTTTATGAGGATTATAAAAAATTCCTACATACAATTGATCAAAGAGCTTACTTGCACGCTCAATGAGATCCAAATGTCCATTGGTCATCGGATCAAAGGAACCTGTAAATAGCCCAATCTTATCTGACATAAACCGTCACCTTACTAATCCCATATATTTTTTCCTTCCAGATACCCAAACAGGCGATTTCTTCTGGAAGTTCTACTGATTTATCGGTTTCGCAAACCACCATGACATCTTCTGAAAAAAGATCTCTCTCTGCCATTTTTTCAATATCTGACACGATTTGTTCTTTTGCATAGGGAGGGTCCAAAAAAATTAGATCAAAGGCACCATCCACCTGTTCTAATGCACGACTGGATTCCATTTTCAATAATTGAAACTTGGAAGTTTCCTTAGTCATTCGGATATTTTCTGCGACTATATTCTGGGCTCGGCGATCCTTCTCGACCAGAACGGCACTGGACATCCCTCTTGAGACTGCTTCGATGGATAGACCACCACTGCCAGCATAAAGATCTAGCACTCGCCCACCTTCAAAGTAGGGACCAATCATATTAAAAATAGCGCCCCTTACCTTATCTGAAGTAGGTCGAGTTGTTTTACCGTCCAGCGTCTTTAAAGGACGCCCTCCGTAGATACCTGATACGATTTTCATACCGTATATTATACCAAATTCTTATCAAAAAAAGAAAATCGAACCTTACGGCTCGATTGATTAAAGAATATTTTCGTAGGTGTCTCTCACTTCTTGTGGCCAAACACTGGTTTGGACTTCACCGATGTGCTTCTTACGAAGCAGGAACATAGCCATACGAGATTGGCCAATTCCTCCACCAATTGTCAATGGGAAGAGGCCGTTTAAGAGAGCTTTGTGCCACTCCAAAGAAAGGCGGTCTTCGTCTCCTGTGATAGCTACTTGGCGACGGAGGGTGTCTTCATCGACACGAATGCCCATTGAAGACAATTCAAAGGCTGCACCCAAATTATCATTCCAAACAAGGATGTCCCCATTCAAGCCATGATAGCCATTTTCAGATTCAGTTGTCCAGTCATCATAGTCTGGTGCACGTCCATCATGAGGTTTTCCATCTGACAATTCTCCACCGATACCAATTAGGAAGACCGCACCGAACTCCTTACAGATAGCATTTTCACGTTCTTTTGGTGTCAAGTCTGGGTAGCGTTCTACCAACTCTTCTGTATGGATAAAGGTAATTTGCTTAGGCAAAATTGACTCAATATCGTAGCGTGCTTCCACTGCTAACTCTGTCAAACGAATAGCCTTATAAATCTTTTCTACCGTTTCTTTAAGATAGGCAAGATTGCGCTGTCCGTTTGGAATAACTTTTTCCCAGTCCCACTGGTCCACATAGACTGAGTGAGTTGCATCTAGCGAATCTTCGTCTGGACGAAGGGCCTTCATGTGAACAAAGAGGCCTTCACCCTCGCCAAAACCAAAACGAGCCAAGGTATGGCGTTTCCACTTAGCAAGGGAATGTACCACTTCATAGGTTTCGTCTGGAATTTGCAAAACCTTAACTTCCACGGCATTTTCCACACCTGATAAATTGTCCTGCATCCCATCCCCAACCTTACTCAAGATAGGACCTTGTACCTCAACCACTTCTAACTTATCTTTTAAATACTGGGTAAAGGTATTTTTTACAAAGGAAATTTCTTCCTGTTGATGGATAAAACTTTTCTTCATACATCTCTCCTTTTGAATAATAAGATGATTATACCCTTTTGCCAGTAAAAATGAAAGTAAAAATTAAAAAAGAGGCTGGGACTTTTTCCCAGCCTCTCAATTGTCTTTGGATTGTCGCGCAAGACGCAGTGGTTGAGTGGGCTCTACTACGCTGATTTCATCAGCTTTTACAGCCCTACTCAACTGTGCGGAGGTGGGACGACGAAATCGAATTCTACCGAATTAACGATTTCTGTCCCACTCTCTAAAAAATCAATCGTCACTACCGAAAATACGGAGCAAGCTAAGGAATACGTTGATAAAATCTAAGTAAAGACTGAGCGCCAAAGAAACTGCCCAACCTGTTGCAACCTGACCACCTGACTCCTCATAAACATAGCGAATCTTTTGGTTGTCCCAAGCAATCAAGCCTGCAAAAACGAAAACCATGATAATGCTGATGATATAGTCAAAAAGGCTACTGTTTAAAAAGATATTGACAATCATAGCTAGTATGAGGCCCACTAAAGCTGCCAACAAGGCACGTCCCATACCGCTCAAGTCCTTCTTAACCACAACTCCGATAAGAGCCATCACAAAGAAAAGAGCTGCACTAGATACAAAGGCTGTCAAAACAGTACCTGGGGTATAGAGCGAGACAACGAAACTCAGTGTAAAACCGTTTAAAACGGAATAAAGCAAGAAAATTGGCAAGGCTGCTGGACTGTTTTTTAAAGCCATACTACTCGCTACATAGACCAGAGCAACTTCTACAAAGCCCGCAACTATTAGCCATACACGAGCATTCATCATAATTTGAACGAGCAAATCCTGGAAAGTTGTCAACATGAGTCCTGAGACAAGGGCTGATAAGCCAATTCCCAAACCTACAAAAGCATAGACTTTTGCATAGAATTGATTCAAACCAGAACGTTCTTGAATAATTGTTTGATTCATATCTTTTTTCTCCTTATGAAATCTTTTTACTGATTATAACAAAAATAAAATGATTTAACTCAAATAAAACATGAGTATACCCGCTGCAATGGCAACATTGAGACTTTCCGCCTGGCCCTTCATGCTGATGTGGACCAGTTGGTCCGCCTGGTCTGTCATGAATGGACTAATGCCTTGACCTTCATTTCCCATGACTAAGGCAAAATCCTCTAGGCAAGCCAGTTCACGATAATCTTTAGAGTTTTGTGATAAGGTGGTTGCCAGAATTGGTAAACCGCTCTTTTTAGCTTGTTCCACAAACCCTTCGACAGACATACGATAAATCGGCAAATGGAAATGACTGCCTTGCATGGAGCGAAGCGTTTTGAGGCTATAGATATCTGCTGACTTGCTGGAAACGATGACTCCAGAAAAACCTGCTGCATCTGCCGTCCGAATCATGGTCCCCACATTTCCAGGATCCTGCACATCTTCTAAAAAGAGATACTTTCCTTGGCTCAAATCTGGTAACTGCTCCTCTTCCTTTTGAACAATGGCAACAATACCCTGAGGAGTTTGCGAATCTGCTAAATCGAGCAAGATTTCTTCTGTCACAAGGACAGTCTGAGGATAATCTACTAATTTTTCACCATACTCTGCGAGAGCAAAAATTTTCTCAATCTTTGCACCTGCCTGAATAGCTTCTTCAAACAGATGCCATCCCTCAATCAAGTAAGAGGTTTTCCGATATTTTTTTTGATGCAATTTCTTGGCATTTTTTACCACAGAATTGGCTTTAGAGGTTATAATAGTCATAGAAATATTATAACACAATCAAGGAGGTTTGGTATGCAAAAGGTTAAAATGATTGCCCAAGGTCGCGTCCAAGGAGTGGGCTTCCGCTGGGGTGTCTATAGTCTGGCTCTAGAACTAGGTGGCATTACGGGTCGTGTCTGGAATAACGATGACGGAACCGTTGGAATCCTGGCCCAAGCAGACTCTTCTGCCATCATGGCTAAGTTTATCCAAGAGATCCGAAAAGGCCCTACCCCATTCTCTAAAGTAACCTATCTTGATGTTCAATTGAGTAACTTTCCATCTTATTCAGACTTCAAAGTCGCAAATTAGGTCTCTAGAACTATTGTATATTTTCCAAAAAAACAGTAGAATAGAAAGGTATAATTTTTAAAGAAGGAATAAAAACAGTGAAATCAATTAAACGAATCGCTCTCTCAGTCATGGGAGTGGCTATGCTATTAGTCTTGACAGGTTGTGTCCAGGTTGATAAAGCAACAGGTAAGCCAATTGGTCCCGTTTGGGATTTCTTGGGTGCTCCGATGGGAGAAGCTATCAAATACTTCGCTAATGACCAAGGCCTCGGTTTCGGTGTTGGAATCATCATTGTAACCATTATCGTCCGCTTGATTATCCTCCCACTTGGTATCTACCAATCATGGAAAGCAACGCTTCACTCTGAGAAGATGAATGCTCTCAAGCATGTTCTTGAACCACATCAGACTCGTCTGAAAGAAGCAACGACTCAAGAAGAAAAATTAGAAGCTCAACAAGCTCTCTTTGCTGCTCAAAAAGAGCACGGCATCAGCATGTTTGGCGGCGTGGGATGTTTCCCTATCCTCATTCAAATGCCTTTCTTCTCTGCTATCTACTTTGCTGCCCAACATACTGAAGGAGTTGCCCAAGCAAGCTACCTAGGAATTCCTCTAGGCTCACCTAGTATGATTTTGGTTGCCTTTGCTGGTATCCTTTACTATCTTCAATCACTCCTTTCTTTACATGGAGTTGAGGATGAAACTCAAAGAGAACAAATCAAGAAGATGCTCTATATGAGCCCTCTCATGATTGTCGTGTTCTCTGTCTTCTCACCAGCCAGCGTTACACTTTACTGGGTTGTCGGTGGTTTTATGATGATTCTTCAACAATTTATCATCAACTACATCGTTCGTCCAAAACTTCGTAAAAAAGTACGCGAAGAATTTGCTAAGAACCCACCAAAAGCAAACAAAACTTCAGGCGCTCGTAAAGATGTAACCCCTGAACCAGCAACAGCTATCACAACTTCTAACAAGAAGAAAAATAAAAAACGCAATTCTGGAAAACAACATTCTAGATAAAAATTAAAAGGCTTAGCTTAAATGCTGAGCCTTTTCTATAGTCGAAAAGAGGCCGAGAAAAAACCCCGACCTCTTCTTTCATTTTATCCATGTACACGTTTCATATAATCTTGATAGCTTTCTGTATCCATTAGTTCCTTAGCATTCTTGACGCGATCTGCTGTTGGAGGTTTAACTCCTTCAAGGGAATATGGAATCCCAAGTTCACGCCATTTGAACTCACCCATGGTGTGGTAAGGCAAGATTTCAAACTTATCAACATTTTTGAGAGTTTTTACAAACTTACCAAGTTCAATCAAATCTTCATCTCTGTCTGTCAATCCAGGTACAAGAACGTGACGAATCCAAACAGGTTTACCGATTTCTGACAAGTACTGGGCACAAGCCAAGATGTTTTTATTGGTTTGACTGGTTACAATCTTGTGTTGTGCTTCGTTGATTTCCTTGATATCAAGGAGAACCAAGTCTGTCACGGCCATTAACTTGTTGAACTTTTCTAGATAGCGTGGTTTGTTACGGAATGGAAGGGCACAAGTATCCAAGGTACAGTGGATACCTTTTTCTTTTGCCTTAGTAAAGAGAGCAATCAAGAAATCAATCTGCAAGAGGGCTTCTCCTCCGCTGACTGTGATACCTCCCTTGTCTCCCCAGAAACCACGATAACGAAGCGCTTCTTCTAGAACATCATCTACTGTTCGTACACGAGATTTATTGGTTTCCATAGCCCAAGTATCAGGGTTATGGCAGTATTGGCAACGCATCTGACAGCCTTGCAAAAAGACAATAAAACGAATTCCAGGGCCATCTACCGCCCCAAAACTCTCTGTCGAATGCACCATTCCTGTCACTTGTCCATAGTCAATTATTTCCTCAGACATATCGTTACCTTCCTTGAAAACGTTTTATAGTCTTTATTATACCATGACTGAAAAGAAAAACCACAGATTTTGCCTATTTTTTAGAAAACAATCTGTTTTTCACTTTCAACTTTCATGATTTTCAAAATATTTATTAATCCTTGTCAAAGTCAAACCCATAGAGAGTCGCAAAATAGTCCTCTGGTCGCTCTGCTCTACGGATTAGTCGAGCACCACCGTCCTCTGTATAGAGAATCTCTGCCGAACGAAGTTTAGCATTGTACTGGTATCCCATAGAGAAGCCATGGGCACCTGTATCATGAATGACTAACAAATCACCAATTTCTGTTTGAGGTAGTTCACGATTAACTGCAAACTTATCGTTGTTTTCACAAAGAGAGCCAACAACATCAACTACTTCAGTCTGACCATCAGGATGCATCATATTAGTAATGTGGTGGTAAGCACCGTACATAGCTGGTCTCATCAGGTTAACAGCTGACGCATCTACTCCTAGATAAGTACGGTAGGTTTTCTTTTTATGAGTTACTTTTGTGACTAAAATTCCATGAGGTGCCAACATAAAGCGTCCTAGTTCTGTAAAGATCTTAACTTGACTAAGACCTGCTGGTGTCAAAACCTCTTCATAAACCTGACGAACTCCCTCACCAATCAAAGCGATGTCATTAGGCTCTTGATCTGGGCGATAGTTAACTCCGATACCTCCAGAAAGGTTGATAAAGTCCAGTGAAATACCTAACTTTTCCTTGATTTCTACTGCCAATTCAAAAAGCTGACGTGCTAATTCTGGATAGTAGAGATGGGTCACTGTATTGGAAGCTAGGAAGGAATGAATCCCAAAGGTTTTAGCTCCCTTTTCCTTCAAGATGGCAAAGGCTTCAAAAAGCTGTTCCTTAGTCATCCCGAACTTAGCTTCACCAGGATTATCCATAATGTCCGTACCCAGTTCAAATACGCCACCAGGATTGTAACGGCAAGAGATGATTTCTGGGATGCCTGCTGCACGTTCCAAATGCTCGATATCTTCAAAGGCATCTAAATTAATCGTCGCACCTAATTCACGAGCATAGGCATATTCTCTATCTGGAGTATTATTAGATGAGAACATCATATCGGAACCTGCAAATCCTAGTTTATGACTCATTAAGAGTTCGACATAACTAGAACAATCCACTCCACATCCTTCTTCTTGCAAAATCTTCAAGATAGCTGGTGTTGGGGTTGCTTTAACTGCGAAGTATTCTTTAAAGCCCTTATTCCAAGAAAAGGCTTTGTTTACTGCGCGTGCTTTCTCACGAATCCCTTTTTCATCGTAAAGATGGAACGGGGTTGGAAACTCCTCAACAATCTTTTCTAAGGCATCACGTTTAATAAATGGTGTTTTCATAGGACTCCTTCATATTCATTATCAAAGAAAGGCTGGGACGAAAGTTCCAACCTTTGTATTTCAAGTCAATTCTTATTTTTCTGTATCGAAGATATTTCCAACTTCAACAGCAATTTGTTGGTTCTTCACATCAATATTTGTGACTCTCAAGAGTGACTTGTAGTCGAACTGTTGTTCACGGTCTTCCTGTGCATTATCAGCAAAGACAGCTACACCAGCCAACTCTGAATCAAACTCAGACAAGAGGCTAATCATCCCGTTAATGGTTCCTCCACCCTTCAAGAAGTCATCGACGATCAAGACACGACTTCCTGCTTTGAGGCTACGTTTTGAAAGGAACATCTTTTCGATACGGTCACTAGAACCTGAAACATAGTTGACACTAACAGTTGAACCTTCAGTGATTTTCAAGTCGCGACGGACAATGACAAATGGAACATTGAGAACATTTGCCACTGCATTTGCGAGCGGAACCCCTTTGGTCGCAACAGTCATAACGGCATCAATCTTCTGATCCATAAAGCTCTTAGCAATAATGCGACCGATATTTTTCAAAATAGCTGGAGTGCTCAATAGGTCAGATAAATAAATGTAGCCACCCGGAAGAATACGGTCACTCTCTGAAAGTTTATCACGAAGCTCTTCGATAATCGCTTTAGACTCAAGGGTAGAGATCGATGGTGTAAAAATAACACCACCACCAGCACCTGTCACCGTTTGAATATGACCGATTTCAATTTCTTCGAAAGCACGTTTAATGATGACGATATCTTCAGAAATAGACGATTTGGCAGATTCATACTTTTCCGCAAAGGTGTTGAGACTGGTTAATTTGTATGGATTGTTAATCAAGTAATTGGAAATGACAACCATCCGATCACTTCTTCTTAATTTCATTATATTTTTACCATTCTTTTTTATTTAGTCTTTTTCTCATTATATCACACTAAAGCAAAAAAACGAACTTTATTGCCTAAATAAAGTTCATTTTTTTAGTTTCTAGTCTAATTTTGGCTTGTAGAAGGAACGATTGTCCATAGCAAATACTTTATTGGTCATTTCTCCCTTATCAACAAGGGCCAGAGCTGTTGTCATCATCATCATGCTGGCATCCAAATTATCAATCATATGAATAATTTCTGCTTCCATCACTCGAGGACGAACTGGACTACCATACTCAAGGAGACCATGATGACTGAGAATGACATGGCGAAGAAGTACAACCTCTTCTCTGGTATCATCAATGCCAAGTTCCATTACCGCTTTGGTAATCTCGCTATCAATCAAAGCGATATGACCGATAAGGTTTCCTCTTACTGTGTACTCTGTCTGGTCAGGACCTGTCAACTCAATAACCTTGGCAAGGTCGTGCAACATAATTCCCGCATAGAGCAAGCTCTTATTGAGCTGAGGATAAATATCTGCAATTGCTTCTGCCAAACGAACCATAGTGGCAGTATGATAAGCAAGACCTGTTTCAAAAGCATGATGGTTGGTCTTAGCAGCTGGATAAGAGTAGAATTCCTTGTCATACTTGGTGTAGAGATTCCGAACAATTCGCTGCCAAATTGGATTTTCAATTTTAAAAATCATCTGCGCCATATACTCACGAATCTCTTTGGCATCTACTGGAGATTTAACCTTGAAGTCAGCTGGGTCATTTGGTTCGCCAGGTTGTGGTAAGCGAAGGGTGATTTGATTAACCTGAGGCGTATTGTTGTACACTTCACGACGACCTTGCATATGGACTACTTTCCCTGCTGTAAAGGTTTCAACATTGTGGGGTTGAGCATCCCAGAGCTTCCCTTCGATTTCTCCACTATCATCTTGGAAGGTGAAGGCTAGGTAGTTTTTCCCAGCACGTGTCTGTCTCAGGTCAGCTGACTTGATCAGGTAAAAGCCTTCAAAAAGCTCATCTTTCTTCATGTGACTAATCTTCATATTCTTCCTCATCTTCTTGGAATTGTAGCAAATCAAGCGCAGGCTCACCTTCTGATAACTCAATGTGACGAAGCGTTCGCTCGATAGCTGTAGTACGACGGTTTAATAAATCATCAATATTGCCAGAGGCATGTTGGAGATGTTTTTGTGCCTTGACCAGAATACCTCCAAACTTGCCAAATTCTGTTTTGACACTAGCTAGGGTTTTACTGATATGGTCAGCACTCTTTTGGATATTGAGAGTCTTGAAGCCAACTGATAAGGAGTTAAGAAGAGCCGACAAGGTACTTGGACCTGCAACAATAATCTGTTCCTCCCGTCTCAAATCATCAAAGAAAATCGGATTGCGAACGATTTCCGAATAGAGACCTTCTGTCGGAACAAATAAGACTCCAAAATTAGTTGTCCGAGGTGGCGCCAGGTACTTACTCTTGATATCCTTGGCAAAACGCTTGACACTTGCTAAGAGAGACTTACGGCAGCGTTCGATTTCATCCTTATCACCTGCTGCATAGGCTTCTTCCAGACGGTAATAATCCGCCAGGGGAAACTTAGAATCAATCGGTAGATAAACATATTCCTGGTCACCTTGCCCAGGTAACTTGATGGCGTATTCCACACGTTCACTAGAGTTTTCAACCGTTGCAAATTCTCGTTCATACTGGGCAGGTGTCATGATGTCTTCAATAATCTGCCCCAGTTGTAATTCACCTAGAATTCCTCGGGTCTTGGTTCCAGAAAGGACTTTATTAAGCGCACCGACATCTCGCGCAACCGTCTGCATTTCACCCAGACCTCGATTGACAGATTCCAGTTGTTTAGAAACCGTCTCGAAGGATGCTTGCAAGCGAGTTTGCAAGGTCTTTTCTAACTTTTCCTCGACTGTTTGGCGCATCTGTTCCAAGCGTTGCTCATTTGATTCCTGCAAGGCTTGGAGACGTTGGTCGGTCTTATCTCTGGTTTGGAGGAGGTTCTCATTCATTTCCTGCCGAACCTGAGTCAGACCCTGATGCAATTCGATACGCACTTCCTGCAAGCGATCACTGACAGCCACTTCAAGATTTTTTTGATCAATCTGACTAGCTTGTCGAGCTTGTTCAAAGCGATAATCCAGCTGGTCTGAGAGATTATCTGCCTGATCTTCTAAACTCTTGGTCAAATATTGCTCCTGCTTGTCCTGCCTTTGCCAAATCAGAAAAAGCCCGGCTAGGTTAGCAATTAATAACAGTAGTAATACAATCTCCATCCTACCTCCTGTCCTTGCTATGCAAGACAACCACATAGCCATCTGGGCAAGTCACTGACACTTCCCTATCTATATATTCGTTAGAAGCGTAAACTTTCTTAAAGAAAAAATTCTCCTCTGTCAGTTCATACTTGGCACCGAGTATTGTCAAACGACTATCCCTCACAGGCATAAAGGCCAAATAATCATAGTCCGAACGTGGTTCTAGCTGACTGGTCCCTTCTGGGCAATAGCTAATCAAATTTTGCCCATCCTCAATCTCTATTTGACGCATATAGGGCGCCAATTTAAGATTGCTGGGTAGAAAGACATTAGCTAACATATGGTCAATGCGACCACCTAGGGCACCAAAAATAGTGACCTGAGCTTGAGGACTTTTTTCAAAAATCGTTAAAAGCGCTAGTTCCAGATCCGTATCATCTTTTTCTGGCTGGGCTTGGACAAAGCGCTGGGCATTCGCCTGAATCAACTGACGTTCTTCTACAGTCACAGAATCAAAATCCCCAACTGCAAGAGCAAGAGGAAGTTTTTCCTCTAGTACCCAAAGCGAGCCTCGATCCACACCGACAAAGCAGTCAAAATTTGTCCGATAGTGACCGCGGTCTCCGCCTGCAAAAACTGCAACTTTAGTCCAGTTGTTTTCTGAGAGCTTGCACTCGTTCATTGACATCTCCCTTAAAAACATAGGATCCTGCTACAAAAACTGTTGCACCAGCTTCTTTGGCTTGAGCAATAGTTTTATCATCAATCCCACCATCCACTTCAATTTCAAAATTCAAGCCTTTTTCCTCACGAAGGGAAACCAATTCACGTATCTTATCCATGGTTTCAGGCAGAAATGCTTGTCCGCCGAAACCTGGGTTAACGGTCATGACTAATACTTGGTCAACCAAATGAAGCACATGCTTAATCGCTTCAACAGGCGTACCAGGATTGATGACTACCGAAGGTTTAACACCGAGAGAACGAATTTTTTGAAGAGCGCCATGGATATGAGGTGTTGCCTCAACATGGATGCTGATAATATCCGCTCCCGCACGCGCAAAGTCCTCTAGATGATGTTCAGGATTAGAGACCATCAAATGGCAGTCAAAGACCATCTTGCTATGAGGACGAAGGCTTTCAACCACACCTGCACCAAAGCTGATCTGAGGTACAAAGTGACCATCCATGATATCGATATGGGCGTATTCTGCCCCAGTTGCTTCTAGGCGTTTAATTTCACGTTCAAAGTTGGCATAATCCGCTGCCAGAATTGACGGAGCAATCTTGTATTGAGACATAGGTTTCTCCTTATTTTGGAATTTTTTTGCTGACTTTTTTATAGGTTTCTCTACGATTTTCAATCTCACTGAGGAATTGTAGGTAGTTGTCAAAACGGAAGGTGGCAATGTTCCCCTCTTCTACTGCTGGTTTCACTGCGCAAGATGGCTCATGGGTATGAGTACATGTACGGAACTTGCAGTCTCGACTGACACTAGCAATTTCTGGAAAGGCTAGATTAAGGTCTTCTGCTGTTGTTACTTCGTAATCTAGCGATGAAAAACCTGGTGTGTCTGCGATTTTCCCACCATTGAGATTGTAAAAACTAACCGCTCGAGTGGTGTGACGACCACGACCCAGACTGTCTGAGATTTCTCCCGTTTCTAGATTGAGATCAGGTGCGATTTTATTGAGCAAAGTTGACTTTCCAACACCTGTCTGCCCCATAAAGACCGTAACCTTGCCTGTCAACAAGGGTAAAAGTTCTTCTTTACTCGTCACAAAATCGTAACCAATAGCACGATATGTTTTCTCGTAGAAATCCAGTTCTCTCCTATCCTCTAGTAAGTCCATTTTGGAAATATAGACAATAGGGTGAATGCCCTTGTGCTCCAAAAGGACCAAGAAGCGATCCAGCAAGTTGCTATTAAAGTCAGGTTCTTTAACAGACATAATGACAACGGCCTGGTCAATATTGACAATGGGTGGGCGAACCAGACTATTTTTTCGTTCATGAATCTTGAGAATATAACCTTCGGAATTTTCCTCCGCAGAAAAATCTACCCAATCTCCAACGTAGGGCGTATGACCTTTTTTACGGAAATTCCCACGCGCGCGTGTTTGATAAACCTGACCATCACTTTCCACATAGTAGAAGCCAGCCAAAGCTTTAATGATTTGTCCTTGCATCTTAGAGTCCTTGTCCTTTAAGCGCATCTGCTAGACTAGCAAATTCTTCTAAGCCAAGAGCTTCACCGCGTACACTTGGGGATAGTCCGGCCTGGTCCAAAGCCCTAGTCAACTTATCCTTAACTTCCTCAGTCTTGCCAAAGTAACCTGTCAAGTTGTTCCACAAGGTCTTACGACGATGGGTGAAACTAGCCTTGGAAACCTTAAAGAAGAAGTTCTCATCTTTTACTGCTACAGCCGGTTCTGGACGACGCACCATTTTCAGGATAGCTGAATCCACATTTGGTGCTGGCACAAAGACCGTACGAGGTACGATAAAGGCAACCTTAGCTGTCATGTAATACTGAACGGCAATCGACAAGCTGCCGTAAGCCTTGGTATTTGGCTTAGCAGAGATACGATCTGCCACTTCTCTTTGCATCATGACCACAAACTCACTAAAAGGAATCCCACTTTCGATCAAGTGCATGAGAATAGGGGTCGTGATGTAATAAGGCAAGTTTGCCACTACCTTGATGGGTAAGTCAGGATTTTTGAAATTTTGGATATGTTGCGCTAGGTCAACTTTTAGAATGTCCTCGTTGACTACGGTCACATTGTCAAAATCCCGCAAGGTATCCGCTAGGATTGGTACCAAGCGGTGGTCAATCTCAAAAGCCATGACTTGAGCTGCACGCTCAGCCAGAAACTCTGTCAAGGCACCAATACCTGGCCCGATTTCGATAACATTAACCTGGTCATCAATCTCAGCCGTATCCACAATTTTTTGAAGGATATTGGTATCCGTCAGGAAATTTTGCCCGAAGGACTTTTTAAAGGTAAAACCGTGACGCTCCAGCACTGCCTTGGTCACGCTATAATCTGCAATTCTCATTTATTCTCTTTTCTATTTATTAGCTAAAAATAATATATAAAACCCACATAATTCCTAGTGCCAACAAAATCCAAAACACTAAAAGAACACGAGGTTTGCTCCCTTTTGAATCAGATCCAGTCGTATCAAGCACTTTCTTATCTTCTTGGGGGTTCGTTTTCTTCAGTTCATCCTGATAGGCAACCGAATCTAGAATATTGTCTTCTGGCAATAATTCTGAAGCATAATAGTCAGGAAAGCCCATAGCAAGACCAATTAAGTTCTTTTCAGTCAAAGAAAAATCTAAATCTTTGGGTTGATTTTCCCGAATAGCCCGTATATTTTTTAACAGTTTATCAGAAACAACAGACACTTGGTCCATAAAAACAACATCTAAAAGATCAAATCCGAGCACATCACCATCTTTTACGTTTGCAAGAATATAACGAACAAAGGCATCATATAGTTGCACGGATTGTGGGGCATTCTCTTCTAAAAAAGATCGGTTTTTGAGGGCATTCTGCTGGAATTTTTCAATAGAAAGCAAGATATCTACATTCTGCTCTTGGTAAAATCTTTCTGCTTGCTCTTCATCTTCTTCCAGTTTTTCTGCCGTTTCCCAGAGAGCAATCGGAGCTTTTAAATCTTCTTCATCCCAAAACAATTGCCAAAAATAAGGTATCGTGTAGATGCCTTCTGTTAAAATACGAGCTCCATCTTCGTTTTTTAAGTAAATATAACTTCTATTTGCCATATCATTTCCTTTCACAATCTTTGAAAAAGGTTAGTGGTTCAAGTAGGATGTAGATAAAACTATATAGTTTCCCAATGTAAAGAAACTCTCTAATCTTTAGCTCTGCCTTCTAGTTCCTCACTGAGCTCTTGCATCTCTTTAAAAGCTGTTAGACTAACATAGGCACCCGCTTCATAGTATTCCGTTGGATTAATGGCATAGTCAAAAACTTCAATCATGCCTCCAGCTTCTTCAATCATGCCATTCCACTTTTCATCAAAGACCATTCTCAGACGTTTCCAATCGGTAAAGACTGGGACGGAATTTCGTCCATCTTTTCCCTCTCTAACGGGAATATTAAAGTTTGCATCTTTTTCCAAAACAAAGGAATTCCCTTCTGAATTATCCTCTGGGAATCCTGATGCTGCATCTAATGGAAGCAAGAATTTTGCTTTAGGCATAGCCATAGAGAAGAACTTGTAGTAAAGCCCATAAACTAGTTCTTGCTCTTCTGTAGTCGGTTGATCCATCTGTCCCATCAGGAGCATCCACCTTACCAGGTCAGGATTCATGACAGGCACTTGTATTTCTGGCAAATCAGAAAAATCTGGTTTTTGGACCAAGGCTGAGGCACTGATGCTAACTTCCTTGGAATTAAAGATTGCTCCCAAGGCACCATTTAAGTAAAAGGCTGTTCCAAGGAAATTCTCAATCCCTTTTTTATCTTCCGTATTTTCAATCAGTTTTACGACAGAGTTTGGTCGACTATCAATGGTTTCCTTGAATTGGCGATACCAAGATGGCGTCAAAAGCATAATCATGGGATCCGTACAGAGATACCCCTCTTCTCCCCTGTCATAGGTAGTTGAGAAAAGATAGGGTTCACCTGTTTTTTCTGAAAAAACTGCATAAACTGAATCTGCTGCTAACAACTTATCCTTGACAATTTCTGCTAGACGCTCCAACTTGCGGGTGTTAGCTTGATAGCTTTCTTCACTTTCAGTTTCCTGATTTTGACGGCATTTCCATAAAAAGAGGCGTAAAATCTCTACGCTATCATCAAGGCTAGCTGCCAAATAGTCTTCATTAGTCAATTGACCTTCTTGGATGGCTACAAAAGCACGATAAAGAGCATCTGAATAGCTAGATAATTTTTGCTCTTCCTCGACACCCGAACTAAAGAGCACACTTCCTTTTTTCAGTTTATCAAGAGAAGGAACCCTATCAACCACAAGATGCGCGAGAACTTCATCAGTAAGACTATCTGCATCCTTATTCTGACTGCTGAGTTTTTTAACCTCTACAGTACCAAGACTTTCCATTCCTTGGTCGGGATTGCAAAACTGCAACTGATCTCCAACCTTGAGACTACCTTCTAGACTTCCAACAATCAATAATTGATTCGTTTCCTTCATCGGGAACAAATCTAGAACTCCAATACATGCATTGTTTTTAGATTCTTCTCTTTCTTTCTGTGCTTCACTTATTTCAGTTGCCTCTGCAGTTTCCGTCTTTTTTAAAAAATCAAAGATTCCCATAACTTTTCCTCATTAACTCCACACAAGGCTAATCCCGTGGAGCACTTTTCTAATGCTTGCTATCAAGCCTGATTAAACCGTATATGCTTACTTCTATTGTATCATATTCCCCCTACATTTTGGGGGAGTTTCTCAATCCTCATAAGATTTCATGGCATCTTCAACTTCAGCTAAACTGATGCCAAATAATTCTAAACGCTTGAGAAGTTGTTTCCCATTGGAATAACCAATACGTAGACTCTCTCCTAGATATTCTCTGCGTTTTCGGCTATCTGCGCCTGCTAGAAAACCAAGACGAATCAAGTCACTACGGCTAATGTCAAAGTCGCTTTCTGCTTCAAATTGCTCTGTGACTTGTTCCAGCGCTGTTTTCAGATCTTCATAACTGGCATGTTCGATTCCTAGGGAACGTCCTTTGGTCTTGGACTTCGGCACTGCCTCATCACGTTTGAGAAAGGCGTGTTGAACTGTTGGAACAGCCGTCATAATCATCCGGCGAATGCGTTCCCCATTAAAGTCAGGATCTGTAAAGACAATCACCCCATGACGTTGGTGTAGACGTTGGATTCGTTCAAGATCTTGCTCATTGATAGCGGAGCCACGAGTCTCATAGGTCTCCACATCAAAATAACGTTTGAGATTGGCCGTATCATCACGCCCTTCGACTACGATGACTTGGGAAATTTTCTTTTTCATGATTTACGTTCCAGTCCAAAAATTCGTTCTGCATTTGCACTTGTCGCAGCAGCTAATTCTTCTGTTGTCATGCCACGCAAATCTGCAATAAAGTCCACTACATAGCGCGTGTATGCTGTCTTGTTTTCGCGACCACGTTTGGGAACGGGTGCCAAGTAAGGGGCATCAGTCTCTACCAAAATCTTATCCAAAGGCAATTCTTTGGCCGCCTCTTGAATGTCTGTCGCTTTTTTAAAGGTCACCACTCCAGAAAAGGAAATGGTCATACCTAACTCCACAAACCTTTCAGCCCATTCCAGAGAACCTGAGAAGGAGTGCATGATGCCACCACGGGGACCGACTCCCTCACTTTTGATAATTTCATAGGTATCTTCGAGCGCATCACGAGTGTGAACTACAAAAGGTAAGTCCAATTCCTTTGATAGCTGAATCTGACGACGGAAAACCTTCTCTTGAACTTCTTTAGGCGCTGTCATCCAGTGATAGTCCATTCCAATCTCACCCAAGGCTACCACTTTAGGATGTTTGAGCTTGTCCAACAGGTATTTCTCAACTTCCCTTGTATAGGTCCCTGCTTCTGTCGGATGCCATCCAATAGTCGCATAAAGTTGGTCATATTCTTCCACCAATTCCAAGGCTCGCTCAATGGTCAGTTTATCAAATCCAACAATATTCATCCGAGTTACACCCATTTCAGCTGCTAAGGCTATTTCTTCTGCTTCTCTTCCTGAAAATTCTTCCACATTCAAGTGGGTATGTGTATCAAAAATCATGTATATTCCCTCGTTTTTTCTACCTTCTATTATACCAAAAAACTAGTCTCATTCTTATAGGAAAAAATATTTTGAAATCATTCATTTTTTCTTGACTGCTTATTTTCATAGCAGTATAATAGCTCTTGTTGAAATTTTCGGAAAAGGAAAGAAAATGTTTACAAAATTAAAATATACCTTTATTGGTCGTCCTCTTAAGTCCTTGACTGAAGGCGATGGAGGACTACTTGGAAAAACACAGGCACTTGCAATGCTTTCAAGTGATGCCCTATCTTCTATTGCTTATGGACCTGAGCAGGTCGTTCTTGTCTTGGCTAGTCTATCTCCGCTTGCTATTTGGTGGAGTCTCCCTATCGGCATTTTTGTCCTCTTGCTACTTGCTAGTCTAACCATTTCTTACCGACAAATCATTCACGCCTACCCTCAAGGTGGGGGTGCCTACATGGTAACACGAGAAAATCTTTCTCCTGAGCTCGGTTTGATTGCCGGTGGAAGCTTGCTTGTTGACTATATGCTAACAGTAGCCGTATCCGTGGCCGCAGGAGCTGATGCGATCACAGCAGCACTTCCTGCACTCCATCCCTACAATCTCCATATCTCCATTTTTCTAGTATGTTTGCTCATGCTTTTGAATCTGCGTGGCTTGAAGGAATCTGCCAGTTCTCTGATGATCCCTGTCTATCTCTTTATCTTTAGCACGGTCTTCCTCTTATTGTTTGGTATCTTCCAACTATTGACAGGTTCTCTCAGCTATCATGCAACTTCTGCAATTGGTCAAACTGTCCCAAGTCTCTCAATCGTCCTGATTTTAAGAGCCTTCACCAGCGGTTCAGCTTCACTAACAGGGGTTGAAGCTATCTCAAATGCCGTTCCATTTTTCAAAACTCCCAAAGAGAAGAATGCAGCTCAAACACTGACCATCATGTCTCTGATTCTTGGTTTTCTCTTTGCAGGAATTACCTTCCTAAACTACTGGATGGGCATTACTCCTCAACACGGAGAAACAATCCTTTCACAAATGGCTAAAGGAATTTTAGGGGATTCAACTCTCGGTCAGATTGTTTATTATCTCTTCCAATTCTCAACTGCCCTAATCCTAGCCGTTGCTGCAAATACTGGTTTTTCTGCCTTTCCGATGTTGGCTTACAATATGGCTAAAAACAAGTACATGCCCCATCTCTTTATGGAAAAAGGAGACCGCCTTGGTTATTCAAACGGTATTTTGACCTTAGCCTTTGGCGCTATGATCCTTTTGCTCATTTTCAACGGAAATACAGAACGCTTGATCCCTCTTTATACTATCGGAGTTTTCGTCCCCTTTGCACTTTCTCAAACAGGTATGATTCGCCACTGGAAAAAAGAAAAAGGCTCTCATTTCTTAAAATCTGCCTTTGCTAACATCCTCGGCGCTATCATTTGTTACGCTATCGTTCTTATCCTACTCTTCTTCAGACTTGGAGATATCTGGCCATTCTTCCCAATTATCCTGATCCTAACCTTCCTATTTCTGTCCATCCACAGTCATTACCAAAAAGTGGCCAAACAACTTCGACTTTATGAAGGGATTCAAAAGAAAACCTACGATGGCAATGTCGTCCTTGTCTTAGTAGGAAATGTTACTCGAGTAAGCGTCGGAGCTATTAACTATGCTCAAAGTATTGGAGATGAAGTTTTGGCCATGCACATTTCCACCAAGGAAACTGAGGAAAAAGACCAAGAAATCCTCCAAGAATTTGCCGACTACTTCCCAAATATTACTCTAAAAAACATTAATACTAGCTATCGCGATATCATTACTCCTACAGTCCGCTATGTTCGAAAAATCTCTCAAGAAGCCAAGGAAAAGAACTATACGGTTACAGTTCTAGTTCCCCAGTTTATCCCTAACAAACCTTGGCAAAATATCCTACACAATCAAATGAGCCTCAAATTAAAATATGCTCTCAGATGGCACGAAGATGTCGTCGTTGCCAGCTATTCATATCATTTGAAAGAATAAAGAAAAGGCATTACCAGAACCAACAAGCTCCTGGTAGTGCCTTTTTTCTGAATCTAGTCCCTAAAATTAGACTTATACTCAATGAAAATCAAAGAGCAAACTAGGAAACTAGCCGCAGGCTGCTCAAAACACTGTTTTGAGGTTGTGGATAGAACTGACGAAGTCAGTAACCATACCTACGGCAAGGCGACGTTGACGCAGTTTGAAGAGATTTTCGAAGAGTATTAAAATTTTATTGATAACCTTCTTCTATTGAACGTGGTTAGCCAAATCTTCTTGGGCTTTTTTATTAGACTCAGCTTTTTCTTTTTGCCATTTTTCATAAAGTTCTTGATACTGTTTAGCAGTCACTGGTTCCTTTTGCAATTCAACATATTTGTAGTTGTCCGCATCTCCTTTGTGCCCAACAAATGAGAAGGCCGCTGTAAATGGAACTGTCTTACGGAAGATAGGATTAGCCCCTCCACTTTGAACTGGTAGGAAGAGAGCACTATCTGTCAACCAAGCTTGAACTTCGGCAAATTTTTCATAACGTGTTTGCGTATTTTCATTCTCTTTATCTGCTGCATCCAACAACTCCTTGTAGGTAGCTAGACCAAGTTTTTCTTTGACTTCATTGTCTTTTCCTGGAGTCAAGCCAAGATTTTTCAACTGAGAACCCGAGTCTGGATCCAAAAGGTCAAGATAGGTCTTCGGATCTGAGAAATCTCCGCTCCATCCTGAGATATCGATGTCATAGTCCTTTTGATCGGCGGTATCCGCAAAGAAGGTGGCATTGTCTTTCTCATCTGGTGACAACTGAATGATATCAATCACAACATTATCTGATCCAAGCGTTGCTTCAACGGTTTGCTTGAAGGAACTTGCTTGCTGAACATCCAACTTAGCAGTCTGATCAACCAACATATCCAAGTGGATAGGGAAGGTCACACCTTCTGCTTGCAAACTATCTTTAGCCTTGGCAAATTCAGCCTTGGCTTTTTCATGATCCAAGAAAGCAGCTTGAGCATCGTTCAGATTGATATTAGACCACTCTGTACCATAGTTGACCATCTTTTCATTGACCGCATCTCCAAAGTTTTTTCCACCAATTTGAACAAAGTTACTTGGTGTGACTGTATTTCTAAGGATTCGATCAGCTCCATCTTCTCCATTTGTCTGGGCAGCATAGGCATGACGGTCAAAGGCAAAGTTAATGGCCTGACGGAAATCTTTATTTTGCATAGCTAGACGAGAATCCGTCTTTTCTTTATCCGTCTGTTTCATGGTTTGCTTGTAACTTTGACGGTTGACATTAAAGAGGTAGTAGAAGGTTATAGCATTTTGTGGTGTATAGGTAATCTTATCTTCATTCCCTTTTTTCAGCTGGTCAAAGACTGAGCTTGTTGGGAAAATACGCCCGTCTGAATAGTTACCTTCCAAGAAACCTCTAGCCAAACTATCTTGGTCTGAGCCATCATAGAAGGAAAGTTTTACTTTCTCAATCTTCACATTGTCCTTGTCCCAATAATTAGGATTCTTTTCAAACTCAATCAAAGATTTTGAAGTGAATGATTTGAATAAATATGGCCCATTTGACAGGATACTAGATGGAGTTACACTTCCAAATTCGTCCCCCTTAGATTTCAAAAAGGCTTCATTGACTGGACTCAAAATTCCACCTGTTGTCTTAGAATTCCAGTAGGACTCTGGCTTGTTTAAGGTATATTGGAGAGTATAGTCATCGACTGCCTTGATTCCAACAGTCTCAAAGTCTGATGATTGCCCCTCAATATAGTCCGCCAAACCTTTGATAGAGTCTTGCACCAAGTACAAGTTTTCTGCCTTTTTATCCGCAGCATACTTTAGGCCTGTCACAAAGTCGTGAGCTGTTACTTCAGCATATTCTTCTCCTTCAGAGGTATACCACTTAACACCTTGGCGAATTTTGTAAGTATAAGTCAAGCCATCTTTTGATACTGTCCATGATTCAGCCATGGAAGGAACCAGATTGCCATACTTATCATTTTCCAACAGTCCATCAATCAAGTTTGTTGTAATGCTGGATGTCGAGCCACGTGTCGAAGTAATGTAGTCTAATGTATCTGGATTGCTAGCAAATACATAAGAGTAGGTTTTATCAGATGCATTTGACTGTGTCGAGCTACAAGCTACCATCAAGAAGCTAGCACTCAAAATTCCAACCCCTAGTAAGAGAGCTTTTGATTTTTTCATAAATATTCTCCATTTATATAGTATATGAAATATTATAGAAAAAATAGAAAGCTTATACAAACTATTATTTTAGGGCAAAACAAAAGCCAGTAGACTCGAGTTCCTACTGACTTCATTGTTGAATTCGTTTGGATTATGCAGCCAAAACTTTGCGTCCTTTACGACGACGAGCTGCCAATACGCGACGACCGTTTTTAGTTGACATACGGTTACGGAATCCGTGTTTACGCGCACGACGTAGTTTACTTGGTTGATAAGTACGTTTCACGATGAATACCTCCTCATAGATTTTGTATTCGTTTAGCCGGCTATAAAGTGATCAGTTACTAAACATACTTTACTATTCTATCTGATTCTTTTGCATTTGTCAATAGCTCTGACAAATGTTTCCAGCTTTTTTGCTGAGGAGATAATTTGAAAATCCTTCCAATTTACTTTCGAAATCTATAAAATATCTAATGTACTAGTAATTTACCCAATTGGTACACTCAAATTTCCAAGTTTTTCCTCTTGAAACCTTCCGCCTGCCTATTAAATGTAAAAGGTGTTTTCTATATTTTCCTTCTGTCACTTCTTGCATTTAAAAAGCAACAACACCGTAGGATGACGATTCTACCGTCTTTTAATTGGCAATAAACAAGATATTTAGTAATAATCCTTTCTAGTTATCATCGATTAAATCTCATTTTTAAAAAAACTAATATGTGTAGTTATCTAAAACCTCTATCTATTCTTCTTAAACAACACAAAAACGCTCTAGACGTAAAAATAGTTGTTATCCTAGTTGATTAAAAAAATCTCTGATTTCCTCATCTTTTATAAAATAATATATAATTTTCCCCTCTCTTCTAGTGTCCAAGATGTTTTGATTGGCTAGTTTACGAAGATGGTGGGAGGCAGATGCCATACTGAGATCTAGTAAACAGGCTATATCACAGACACAGAGTTCTTCAACAGCAAGGAGATAAAAGATGATATTTATCTGTTTATTATCGGTAAACTTTGATAAAATACGAAGTGATTTTTGGACTTTTTCCTTTTCAAGGTAGTTCGTTGCGGTTGTAACATTTTGTTGATTTATAATATTCACTTGGCATATACTATCTTTTTTCATAATTTTTTCTCCTAGCCGAACACAGTCCTTAGCATGTCAAAGCTGTTGTTTTCAATCAGGATATACATCCCCAATCCTAAATAAACAACGGCAATAAACCATCTGCTATATTTTTCCAAAGTTTCTCCAACAGAAGGGACTTGTGCCAATTTTTGGGCAGAAAAAACCAAGAGATAAATCATGACTAGAAAGGTAAGTAAAGCCACTATCAAATTCGCTAAATTTAAGGTAATAAAATATGGGACAAAAACACCAATATTGTCAGCACCACAACTTGCAAAAGTAATCATAGCGACTAGAAAAATCAGGTTTTTATTATCTTTGCGCAAACCATCTTTTGCAATAGCTTCTCCATCAGAATCTCCTAAAAGCAAAACTTTGAGTCCTAGGAAAATTGGAATCAAACCGAGCAAACCTAAAATCTCTTTACTAGGAATATAATTTAAGACAAATGCAAAAAGTAAACTTAGCAATATTAGACTAACAGAGCCTAGAAATTGTCCTAAATAGATGTTAATGATGTCTTTTCTGCTTTTTCTTTTGGCGAAAAATAACATTAGGATAATAAGTAAGTCTACGGCTGTCCCAGAATACAGGATTATTGAAGTAACAACATTTTGAATCATAAAACACCTCATTCAAATATATTTTTGAATGTATTTTAACATTAAACTTTGTAGATGTCAACTTCAGCTCCATCAAAATATAGATAAGAAGGTAGTGTACCAAACATTAAAAAGCTCTGCCATCGAAATGATAGCAGGGCTTAATTTCAATATCTAAATGATATATTTATCTAAAAAAGGTAGAGATTGAACTGAAATATAGTGAAATTAACAAAAGAAAAAAACGCTTAAAATCAGCGTTTTTCTTATGTATTGATTTGTATTGAATGCTTACTTCACTTCTGTAAGGGTTGTGAATGTTATTTTAGCACCCTTTAAACGCCGTCATATCAACGTTTCTAGATTGTTCTATAGAAAATGTAGTCATAAATGTAGTCATTTTGCTATGCTGTCAATTTTGCAATTTCTTTGAGGTAGATTTCAACTGCTTCTGCCTTCTTTTTCGGTGCCAATTCAGCATAAGTGTCCATAGTCGTTTTAATCGACTTATGTCCCATTCTTATCTGGAGTTCTTTCCAGTTCGCACCAGCATTCAGCATCAAAGAAGCATGTGTATGACGGAAAAGGTGGAAACCATAGTTTGGTAGTCCCAACTCAGTCAATCGCTTTTTAAGCGTTGCACGTTCATTTCTGTCACACATATAGTTCCCGTAAATTGTCGGGAAAATTAAGTCCACAGTTGGTAAATCATGACTCACAAAGTAATCATTCATCTCAGCATGAAAAGCTTTCAAGTCATCTAAGACTTGTCTCGGGACTGCAACTCTTCTGTTGCCAGAATCAGTTTTGGCACTGTTCTTACAAACAATCTCACCCTTAATCCCAAGTTTCTTATTTCCAACTTTCCACATCAGCGTCTTGTTAACGATGATTTCATTGGAATCAAAATCGAGATCATGAATCGATAAAGCAAGAAGCTCATTGATTCGAAGCGCAGAAGCTAACAGCGTGTCGCAGATAACCTTAAATCTTCGATTAGCTCGTGTGTCAGGAAGAGTATCAAGATAGTTCAGCCAAGTACCCAAATCCTCTCCGTGCAATACCATAATTCTCTCCTTTACCACCTTTGGCTTTGGAGGGATTTTTACTGTCCGAGCTGGATTATGAGAAAGTTCGAAATTCGTAATCCCATAATCGAAAATATCACTGAGTTTATAGATAACTGCACCGAAATCTTTTGCGTGTCCCTTTTTAGATTTTTTAACACCTGATTCAACAGACTTTTTAGATTGTTGAGCTAATTTATTAACCCAAATCTGAATATCTGCAGATTTTATCTCTTCAGGTCTATATTCTCCAAACTTAGGGATGATATAAGTATCAAGATAGCTTCGAACCCGATTGATCGTATTCTGAGAAGTCACCCAAGTTACAAAACTAACAAACCAGGCTTCAGCTAACTCCTCGAAGTTATTAATCAACAAAGTCTCTTTTAAAGTCGAACCCTTCGCTTCAAATTCAAGTCGAGCTTGAATGATTTTCCTATCAAGACTTTTTAGAGTTTTAGCAGTTATAGATGATGTAACTTTTTTACCAGTTTTAACATCTACACCAATATATACACCACGTTGCGTATAGCTAATAGACCCGTTACTCTTGGTAGTTTTAATGACTTTTCGATTGTTGTGAATGATAGTTTCTTTCTGCATAGTAGCCTTTCACGTTCGGATATATATAAAAGGCTAAAATAACAACCTCACATTATTCTATGTGATATTACTATTTTAGCACATTTTTCATAATCAGGGAGTTAAATAGGTCAGCACATCCTCCATTCTGTAGTAGACTGTGCGAGTCCCATCGATTGGTGGTTCCAATCGTTTAAGCCCTGTACTCTCCCAAGACTTCAAGGTGTTTGGTGAAATCTTAAGTATCGAAAGCAGCTCTTTCTGAGTAAGTATACTTACATGCTTTTGAGTATTTTCTTGTTTCTGCATCAAAGCAAGCAAACAATTCAAAATCTGTTCAATTTGATTCAATTTTATGAGTTCATTATTCGTCATTCTTCACTCTCCTTTTTATTATTTGAGTGTCTACGTGAATCCAGATATTTTGCAAAAAAGTAAGTCTTATCAATAATGAGATTCAAAAGTGACGGATTCTCAACTCGTGCATATCTAACAAGGTTGTTAAACTCAGTAAAGTTGTGTTCTTCGATAATATCAATCACAGTTGAAAGAAATTGATCGTTATTGTTAGTGATTAGAAATTGCTCCAATTCAAAACCACAACCAGATTCAATCTCATCCATATTGTAAAGTGTTTTGTCAGGATTCTCTGCGTGTATGAAATAATCATACATCCCCTTTGGTGACATGACTACCTCTACATGAGAAGGTGTATGTAGTTTTTCAGTTAGTAACTCTGAAACCTGCGTATAGCTTTTAAGTGATTCGAAAAATAGAACCCCATGTTTGTGTGCTTTTTTAAATTCTCCAGTTTCTTTATTTATATCCTTATCATGCCAAGGACTCAAGACAAATGGAATATGCATTTCTTCAAGGACGTCTAAATAATTTTCCGGCGCGCTTTCTTGATAAATCAGGAATGCCCACTTATTCGAACGTTTATCTTTAGCCACGAATACCTCCCTTCAAATAGCATTTTCAAATTGTTTGCAATTCATGTGATTATTGATTACTGATACAATGGGGGTCGTAGTAACCCCATTGTATCTGTCAATTAGATTTCATGACAAGGCAGTACTTTTGGTCTTCACTACGTGAACCAAGCACTGCCAATTTATTATCTTTTTGTAGATTTAAACCAGAGCTTATTACCTTTCCTATTTGGTGCAGAAAAATAATAGTCTGGATTGCGACTAGAAATTTCTTCTTTGATGTAGGATTCCATGTCTCTCAGAAGTTTCTGAGCCTGTTGAGTCTTTGGATACTTAATCACAATCGTCACAGAATCTTTTCTTACGTCAACAACACACTTAGATGTTGCTCTATTGAATTTCCTTAAAATAGGATTGAACCTTGTCACAGTAGAAGAGTTATCAATTGAAAAGGCCAGTTGAGAATTCTCGTCTTGTCGTAAAAACTGTGCTAGTCGAATCGTTTGATATGCAGATTTAAAATAGTTTATAGGTGTGTCATAGAGCAATCGTAGAATTAACTCAATTATGATGATAAATGCTGCAATTAATGGTAATAAAATTGCTAGAGTTTTTGTATAGTACTCACCTTTACTAGCCCATTGCTTTATCGCCTCAAACAGATGAGATAAGTATGTACTTTGAGCATTCGCAATCAAATCTTGTAGTAATCTAAGACCAATTGTCAAACAAAGGAAAAACAAGCTATACATAAGTAATGTCACTGTAATATTAAACGTTCTCTGAAAGAAATTCTTTTTGACATTCATAAAATACCTTTCTTAGTGTAGTACGTTGGACATAATAATGGTAACACTTGATAGGGATGCTCATTATCAATGATTTGTATCAAACCGGTACCCTTTCCAACTGGTATGACAATACCCTCTGGATCCAAATCTGGGAATAGAAATTGTGTTGTCTTCTTATTAATATTTCCGATTTGAATCAATACATTTAGTTGTTCTCGAACAGAAACTGGGATTGTATTGTGGTCAAAACGTTGACTAACTAATAAAAGGTGTACTCTAGTCGCTCGTCCTAGTAAAGCAACCTGTGATAAGAGTGAAAAGAAAGAATCTTTTATCGTTTTATTGACCCCTTCCGATAACGCTAGAACTTCATCTATGACAATAGTTAAATGCTTAAATTCTTCTTCAGAATTTTCATAGAGAATTTCCTGACGTACTTGGATGAGATTTAAACACGAGCTAAGATTTTCATTTATCTCCGATACAAAATCTGACTTTGAACGATTGCGCTGAGGATGTATGACTGCAATACCATTTTCACGAGCCCACCTTGATGGTGTATCAAATTTGGGATCGACAATGATTAAATCCGAGAAGTTTTTCAATAAACTCAGAAAGTAAGTCAGCGCGTAAGACTTTCCTGAACCACTATTTCCTGCGATTGCTATAGAAGTTACTTTGTTAAAATCTAGAATTAGATTTTTCATTATTGGTATTGTGTTATTTTCTTGCTTCAAAACAAACTGTTCTAAATCTGAAATTACAATTCTTTCTGAAATTCCGACTTTCCAAGGGAAAAACAGACCTCTTTGAACATGGATATCATCAGTTTCAAGAGCAAGAAAGTAAGCAGAGTTCTGTTTTAATACCGTATACCTTGGAAAGAGAGCTGCATTAGCGATTAGAAAAATCTTCTGATAAAGATCATCATCAACGATGTACCCAGCTGGCAATCGTGGAATAAATAGAAAACCATCTTTCATGATTTTGATATCAAAACTATTAGTATAACTAGTTTCTCCTTGCATGATGCTCCCAAGCCCCATATTCAGGGCTTGGAGCAAGTATTGAGCAAGCTCTTTAGTAGTCATTATTTGACCTCTTTGATGTTATTCGCACGGAAATAGACATTGTAGCCGACTTCGCAGGCTTCTAATCCATCAAAGTCAACCATCGCTAGATAAGACGGAAGAGTCACTTCAGATTCAAACTTCACCTGGAACGGTGGTAACCCTTTCTGAGAGAACCATGCCTTGTGCCCGATGATTTCGCCTGTAGGTTGACCATCTTCAAACTTAATCTGTGCTTCAAATTCAGTACTCAAGCAATGGATTGCTTGTTTTTGATCGACATATTGTTTTGCAGTATTAGCTGAATAGCCATTTTTACGATTTTTTGTTTTCATGCGATTTACCTCTTTCTTTTTTTGTCTTAGCTAAGAACATACTAAGTATACTTCAATAATCACAGGTTAACAATGAACTGTCAGTTCAGGCCTATAAGTACTGATATAATAAGCTTTTTACTTGAAAAGTAACTCTAATTTTTATAAATCCCCCTCAAAACATGTACTAACGGTGCAAAAACACGTTATTTTTTTTTTAAATATTTTTTCACGTGTTATAATAGTAATAATAATTATCAAATTTTTAGGAGCTTTATTGTGGTAGAACGTATCAATATCAAAGGTATTTCTTTAACATTCTGCATCAATGATGTTTGCCTGTATGGAGGTTCTTTATAATGGCTAAAAAAGCAACACAAAAAGAAGTCACTTTGGAAACCATTCTCTTCAATTGTCGTAATGCTCTTCGTGGGGCAGGTGGAACTGAGAAAAACCGTGATGCTGTTATTGGCCTTGTTTTTATTAAATTTGCTAGCGATAAATTTGAAAAGCGTCGTCAAGAAATCAAGGATAAGCATGGAGATATTCCAGTATTTTTAGAAAATAAAAGCTTCTATACAGCAGAGAATGTTTTTTATTTAGAACCTGAGTGCCGTTGGTCCTATTTGGTTAAAGAGGCAAGTTCAAATGATATCGCAGTCAAAATTGATACAGCAATGGCGACTATCGAGAAAGACAATCCTTCTCTCGAGGGTGCCCTCTTGTCAAATTTTTATTCAGGTCTTGGAGCTGAAATTCGAACTCTCAAAAACCTAATCGATGAAATTAATAAAATAGATCCTGAAAAATTCCATGAGGACGACTTGATTGGTCGCGTATATGAATATTTCATGCAATCTTATGCTGTTTCCAGCACAAAAGAAGAAGGTGAATTCTATACACCACCTTCAGTTGTTAAACTAATTGCAGAACTAATCGAACCATATTCTGGTCGTGTTTATGACCCGGCATGTGGTTCAGGAGGAATGTTTGTTCAATCAATGAAGTTTATTGAACAGCATCACGGTAACAAAAAGAATATCTCTATCATTGGTCAAGAAAAAAATCCTGACACTCGTCGTTTAGCCAAAATGAATCTTGCAATTCGAGGAATTTCCTATAATTTAGGAAGCAAACCTTATGGTGAATCTTCTTCTTTCACAGATGATCAGCACAAGGATATGAAGGTTGACTATATTATGGCTAACCCTCCTTTTAATCTTAAAGATTGGCGTGGTGAAAACGAATTATTGGATGACCCTCGTTGGGATGGATATGCAGTTCCGCCAGCATCAAATGCTAACTATGCCTGGATCTTACATATGCTTTCAAAGCTAGATGTAACCGATGGTATAGCAGGTTTCCTTTTGGCAAACGGGGCTTTAAACGCAGATGGCACAGAATATGAAATTCGTAAGCAATTGATTGAAAATGATAAAATTGAAGCTATTATCGTGCTTCCACGTGATATGTTTTATACCACAGATATTTCAGTAACGCTTTGGATTTTGAACAACAATAAAAAAGGTGGCCTGAAAAACGGTCATCAATACCGTAATCGTGAACATGAAATTCTTTTCTGTGACTTAAGGCGATGGGATGACCATATT
The DNA here is from genome assembly GCF_009496285.1 of Streptococcus mitis. GTDB lineage: Bacteria > Bacillota > Bacilli > Lactobacillales > Streptococcaceae > Streptococcus > Streptococcus mitis_BP. The sequence continues at coordinate 66,832 of NZ_WIJK01000010.1, forward strand.
GAACAATATGTTGTCGAAAAAGGAAAGAAAAAGAAAAAAACAGTCTTGACTGATAAGCAAATTGCTGATGTAAAAGCAATTTATCACTCATGGCAAACAGGTGAGGGCTATGAAGATGTAGCTGAATTATGCAAATCAGCAAGTCTAGAGGAGATTCGCAAAGCTAACTACTCACTTGCACCTTCTAAGTATGTTGAATTTATTGACCATGACTTAGAAATTGATTATGAGAAAGAAATGGCTCGTATTCAAGCTGAAATGAAAGAAGTCTTGACGCTAGAAAAAGCCTCACAAGTTAGCCTAGAAGAAGCCTTTAAGGGGATTGGTTATGACATTGACTAATTTGGGAAAATACATTGAAACCTATGATGAACGTAACGAAAATAGATTGGGAGCTGATTCTGTTGTTGGTATTTCAACGGGTAAGGAATTTATTGAAACTAAAGCAAAATTAGATGGGGTCAGTTTAAAATCTTATAAAGTTGTCCCACCTAAGTATTTTGCTTATGTGGCAGACACTTCAAGACGTGGGGAAAAAATTTCCTTATCTTATAATTCGTCAGATGATGAGTATTTAGTTTCATCTATTTCAACTGTTTTTAGAGTAAAAGAACCAGAATTACTCTCCTCAGAGTTCCTTTTCATGTACTTCAATCGTCCAGAGTTTGACCGTTTTGCACGTTACAATTCATGGGGGTCAGCACGTGAAACTTTCTCATGGAATGATATGTGTGATATTGAAATTGACCTTCCACCTCTACATATTCAAGAAAAGTATGTGGCAATTTATAAAGCCATGCTAGCCAATCAAAAAGCCTATGAAAATGGCTTGGAAGATTTGAAACTGGTTTGTGATGCAACGATTGAAAAACTACGTAGGGAAATGCCGAGTGAAGCAATTAGAGAATACATAGAGCAGACGGACGAAAGAAACGATGGATTAGGAGTTGATTCTGTTAGAGGATTATCAATCGATAAAAAAATTATTCCGACAAAAGCTAAGATGTCAGGTGTAAGTTTATCTAATTATAAATTGTTTAAACCGAATGAGATTGCTTACGTAACGGTTACTTCTAGAAATGGTGAAAAAATAACTATTGCACAAAATAATACTACTGAAAAATATTTAGTCTCCTCATCTTATATAACTTTTAAGATTACAGATAAGGAAATTTTGTTACCTGAGTTTTTGTTTATGTATTTTAATCGAGATAATTTTGATAGATTTGCCAGATTCAATTCATGGGGATCTGCACGTGAAACGTATAATTGGGAGGATTTGATAGAATTCGAAATCCCTATTCCTGACATAAATATCCAACAGTCTATCGTAGATATTTATAATGCTTATATCACACGCAAGCAGATCAATGAAAGACTCAAACAGCAAATCAAGGATATTTGTCCTATTTTGATTGCTGGAGCGATAAAGGAGGCGAATGCGAATGCCTAAATTTACCGAAGCTCAACTTGAAGAAGCTATTATTGAGCTATTTCAAGAACAGGGGTATGACTATATCAATGGCGACAAACTTCATCGTAAGTTTGATGAAGTTTTTCTCGAAGACGATATGAAAAGCTTTTTGAGTCGTCGTTATCCAGATCTCACGAAAACAGAGCTCGAAAAGATTATAAATAAAATCAAGCATGTCCCTAATACGCCACTTTATATGGGAAATCGTAAAGCTTTCTACTTAGTTAATGAAGGTTTCAATCTTCAACGTGACGACTCCAGTAAAGGAGGGTTCCACATTGAATACATTGATTTTGAAACACCCGAAAATAATATTTTTAAAGTGGTTAATCAGTTTACAGTCCAAGATGTCCGTGAACGTAGACCTGATATGCTCCTCTTTATCAATGGTATTCCTATCGTTATTTTTGAATTTAAATCCGCTATCAATGAAAATACAACTGTTCACGATGCCTGGAAACAGATTAATATTCGTTACAATCGAGACATCCCAAATCTGATGAAATATGCATTCTTGTCAGTTATCTCGGATGGAGCCAATACAAAATTAGGATCTATTTTCACACCATATGAGTACTACTATTCTTGGAACAAGGTCAGCGATGAAGAAAAAGCTCCCGCCTCACTCGGTATCGGAACCTTACTGACTATGATTCATGGAGCTTTCTCAAAAGATAGATTAATCGCTATTTTGCGTGACTTTATCTATTATCCAGATTCTGATAAGAAAGAAACTGCAATCGTCACTCGTTATCCTCAATTCTTTGCTGCAACCAAAATGCTAGAAAATATCAAGGAACATTTGAAGCCACTTGGTGATGGTAAAGGAGGAACTTACTTTGGTGCTACTGGATCAGGTAAAACCAATACTATGCTTTTCCTAGCACGCTTACTTGGTACACATTATAGAGATGTTTTTCAGTCACCAACCGTGATTATCTTAGTAGACCGTGAAGATTTGAGTAATCAGACCAGCAAGCTTTTTGAAGGTTCTAAACGCTATTTAAAGACTGAGAATGTCAAAACTATCGGTAGTCGCGCTGAACTTAAACAAGAACTCTCCATAAACGAAAGTGGTGGTGTTTATATCACTACTATTCAAAAATTTGAAGAAGCAACTGGTTTACTTTCTGAACGTAATAACATTATTTGTATATCTGACGAGGCACACCGTACCCAGACGAACACTGGTGCAAAACTTAAATATACAGACGCAGGTGTTGAAACCTCATATGGTTTTGCAAAATATTTACGAGACTCTTTCCCTAATGCTACTTACGCTGGTTTTACAGGGACTCCTATTGATGATACTATTCACGTTTTTGGTCAAGTAGTTGAATCATATACAATGAAAGAATCTACTGAAGATGGTATCACTGTCCGAATCTCCTACGAGCCACGCTTAGCCAGAGTTATCACCAATCCGGACCAAGTTTTAGAAATTGACAACTATTATCGTGAAGCTGAAGAACAAGGGGCTAATACCGAGCAAATTGAAGCTAGTAAACGAGCCATGTCTAAAGTTACTCAAATCTTGAGTCACCCAGATCGAATCAGAAAAGTGGCTGGAGATATTGTTGAACATTTTGAAAAGGTCGTTAGTACAAAGCCTAAGATTATTCAAAAAGCTATGATTGTTTGCTCGAATCGCGAACATGCTTTCATGGTTTATCAAGAACTTGCGAAAATTCGTCCAGATTGGTTTGTAGCTAAGAAAACTGACCGTAACGATCTATCAAAACAAGAGTTAGAAAAACTAGAAGCTCTTCCAAAAGTCAATATCGTTGCGACACGAAGCAAAGACGATGAGCTTGAAATGTATAATCTTTTAGGTGATTCTAATCATAGAAAGATGTTGGATACCCAATTTAAGAATAATAATTCTAATTTCCAAATTGCAATTGTTGTTGATATGTGGATTACTGGATTTGACGTCCCTTCACTTGCAGTTATGTATATAGATAAACCACTTCAAAAACATACGCTCATCCAAACAATTTCACGTGTCAATCGCGTTTTCGAAGGTAAAGACCACGGTCTGGTAGTAGATTATATCGGTATTAAGAGGGCTATGCTTGAAGCCATTAAGAAATACGGGGACGACCAAGATGGGCCGATAGATGAGTTAGAAATAACCTTAAAGATTTTCAGAAATCAGTTAAGTCTTATCGATGATTTATTAACAAAATTTAATGCTACCGACTTCTATAATGGTAGTCCGGCGGAACGCCTTCTTTGTCTTAATCGAGGAGCAGAGTATGTTCAAATTACCCATGACATGGAAATGCGATTCATGTATCTTTCACGGCGAATGAAAGCAGCCTATGAAATTGTATATCCATCAGGAGAGCTAACTGATGAGGAGACAGAAAAAGCTCAATTCTATCTTGCAGTTCGTTCAATCATCTATAAGCAAACAAAGGGAGATGCTCCCGATACTGAAACAATGAATAGGCATGTTCAAACTATGATTGAAAATGCAATCGCATCTACAGGAGTTGAAGATATTGTAAACAATCAAAAGCAAGACTTATTCGATGAAAGTTTTGTAGAGGAATTAGATCAGCTAGATATGCCTATCACAAAATTCAATGCTTTACTCAAGTTATTACGTCGTGCAATCGATCAGTATGGACAAACAAACCAAGTAAAAGCAATTGAGTTTTCTAAACGGTTAGAAAAAGTTGTCGATTCTTATAATAATAGAGATAATCAAGTATTTGTATCTGGAGTAACTTCTGATTTCATTGATAGCCTTTCTGACGAAATTATGAAAATCTTAAAAGATCTCCGAGATGATATGGAATCCTTCAAAAATATAGGTATAACCTATGAAGAAAAAGCTTTCTATGATATTCTCATCAAAGTTCGTGATGAACATGATTTTGAATATGCTGATGAAAAATGTATCGAATTAGCTAAGGCCATTAAAGAATTAGTTGACGATAAGTCTCAATATGCTGATTGGGCTAGTCGTGAAGATATCAAAAGTCAGCTTAATATGGACTTAACAATTTTACTTTATGAGAATGGGTATCCACCACAATGGAATGATGAAGTATTTGAACAAGTACTCGGTCAAGCAGAAAACTTTAAAAAATCAACAAATTAATCTATAGGAAGTGATTAATGGCATCTATTACAAAATATGTGAAAGAACATTTTTTTGAAACTATAAAAGAAATTGGAGAATTCTACATTTTTCTTTATCACACAGAATTCCATTCTTTCAATAAAGAAGAAATTAGTTCAATTGAAATTGAATATTCTAGCATCCAGAAAGTTTATGCAGGTGAGAGAGAAGACGGGAAATTAGATTTTGATGTTTTATTGAATATCTTTGCTGTTTTTAATTTGAATACTTCTTCTCAGGGAATCATATTTCAAAAACAAGTATTAACACTTAAATTTTCTTGCATTGGTTCTGCAAATCAAGGTATACAAGATTTTCAAATTCAGTCAATCGGGAAATATGATGCAAATAACTTTAAGAACTTTACAAAGCCCTTAACCGATGAATTAATTCCATATATTAGTAAAAAAATTTTAGATGATATTGCTGAAGAACTTCTATCGGAATATTTTCCAGAAGCATTAAAAACTCCTACTAAATTAGATTCATATTCTTTTGCTAAAGCATTAGGCTTAAATGTACAATTTGACGAATTGTCTTCAAATACTTCAATCTTTGGACGTCTTTATTTTCATGAAGATAAATTTTCAGGGATACCCGCTAAAACTATTGTCGTTGATAAAAATATTAAATCAAAAGCAATGATAAATAGTACCATAATACACGAGTGTCTCCACTGGATTCTTCATAAATATTCTGCAGAGTTAGAAAAAGCATCTCCAACTCATATGTGCAAACTTACTTCTAACAATGAACTTACAGAAAATGAAGCCAAGGAGTGGCAAGTACATAATCTTGTTCCTAAGTTCATGATGCCCACAAAAACTACAAAAGCTTTTATTAAAAAAAGATATCATGAAATTTGTGGCAACAGTCAACCGCCAGAAATGATTGATATCATTGAGCAACTAATTAAAGATACTGCAAACTTTTTTGGAACAACAATAGTAGCAACTAAGAATAGACTTTATGAATTTGGTATAGAAGAAGCAAGAGGAGCCTTAAACTATATAGATGGCAAATATGTCCCACCTCATAGTTGGAAGAAAGGATTTTTAGGCCCTAAACAAACTTTTTCTATCGGATTTCATGATCTAGCTCAATTATTATCTAAGCATGATTTGCTAGGTAAGCTTTTTCTTGAAGGTAAATTTATTTATATTGATTCACATATCTGTTTGAATCTCCCTAAATATATAGAAACTTTAGAAGATAATAAACTATCCATGACCTATTATGCCAGAACTCACATGGATGAATGTTGTCTTGTATTTGAAAAAGAGCATAAGTATAACATTGATGGGTTTATATTTTATTTCGACTTATCTACTGCTCTTAATAACTCTATAGATACAAATAAACGACAACAATACAATTATGATAGTAGTGATAATAATTTAGAGCTTGAAATAAGAGCAGCGATACTAAATGCCGAAGCGAAAGAGTCCGTAGATATTTTAAACAACTTGCCATTCGATTTTGGAAGTGCAATTTCTTATCTGAGAGAACGTAAAAAAATGTCTGTAGAAGACTTAGAAGCTTCTGCTTTAATCTCGCAAAGAACTATATATAGTTTACAAAAAAATGCAAAAGAACCTAAACTACAAACCATTGTAGCACTATGTATAGCCTTAACATTACCTTATCCAGTTTCCATAAAATTAATGGAAATTGCTGGCAGAAACTTACGACAATCATCCATAGAGGAAATGATTTATGCTGAATTTCTCCAAAAATCTTACGAGCTTTCTGTAGAGGATTGCAATCAGATGTTGACCAATCTAAACTATAGTATCTTAACTACGAAAACAACGTTATGAGGGAATTCCCAACCACTACCGATAACAATAAATAAAAACCGTGATTTCATTTTGAATCACGGTTTATTTGATCGACTGAAGAATAGAATAACTATGAAGATAGTTTACTTTATTGAACCACTATTTCATTCCTTGTTTTTTTATTAAATCTAAAACCAAAGGAAACTATGTTATTTTATATAGCATTTCTGGTACAAAGTTAACACAAATCGTTTGTAATCTTCTGACTGTAATAGAAATTCTAATATTTTTAATTTGATAAATTGGTAGGGTTCTTTATGAGATAAGATAGATATTTTGTATCCTTCTATAACTTCTTTAAGAATCTCTCTAATATTCTCTATTTTTTTGTTTTTAACTAAATCTGCTCTAATTTCTCCTTCAGCTTTCTGTTCAATTTCTTTTAGAATGTTTTCCACTATTACTCCCATGTCTTCATGATGTAACCTTTCATCTAAACCCATATATTTTATGTAATTCAAATATTCATTTGGTAAGCCATGCTTTTGAATTTCTAATTCTTTTAAATCCTTTAAATATATTGGAATTTTTTCAATCGGAAAATCAACTTTATAGGGATGAATTACAGGTATAGCAGGTAATTTATCTCTTTTATAAATTCTATTACAAATCGTACACATTGGTACTATATTAAAATGTCTTAAGCATAGGATTGGGAAATATGATTGTGGCAAGAAATGATCCAAATCCCTTGTACCTATACAAATTTGTTGTTGACAAACTGAACAATAAGTTTGATACTTACCCTTAGAAAAATATTTTTTTATTGATTCTTCATAATATAAAGAATAAGCTTTTTTAGCTGTTTCAGATTTTTCAGAAAATATATAATAATAAATATCTTTAAAACTAAAATACGGGTCGGTTTTATTTGATTGATAAAAACTACCAATATCTAAAACAGTGTTTGGTACTGGATTACAAGAAGTCGACTGTTCTAAGTATTTAAAATAATTTTCATTAAAAAAATTGTCCTGTTCAATAATATCATCGAGAAAATTACTTCTACTTAAATCATCAATCAATTTTTTAATTGTCGGAACTTTATCGTAAACAGTTTTAAGTTCTTTTAAATTGTTATTTAAAATCGTTGAAGTTGGAGCCCCTTTATTACATTGGTTTAGAAATGAGCTAATATCTTTTGATAGCAATTCTAATTTACTTTTCCTACTCATTTATCTACCTCGTTAATTAGTTTTTCAAACTGGGTAATTTTTTCTTCCGTTAAAACTTCACTAATAATTTGGTTTCTTACCGAACTATATGCTATTTGATTAATTCTATCTAAAGCACCGAATAAATCTCGCTCAGACAATTCTTTGATATCTGCTGATTCCTTCTTTACAAGGGGATTATTAAAATACGTCACATCAAAAACAAAACTCAATATGCTATCAATATTGTTCACAAAGGTTTCTTCTTCAAGAACTTTAACAGATATACTATCATCTTCAGATTTAAGATAGAATACTTGTTCCTTATTAAACATACCAACTACAATAGGGGATTGGCTAGCAATAATAAAGTGGCAATTCAGATTTGCGAAACATTCTTTTAATAAGTAATAGTATTGATTTATCCAATATGGGTTTAAATGGGTTTCTGGTTCATCGATTAAAATCAAAGTATCTTTTTCAATATATAAGCTGATTTCCATAATCCGAACAAAAAGTGCTAACTCTCCTGAACTAAGTCTAGATATAGAAATAGGGCTATTATTCTTTATAACAACTAAATCATCAATCAAAAAATTCCCGGTTTTTTCCAAGATATCGAAATCTAAATTTATAATTTCGTTAGCTCTATATCCAAATGCTTTCGAGTAGTATTCTGTTAAATCGCTAATTTTTAGTACTCTTCTTTTCCCCTCATAATTCATTTCTATACCATATTGTTGTTGTATATTCTGATATGTTATTTTTAAACTGAGTAAAATACTAAATAACTGCAATGATAATTTATTATCAATTTTTAAAAGATATTTTTCTATATTAGAAAAATTTAATTGAAATTTTTGTACTAAAATATCTATATTATATAGTAAGGATTTTCTTAAATAATTTAACTCTGCAGCAGTT
>NZ_WIJK01000011.1 GCF_009496285.1 Streptococcus mitis
ATAGCAAATTTCATTGAAAAAATAAACGAAAAAATTCAGAGAATCGGTTCCTTGTTAAAAAATGAATTAAGAGATTTTTCTCACGAAACATTTATTCAAAGTAGGATAGCTGAAGAAGAGACTTCTGATCTCAGCAATCTTAAAAAATATATTATACCAAATTTTAAATTAAAAGATTTTATAATTTTTGAAAAACAAGGAGACAAATTAAAATGTACTCTTTTTGATAAGGAAATTCTATTGGATATTATTCCAAAGACTAAAGAAACAATAAATTTTGGGGTAGTTGAATCATGGATTGATATAGATGATTTAGACAAGAAGATTCCTAATTTAAAGGAATTAATTCAAGTTGCTACAGACATTTATTTTAACGAAGAAAAAGTGAGTGAATTTAATAAACTCCAAGAAGGGGAATGGGTGATTAGTCAAGAGACAGATACTACGGTATCTTCTCTAAAGATAATTTTAAGGAAGCCGGCTCAACCTAAAATCAGTCAAAAAGGAAATATACTCAAGAAGGGGATAGATTATAAAGTTGATAATTTATTCAATTTTACAAATAGTTTTGGTGAAGAGGATAAGGGCTTACATTTTGAAATTGATACAAAAAATAATCCTACTATTAATTTTAATAAAGGTATAATAAGTTTTGGCCGATTAAATGAAAATACAATTGCAATTAAAATAACAGATAAGAAAACAAGGCTTATTCATGAGGCTGATTTTACGTTTAGAGTAGTAGAGGATAACTTTTATATTGCTCAACCAGAATCGTCTAGTAGTAATTTAGTCAGTATGCCTATAAACAAAGAAGTTAACTTTAGGTCAGATGTTGTCAGTTTTATAGGAGAAATTAATCGAATTTTTAGTACTGAAGATTATAGTTTTGTAGCAGTTGCTGCTTATCGAACTTTAATTGAAATTGTTGTAAATGATATTTTGGATAACAGTAAAATAGGTAAGACAGAAAGTTTATTGCAAAACTATAGAAAAGTAATTGAAGAAGGAAAAGATTTGATTGACAGTAGTGAATTAGACGATGCGGATAAGCGAGTTTTGAATTCTTTACGTAGCACAATTAGTTCTAGAGATGAAAGTGAAAGCTTTTTAGCATTTCTTAACCTGTCAACGCATGGGGGAACTAGAATTATAACAAAAGTTGATGTAATGAAAAAAACACAAGAAATAAAATTGCTATTAGGCTTACTATATATTTCTGGTTTGAATAAAGAAAAGTAATTTTGAATTTTAAATATAAGATGTAGTTTTAAATATGGTGGTTTTTTATATAAAAGTTATGTTAAATGGGCTACAAGAACTATGACTAAGCTCTTGCTTGAAAGTTTAGGCATTAAAGCCTACCAAGTCAAACAGAGAAGTGACGTTGTAGATATTTTGAAAAAATTTGAATAAACAGAGAACTCTCTATCATGTAGGTGGTAGAGAGGCTTTTTGTTAAAAAAATCTCACAAAATGACAGATATATATTGCATAATGTAAAATATATGATATAATAAAGTTAAAAAAAGAAGCGCGACTTTTAAAATTAAGGAGGAGGTAACAAGTGGCTAAGAATTTAAAATTAAAACTAGCTCGAGTAGAGCTTGATATGACGCAGGGTGATTTGGCAGAAGCTGTGGGTGTCACTAGGCAGACTATCGGTTTGATAGAAGCTGGAAAGTACAATCCTTCGCTTTCACTTTGCCAATCCATTTGCAGATGCCTAGGGAAAACTCTAGATCAATTATTTTGGGAGGAAGAAGATGAAAAATAAATTTTATTATTATCAATTACTAGACGAAAGAGAAGAACAACTGATGAATAAAGCATGGGCAGAGAGTTTTCATATCTCTATCGGATTGTTGTTTCTAGCTTATATCATATCAGTGTTAGCACCAAGCCTATTTACTCCCAGCATGCTTCTCGTTATTATCATCATAGGGAATTTTTACTTTTTCAATCGTGCTCGAAGTCTAGGTGTGACCTACTATAGTCGTTTTCATTTTACAATTTTAGGATGCCTATTATTAACTCTAGTGATTACAGCTAGCTTGATGCTACAAAACTACCAGTTTAATATCGAAATTTATCAGCACAATCCTCTGTATATTAAGTACATTTATGCATGTGTATTTACTTATATCTTTTATCTTCCTTGGGTATTTATTGGCAACTTAGGCTTGAAAAGTTATGGTGAATGGGCCCAGAAAAAGTTTGAGCAGGATATGGATGAACTTGAGAGTATGGAATAGCTTGTTAGCTTTTTCTCCATCTTGGTAAAATGTGTTATAATAGTACTAATTTATGAGAAAAGAAGAAATATTTTCATCTTTTTACAAATAGGGAAGAAGGACAGTATATGTACCCAGATGACAGTTTAACATTGCACACAGATTTGTATCAGATTAACATGATGCAGGTTTACTTCGACCAAGGAATTCATAACAAGAAAGCAGTTTTTGAAGTTTATTTCCGCCAACAACCGTTTAAAAATGGTTATGCTGTTTTTGCAGGTTTGGAACGAATTGTGAACTACCTAGAAAACCTGCGCTTTTCTGATAGCGATATAGCTTATTTGGAGTCACTTGGTTATCATGGCGCCTTCTTGGAATATCTCCGTAATCTCAAGTTAGAGTTGACGGTGCGTTCTGCTCAAGAAGGGGACTTGGTATTTGCCAATGAACCGATCGTTCAAGTGGAAGGACCTTTGGCGCAGTGTCAATTGGTTGAAACAGCTCTTTTAAATATTGTTAATTTTCAAACCTTGATTGCGACTAAGGCTGCTCGTATTCGCTCGGTCATTGAAGATGAACCTCTGATGGAGTTCGGTACACGTCGTGCGCAAGAGATGGATGCAGCTATCTGGGGAACACGTGCGGCTGTCATTGGTGGTGCTAATGGAACCAGTAATGTCCGTGCTGGTAAGCTCTTTGGAATTCCGGTTTTAGGGACTCATGCTCATGCTTTAGTTCAAGTCTATGGCAATGATTATCAGGCCTTCAAGGCTTATGCCTCAACTCACCGTGATTGTGTCTTTCTTGTAGATACTTATGATACTCTTCGTATCGGTGTTCCTGCTGCCATTCAGGTTGCAAGAGAATTAGGTGACAAGATTAACTTTAAGGGCGTTCGTATTGACTCTGGTGATATTGCCTATATTTCTAAAAAAGTTCGTCAACAACTGGACGAGGCAGGATTCACTGATGCTAAGATTTATGCATCCAATGACCTTGATGAAAATACCATCCTTAACCTCAAGATGCAAAAAGCTAAGATTGATGTCTGGGGTGTAGGAACTAAGCTCATTACAGCCTATGACCAACCAGCTCTAGGAGCGGTTTATAAGGTTGTTGCCATTGAAGATGAAAATGGTCAGATGCGCAATACTATCAAACTTTCAAACAATGCAGAGAAGGTTTCAACACCAGGTAAGAAGCAAGTTTGGCGCATCACCAGCCGTGAAAAAGGCAAGTCTGAAGGTGACTACATTACCTACGATGGTGTAGATGTTACTAGTATGACGGAGATTAAGATGTTCCATCCGACCTATACTTACATCAAGAAAACTGTCCGCAATTTTGATGCCGTTCCTCTCTTGGTGAACATCTTCAAGGACGGTAAGTTGGTCTATGATTTACCAAGTCTTCCTGAAATTCAGGCCTATGCTCGTAAGGAATTTGACAAGCTTTGGGACGAATACAAACGTGTTCTTAACCCACAACATTACCCTGTCGACTTGGCCCGTGATGTATGGCAAGACAAGATGGACTTGATTGATAAAATGCGTAAGGAAGCTCTAGGTGAAGGAGAAGAAGAATGAGTTTGCAAGAGACCATTATCCAAGAACTGGGGGTTAAACCAGTGATTGATGCCCAGGAAGAAATCCGTCGTTCGATTGACTTTTTGAAAAGATACTTGAAAAAACATCCTTTTTTAAAGACATTTGTCTTAGGAATTTCTGGGGGACAGGACTCGACTTTGGCAGGACGCTTGGCTCAATTAGCCATGGAAGAAATGCGGGCAGAAACAGGTGATGACAGCTATAAATTTATCGCTGTTCGTTTGCCTTATGGAGTGCAAGCAGATGAAGCAGATGCCCAAAAAGCCCTAGCTTTTATCCAGCCAGATGTGAGCTTGGTCGTTAATATCAAGGAATCTGCTGATGCTATGACGGCAGCAGTGGAAGCAACAGGAAGTTCTGTTTCAGATTTTAACAAGGGAAATATCAAGGCTCGTAGTCGTATGATTGCCCAATATGCCCTTGCGGGTGCTCATAGCGGAGCTGTTATCGGGACAGACCATGCTGCGGAAAATATCACAGGTTTCTTTACCAAGTTTGGTGATGGTGGTGCAGATATTCTCCCACTCTATCGCCTCAATAAACGCCAAGGAAAACAACTCTTGAAAGAGCTTGGAGCTGATCCAGCCCTCTATGAAAAAATCCCAACAGCAGATTTGGAAGAAGAAAAACCAGGCATTGCAGATGAAGTAGCCTTGGGAGTCACTTACAATGAAATTGATGATTACCTCGAAGGAAAGCAAGTCAGCCCAGAAGCCCAAGCCACCATTGAAAAATGGTGGTACAAAGGCCAACACAAACGCCACTTACCAATCACCGTATTTGATAAGTTTTGGGAGTAAAAACCTCCAGTGGAGGTTTTTACCCTCTCACCTAGAAATAAGAAAGTGAGAGTAAGTCCGGGGGACCTTTTTACCTTGAGCCTAGAAATTAGAAAGCAAGAATAACCTCCAGTGGAGGTTTTTACCCCGAATCTAGGAATAGGGAAACGAGGCAGGTCGGTAACTCGAAGAGTTCGATTTTCCTTGTCTCACCCCCGCAAGGCTGACTAGGCTTGAAAAAACTTGATAAAGTGCATTTCAAGCCAGACAGCGACTGCGTCATGAAATTAGAGGAAACTGTTGTTTTCTCAATGTTTATGAGTATAGTGTTTTTACCCCGAGTCTAGAAATAGGGAAACGAGGCAGGTCGGTAACTCGAAGAGTTTGATTTTCCTTGTCTCACCCCCGCAACGATGACTAGGCTTGAAAAAACTTGCTAAAGTGCATTTCAAGCCAGACAGCGACTGCGTCATGAAATTAGAGGAAACTGTTGTTTTCTCAATGTTTATGAGTGTAGTGTTTTTACCCAGAGCCTAGAAATAAGAAAGCTAAGAAGGTCCAGTGGACCTTCTTAGCTTGAAGATTCAAATAGAAAGCGAGTTACGATTATGAAAGCAGTAGGGACACAAACTATTGAGACAGAACGTTTGATACTGAGGAGATTTGTGGAAGGTGATGCTCAAGCCATGTTTGATAATTGGGCTTCACGCTCAGAAAATCTGACTTATGTGACTTGGAATCCACACCTCAATGTTGAACAAACTCGAAATTCTATTGGCAATTGGGTAAAATCCTATGACGATCCAAATTACTACAAATGGGCCATTTGTCTCAAAGAAAATCCAGATTATGTCATCGGAGATATTAGTCTTGTCAGTGCAGATGAAAATAACTCTAGCTGTGAGATTGGATATATCTTAGGGATGGACTACTGGGGACGAGGACTCATGACAGAAGCCTTGAAGGCAGTTTTATCATACTGTCTAGATGAGATTGGATTTGAAGAGGTTGATGCTTGCTATGTAAGTCTAAACCCAGCATCTGGTCGTGTCATGGAAAAAGCAGGTATGACTTTTTGGAAGACGATCCCAAATGCAGTTGAACGAAAAGGTTATATAGCTGATAAAATTTATTATCAAATCAAAAAATAAGATGGAAAAGTCTCACTTTTCCATCTTATTTTTTATAAATTGATTTTAATCAAAATAAAGCAAATCTTTGCTAGTGCTTGTAAAGAGGTCAAAGCCGTCTTTTGTAACAACACCACAGTCTTCGATACGGACACCGACTTTACCAGGGATGTAGATACCAGGTTCAACTGAGAAGCACATACCTTCTTCGATAACCATGTCGTTTCCTTCCATGATAGATGGGAATTCGTGGACGTCCATACCGATACCGTGCCCGAGACGGTGGTTGAAGTACTCACCATAACCTGCTTTTTCGATAACTTCACGGGCAGCACGGTCTACTTCATGCGCAGTGACACCAGGTTTGATAAAGTCAAGGGCAGCTTGTTGGGCTTCAAGAGTCAAGTTGTAAATGTCTTTCTTGAATTGGTCAGGTTTACCAACAGCGACTGTACGAGTCATATCTGATGCATAACCATTGACCATAACACCGAGGTCAAAGAGGAGAAGAGCATTGTTTTCAACCTTATTGGCTCCAGGAATACCATGAGGATTTGCAGCATTATCACCTGTCAAAACCATAGTATCAAAACTCATTTCATAGCCTTCACGTTTCATAGCGAAGTCGATTTGCGCAATGATATCTGTTTCGGTATTGTCAAGAGAAATATTATCAAAACCAACTTTGACAGACTTGTCGGCGTAAACACCTGCAACCATCATCTTTTGCACTTCGTCTGCTGACTTGATCAAGCGCATACGTTGGATTAGTGGAGTCAAGTTTTCAAATTCAGCAGTTTCAAAGACAGATTTTAAACCGTGGTATTTAGTCAAGATGAGGTTATCAAACTCAACTGCAACACGTTTGAAATCAAGCTGTGGCAAAGCGTTTTGGATTTTCTTCCAAGGGTTTTCAGAGTCTACATAACCAACAACTGGGAAAGAGACAGTGCTAGTCGCACGTTCAACCTCAAGGGCTGGAACAAAGAGAAGTGGTTCCTGGTCTGCAAGGACAAAGAGGAACATTTGGCGTTCGTGTGGATCACTGTAAAAACCAGTGAGGTAATTGATAGTGACGGGGTCAGATACGACTGCGACGTCTAACTTTTCAGATTCGAGATATGTTACAATTTGTTGTAATTTAGACATATGTTACCTTCTTTCTACCCCTCTATTTTTGCAAAAAATAGTAGAAAATGCAAGAGAGAAGGGGAAAAGACTACAAAAAAATTCCAACAGCTAATAGCATGTTGGAATAGAAAGTTTAGTTGAATTCTGCCTTACTTTTCACATCGCTGTATTCTTCAGCTACTTCTTGGCTAAGGATATCTTCATAAGCTGGAAGGATAATGTCCTGACCATATTTTTTCTTGAGTGCAGTAGTGACCAAGCGATAGGCTAAGTTTGCATTACGGGATAAAATAGGTCCGTGGAAATAAGAACCGAAAACATTTCTATAGTGAACACCTTCACCGATTTTTTCTTCATTATTTCCATTTCCGTAAACAACCTGACCGAGTGGTTTTTGGTCATCTGAGAGGAAGGTACGGCCTTGGTGGTTCTCAAAGCCATAGTAGGTTTCGTCGAATTCTTCGTTATGAATTTTAATGTCACCGATAAAACGGTTATTGGTTTGGTTGAGTGTATAGTGTCCCATAACACCTAAACCTTCGATACGTCTTCCAGAAGCTTCGATATAGTATTGGCCTAATAGTTGGAAGCCACCACAGATAGCAAGGACAACACCATCATTTTGGATAAAGTTGTCAATGCTCTCTTTTTTATCTGGCAAATCACCAGCAATAATACTCTGTTCAAAGTCTTGACCACCGCCGAAAAAGGCGATGTCGTAGTGATTTTCATCGAAATCATCATGAAGTGAAACGATATCAACTGTTACATGAGCCCCAAGTTTTTCAGCTACGTACTTGAGCATAAGGATATTTCCATTATCTCCGTAGGTGTTCATGAGGTTTCCATAGAGGTGGGCGATATTCAGCTGGTATGGATAGTTGCCGTCTTTTGAGGAAAGTGAAGTAAAAACCATTAGTTCATCTCCTTTCTAACAATCTGACGATTGGCAAGAAGTTCTCGGAACTCCAGCATAGCTGTATAAGTCGCAAGGATATAGGCATGCTTGCATTCTTGAGCTTCAATCGTTTTAAGAACTTGTTCCAAGCTGCTCGTTTCAGTGATCTTGTCAGCTGGATAGCCAGTAACACGTAGACGACGAGCAATTTCAGAATGACGAACTCCACCCGCATTGATTTCAGGAATGTCCATATCAGTAATTTGCTCAAAGTCAGCATCCCAAATCCAGCTGGTATCAATCCCGTCCGCATAGTTGGCATTGAGGAGAACAGATAGACTAAATGGGTAAGGAGCTAGTTTGATCATTTCGATGGCCTGGGTAGCACCAACAGGATTTTTAATAAGAACCAGTGTGCATTCCTTGTCACCAATCTGGAAGGTTTCTTGGCGACCGAATACTGCACGACTCTTGTCAAATCCTTGCTTGATTAGTTGTGGCTCAGCTCCGAGGAAGCGGGCAATAGCGACAGCAGCCAGAGCATTGTAGATGTTGTAGAGACCACCGATTTGAATACCGTATTCTTGGCCGTCGATAACAAAACGAGAGCGATTGTTGGTCAATTCAACCAGTTCAGTCAGACGATAATCCAGCTCAGGACGTTTGCATCCACAATTTTCACAGATATAGGCCCCCAAGTTGGCATAGGTATTAAGCTCATACTTAAGAATGCTATGACATTCAGGGCAGAGGATACCTTCGGTATTGTAGTGAGCAAGTTGCGCTGGACCTTTTTTCATATCAAAACCAAAATACTGAACAGGATTTGGAATTGTAGGTTTGTAGAAAAGAGGACTGTCACCATTCAGCAGAACAGTAGCAGTAGGAACTTTCCGAATAGCATCCAAAATCATGTTGTAAGTCGTGTAGATCTCACCATAGCGGTCCATTTGGTCACGGAAGATATTGGTGATGACGAAGAGACTTGGCTTGATGTAGTCACAGATACGGGAAAGACTGGCCTCGTCGATTTCTAAAACTGCAATGTTTTTACCTGTTTTAGAGGATTTTGCTGTCAAGAAGGTGGTGGTAATCCCTGTAATCATATTGGCACCACTAGGATTGGTCAGAACTTGACCATAGACTTCGTTTAAAATACCGACAGTGAGGGCGGTTGTCAGGGTTTTTCCATTGGTACCAGTAACTACGACAATCTCGTAGTTCTTCGCTAAATGTTGTAAAATATCTTTATCAAATTGGAGGGCAAGTTTCCCTGGGAGCGTACTTCCACGTCCGAGACGACTCAAAATAAAGTGAGAAGAACGTCCAGCAAGGAGCCCAAAAGTAGTTTCTAATTTCATGTTTCTATTATATCATAAAAGCTGAAAAAGACAGATTTGAGATTTTAGAAAAAGAAAAACAGCCCAAGGAGGGCTGCCTGAATTAACTTAAATCGCAAACAAGTCATTCAAGTTTTCAGCCAAGGTTGGGTGAGTGAAGATTTGTTTTGTGAAGTAAGTGTATGGGATTTTGTTGTCCATAGCAACAGTAATGATGTTGATGATTTCTTGTGATCCTTCTGAAAAGATGCTTGCCCCGAGAATTTCTTTGGTTTCAGTATTGACAACAGCTTTGAAGGCTCCACGAAGGTCTCCGTTTACGTGACCACGAGGCATGGCTGCAACAGGGATTTCCTTAACAGCGTATGGAAGCTTCAATTCAGCAGCTTGACTTTCAGTCAAACCAACTTGTGAAAGTGCTGGTGTGATAAACATGGTATTTGGCACATTGAGACGGTCTTCAAGTGTGTAGCTGCCATCACCAGCAAGGTAGCTGTAGACAACACGGAAGTCATCAAGTGAAATGTAAGTGAATTGAAGGCCACCGTTGACATCTCCAACTGCAAAGACACCAGGAACATTTGTTTGACAGTTTTTGTCGACCTTGATAGCGCCACGTTCAGTAAGTTCAATATCTGTATTTTCAAGTTGAAGTGGTTCAACATTTGGTTTACGTCCTGTTGCATAGAGAAGGGCATCGAAACGATAGGTTTCATTTTCAGTCACAACAAGAACTTGGTCACCATCGTTTTTGATTTCAGTAGTATGGATGTTTTGAAGCAATTCGATGCCGTCTTCTTCCATGTATTGTTTAGCAAGAGCTGCGATGGAAGGTTCTGCACGAGGTAGGAAAGTATCTAGAGCATCCAAGACTGTTACCTTGCTTCCGAGTTTGTTGTAAAGACCAGCAAATTCAAGACCAATGTTTCCACCACCAAGAATTCCGAGTTTTTCTGGTAATTGTTCCAAGTTTTGGATACCTGTTGAGTCAAAGACATTCTTGCTGGTCGCAAGACCTGGAATTGATAAAACGTTTGAAACAGCACCAGTGTTGATAACAATTGTTTCAGCTGTTAGTTCTTGTTTTTCATCACCAGCTTGAATTTCGATGACTTTATTAGAAACAAAGTGGGCTTCGGCATCAATGATATCAACTCCAGTACCAGCGATAGTAGCATAGTTTTTACCATTGAGGCGTGTAGTAACAGTGTTTTTAGTTGCCATAACCTCGTCAAATGACAAGTCCTTTTCTGCAGCAACTAATAAGGTTTTAGTTGGAATACAACCGATGTTGATACAAGTTCCACCGTACATAGCCTTGTTGCGTTCGATAAGGGCAACTTTTTTACCAGCTGAAGCTAGTTTGGCAGCAAGAGTTTTACCTGCCTTACCAAATCCAATAACAATTAAATCGTATGTTAACATTTTTAAATCCTCCTGTTTGTTTTCATTCTAACACAAGAAAAAAATTTTTTCACAATTCTGCTACGGGAAAAAATATTGGACTAAATTAGTCTTACGAAAGCTTTTGAGAATCAAGTTCAAAAAATAGAAAAATCGTTTACATGATTTAATCAAGTGGTTAGACTATCTTTTGGCTCTCTCTTGTGTTATACTAGATAAGTTGCAAAGAAAGCAGTACTTTTCTTTAGTGGAAAAGAAGCAACACGGTCTTTCATAAAAACTGAAAGTACGTCATGACAAGAAAAGTATAAACTAAGCGCTATAGGATGGCTTCGCACCATCTTTAGAAAGAAGAATAACGTGAAATTTAATGAATTTAATCTTTCTGCTGATTTATTGGCAGAAATTGAAAAAGCAGGATTTGTAGAAGCAAGTCCTATCCAAGAGCAAACTATTCCTTTGGCTCTTGAAGGGAAAGATGTTATCGGACAAGCTCAAACCGGTACAGGGAAAACTGCAGCCTTTGGCTTGCCAACCCTTGAAAAGATTCGTACAGAAGAAGCAACCATTCAAGCTTTGGTGATTGCCCCAACTCGTGAACTAGCTGTTCAAAGTCAGGAAGAACTTTTCCGCTTTGGACGTAGCAAGGGTGTAAAAGTCCGTTCTGTTTATGGTGGTTCAAGTATTGAAAAACAAATCAAGGCTCTTAAGTCAGGAGCTCATATCGTAGTTGGAACGCCTGGTCGTCTCCTAGACTTGATTAAACGCAAAGCCTTGAAATTGCAAGATATTGAAACTCTCATCCTTGACGAAGCAGATGAGATGCTTAACATGGGCTTCCTTGAGGATATTGAAGCCATTATCTCTCGTGTCCCAGAAAATCGTCAAACCTTGCTCTTTTCAGCAACTATGCCAGATGCTATCAAACGTATCGGGGTTCAGTTCATGAAAGAACCTGAGCATGTGAAGATTGCGGCTAAAGAGTTGACAACAGAATTGGTAGACCAGTACTATATCCGCGTTAAGGAACAAGAAAAATTTGATACCATGACTCGTCTTATGGATGTTGATCAACCTGAGTTGTCAATCGTCTTCGGTCGTACAAAACGCCGTGTAGATGAATTGACTCGTGGTTTGAAAATCCGTGGTTTCCGTGCAGAAGGAATTCATGGTGATTTGGACCAAAACAAACGTCTTCGTGTCCTTCGTGATTTTAAAAACGGTAATCTGGATGTTCTAGTTGCGACGGACGTTGCAGCGCGTGGCTTGGATATTTCAGGTGTGACCCATGTCTATAACTACGATATTCCACAAGATCCTGAAAGTTATGTTCACCGTATCGGTCGTACAGGTCGTGCTGGTAAGTCAGGTCAGTCTATTACTTTCGTATCACCAAATGAAATGGGCTACCTCCAAATCATTGAAAACTTGACTAAGAAACGCATGAAAGGTCTTAAACCTGCAAGTGCAGAAGAAGCCTTCCAAGCTAAGAAGCAAGTAGCTCTTAAGAAAATCGAACGTGATTTTGCTAATGAGGAAATTCGTAGCAACTTTGAGAAGTTTGGCAAGGATGCTCGTCAATTGGCCTCAGAATTCAGCCCAGAAGAATTGGCAATGTATATCTTGAGTCTGACTGTTCAAGATCCAGATAGTCTGCCTGAAGTGGAGATTGCGCGTGAAAAACCATTACCGTTTAAACCATCAGGTAGTGGCTTCGGTGGTAAAGCCAAGGGAGGCCGTGGAGACCGTCGCCGTCGCGACAATCGTCGTGGTGAACGTCGAGATGACTTCAAAAAAGGCAGTCGCAAAAATGACCGCTTTGATAAGGAAAAACGTTACCGTAAAGACAACAAAAAACCTCGCACAACATCTAGCGAAAAGCAAACAGGCTTTGTTATTCGAAACAAGGGCGATAAATAATAAAAAAAGCGGTTCACTGAGGTGAATCGCTTTTCTATATAAGGAGACCGAGAGTTAAGTAAAAATCAATACTATAAGTAATATCTATATACTTGTTATCTTGTAATATTATATTATCAAAAAATGAGGGAGTTGTCAACAAGAAAATTGAAAAAAATATAAAAAATTGCAAATGTAAGAGAATTGCAATACAATAAGCAATTTTCAGATAATTATTGAAATAAAGACAGTTTTGTGATATAATGGGAGCGATTAAATACGAGGTGAAAAATGGCACATTTATTAGAAAAAACGAGAAAAATCACATCTATCTTAAAGCGTTCGGAGGAGCAACTACAGGATGAGCTTCCCTATAATGCCATTACACGTCAATTAGCAGATATCATCGATTGCAATGCTTGTATTGTCAATAGCAAGGGGCGTTTATTGGGCTACTTTATGCGCTATAAAACAAACACCGATCGTGTAGAGCAGTTCTTCCAAACAAAGATTTTCCCTGAGGATTATATCCAAGGGGCAAATATGATTTACGATACAGAAGCAAATCTGACTGTAGATCACGAATTAAGCATCTTTCCAGTTGAGAGTCGTGCAGATTTCCCAGATGGTTTGACAACGATTGCTCCAATTCATGTTTCTGGGATTCGTTTGGGATCTTTGATTATCTGGCGTAATGATAAGAAATTTGAAGATGAGGATTTGATCCTTGTTGAGATTGCCAGCACGGTGGTTGGTATTCAGCTTTTGAACTTCCAACGTGAAGAAGATGAGAAAAATATCCGCCGTCGTACAGCCGTAACAATGGCAGTCAATACTCTTTCTTACTCTGAGTTACGAGCAGTATCAGCTATTTTGGGTGAATTGAATGGCAATGAAGGACAATTAACTGCTTCAGTTATTGCAGACCGTATCGGTATTACGCGTTCTGTGATTGTCAATGCTCTTCGAAAACTCGAATCAGCAGGAATTATTGAAAGTCGTTCACTGGGGATGAAGGGAACTTATCTTAAGGTCTTGATCCCAGATATCTTTGAAGAAGTGAAAAAGAGGGACTATTAATGGCTAATGCTTTAATTTCAATTGACTATACAGAAGATTTTGTAGCGGATTATGGAAAATTGACAGCTGGAGCTCCTGCTCAAGCTATATCAGAAGCGATCAATCAGGTGACTAGATTAGCATTTGACCGTGGAGATTATATTTTCTTTACCATTGATGCTCATGAGGAAAATGATGTCTTTCATCCAGAAAGTAAACTATTTCCCCCTCATAATCTGATTGGGACCAGCGGGCGTAATCTATATGGTAAGTTAGCCGAGTTCTATCAGGAATATGCTGGCGATAGTCGTGTTTTCTGGATGGACAAGCGTCACTATTCGGCTTTTTCTGGCACAGATTTGGATATCCGTCTGAGAGAGCGTCGCGTGGATACAGTCATCTTAACAGGTGTTCTTACAGATATCTGTGTATTGCATACGGCTATCGATGCCTATAATCTTGGGTATCAGATAGAAGTTGTTAAGCCAGCAGTTGCATCAATCTGGCCTGAAAATCACCAGTTTGCACTTGGACATTTTAAGAATACATTAGGAGCGAAACTCCTTGATGAAAATCTAGTTGAAATCAAAGAATAATGTATTCAAAAAAAATGAAAAAAATCTGAAAAAAGTGTTGACAAAGTTTGTGAAAGTTGATATACTAGTAAAGTAATCGACGCGGGGATGGCGGAATTGGCAGACGCGCAGGACTAAGGATCCTGTGACCGCTTTAGGTCGTGAGGGTTCAAGTCCCTCTCTCCGCATAGGAAAAGAGTTAGCTTCAGCTAGCTCTTTTTTGTTGAAATGCATAGCAATAAATCTACAGGAGAAGAATACCTTTTTCTTGTGGTTTTTTTCTTTCAATTCAAAAAGTGCTATAATAGATATAGAAAAGATGGCAAAAGTTCAGTTTTGAAAAAATTAGAGAGGTAGTAGTGTAGAAAAGTTTAATCTATCCTAGTTTATAAGGGTTCTTATCGGAAAGCTTTCATAGTTAAAGACTTGTATTTCCTGATTTAAAATAAGTATTTCAAAAATGTAAAGGGGGATTACGATGGTTAATGAACTTCAACGAATAATGAGCGCCTTTATTCAAATTCTCTTTATTATTTTACTACCTTCTATCTGGTGGTTTCTGACTGTGAGGGGGAAAGTCCCATTTATGGAATGGATTGGTTTAAAATCTATTAAAAGGGATAAAGATTCTTATCTAATTACATGGATAATTGGTGGTTTTCTCTTGTTTACCATTTTTTATATGCTTATCTTTCCTCTAACACGTAGTATAGAAACGGCTACTTCGACTTTTTCTGGTATGGGCTATAAGGCTTTACCAAGTATTCTAATTTATAGTATTTTGCAAACATCTTTGCCAGAGGAACTGCTATTTAGAGGATTTCTACTGAAACGAATGGCAAATCACATGCCGTTTGTCTTTGCAAATACGATACAGGCTATCGCTTTTGGATTGCTTCATGGAGTATTATTTGCTTCAGTAGTAAGTTTAGAAGTCACTTTTTTCATTATATTTTTTACTGGAGCAATAGCAGCTTATCTTGGTTTTGTTAATGAAAAGAAAGCTGGAGGGTCCATTTTAACAAGTTGGATCATACATGCTGTAGCTAACATTTTCTCTGGGATAGTTGCTGCATTTTCTCTGTTTTAATCTGGGTGATTTATAAATATAAAGTCAGTAGAAATACTGGCTTATTTTATTTCAAAAATTTTTCTTATTTCATAAACATTTCATATTTGGATATTATAATAGTCTTACAAATATGGAGGTGCTATATGAATCCCATTCAAAGAGCTTGGGCTTACGTCAGCAGAAAACGACTGAGAAGTCTCATATTATTCCTGATTCTATTTGTCTTATTGGCTGGAATATCGGCTTGTTTGACGCTCATGAAGTCCAACAAAACAGTAGAAAATAATCTCTATCGATCATTGAATACATCTTTCTCGATTAAAAGAATCGAACCGGATCAGACTTTTCAATTGTCTCAACTAGATTGCCTGAAAAAGATAAAGGGTCTTGAGAATATTTCACCTGAGTTAGAAACAATAGCCAAGTTAACTGACAAAGAAGTCGTTACTGGAGAACAAAGTATTCAAAGGGATGATTTGACAGAGGCTGAAAAAAATCTCGTCAGTTTGATTGCTTTGGAAGATTCTTCCAAGGATGTTTCTTTTACAAGTTCCGCCTTTACCCTTAAAGAAGGAAGGCATTTAGAAAAAGGAGATAGCAAAAAAATCTTAATCCATGAAGATTTAGCCAAGAAAAACAATCTAAAAATAGGTGATAAGATTAGCTTAAATCCTGTTCCAGTAGAAGGAAATAGTGGACAAAGGCTAGATTATGAAATCGTAGGTATTTTCTCAGGGCAGAAGCAAGAGAAATTTACCGGTCTATCATCAGACTTTAGTGAAAATACGGTCTATACTGACTACGAAAGTAGCCAAACTCTTCTTGGAAATAAGGAAGCTCAAGTTTCTGCTGCTCGTTTCTATCTAGAAAATCCCAAAGATATGGATGGCATCCTTCAAGAGGTTGAAAAGTTATCTCTGGAAAACCAAGGTTTCCAAGTAGAAAAGGAAAATAAGGCTTTTGAACAAATCAAGGATTCAGTTTCGACCTTCCAAACCTTCCTCCAAATTTTCCTCTATGGCATTATGATTGCTGGTGTGGGAGCGCTGATTTTGGTCTTGTCACTTTGGTTACGAGAGCGAGTCTACGAGGTTGGTATTTTATTGGCACTAGGAAAAGGAAAAATAGCAATCTTTAGCCAATTCTGCCTGGAAGTCATCCTAGTTTCATTGGCAGCTATTCTGCCAGCATTTGTGGCTGGGAATGCCATTACTTCCTATCTCTTGAAGACTGTACTAGCAAGTGGCGATCAAGCCGCACTACAAGATACGCTAGCAAAGGCAACGAATCTTTCAACCAGTATTCTATCATTTGGAGAATCTTACGTCTTTCTACTTGTGATTAGCTGCTTGTCAGTTGCACTTTGTTTTATCTTTTTATTTAGAAAATCACCTAAGGAAATTTTATCATCCATCAGTTAATAAAGGAGAAATCATGACTTTACTACAATTACAAGATCTTACGTATCGTTACAAAAACACTGCAGAAGCTGTATTATATAAAATCAATTACGATTTTGAACATGGAAAATTCTATAGCATCATTGGAGAATCAGGAGCTGGGAAGTCAACACTCTTATCTCTATTAGCAGGACTTGATAGCCCAGTCGAAGGTGCTATTAAGTTTGAGGGAAAGGACATTCGTGAACAAGGTTATTCTTATCACCGTATGCACCATATCTCGCTAGTTTTCCAAAACTATAATTTGATTGATTATCTTTCTCCATTGGAAAATATCCGCTTGGTCAATAAAAAGGCCAGCAAGGATACCCTTCTTGAACTTGGTTTAGATGAAAGTCAGATCAAGCGGAATGTTCTCCAATTATCAGGTGGGCAGCAACAACGGGTTGCCATTGCTCGTAGTCTTGTATCTGAGGCGCCAGTGATTTTAGCAGATGAACCAACAGGAAACCTAGATCCTAAGACTGCTGGAGATATTATTGACCTGCTCAAATCTCTTGCTGAGAAAACAGGCAAGTGTGTGATTGTTGTGACCCACAGTAAGGAAGTAGCACAGGCATCAGATATTACACTTGAATTGAAGGATAAGAAACTGACTGAAACAAGAAAAAATAGTAACTAAATCTTTTAAATATATAATTGAAGTAAATCTAGAAAGGAATCTTATGTTACACAACGCATTTGCCTATGTCACAAGAAAATTTTTTAAGTCCCTTGTGATCTTTCTTATCATTCTCTTGATGGCTAGTTTGAGTTTGGTCGGCTTGTCTATCAAGGGTGCGACAGCCAAGGCTTCTCAGGAAACCTTTAAAAATATCACCAATAGTTTTTCCATGCAAATCAATCGTAGAGTCAATCAAGGAACTCCACGTGGTGCAGGGAATATCAAGGGTGAAGATATCAAAAAAATTACAGAGAATAAAGCCATCGAATCCTACATCAAACGGATCAACGCTATCGGTGATTTAACAGGCTATGAATTGATTGAGACACCTGAAACTAAGAAAAATCTAACGCCAGATCGAGCTCAACGTTTTGGAAGTAGCTTGATGATAACAGGAGTCAATGACTCTTCTAAAGAAGACAAGTTTGTGTCAGGCTCTTACAAACTGGTCGAAGGTGAGCATTTAACAAACGATGACAAATACCAAATTCTCATGCACAAAAACTTGGCTGCTAAACACGGTTGGAAAGTAGGAGACAAGGTCAAACTCAACTCCAATATCTACGATGCCGATAATGAAAAAGGAGCCAAGGAAACAGTAGAAGTAACGATCAAAGGACTCTTTGATGGACATAATAAATCTGCTGTGACCTACTCACAAGAACTATATGAGAATACAGCTATCACAGATATTCACACAGCTGCCCAGCTCTATGGTTATACAGAAGATACAGCTATCTATGGCGATGCTACCTTCTTTGTGGCTGGAGATAAGAACCTAGATAGTGTCATGCAAGAATTAGGCTCTATCAACGGTATCAACTGGAAGATGTATAGCTTGATTAAGAGTTCATCTAACTACCCTGCCCTTGAACAATCAATCTCAGGCATGTACAAGATGGCTAATCTGCTTTTCTGGGGTAGCTTGAGCTTCTCTGTTCTTCTACTTGCTCTCTTACTGACACTATGGATTAACGCTCGTCGTAAAGAGGTTGGAATTCTCCTTTCAATTGGTCTAAAACAAGCAAGTATTTTAGGACAATTTATCACAGAAGCAGTTATGATTGCTATTCCAGCTCTCATTTCAGCCTACTTCCTAGCTAATTATACAGCTCGTGCTATTGGAAATACAGTACTAGCCAATGTCACATCAGATGTGGCTAAGCAGGCAAGTAAGGCAGCCCAAGCTTCCAATCTCGGTGGTGGTGCAGAAGTTGACGGCTTTAGCAAGACACTTTCAAGTCTGGATATTTCCATTCAACCTTCTGACTTTGCTATCATCTTTGTACTTGGCTTAGTTCTTGTAGTATTAGTTATGGCACTTGCTTCCAGCAATCTCCTCTTTAAACAACCAAAAGAACTCTTGTTGGATAGTGAATAAAAAACCTGCTACCTATTCTCATTCAAATGAGATATAATATAGGTAGCATTTTTGATAGAAAAGGATTTATATGAAAATTCTAATTGTAGAAGATGAAGACATGATCCGTGAGGGAATTAGTGACTATTTGACGGATTGTGGCTATGAAACCATTCAGGCAGCAGATGGCCTTGAGGCCTTAGAACAATTTTCCAATCACCAAGTTGCTCTGATTCTCCTAGATATTCAAATGCCGAAACTCAATGGTTTAGAGGTTTTGTCAGAAATCCGAAAAAGCAGTCAAGTTCCAGTCCTCATGTTGACAGCCTTTCAGGACGAAGAATATAAGATGAGTGCCTTTGCTGCATTAGCTGATGGTTATTTGGAAAAGCCTTTTTCTCTATCTTTGTTAAAAGTACGAGTGGATGCTATCTTTAAACGTTATTATGATGCAGGTCGTAGCTTTACCTATAAGGATACCAAGGTCGATTTTGACAGTTATAGTGCCACAGTGGCTGATCAAGAAGTTGCAGTGAATGCAAAAGAATTAGAAATTTTAGACTATCTGGTTAAAAATGAAGGTCGTGCCTTAACACGGTCGCAGATTATCGATGCTGTATGGAAGATGACAGATGAGGTTCCTTTTGACCGAGTGATCGATGTCTATATCAAGGAATTACGGAAAAAATTGGATTTAGATTGTATTCTTACCGTGCGCAATGTTGGCTATAAATTGGAGAGAAAATGAAACGTTCAGGTCTATTTAAAAAGATATTTATTTATACCTTCTCGGTATTTTCTACCTTAGTCATTTGTTTACATTTGGCCATCTATTTCCTCTTTCCATCAACCTATCTCAGTCACCGTCAGGAGAACATAGGGCTCAAGGCTACAGAAATTGCACAATCCCTCCAAGGAAAGGACAGTCAAACTATCCAGGAAGTCCTTGAACTTTATTCTCAAAGTAGTGATATTAAGGGATCCATCAAGGGAGAGATGACCCAGGATAAGTTGGAGGTCAAGGACAATCTTCCCATTGATAAAGAACGACAGACGGCTTCCTTGGTCATTGAGGAAAGAGAAGTTCAAATCAAGGATGGTCAGACTATGACCTTGCAGTTTTTAGCTTCTATGGATTTGCAAAAAGAAGCAGAAGACATCAGTCTTCAATTTCTGCCTTATACTTTATTAGCGTCTTTCATCATTTCGCTCCTCATCGCCTTAATCTATGCTAGAACCATTGTTGCTCCTATTTTGGAAATCAAACGAGTGACTCGACGGATGATGGATTTGGATGCAGAAGTGAGGTTGCGCGTGGATTCTAAGGATGAAATTGGCGATCTTAAAGAACAAATCAACAGCCTTTATCAGCATCTCTTGACTGTGATTGCAGATTTGCATGAGAAAAACGAGGCCATCCTCCAGCTGGAAAAGATGAAGGTTGAGTTTTTACGAGGAGCTTCCCATGAGCTCAAGACACCTCTAGCTAGTCTAAAGATTCTTCTGGAAAATATGCAAGCCAATATCGGACGCTACAAAGATAGAGACCATTATCTGGGAGTTTCTTTGGGTATCGTTGACGATTTGAGTCACCATGTCCAGCAAATCCTATCCCTTTCTTCGGTACAGGAACTGCGAGATAAGAAGGAAGACATCAATCTTCTGGATATGACCAATCTTCTATTGAAGGACTATGACTTGTTAGCCAAGGAGAGGGAAATCTCAGTTGTGAATCAACTGACTGACCAACAAACTTATCTAAATCCTTCGGTACTAAAGCTGATTCTTTCCAATCTTATCAGTAATGCTGTGAAACACTCTGTCCAAGGAGGTTATCTAAAAATTGGAGTAAAAGATGGCTGGATTTTTATAGAAAACACCTGTACAACAGAAGAGCAAGATAAGTTTGAACAATCCTTTACGACTTCTAGTCGACAAAGTAAGGGAGCTGGCTTGGGACTCTTCGTAGTTAAAAGTTTATTGGAAAACGAAGAAATCTACTATCGTTTCGAAAGATATAACGACCACTTGGCATTTTACATGAACCTGCCTCAGAACAAGGATTAGACCAAGTGGGAAAAGGTTTACATATCTAAAAATAGAAGAAATTCAATCGAAACCACGGGAAAAACTAGCTTTTTTTGTGAAAAAGTGATAAAATGAACAATGTAAATGGGATGTCCCATAAAAATATACAGGAGGCCTGATAAAATGGCAATCGTTTCAGCAGAAAAATTTGTCCAAGCAGCTCGTGACAACGGTTATGCAGTTGGTGGATTTAACACAAACAACCTTGAGTGGACTCAAGCTATCTTGCGTGCAGCAGAAGCTAAAAAAGCTCCAGTTTTGATCCAAACTTCAATGGGTGCTGCTAAATACATGGGTGGTTACAAAGTTGCTCGCAACTTGATCGCTAACCTTGTTGAATCAATGGGTATCACTGTACCAGTAGCTATCCACCTTGACCACGGTCACTACGAAGATGCACTTGAGTGTATTCAAGTTGGTTATACTTCAGTTATGTTTGACGGTTCACACCTTCCAGTTGAAGAAAACCTTGAAAAAGCTCGTAAAGTTGTAGAATTTGCTCACGCAAATGGTGTATCAGTAGAAGCTGAAGTTGGAACTATCGGTGGTGAAGAAGACGGAATCATCGGTGACGGTGAATTGGCTCCAATTGAAGACGCTAAAGCAATGGTTGCAACTGGTATCGACTTCTTGGCAGCTGGTATCGGTAACATCCACGGTCCTTACCCAGCAAACTGGAAAGGTCTTCACCTTGACCACTTGCAAAAATTGACTGAAGCTGTACCAGGATTCCCAATCGTATTGCACGGTGGATCAGGTATTCCTGATGACCAAATCCAAGCAGCTATCAAACTTGGTGTTGCTAAAGTTAACGTTAATACTGAATGCCAAATCGCATTCGCTAACGCAACTCGTAAATTTGCTCGTGACTACGAAGCAAACGAAGCAGAATACGACAAGAAGAAACTCTTCGACCCACGTAAATTCTTGGCTGACGGTGTAAAAGCTATCCAAGCATCAGTTGAAGAACGTATCGACGTATTCGGTTCAGAAGGTAAAGCTTAATCTAGCTGAACAAAACATAACAGAAACCTGCCCCTGAGGGTGGGTTTTTTTCAATTTAATTTTTTATAGAGTTGTGAGAATAAATGTAAATCAAAGATGTTGATAAACAAGTCTTTAAAATTAGAAAAACGCATATTATCAGGTGGTAAGAACCTTGATAATATGCGTTTCATTTTGGGAATATTCACTAACTTATATGGTAGATTTAATTTTTTATCTAAGATACTTCATATGACTAACAAAGTCAACTTGAAGAACTGCCTTAAATTTTATATAAAACTGATAAAGTCAGTAACCTAGTTACATCAAGGATGCATCGACCTAATTTGAATCATATTTTTATCAGATATATAGTGTAATGAAATAAAATCTGAACAAATTGACTAGGAAAATCAAATCAATTTCTAGTAATATTTTAGAAGCCAGACTGTACTATTGTTTATTCAACACACTATAAAATTGAAGTGTCAATAGAAAAATGCTAGATAAAAAAGTCTAGCATTTTATTCTTCTAAAGTTTCTAAGATGAGGTTAATAGCATCAAGTAGTTTTTTTCGTTTTGAAATGGGTAGTTCAGAAATCAGTTCAAATGTTTTTGTCGTCTCAAAATCAGTTTCTTGATTAAAAAAGTTAAAAAATTCAGCTTCAGTGACTTCCAAAGCAATGATAATTTTCTCTAACGTTTCTAATTTTATATTTAAATTTTTATTTTCAATATTATAGATATAATTAATACCTAGATTGGCTTTCTCACTCAACTCCCACTGTGTCATTTTTTTCTGCTTTCTTAAATGTCGGATTCGAAGAGAGATATGTTTTTGTAATGTGTATTTGTTCATATAATCCCCTAATTTCTCTATTGTAACTCTTAAATTATCACCACAAATCCCCTCTGTAGAGTTAAAATTATACTGAAATCACTTTACAAAATAGGTATTTTGTATTAAACTAATGGAAGAACGACTTATAAGGAGTGAAATATGGATAAACGCACAAAATGGAGTTTAGCAGCAGCTGCACTTGTTACAGCTAGCCTAGCAAAGGTTGAAGATGTCAATGCTAAGGAATTAACTGAACAAGGACTTTCTTCTCAAGTAGTCACTGAGCAAACATCAACTAAAACCGTAGAAATTACAAAAGAACAAGTCAATCACGCAAAAGAAAACGTGAAACATGCTGAACAAACTGTTGAAAATGCACGTACAGTGAATGACAATGCCATTCAAACAGTAACAGAACTTGAAAAACAGGTATCTGTAGCGAAACAAAATGTACAAGATGCAGAAACGAATCAAAAAGCATCTGATATATCTATTGCTGAAGCGGAAGATAAACTAACCAATGCAGTTGAACAGGTTAATAATGCAACAATGCAACATTCAGTATCAGCTGATCAAGTAACTCATGCTAATCAAACCATTGAAGTTGAAATAACAAAACTCAAACAAGCAACTGAACAAGTAAACGAACAAGAACATATCGTTCAATCAGCACAAGATCGTGTTCAAGAAGTTGAAGAATCTATTCGTCATACAAATGAACGTGAACTAACTGATGCACTTACTCAAGCAAAAACAGTTGTAGAGCAGTCAAAAGATGCGGTTACACTAGCTGAGCATCAAGTCGACGATGCAAAAGCAGCTGATAACAAACGTAATGAAACAATCAATATCTTAGACGAAAAAGTTACCCAAGCAACAACCAACAATGTTATTGCAAATAATACAGTAACAAACAAAGAAGCAGAGGTTAAGGTAGCAGAACAACGAGTGCAAGAAGCACAACAAATGCTGAATGAAGCGACCACAACACTAAAAACATTAACAACGAATCAAGTCGTAAATACATTAACTCTTAGTGATGAATATATTAAAGCACTAAAAGAAGATGACGAAGTAACCTTGAAACGTATTAATGAAATCGTTGGTGATAAAAATGAATACAAGTCAAACGAAGTTGATAAAACTCGAAGTGTTGATATTCGAAATTTAACATATGACCAACAATTAGAATTGACACAATTTGCAGCTGATTTGATTAATCAAGTACGTAAGCAATACGGATCACCACTTGTTACAATTACAAAAGACTCTCTTAAATTTGCAAATACAGTTGTACGTAGAGATGAAGCAAATGGTTATCAAATGGATGATGGGCATGATGTTAAGGTCATTAATGAGGTTGCACATGAGTTTGGCCTAAAAACCGGTAAAAATCTTCAATTTTATGAAAACCTATTTTCATATGGATTTAATGACGATGATTATGAAAATGAGTACAAACACTTAGGTGTAAATGCTGATCAGTTCTATACTAAAACAATGGATGAAGCTAAAGCTACCATTTATAAATCATTAGAAGCATTCTTATTCAATGGATATGAATGGGAACACGCACGAAGTGTTGTAGGTTATACAAATGAACCAGCATATTTTGGCCTTGCTATTGGACATGGATTAGCCGTTGGTAAGACACATTTCGAATATGTAGAACCACGTTATATTAAAGATCCATCAAAATTTGATACTACTGAAATTAAAGTGGAGTCACCAACCGAACGTATTGAACAAGCAAAAGCTGAAGTTACGAATGCAGAAGTTACTCTTTCTAAAGCAAAGACTGAATTAGTTGAAAAACAAACCGAATTAGCAACTGCAAAAGAACAGGCTCAAGCAACAGGTCTCATTCTTGCAGATGCAAAAGAAGCACTTACAAAAGCTAAGGAATCTAAAGAACAGACTCCTGATGCAGTAACAAAACTAGAATTAGCCAAAGATAACCTTCGTAAAGCTGAATTTGAAAAAGAAACGGCAGAAGAAAAACTTAAATCGATTTCTAAAACAAAAGAAGAAAAAGAAAAAGATCTACTTGCAGCTAAAGAAAAGTTGAGTCAAGATAATAACGAATTAAAATCTCGTAAAGATAACCTTTCAGCTATTGAACAACGTTATAATGAAGCAGTTAAGCAATTGACAGATGCTAAAGAAAACTTTAATATCACATTAAACGTATTAACGGAAGCAAAACAAGAACTTAAAACTGCACAAGATAAAGTTACTGCTTTGAAAAATGGACCTAAACTATTAGAAGCTGCAAAACATACACTTAATCAACTCACACACGAGTATGAAAAAGCTCTAGACTTACAACATACAAGTGAACTAGAATTGAAAAAGGCAATTTCTGAGCTTACTAACGCAACTCATGAATATCAAGTAATTAAAGCTCAATATGACGCATATCAAGCAACGCTAAAACCATCAACCGATGTAAAAGATAGTAAAGATCAAAATCTGAAAGGGAAAAAAGAGACTCAAAGTGCGAATCAGGTTGTTAGCTATAGCCGTGTAGCTAGAAATAAAGAATTGCCAAAAACTGGTAGTGCAAGCTCTGTTTTAACCTTGATTGGCCTAGGTGCACTTAGCTTACTTGGAGTAACACGTTCAAAACGCAAAAAAGAGGATAGATAATGAAAAGAGTCAGTATATTTGTTTCATTGATATTCTTATTAGTTTTGTTAACAGGTTGTGGTAAGAATCTTAACGGTATTTATGAAGGGAAAAATGGGATAGTTTCATATCGCTTGGAGATCAAAGATAAAGTAGCATCTTTGAGAATGAATGCCTTGGTTTTTGAGGATAATGTGGATCTATCTGTTGATTCTAAAAATAAGGAGTTAACTGGAACATATAGGGATGACGAAGTAAGCTTATCTTATGAAATGAAGGAAGAGTCTCTGACTTTAACACCGAAAAATTCAGGAGCTTTAAAAATCACCTCAGATTCAGTTGTACTGAAAAAAATAACCGGAAATGGTGAAAAAGAATCAGAAAAGCACTCTTCTTCAACTCAGAGTGAAGATGCTGGAACATCAACAAAATCATCAACTAATAAAAGCTCACAAAAGAGTAGTTCTACAGAAGAAAAGTCCTCGACCACTTTGGATGTGACTGCTATCCAGTCAGGAGAGTTTTCTAGTCTAGTTGGAACCTGGCAGAATGCTAATGGGAAAGTCTTGAAATTTGATCGACAAGGTCTTGTCGAACCACAAGATACGCGATTGAATACAAA
The DNA here is from genome assembly GCF_009496285.1 of Streptococcus mitis. GTDB lineage: Bacteria > Bacillota > Bacilli > Lactobacillales > Streptococcaceae > Streptococcus > Streptococcus mitis_BP. The sequence goes on from NZ_WIJK01000011.1 coordinate 25,780, forward strand.
TCGATCCACTCTTGAAGGAGGGATTTTAAAGGCTAGTTTACAGCATGGATTTACTGGTTCAATGATTTACTTGGCGCCCAGTGGAACAGTTTTTCCAGATGGAGTAGATGGAAAACATGATGCTTCTGATAGTTCAAAAGATAGAATCTGGACTGGACAACAAGGTATATTTTCAGATGCAAATGATTTTTACTACAAGATGAGCACGGAGCTTTTAGATACGACAGGAACTACTGTGAAACGTAGTGGAGAAGATGCACGTAAACGGCGTAATACTGGTGTTTGGTTAAGTGGTGGACAGTCCTCCGTTGATTATGCAAACGAAAAGCTAGGTTTTAAAGAGCGTGAAGTATTTGCAGGAAACTACGGTATGACAGATGAAATCCCCTATAATGCAGTTCATAGTACAGATGGTTCTGTAGTTTGGGTCTATCAAAACGGGGTAATCTTACAAGAAGACGGACAAATTCTTTATGAACCGTGAGTGGGAGTTAGTATAAAGAAAAGGAAATGGAAATGACGAGAGAGGAAATTTTACAATACTTACAAGATAAACGTGAGTTGACAGCTCCAGTAGCAGTAACTTTGAAAAATTTACAGGAAAAACAAGCTAAGTTAACGAAAGCTAAGCAGTTCTTAGGAAAAACTATCATTTCAATGTTTGTACTTACTTTACTAATTTTGATTACTGATAGTGGTAGAGGTTTGGAACGTTTTGTATTTCTGATGATAGGAATTGTATTATTTGGTGGTCGTCAGTTATTTTTGATACAACCAGCAGAAGCGGAACTGGAACAGGCTCAGAAATTACATAATACAGAAATTAGTCAACCAGGGTACATTAATGGGAAAAAGAATTTTCCAGAGAAATTTTATAATTATAGTGATACTTACCGTCTTTATAAACTGGTTGAAGAAGGACGTGCTTTGACATTGCAGGAGGCGTATAATCTTTTAGAAACACAACAATTTCAAGAAAATCAACTTTCTATTCAAGAAGAAACGCGCGCTTTGCAGCATGATATTGCTAGTTCAGCACGTGTTGCAGCTGTCGGCTCTGTTATTTCAGCTTTTAATACTAGAAAGTAATAAACGATTTCTCTTAGTGTATCAGAAGGAAATGAAAGAAAATATTCTTAATTCCAGATTGTCAAAATTATTTCAGAAAATGACTGCTTATTAAGGCATAGAAACTTTGTAGCCTAGTCAATTAAAATCAATGTCATATATGTCTACAAAATCTTTTAATGTTTTGTAAATAAATTGATGAATTATAAAAATCAATAAGTGGTAAATGTCCCTCAGAATTCATGTTTTTGGGGTAAATATACAAATGAGGTCAGGAAAAAATTACGACCTCATTTTTTAATAAATGAGATTTTTCTTAGAATTTTACTTTCTATATCCGCAACATTCAATCAACCAGTAAGTTTTTAAAACATCTGGGGGTTAGGATTACGAGAGCGCTACATGATCAATAGTTTTCTGTATAACCACTTTTTTGATGACTAATCTAATCTAATCTTTCAACAGTGTAATAGTGGTATTTCGTTTTCAGAAAAACATTAAATTGACAAGTAATGTAAATTGATGTACAATTACAGTACAAAACTTAAGTGAGGTGATAAGAATGGGAAAAACAGCTACAATTAGTGTTCGAGTTGATGAATTAGATAAACAATCAGCTGAACAGGTTTTGAAGCAGCTTGGGATGCCGATGTCAACATTAGTTACACTATTATTGAAACAAGTATCATTAACGAAGAAAATCCCTTTTGATATTTCATTGCCAGACGCACCTTCATCAGTGAATGTAGAGGAAATGACAGCTGATCGATTTGGACAAATGATGGTTGAAGCTTATCATGAAGCAGAAAACGGTCAGGTTCGATCGGTCGATGAGTTCTTTAAAGAATTTAAGGAACGGAATGCATGACTAAAATAACCATTAATATTTTAAAAAGAGCTGAAAGTGATATGGAAGCCATTTATCATTATATTGCAGAAGAGCTTCAATCACCGAAAACTGCCATGAATCACTTTGAAGCTATTGCAGAAGGGATTCAAACCTTAGAAATATTTCCTGAAAGATGCGCTATTGTAGAAGAATTGCTCAGTTTAGATATTAAAGTTAGACGACTGCTAGTAAAAAATTATTCAGTGTTTTATCGCTTTGATAAGGATACAGTTACCATCTTGAGAGTGTTACATCAATCAAGTAGCTTGGACAGATTACTGTTTGAAATCGGGAACAAATCCGATTGACGTATACGTATTTAGTCAGATTATATTCTATTTCATGGCACTTTATATAAAATCGTAGTTAAAACTTTCTAAAAAACATGTGACACTGCTCAGTAGGTTCAAGAAGGTAAAGCTTAATCTAGCTGCACCATATAAAACAGCAACCTGCCCCTAATGGCAGGTTTTTTGGTGTTTTAAGGAAACTAATAAACCAGAACTTCTGATTCAAAAGTATTATTTTAAGAGAGAAATCTCTAATTTCATAATCTATAAGCAAACGCTTGCATTCCTTTTTTTATTAGACTATAATAGGTTGGTATAAATCCTTCTGTAATAATATTAAGAAGGTGTAGAAAGTAAGGATTTAGAATATTTGTAGTCAAAAATACAATCTTGTTTCTTACTAAAGGGAGATAGATATGGCAATGATAGAAGTGGAACATCTTCAGAAAAATTTTGTGAAGACTGTTAAGGAACCGGGTTTGAAGGGAGCTTTGCGCTCCTTTATTCATCCTGAAAAGCAGACCTTTGAAGCGGTCAAAGATTTGACCTTTGAGGTGCCCAAGGGGCAGATTTTAGGATTTATCGGGGCAAATGGTGCTGGGAAGTCAACCACCATCAAAATGCTGACAGGGATTTTAAAGCCGACATCTGGCTATTGTCGGATTAACGGCAAGATTCCCCAGGACAATCGCCAAGATTATGTCAAGGATATTGGAGTCGTTTTCGGACAACGCACCCAGCTATGGTGGGATTTGGCACTGCAAGAGACCTACACGGTCTTGAAAGAGATTTACGATGTGCCAGACTCGCTTTTCCATAAGCGCATGGACTTTTTGAATGAAGTTTTGGATTTGAAGGAATTTATCAAGGATCCTGTGCGGACTCTTTCACTAGGTCAACGGATGCGGGCGGATATTGCGGCTTCCTTGCTTCACAATCCCAAAGTTCTCTTTTTAGATGAACCGACTATTGGTTTGGACGTTTCGGTCAAGGACAATATTCGTCGGGCTATCACCCAGATCAATCAGGAGGAAGAAACAACCATTCTTTTGACCACTCACGACCTGAGCGACATTGAGCAACTCTGTGATCGAATTTTTATGATTGACAAGGGGCAGGAGATTTTTGATGGAACGGTGAGCCAGCTCAAGGAGACCTTTGGCAAGATGAAGACTCTCTCCTTTGAACTGCTACCAGGTCAAAGTCATCTCCTTTCTCACTATGAAGGCTTTTCGGATATGACTATTGATAGACAAGGGAATAGCCTCAACATTGAATTCGATAGTTCTCGCTACCAGTCAGCTGACATTATCAAGCAAACCTTGTCTGATTTTGAGATTCGCGATTTGAAGATGATGGATACGGATATTGAGGATATTATCCGTCGCTTCTATCGAAAGGAGCTCTAAGATGATCAAATTGTGGAGACGTTATAAACCCTTTATCAATGCAGGTGTTCAGGAATTAATCACCTACCGAGTCAACTTTATTCTCTATCGGATAGGCGATGTCATGGGGGCTTTTGTGGCCTTTTATCTCTGGAAGGCAGTCTTTGATTCCTCACAAGAGTCTTTGATTCAGGGCTTCAGTATGGCAGATATCACCCTCTACATCATCATGAGTTTTGTGACCAATCTTCTGACTAGGTCGGATAGCTCCTTTATGATTGGGGAGGAGGTCAAGGATGGTTCCATTATCATGCGTTTGTTGAGACCAGTGCATTTTGCGGCTTCTTATCTCTTTACCGAGCTGGGCTCTAAGTGGTTGATTTTTATCAGCGTAGGACTGCCATTTTTAAGTGTCATTGTTTTGATGAAAATCTTATCTGGGCAAGGGATTGTAGAAGTGCTGGGATTAACTGTCCTTTATCTTTTTAGCTTAACGCTGGCCTATCTGATTAACTTTTTCTTTAATATCTGCTTTGGATTTTCTGCCTTTGTATTTAAAAACCTATGGGGTTCCAACCTACTTAAGACTTCCATAGTGGCCTTTATGTCTGGGAGTTTGATTCCCTTGGCTTTCTTTCCAAAGGTCATTTCAGATATTCTGTCCTTCTTACCTTTCTCATCCTTAATTTACACTCCGGTCATGATTATTGTTGGGAAATACGATGCTAGTCAGATTCTTCAAGCACTTTTGCTTCAGCTTTTCTGGCTTATAGTGATGGTGGGCTTGTCTCAGTTGATTTGGAAACGAGTCCAGTCCTTTATCACCATTCAGGGAGGTTAGTATGAAAAAATATCAACGCATGCATCTGATTTTTATCAGACAATACATCAAACAAATCATGGAATACAAGGTTGATTTTGTGGTTGGTGTGTTAGGTGTTTTCCTGACCCAAGGCTTGAATCTCTTGTTTCTCAATGTCATCTTTCAACACATCCCTTCGCTAGAAGGATGGACCTTTCAAGAGATTGCCTTTATCTATGGCTTTTCCTTGATTCCCAAGGGATTGGACCATCTCTTTTTTGACAATCTCTGGGCACTGGGGCAGCGCTTGGTGCGAAAGGGAGAGTTTGACAAGTATCTGACTCGTCCTATCAATCCTCTCTTTCACATCCTCGTTGAGACCTTTCAGATTGATGCCTTGGGTGAACTCTTGGTCGGTGGCATTCTATTAGGAACAACAGTGACTAGCATTGCTTGGACTCTTCCAAAATTCCTGATTTTTCTAGTTTGTATTCCTTTTGCGACCTTGATTTATACTTCCTTGAAAATTGCAACAGCCAGCATCGCTTTTTGGACCAAGCAGTCAGGCGCCATGATTTACATCTTCTATATGTTCAATGACTTTGCCAAGTATCCGATTTCCATTTACAATTCACTTCTTCGTTGGTTGATCAGTTTTATCGTGCCTTTTGCCTTTACAGCTTACTATCCTGCCAGCTATTTCTTGCAGGACAAAGACGGGCTCTTTAACATTGGTGGGTTGATTTTGATTTCCCTTGTTTTCTTTGTTATTTCTTTAAAACTCTGGGATAGGGGATTAGACGCTTACGAAAGTGCGGGTTCTTAAAAGGAAGAATCTCAAAGCCTTGTCTCAGGACAGGCTTTTTTAATTGTGATGAAAATTTCTTGACATCCTTCCTTATAGTGCTATACTATAAGTGGATTTGCCGATTTAGCTCAGTTGGTAGAGCACCGCACTCGTAACGCGAAGGTCACAGGTTCGATCCCTGCAATCGGCATTTTTAGTAATGTAAAGAAAGACAAAGAAAATTCAAAATGTTTATTTGAAGGGAATTATCACAAGTTGATTTTTAAAAATAATTTAGTGTTTTATTTGAAAAAAACAGTAAAAAAGCGCAAAAGATCACTTCCTGTGCTACACTGTAATTGAAAATTTTTTATTTTGGGCGTTAGAACTGTTTCCTCAGTCCTAGCGCCTTTTCTTTTTGATAAGTCTGTTTGGTGGAGAGTAGTTTGTAAATGATTCTGAGAATCTTATGTGCGTAAGCAATGATGGCTCTCATCTTACTTCCTCTTTGGGAAATTCGATTGTAAAAAGAGGAAAAAGCTGGATCCTTAGAATTTGCTGCAATCAATTCCGACATAGTCAAAGCTTGCTTGATATATCGATTTCCTTGCGTGATGTGTGAGGATATTTTAATGCCAGCACTTTCATAAGACTGTTGAGCATAGTCGGCCGAATAAACCTTTTTGAAGCGCCCTATTCCAACACATTGTAGGACTGTCCCACGCTTGATTTCAGTATGGATAGTTTGAGGAGTTTTTCCAAGTAGAGGGGCAATTTCTCTATTTGATTTCCCTTTTTTTCCATCGTTCGATTAACCGACGGCTATCGATTGTCAAATGTTTGGCTTTTGTAGTATAATGGCTTTGAATCTCTGTGCCTTTCTTGTGTTTGTGTTTGAACAACAAGTATAACACAGAGCTGTTTTTTTATGCCTATAAGAGATTTCATGTGACAAGAGGAGCCCCTGAAGCTGTTTTGTCAGCTAAAGCAAGGCTAGTCTTAGCCTTGGACACCAGCCTAACATCATCAAGCCGCTTATCAAATGAAATCGAGTACTAGCTATAAGCTAGTTGAAGCATCTAATTTTTAGGAGGACTGGATGGCTAACTTCATTATAGAACTTTCAGTAAAGCAAAAATCATAAAAAGTATAATAAAATTTTCTGAAAATAATTGACAAGAGCTGAATTTTCTTGTAAAATAAATAAAAATTAAATACAACACCGAATGAAGTTTAATAGAAGTGGAAAATCGTTTGATTTTTCATGACTGTAAATGGACGGAACTCTGGAGAGACCGTAAAGGCACCGAAGGGGCAAGGCAGGCAACTGCTCAAACTCTCAGGTAAAAGGACAGAGCAATGATAGAGCGCTTTTTGGCATTTATCGATGCATTCCAGAGTACATGTTTTTAACATGTACTCTTTCTTTTGGGGTTGAATAGATAGGAGAATGGTATGTTAAATTTGCTAAAAGAGCTAGATGCTCTGGTATGGGGCCCACCCCTTTTGATTTTATTGGTTGGTACAGGAATATATTTAACTCTTCGTTTAGAACTCTTACAGATCTTGCGTCTCCCCAAGGCCTTCCAGCTTATTTTTACCAAGGATAAAGGGCATGGGGATGTGTCGAGCTTTGCTGCCTTGTGTACAGCCCTAGCAGCAACTGTTGGTACAGGAAATATTATCGGGGTTGCAACGGCTATCAAGGTTGGTGGACCAGGTGCTCTTTTTTGGATGTGGGTGGCTGCTTTCTTTGGAATGGCAACCAAGTATGCAGAAGGACTACTTGCTATCAAATATCGAACCAAGGATGATCATGGTGCGGTAGCAGGAGGACCGATGCATTATATCCTTCTAGGGATGGGCGAAAAATGGCGCCCTCTTGCAATCTTCTTTGCTGTTGCTGGAGTACTAGTTGCACTTTTGGGAATCGGTACTTTTACCCAAGTGAATTCCATTACAGAATCCGTGCAAAATACGGCTAGTATTGATCCGACAATTACTGCACTTGTTTTATCTATTTTCGTAGGGATCGCAGTTTTTGGTGGGCTCAAGTCTATTTCAAAGGTGTCAACTACAGTTGTTCCCTTTATGGCTATTGTCTATATCTTGGGAACCTTGACAGTCATTTTCTTTAATATCGAGAAACTCCCTGCAACTCTGGCCTTGGTCTTTACATCAGCTTTTAGTCCAGCGGCTGCAGTAGGAGGCTTTGCAGGAGCCAGTATCCGAACTGCTATTCAAAATGGTGTGGCGCGTGGAGTCTTCTCAAACGAGTCTGGATTGGGTTCAGCTCCCATTGCGGCTGCGGCAGCTAAGACCAACGAACCGGTGGAGCAAGGTTTGATTTCTATGACAGGAACCTTTATTGATACCTTGATTATCTGTACCCTGACTGGTTTGACAATCTTGGTGACAGGGGTTTGGAATGGTAATTTAGATGGTGTTGCTCTAACTCAGTCAGCTTTTTCTACAGTATTTTCTTTCTTTGGACCTGCTCTTCTAACAATCTTCTTGGTACTCTTTGCCTTTACTACGATTTTGGGATGGAACTATTACGGAGAGCGTTGTTTTGAATTTCTCTTTGGCGTTCGCTTTATCTGGCTCTATCGTGTGGTCTTTGTGCTTATGGTCTTACTAGGTGGATTCATCGAGCTGGATATGGTCTGGGTCATTGCGGATATTGTTAATGCCCTCATGGCTCTACCAAACTTGATTGCACTCTTAGCCTTATCACCAGTCGTTATCGCTGAGACTAAAAAGTATTTTGATAAATAATGTAAGATTGATATTACCATTTATAGATAAGACTAGCATCTGTTTGTGAGATGCTAGTTTTTTCACTACTAGGGCTAGTCTTTTATTTTATACTCAATGAAAATCAAAGAGCAAACTAGGAAACTAGCCGCAGGTTGCTCAAAGCACTGCTTTGAGGTTGTAGATAGAACTGACGAAGTCAGCTCAAAACACTGTTTTGAGGTTGCAGATGAAACTGATGAAGTCAGTCACATATATACGGCAAGGCGACGTTGACGCGGTTTGAAGAGATTTTCGAAGAGTATTATGTCATAAGATGAATGAAATTCAAGAGTACTTCTTTTATGATATCCTTTATTTGCACTTTTATTTATTGTATAATAGTCAGCATAAATCTGTTTCTGTTCTGATATGTCTTGTTTCATCTATGTACGAAAGAGAAATAAACTGGAGGTGTTTATGTCAAAAGATATTCGAAAATTAGTGACTTCACAGGGACTAGCGAATCTAGCAGATGTCTTTTTTAGAGTCATTGTGATTGCAAATGTGTTTGTCTTATCTGGTTCGGTCATTTCAACCTCCCTAGTGCCAATTTTGATTGGACTATCCTCCTTTTTAGCCAGTTTCTTAGTTCCATTAGTAACGAAGAGATTAGCTTTAAATCGTGTTCTTTTCTTGACTCAATTTGGTAAGACGATTCTGCTAGCGATTTTGTTTTTTCTACTCAAGCAATCTGAAACTATTTCCCTCCCTCTTTTATATGCTATTGTTACCTTAATCTCCGTTTTGGATGGTTTTGCAGCGCCTGTTTCCTATGCGATTGTTCCACGATATGCAAGTGATTTAGCTAAAGCGAACGCAGCTATTTCTATGAGTGGTGAAAGTGTACAACTAGTTGGTTGGGGCTTAGGAGGTTTCTTATTTGCGAGTCTGGGAATGAATCCTAGCCTGCTCATTGTGTTAGCCTTGTTTACATTTTCGACGATTTTGATGTTCGGTTTGCCACTAGTCGAAAAAGAAGAGTTGTCCTCAGAAACGCATGTTGAGACGTTAACAAAAGGTTGGAGATTGGTGGCTAAAGAATCAAGATTAGGCTTTATTGTCCAAGCCAATCTTTTAGAAATTCTAGCCAATGCTATCTGGGTATCTTCTGTTTTACTTGTTTTTGTGACTGAGATTTTACATCGGTCAGAAAGCTATTGGGGCTACGTCAATACATCCTATTCCTTGGGGATTATCTTGGGAGGTGCTATTGTCTTCCGTCTAGCAGAGAAAGTTGTTACCTATAAATATCAAACTATGACCTTTTCTTTGTTAGCGACAGCACTAGTAACTCTGTTGATAGTGTTATTTCCAAATCCACCTGCTTTTCTATTCCTATCTCTAGTAATTGGTTTTTTATCTCAGATTAAGGAAGTTCCTGAGAGTGTATTATTACAGGAATCGGTTGATGAGAAGGAACTTGTGAATGTTTACTCCGTTATCGAAGTTGTCTCTACGTTGGCCTTTTTTGTCTCTGTTTTTCTAATGAGTTTTATCACAGAATATTTTGGTGTATTTACTGGCTTTGGCTTGGCTATATTCTGTTTGCTAGTAGAGTACATCTTAGTTTTAAGAAACAAGCATCAGATAAATTAACAGTTATGATCACACATCTGGTGTGATTTTTTTGTTTTCATAAAAATTTTTTATCAGTGCAATTTAAAATATATATTATGCAAGGTATAGATTCTGTGTTAGACTTATTGTCAACGAAAAGCTAATGAGTCATCAATCAAGGCAAGGATTTGTTCAATAGGCTGATGAGATTTCGTAAGATTTTCGCAGAAACCATTTAATTACAAAATGAAAAGAGGTCCCCTTATGACAACATTTACTATCCACACAGTAGAATCAGCACCAGCAGAAGTGAAAGAAGTTCTTAAAACAGTACAAAAGGACAACAATGGCTATATCCCAAATCTAATCGGTCTTTTGGCCAATGCCCCTACAGCCCTAGAGGCTTATCGCACTGTCGGCGCTATTAACCGTCGCAACAGTCTAACACCTGTAGAGCGTGAAGTGGTACAAATCACTGCAGCCGTAACTAATGGTTGTGCCTTCTGCGTCGCTGGTCACACAGCCTTTTCTATCAAGCAAATCCAGATGAATGATGACCTACTTCAAGCCCTTCGCAATCGTACTCCAATCGAAAGCGATCCTAAGCTGGATACCCTAGCTAAGTTTACCTTGGCAGTTATCAATACCAAAGGGCGCGTAGGAGATGAAGCACTGGGTGAATTCCTTGAAGCTGGCTACACGCAAGAAAATGCCTTGGATGTTGTTCTCGGTGTCAGTCTAGCAAGTCTTTGTAACTATGCCAATAATCTGGCTAATACACCGATTAATCCAGAATTACAACCTTATGCATAAGAGGAGGACAAAGTATGGGATTTTTTTCAGAAGAATTTTTTAGCTGGTTAGACCAGCACGCCGATGAAATTGACAAAAAATCATGTCAAGCTGGAGAAGAGCTGATTGAGAAAATTGCTGCAGAAGGTGCCTTTCGTGTAGGAGTACCAAAAGTTCTTGGAGGGCTAGGTGGAAGTGACCAAGATGTTATCGATATCCTTGCAGAACTCGCTCAACATTCCTTAACAGCCTCCTTTATCTCATGGGGGCAACGAACTTTAATAGACAATATTCTACATACTGACAATGCTTATTTCAAAGAAGTTTACTTGGAAAAACTCTTATCAGGAGAATATACAGGTGCTACGGCCTTATCTAATGCGGTCAAGTATCTATCTGACTTAGAGGAACTAAATGTTCGTATCCTTGAAGAAAATGGGAATTATTACCTAAAAGGACGACTTCCTTGGGTAACCAATGCTCGTAAGGATCGCTTCCTCACTATTTTTGTAGCAGGATTTGCAGATGACTCGAGTAAAAGTTATGTAGTAGCCGTACCATCGGACGCAGAAAACTTTAGTCGTTCCGAAGATTTGGAATTTGTCTCTCTCCAAGGAGGGAATACAGCAGCCCTGACTTTTAACAAGGTCCCTTTAAAGGAAGAGTGGATTCTATCCAAGGATGCTCATCAATTTTTAGCGCAAAATCGTCCAGCCTTTTTAGGCTACCAATTTGGCCTAGCCTTTGGTTTGGCTGAACGTTCACTCTCAGAAGTCGAAAAAGAATTGGGGAAACGAGGTGTCTTGAAGGAAGAATGGCAACATCAGGTCGAACAGTTAGATGATATTCGACATTCTCTCTATCAAGGACTATCTGAAGAGTCCTATTTCGTTAAAAATCCGCGTGAACTATTCCAGTTACGAATCGATATTGTTGATGTTGTTGCCCAAAGTCTCTTGTTAGAACTACAAGCTGGTGGCGGTAGAGGATACTTTAGTAAATCGACATCCGGTTTCATACGTCGTTGGAATGAAGGCGCATTTTTACCAATTGTTTCTCCTAGTGCTGTGCAATTGCGACATATTCTAGCGACAAACTAAAAATAAAGAAAATAAAAACGAGGTTTATCTTTTTAAACTTCGTTTTTTAATACTTCATTTAAGCGCTTTTATGCTATACTGATAATAACATGACTATTGGAGGTTCACATGAAAAAACTCCCCTTGGCCTTTTCAGGGTGCTTATTGGGATTGGCTGGAGCAGGCAATCTCATATTGGATATTTTTCCACTATTATCGCACGTCTTTAGTTTGTCAGGCTTGATTTTATGGTTTTATTTTTTATACAGTCATCTTAGTGATTGGCAAGAAAGCCAGCAAGAACTTAAGAAAGCTCCTCTATTATCGGGAATGGCGACCTTTCCCATGGCAGGGATGATTTTATCAACCTACTTACAGCGAATCTTACCTACGAGTATGAGTATCATAGCACAAGCTCTTTGGTGGTTTGCCTTTCTACTGGATGTAGGTTTAATCATCTACTTCACTAAAAATTATGTGCAGACTAAACCAAGAACGAGCGCAACGCCAAGTTGGACAGTTCTTTATGTAGGGATAGCAGTAGCAAGCTTGACCTACCCAGTGGTGGGCATAGTCGAGATTGCCTATGGCGCTTGGATTTTTGGCTTTACCTTAACCCTTTTCCTTTATCCTCTGATTTATCAAGATTTGAAAAGTAATCCATTGCCACGGGCTTTACTGGGGCAAGAAGGAATCTATTGTGCTCCCTTTTCTCTACTGTTAGCAGCACTCGTTCGGATCGGAGGTTCAGGACTTCATGGCTGGATTTTGCTAGTCATGATCCTTGCCTCACAGACTTTCTTTTTCTTTGTTCTCAGTCGTTTACCAAGGATTTTAAAACAGGGATTTCAACCAGCTTTTTCAGCCCTAACCTTCCCAACTATCATCACAGCAACTTCATTGAAAATGGCCCAAGGCATTCTGCAGTTTCCAGTCCTTAACTTTCTCGTTTGGTTAGAGATTATCATTTGTTTAACGATTCTTGTCTATGTATTAGTAGAATATATGCGGTATTTAAGAAACTAAAAAAGCCCCTAGCACTGAGAAGTGTTAGGGGTTTGTTGTCGAGCATAGAAACAATCAATTAGTTCAGCTTTCTCCTACTGCTCTTCATGTTCGGATAAAAAATAATAAGTCATAGTACCGAAGATTGATCCTACTCCAAGTCCTACTAGTAGGAAAAATGCAATCATTTTGAGTTCTAGAAACTGCAAGAAGAAATCTGTAATCGAGTGATTTTCAAGGATTACTTTTTTGGAAAATAGGATAAATAAGTAGAGAGTTGGGATGCTAGTTCCAACTAACCAACTTCTTAACTTGATTTGGCGCTTGCTGTAAGTGATTTGTGGAATCTCGGATTGATCATCATCTTCTAAGTGGAGCCCTCTAGTAGTATATCTTGCCTTGAGACTGAGGGCAAAAATCATCAAGAAGTAGAGATAGGGCATAGCCGTTCGAACTATCTCTATAAAGCGCCCAAATAAAAGATAGAATAGGAAGAGAAAGAAGGAAGAGTAAAAGATTTGGACCATGGAACGGGCGCAAGCCTTGTAGATGACCTCTTGACGGCATTCATCAAAGGGTCCTTGGATATGAAAGAAATTTCGAACTAAGCGAGTGGTTAAGTCTTCTTTTTTCATGGTAGTGACCTCTTAATAACCTTGTTTTTGATTAGCTTCTTTAAAGAGTTGATAGAGAGTATAGAAGTAGACTAGACTAAAAACGATACAGATGGTTAGAAATAGTAGATATCTCCAATCCATAGAATTCGTTAACAGTTGTGGGAAAGATACGAGGATAAAGCAGAGTGATGCGTTTAAGAGGCGTATTTTTTTTGATGTGATTTTCTGAAATCTTTGTCCTTTGTTCAAGACAGGAAGGGCTAAGAGGAAGATGATCAGAAAAGGACGCGTAATCTGCCCATAAACTAGGAAAACTGTCATAAAGATACTGACCAAAATATGACTGAGAATTAAAGTTTGTAGTGATTTCATAAGTTTCCTCCTAATCGTCGTCTTGATCTTCTCTAGCTTTTTGAATACGAAGAGTGATGACAATATGCACTGTTAATCCGAAAAAGAAGGCTGCAACGATGGTTGACAAGATGCTTCTTGTATTCAAAAGAGCGGTAAGATAGCTTTTGCTATCATCCATTAGGATATTGAGAAGTGGCATTCCAATGAACATGGCTATTCCATAGACCAGACCAGCTTTAAGGCCAGGATTACGTAACTGTTTCTTTTCCTTCTGGCTCAACATATCAGGATCGATAGCAGCAATACCAGTTTTTTTAGTTTGAGTAGTGACATAGAAAGCACAAACCAAGGAAACCAGAAAAATAATGATTGGATATCCGAAAGCGACCATTTGGGGATATTTATAAGCAAGGACAAAGGGGATGAAATTGCCTAGAGTCATGAGGTAAAAGAGAATCATAAAGACTTTATTCCCGATGTGGTCAGCTTCGCGTCGTTTGTGTTCATCAAGTGGTCCTGAAATGCCATAGATACGTTTGATTAGTTTTTCATAGAGGGGTTCTTTTTTCATGGGTGATTTCTCCTAAATGAACGATGTTATTTTGTTTCTTTTACGAATTGATAGAGATAATAAAGATAAGTGATAGAAGAAAGGATAGCGATAGTTAGCAGTATATAATATTTCCAATTGCTTGAGATGAGCGTCAGTTGTGGTAAGGATAGAAAGGATAGAATCATAAAGAATAGTGCTAAGTTGAGTATGCGCGTTTTTTGAGAATCTATCTTTAGGTAAGTCAATCCTTTGTTGAGTGCTGGAACAAAGACTGGAAGGAGGACTATATCGTAGATTGGCAAGTTCCCTGAAAAGATGATGAAGATGAGCAGTGAAGCAAACAAAAGATGATAGGTAAGTAAAGTTACTAGTGATTTCATAGGGCACCTCCTAATCCTTATCCTGCTCTTTTTTAGCTCTTGCAATGCGACGGGAGATGAGGAACTGTATGCTCGCTCCGAAGAAGATAGAACCGAAAATGCTTGCTAAACCATTTCTTATAGTGAGAAGAGAATGGAAATAGTCCTGACCTTCACCAGTAAGTATATGGAGAAGAGGGGTTATAAAAAATATCCATAGGCCAAAGAATAAACCAGCTTTAAGACCAGGGTAGTGTAGTTGCTTACTTTCTTTCTCATTCAACATATCTGGTTCAATAGTTGTAATCCCTGTTTTTTGCATTTGGTAGGTGACGTAGCCGGCAGAGATGAGGGCAATTACTAAAATCAGAGGAGGATAGACTAGAGCCACTAGTTGAGGATATTTATAGGCTAGAACGAGTGGAATAACATTGCCGAAAATCATCAGATAAAAGAGAATTATAAAGACTTTATTTCCGATGCGGTCAGCTTCGCGCCGTTTGTATTCGTCCAGTGGATCAGAAATACCGTAAGTGCGTTTGATGAGCTTTTCAGTGAAAGTTTCTTTTTTCATTTTTCTTCTCCTTTTTAACAATCATCCTCCCAAAAGAGACTGTTGAGGTCAGTTTGGAGGCTTCGGGCGAGATTGAGACAGAGTTCCAAGGTTGGATTGTACTTGTCGTTTTCAATCATGTTGATGGTTTGCCTCGAGACGCCGATATCCTTGGCAAGTTCGAGTTGGGACATGCCCAGTTCCTTGCGAAATTCTTTTACACGATTCATGCTTCCTCCTTTTTAGATTGTGTCACATATATTTGACTATAGTATATTCTTTTGAAAATAAAATGTCAACTATTTTTGACATATTTTTAAAAGAAAGTTGATGAGAATATTTCCATTATAAAATCTTCTAGCTATTTTATGCTATAATGAAGAAAAGTAAAAAATATAAGAGTGGATTGAATAAACCGAAAGCTATCCACTAAAGAAAGAGCAGAAAATGAACCATAAGATTGCAATTTTATCAGACATACATGGCAACATGACGGCCTTAGCTGGAGTACTTGAGGACGCTAAAAATTTGGGAGCGACTGAATATTGGCTTTTGGGAGATATTTTTCTTCCTGGGCCGGGAGCAAATGACTTGGTGGCTCTTTTGAAAGGCCTACCCATTACAGCATCCGTTCGAGGAAACTGGGATGATTGTGTTTTAGAGGCTTTAGATGGGCAATATGGTTTAGAGGATCCTCAAGAAATTCAGCTTCTCAGGATGACTCAGTATCTGATGGAGCGCCTAAACCCAGAGCATATTGATTGGTTGAGGAATCTACCTATGGTAGCCAAGAAAGAAGTTGAAGGCTTGCGTTTTTCTCTTTCTCATAATTTACCTGAGAAAAATTACGGTGGTGATTTGCTGGTCGAAAATGGTACAGAAAAATTTGACCAGCTACTTGATGAAGCTACAGATGTAGCCGTCTATGGACATGTCCATAAACAGCTTTTGCGTTATGGTAGTCAAGGTCAACAAATCATCAATCCAGGTTCGATTGGTATGCCTTATTTTGACTGGAATGGGCTGAAAAATCACCGAGCTCAGTATGCCTTACTTGAAGTTGAAAATGGTGAATTAGTCAATATTCAATTTCGAAAAATTGCCTATGACTATGAAGCAGAACTAGAATCAGCCAAGGCCAAAGGACTTCCTTTTATCGAAATGTATGAAGAATTGCGGCGAGAGGACAATTACCAAGGACATAATAGAGATTTGTTAGCTAGTCTAATTGAAAAGCATGACTATGTAGAGGATGTCAAGAATTATTTTGATTTTTTGTAAGAGTTGCTTTAATTAACAGATACTAAATAAACGATTGGACGAGCCAATCGTTTTTAATATATCTTACTGTAATTGAGATTGATCTGGTAGGTAAGAACTACCGAGATAAGTTTTGCTGAGTTTTTCAAGGGTTCCATCTTGGTAGAGTTCTTTGAGAACCTTGTCAAATTGTTCTTTAAATTCTTTTTGGTCGCTTGAGAAGATGATGTAGTTGTTTGGATTGTCATTGCTTTCCAAGTCGACTAGGTTCAAGTCTAAACCTCGGTCTTGGATAATTTTTTGAACAGAGATTTTATCAAAGATTAGGAAATCAAATTCACCGTTGGCGAGGTCAGTCAGACGCTTAGCCACATCTTCGCCAGAATATTGGATGGTAGCAGGAGTGTCGGAGTGATTTTGATTCCAGTCCGTAACAACCTTGGCGGTAGAAGTTCCAGTGTCATCCTGGGTTGTTTTACCAGCGATATCTTGAAGAGAGGTAAGAGCCTTGTCTTTTCTGCTCACGAGAACCAAAGGATTTTTAGCGATGGGGAGTGAATAGAGGTATTTGTCTGCCCTTTCTTTGGTGTAGCTTAAGTTGTTGGCAGCAGCTTGGTAACGGCCAGCATCCACTCCAGGAAAGATACTTTCCCAAGCTGTTTTTTGAAATTCAATCTTGTATTGATCCAGTTTTTCATCGACTGCTTTGAAAACCTCAACATCATGTCCGGTCAAATTACCATCTTTTTCAAAATCAAAAGGAGGGATGTCTCCAGCAGTTGCTACGACAATGGTTTTAGGGCTAGTAGTAGAAGTTGAAGCACTTTCCTGTTTAGATTGTCCACAGGCCACCAACAAGGGACTAATGGCTAATAATAAGAATAATTTTTCATAAGAGTCTCCTTTACTTAATGGTATCTAGCTTACCAGACAATCAATCAGATATCCAATATATATTTTTTATGGAGATGATAGAGAAACATTATAATTTTAAAATGGAGCCTAGAACTGAAAGTGGAATTTGAAAAAAGATAATTTGTTTCACTAATGAAAAATCTCTGCAAGCTCTTTCAAAATATGGTAAAATGGAAGCAGTAGAATTAGAAAAGGAAATCGATTATGAAATTTCTTGAGTTAAATAAAAAACGTCATGCGACTAAGCATTTTATTGATAAACCAGTTGATCCCAAGGATGTTCGAACAGCTATTGAAATCGCAACCTTGGCACCGAGTGCTCACAACAGTCAACCTTGGAAGTTTGTTGTGGTTCGTGAGAGAAATGCTGAATTAGCAAAATTAGCTTACGGTTCAAACTTTGAGCAAGTAGCATCTGCCCCTGTAACCATTGCCTTGTTTACAGATACTGACCTAGCTAAACGTGCTCGCAAGATTGCCCGTGTTGGTGGAGCAAAGAACTTCTCAGAAGAACAACTTCAGTACTTTATGAAAAATCTTCCAGCAGAGTTTGCGCGTTACAATGAACAACAAATCAGTGACTACCTAGCCCTTAATGCAGGGTTGGTTGCGATGAACTTAGTCCTTGCATTGACTGACCAGGGAATCGGTTCAAACATTATCCTTGGTTTTGATAAATCAAAAACCAATGAAGTCTTGGAAATCGAAGAACGCTTCCGTCCAGAGCTCTTGATTACAGTAGGATACACAGACGAGAAGTTGGAACCAAGTTACCGCTTGCCAGTAGATGAAATTATCGAAAAAAGATAGGAAGAAAAAATGACAGTTATTGATTTTACAGCAGAAGTAGAAAAACGTAAAGAAGACCTCTTGGCTGACTTGTTTAGCCTTTTGGAAATCAACTCAGAACGCGATGACAGTAAGGCAGATGCGCAACATCCTTTTGGACCTGGTCCAGTAAAAGCTTTGGAGAAATTCCTTGAAATCGCAGACCGTGATGGTTACCCAACAAAAAATGTTGATAACTATGCAGGTCATTTCGAGTTTGGTCAAGGGGAAGAAGTTCTCGGAATCTTTGCCCACATGGACGTAGTGCCAGCAGGTAGTGGATGGGACACTGATCCTTATACTCCAACCATCAAGGATGGTCGTCTCTATGCGCGTGGTGCTTCAGATGACAAGGGCCCTACAACGGCTTGTTACTATGGTTTGAAAATCATCAAAGAGCTTGGTCTTCCAACTTCTAAAAAAGTTCGCTTTATTGTCGGAACTGATGAAGAATCAGGTTGGGCAGATATGGACTACTATTTTGAGCATGTAGGACTTGCGAAGCCAGACTTTGGATTCTCTCCAGATGCTGAATTCCCTATTATTAATGGTGAAAAAGGAAATATCACAGAATATCTTCACTTTGCTGGTGAAAACAAGGGTGAAGCTCGTCTTCACAGCTTCACAGGTGGTTTGCGTGAAAACATGGTGCCAGAATCAGCAACGGCAGTTGTTTCAGGGGATTTGGCTGATTTGCAAGCGAAACTAGATGCCTTTGTTGCAGAGCACAAGCTTAGAGGAGACATTCAAGAAGAGAACGGCAAGTACAAGGTTACGATTATCGGTAAATCTGCTCACGGTGCTATGCCTGCTTCAGGTGTCAATGGTGCGACTTATCTTGCCCTCTTCCTCAGCCAGTTTGCTTTTGAAGGACCTGCAAAAGACTTCCTTGACATTGCTGGTAAGATTCTTTTGAATGACCACGAAGGGAAAAACTTGAAAGTGGCTCATGTGGATGAAAAGATGGGTGCCCTTTCTATGAATGCTGGTGTCTTCCGCTTCGACGAATCAAGTGCTGACAATACCATTGCCCTCAACTTCCGTTATCCAAAAGGAACAAGCCCAGAGCAAATCAAGTCAGTTCTTGAAACCTTGCCAGTTGCTTCAGTTAGCCTCTCTGAACATGGTCACACTCCTCACTACGTACCAATGGAAGATCCACTCGTTCAAACCTTATTGAATGTTTATGAAAAACAAACAGGTCTTAAAGGTCACGAACAAGTTATCGGTGGTGGAACATTTGGACGTCTCTTAGAGCGTGGTGTAGCCTACGGTGCTATGTTCCCAGATTCTATCGATACCATGCACCAAGCCAATGAATTTATCGCCTTGGACGATCTTTTCCGTGCTGCAGCAATCTATGCCGAAGCTATCTATGAATTGATCAAATAATGCTATAGAAGTCTGAGATTTAATGCTTAGACTTCTTTTTGGAGGGAAAGCAGATGTCTCAAATCGAAAGAATCAAGCAAGCTATCATGGAAGATCCACAGAATGCCAGCTATACTGAGCAAGGCATCGAGCCACTCTTTGCAGCACCAAAAACAGCTCGTATCAATATCATTGGCCAGGCACCTGGTCTCAAAACCCAGGAAGCAGGACTATACTGGAAGGATAAAAGTGGTGACCGCCTGCGCGAGTGGCTAGGTGTGGATGAAGACACCTTTTACAATTCAGGTTACTTTGCAGTCATGCCCATGGATTTCTACTTTCCAGGTCATGGGAAATCGGGTGACCTACCACCTCGTCCAGGTTTTGCAGAAAAATGGCATCCAGAACTCTTGAAGGAATTACCAGATATTCAATTAACCCTCTTGATTGGTCAGTATGCCCAAGCCTACTATCTACATGAGAAAGTTAGTGGCAAGGTGACAGACCGTGTGCATCGGTTCAAGGATTATTTGCCTGATTATTTCCCTCTGGTACATCCTTCACCCCGTAATCAAATCTGGATGAAAAAAAATCCTTGGTTTGAGGCAGAAGTAGTGCCTGACTTGAAAGATAGAATACAAAAAATTCTCGGAGAAGAAAAATGAAAGAAATTACTTTTAACAATTTTTACCAGCTTTATCAGAAAGAGTCGCTTTCTGTATTGGATGTGAGAGAAGTAGAGGAATTTGAGGCTCTTCATTTAGAAGGTGTTCGTAATTTCCCTCTCAGTCAACTGGCTGATGCTTATGAACAACTAGATAAAACCCAGCCTTACTATGTGATTTGTAAGTCAGGTATCCGTTCAGCACGTGCCTGCCAATTTTTAACAGAACAAGGCTATGAGGTTGTCAATGTCCAAGGTGGCATGGATGCCTTAGAATAAGAAAAATTTCCTTCGAAACCTTTTAAAAATGAGAAAGGACTCGAAGGATTTTTTTGCATTAAAATTCGGAAAATTGAAAACATTTTAGAATTATTTCGTGACAGCCTTTTCTAGCCTTTAATCATGTTATACTAAGAAAGTATTTTATTTTTAATAAGGAGAGTTTATGGCTAAAAAAGGTGCTTTAACAGGATTACTCCTGTTTGGAATATTTTTTGGAGCAGGTAACTTGATTTTCCCTCCAACTCTAGGCGCACAGTCTGGAGAAAACTTTCTCCCTGCCATTGCAGGATTTGTATTTTCGGGTGTTGGGATTGCCGTCCTAACTTTGATTATTGGAACCCTTAATCCGAAGGGTTATATCTATGAAATTTCTAAGAAAATTTCACCATGGTTTGCGACGATTTATCTTGCAGTTTTGTACTTGTCGATTGGCCCATTCTTTGCCATCCCTCGTACAGCAACGACATCGTTTGAAGTGGGTATTAGTCCACTCTTGGATCAAGCAGATAAAGGTTTAGGTTTGATTGTCTTCACCATTCTCTACTTTGTAGCTGCCTACCTAATCTCGTTGAATCCTTCAAAAATCTTGGATCGTATCGGTCGAGTCTTGACTCCAGTTTTTGCCATCTTAATTGTTATTCTGGTTATTCTTGGAGCTTTCAAGTATGGCGGGAACGCACCACAAGCAGCGTCAGGAGCTTATCAAGCATCAGCCTTTGGTGCAGGTTTCCTTGAAGGATACAATACGCTTGATGCGCTTGCATCGGTTGCCTTCAGTGTTATTGCAGTACAAACCTTGAAACAACTTGGTTTCTCAAGTAAGAAAGAGTACATTTCAACCATTTGGGTTGTTGGAATCGTTGTAGCACTCGGATTTAGTGCTCTCTACATCGGTCTAGGTTTCTTGGGCAATCATTTCCCAGTAACAGAAGAAGCAATGAAGAGTGGAACTCCTGGAGTTTATATCTTGTCTCAAGCGACTCAAGAAATCTTTGGTTCTACTGCTCAGCTTTTCCTTGCGGCTATGGTAACCGTTACTTGCTTTACAACGACTGTAGGGTTGATTGTATCAACTGCCGAGTTCTTTAACGGACGTTTCCCACAAGTCAGCTACAAGGTTTATGCGACAGTCTTTACCTTGATTGGTTTTGCCATTGCAAATCTTGGTTTGAGTGCTATTATTAAGTACTCTGTACCAGTTCTCGTTATTTTGTACCCAATTACGATTGCCATTGTCATGATTGTGATTGTGAACAAGTTTGTTGCTCTTTCAAAACCAGGAATGCAATTAACGGTTGGTATTGTCACAGCCATTGCTATTGCAAGTGTTTTAGGATCTACTTTTAAAGTTGAGGTCCTTGCAAATATCGTGAACGCTCTACCATTTGCGGAGGCTTCTCTGCCATGGTTGGTACCAGCTATTATCGGTATTCTGCTTTCTCTTGTTCTTCCAAATAAACAAGAAAGTGAAGCTTTTGAAATGGAATAATCACTAAAATCACTTTTGTAGCTAAGTCTACAGGAGTGATTTTCTTTTTTTATCCGATGATAAATGTGTTATAATAGGTAGCAAAAGAGGTGAAGAAATGAATCAAACTGTAGAATATATCAAAGAACTAACTGCTATTGCGTCACCAACAGGTTTTACGCGTGAAATTACGAATTATTTAGTTGAGACGCTTGAAAAACTAGGCTATCAACCTATTCGTACTGCTAAAGGTGGAGTGAATGTTACCATTAAAGGTAAAAATAATGAGCAACATCGCTATGTAACTGCCCATGTGGATACCCTGGGAGCTATCGTTCGCGCTGTTAAACCAGATGGTCGTCTCAAAATGGACCGTATCGGTGGTTATCCTTGGAATATGATTGAGGGTGAAAACTGTACGGTCCATGTAGCTAATACAGGGAAAACTATTTCAGGTACGATTTTGATCCACCAAACTTCTTGTCACGTTTACAAAGATGCGGGAACAGCGGAACGTACACAGGACAATATGGAAGTTCGTTTGGATGAAAAAGTGACCAATGAAAAAGAAACACGCGCACTCGGTATCGAGGTTGGTGATTTTATCAGCTTTGACCCACGAACTGTCGTGACTGAGACAGGCTTTATCAAGTCTCGTCATTTGGATGACAAGGTCAGCGCAGCTATTCTCCTTAATCTCCTCAAAGTCTACAAAGAAGAAGGAATTGAACTTCCTGTCACTACGCATTTTGCCTTTTCAGTCTTTGAAGAAGTGGGGCATGGTGCTAACTCAAGCATCCCTAGTCAAGTTGTCGAATATCTAGCTGTGGATATGGGAGCAATGGGAGATGATCAGCAGACAGACGATTACACAGTCTCTATCTGTGTCAAGGATGCTTCAGGTCCTTATCACTATGAATTCCGTCAACACTTGGTTGCCCTTGCAAAAGAGCAAGACATTCCATTCAAACTAGATATCTATCCATTTTATGGTTCTGATGCTTCTGCAGCGATGTCAGCTGGAGCAGAGGTTAAGCACGCTCTTCTAGGAGCAGGTATTGAGTCAAGTCACTCTTATGAGCGTACTCATATCGATTCTGTAGTTGCTACTGAGCGTATGGTGGATGCTTACCTCAATAGTGGATTGGTAGACTAAGATGTGCCTCATCTGTCAACGAATTGAATTGATTAAGGCGGGGGAAAATCCCTATTTTGTAAAAGAACTGGAAACAGGCTATGTTGTTATTGGTGATCATCAGTATTTTGAAGGTTACACTCTGTTTTTAGCCAAGGAACATGTCACAGAATTACATCATCTACCTCCAAGTGTTAAACTTCGTTTTTTAGAGGAAATGAGTCTGGTTCAGGAAGCAGTTTCTAAAGCTTTTTCTGCTGAAAAAATGAATGTAGAGTTATTGGGAAATGGAGATGCACATGCTCACTGGCATATTTTCCCCAGACGAGAGGGTGATATGAAGGGACACGGTCTTAATGGTCGTGGTCCAGTTTGGTGGGTTCCTTGGGAAGAAATGGCAGCAGAAGATTGCCAAGCGCAACCGAAACAATTAGAAAACTTAATCCAAACTTTATCTGTTGAATTGGATAAAGTTATCATATGAAAGGATAAATCATGAAAAAAAGATACCTTATCTTGTCAGGACTACTAGCCCTAACATTGGCGGCTTGTTCGCAAGAAAAACCAGCAACTTCTGACGCAAAAGCTTCTTCAGAGCAAAAGACTGTACAAGAAGGAACCGCGGGAAGTAAGTCTCAGGAAGCGAGCCCAAAAAAGGCAGAAGTGGTCAATAAGGGAGACTACTTTAGCATTCAAGGCAAGTACGATGAAATCATCGTAGCAAATAAACACTATCCATTGTCTAAAGACTATAATCCAGGGGAAAATCCAACAGCCAAGGCTGAGTTGGTCAAACTCATCAAAGCTATGCAAGAGGCAGGATTCCCGATTAGCGATCATTACAGTGGCTTTAGAAGTTATGAGACTCAGACTCAACTTTACCAGGAATACGTTAATCAAGATGGAAAGGCAGAGGCTGACCGCTATTCGGCAAGACCTGGTTATAGTGAACACCAAACTGGTCTGGCTTTTGACCTGATCGGAACAAATGGAGACCTAGTCACTGAAGAAAAGGCAGCCCAATGGCTTTTGGACCATGCAGCAGACTATGGCTTTGTCGTTCGTTATCTAAAAGGTAAGGAAAAGGAAACCGGTTATATGGCTGAAGAATGGCACCTTCGCTATGTTGGCAAAGAAGCCAAAGAAATTGCAGCTAGTGGTCTCAGTTTAGAAGAGTACTATGGATTTGAAGGTGGAGACTATGTTGATTAGTCGCAAAACATCTTGCAAGATTACTTAAATTTTGATAAAATGAATAATAATTAAATAGAAATCTGCAAGACTAGTAACTCAAGGGAAATATATCAGGGAGGAGAGCCGTGACTGCAAGCTCTCTATATGAAAGTTGGGTGAATTCACTTGCGCATGGATTTAGAAATGAAGGTCTGACTTGTCAGATAAAAACGGATGGTACCGCGTGTCAACGCTCCGAGTGGAGTTTTTGGCATGTGGTTTTCTTTTTATCTACGAGAGACTGATGGAGGAATTATGTCAACTATTGAAGAACAATTAAAAGCGCTGCGCGAAGAAACGCTGGCTAGCTTGAAGCAGATTACTGCTGAAAATGAAAAAGAGATGCAAGACTTGCGTGTCTCTGTCCTTGGTAAAAAGGGTTCGCTTACGGAGATTCTTAAAGGAATGAAAGATGTCTCTGCTGAGATGCGTCCAATCATTGGGAAACACGTCAATGAAGCTCGTGATGTCTTGACAGCAGCCTTTGAAGAAACAGCTAAGCTCTTGGAAGAAAAGAAAGTGGAAGCTCAACTAGCAAGTGAGAGCATCGATGTTACACTACCAGGTCGTCTAGTTGCGACTGGTCACCGTCATGTCCTCACACAAACCAGTGAGGAAATCGAAGATATTTTCATTGGGATGGGTTACCAAGTCGTAGATGGTTTTGAAGTGGAGCAAGACTACTATAACTTTGAACGTATGAACCTTCCAAAAGACCACCCAGCTCGTGATATGCAGGATACTTTCTATATCACTGAAGAAATCTTGCTCCGTACCCACACGTCTCCAGTTCAGGCGCGTGCTATGGATGCCCATGATTTTTCTAAAGGTCCTTTGAAAATGATCTCGCCAGGGCGTGTGTTCCGTCGTGATACGGACGATGCGACTCACAGTCACCAGTTCCACCAAATTGAAGGCTTGGTTGTTGGGAAAAATATCTCTATGGCAGACCTTCAAGGAACCCTTCAGTTGATTGTGCAAAAAATGTTCGGTGAAGAGCGTCAGATCCGTCTGCGTCCATCTTACTTCCCATTCACAGAGCCATCTGTTGAGGTGGATGTTTCTTGCTTCAAGTGTGGTGGAGAAGGCTGTAACGTATGTAAGAAAACAGGTTGGATCGAAATTATGGGTGCCGGTATGGTTCATCCACGTGTCCTTGAAATGAGTGGTATCGATGCGACTGTTTACTCTGGATTTGCCTTTGGTCTTGGTCAAGAGCGTGTAGCTATGCTCCGTTATGGAATCAACGATATTCGTGGCTTCTACCAAGGAGATGTCCGCTTCTCAGAACAGTTTAAATAATGATTAGAAAAGTAGAAATGCCAGATGTTGAGGTGTTGGCCAAAATTGCCAAACAAACCTTTCGTGAAACATTTGTTCATGATAATACAGAAGAGCAGTTACAGGAATACTTTGAAGAGGCTTATAGTATGAGAGTTTTGTCAACTGAGTTGGGAAATCCTGACTCCGAAACCTATTTCATTATGCATGAAGAGGAGATAGCTGGTTTTCTCAAAGTCAACTGGGGAAGTGCTCAGACTGAGAGAGAATTAGAGAATGCTTTTGAAATTCAACGTCTCTATGTGCTACAAAAATTCCAAGGATTTGGACTAGGTAAGCAACTGTTTGAATTTGCTCTTGAACTTGCTACAAAAAATAGTTTTTCTTGGGCTTGGCTAGGTGTTTGGGAGCATAATACAAAAGCTCAAGCATTTTATAATCGATATGGTTTTGAAAAATTTAGCCAACATCATTTTATGGTTGGTCAAAAAGTAGATACGGATTGGTTACTGAGAAAGAAATTAAGGTAAGAAGAGGATTCTTCTATTGAAATGATAGGAAAGGAAAAGAACTAGAGTGATAACTGTCATTCTGGAAAACTAAATTATGCTTGTATCTTATAAATGGTTAAAAGAATTGGTGGACATTGATGTGCCATCACAAGAGTTGGCTGAAAAAATGTCAACTACAGGGATCGAGGTAGAAGGTGTTGAATCACCAGCTGCTGGTCTCTCAAAAATTGTCGTCGGAGAAGTCTTGTCTTGCGAAGATGTACCTGAAACACACTTGCATGTTTGCCAAGTCAATGTGGGTGAAGAAGAAGCCCGTCAAATCGTCTGTGGTGCACCAAATGTGCGCGCAGGCATTAAGGTTATGGTGGCTGTTCCAGGTGCTCGTATAGCAGATAACTACAAAATCAAAAAAGGTAAAATCCGTGGTTTAGAGTCACTAGGGATGATCTGTTCACTTGGTGAATTGGGCATTTCTGACTCCGTTGTACCAAAGGAATTTGCAGATGGCATCCAAATTTTTCCAGATGAGGCTGTTCCAGGTGAGGAAGTATTTTCTTATCTAGACTTGGATGATGAAATCATCGAACTTTCCATCACTCCAAACCGTGCAGATGCTCTTTCTATGCGTGGGGTAGCGCACGAAGTAGCAGCTATCTATGACAAGGCAGTCAACTTCAAAGAATTTACTTTAACAGAAACAGACCAAGTTGCAGCGGATGCTCTTTCTGTCAGCATCGACACAGACAAGGCGCCTTACTATGCCGCTCGTATCCTGGACAATGTGACCATCGTACCAAGTCCACAATGGTTGCAAAACCTCCTCATGAACGAAGGCATCCGTCCGATTAATAATGTCGTCGACGTGACCAACTATATCCTGCTTTACTTTGGCCAACCTATGCATGCCTTTGACTTGGATACCTTTGAAGGGACTGACATCCGTGTACGTGAAGCGCGTGCTGGTGAGAAATTAGTGACCTTGGATGGGGAAGAGCGTGAACTTGCAGAAACAGACCTAGTCATCACTGTGGCTGACAAACCAGTAGCCCTTGCAGGTGTCATGGGTGGTCAGGCTACAGAAATCTCTGAAAAATCTAGTCGTGTCGTTCTTGAAGCTGCTGTCTTCAATGGCAAATCTATCCGTAAGACAAGTGGTCGCCTCAACCTTCGTTCAGAATCATCTTCTCGCTTTGAAAAAGGCATCAATGTGGCAACCGTTAATGAAGCCCTTGATGCAGCAGCAAGCATGATTGCGGAATTGGCTGGTGCGACAGTGCGTAAAGGCATCGTTTCAGCGGGTGAGCTTGATACTTCCGATGTAGAAGTTTCTTCAACTCTTGCCGATGTTAACCGTGTCCTTGGTACGGAGCTTTCCTACGCGGATGTAGAGGATGTCTTCCGTCGTCTTGGATTTGGCCTTTCTGGAAATGCAGAAGCCTTCACAGTCAGCGTCCCACGTCGCCGTTGGGATATCACCATCGAAGCGGATCTCTTTGAAGAAATCGCTCGTATCTATGGCTATGACCGCTTGCCAACTAGTCTTCCAAAAGATGACGGTACAGCTGGTGAATTGACTGCGACACAAAAACTTCGCCGTCAAATTCGTACGATTGCTGAAGGAGCAGGTTTGACAGAAATCATCACCTATGCTCTAACAACTCCTGAAAAAGCAGTTGAGTTTACGGCTCAACCAAGTAACCTTACGGAACTCATGTGGCCAATGACTGTGGATCGTTCTGTCCTCCGTCAAAATATGATCTCAGGTATCCTTGATACTGTTGCCTACAACGTGGCTCGTAAGAATAAAAACTTGGCCCTTTACGAGATTGGAAAAGTCTTTGAACAAACAGGAAATCCAAAAGAAGAACTTCCAAATGAGATCAACAGCTTTGCCTTTGCCTTGACAGGCTTGGTTGCTGAAAAAGATTTCCAAACAGCAGCAGTTCCAGTTGATTTCTTCTATGCTAAGGGAATCCTTGAAGCGCTATTTTCTCGCTTGGGACTAGAAGTGACTTATACAGCAACCTCTGAAATTGCTAGTCTTCATCCAGGACGTACAGCCTTGATCTCACTCGGTGACCAAGTCCTTGGTTTCCTCGGTCAAGTACATCCTATTACAGCTAAGGCTTACGACATTCCAGAAACTTATGTAGCAGAGCTCAACCTTTCAGCTATTGAAGCAGCCCTTCAACCAGCTGCTCCATTTGTGGAAATTACTAAATTCCCAGCAGTCAGCCGTGATATCGCTCTTCTCCTCAAAGCAGATGTGACTCACCAAGATGTGGTTGATGCCATCAAATCTGCAGGCGTGAAACGTTTGACAGATATCAAACTCTTTGATGTCTTCTCAGGTGAAAAACTAGGACTTGGTATGAAGTCAATGGCTTATAGCTTGACATTCCAAAATCCAGAAGATAGCTTGACAGACGAACAAGTCGCACGCTACATGGAAAAAATCCAAGCATCACTTGAAGAAAAAGTCAATGCAGAAGTGCGTTAAAGTATCAATCCATCCTTCGGGGTGGATTTTTGCTTTTCAAATAACAATTCAGGATCAAAAATAGACAGTTGAGGAACAGAGAAGATAAATTGGAGTTTACCAGTGTATAATGTACTCATAACTCAAAGTACCCTAAGATTTTTTACTAAAATGAGGATGATAAAATGGACAGAAATTATTGTAAAGGCTATCAAAAAGGAGTATAATGAGTGCAAGACATTTCGGAGGTGAAAGATGCTAGAAGTAAGAAGTCTAGAGAAAAGTTTTGGATCCAAGCAAGTTTTGTTTGGTATTGACTTTCAAGCGCGACCAGGTCGTATTTTGGGGCTAGTCGGGAAAAACGGTGCTGGGAAAACAACGATTTTCCACAGTATTTTGAAGTTTTTAGAATATCAGGGAGAAATCAGTCTAGATGGTCAGGATATTCGTCAAGAGACCTACGCTCGGATTGGCTATCTGCCTGAAGAACGCAGTCTCATGCCTAAATTGACAGTCCTTGAACAAGTTCGTTACTTGGCGACTCTAAAAGGTATGGATGCTAAAGAAATCAAGGAAAAACTCCCTCAATGGATGAAGAGGTTGGAAGTGAAAGGGAAGCTGACAGATAAAATTAAGAGTCTGTCAAAAGGAAATCAGCAGAAGATTCAGCTCATTATTACTCTGATTCATGAGCCAGATTTGATTATCTTGGATGAGCCTTTCAGTGGATTGGACCCAGTCAATACAGAATTACTCAAGCAAGTCATTTTTCAGGAAAAAGAGCGCGGAGCAACCATTATTTTTTCTGACCATGTCATGACCAACGTCGAGGAGCTTTGTGATGATATTCTGATGATTCGAGATGGTCGTGTGGTCTTGCATGGACCGGTTCAGGATGTCCGCAATCAATACGGGAAAACGCGTCTCTTTGTTTCAAGTGAACGAAGCAAGGAAGAATTGGAAAACCTTCCTCATGTCAAACAGGTGAGCTTGACCAAACAAGGCAGTTGGAAATTAATTCTAGATGATGAGAGCGCTGGAAGGGAACTCTTCCCAATCTTGACTCAAGGGCAATATATCGCAACCTTTGACCAGCAAGCGCCAACAATCGATGAAATCTTTAAACTAGAATCAGGGGTGGAAGTATGAGAAATATGTGGGTTGTAATCAAGGAAACCTATCTTCGACATGTCAAATCGTGGAGTTTCTTCTTTATGGTGATTTCACCATTCTTGTTTATCGGTCTCTCTGGAGGAATTGGCTATCTCCAAGGCTCTTCTATGGCTAAAAATGATAAAGTGGCAGTAGTGACAACAGTGCCGTCTGTAGCAGAAGGACTGAAGAATGTAAATGGTGTTAACTTTGACTATAAAGACGAAGCAAGTGCCAAAGAAGCGATTAAAGATGAAAAATTAAAAGGCTATCTGACTATTGATCAAGAAGATAGTATTCTAAAGGCAGTTTATCACGGTGAAACTTCCCTTGAGATTGCTATTAAGCTAGGAGTAACGAGCAAGTTAAATGAGCTTCAAGATCAACTCAATCGTTCGGCAGCCAATTTGTCACAAGAACAGGAAAAACGCTTGGAACAAACAGTTAACTTTACGGAGAAAATTGATGAATCCAAGGAAAATAAAAAAATGATTCAAACCTTTGCGGCCGCAGGGCTTGGTTTCTTCCTTTATATGATTTTGATTACCTATGCTAGTGTCACTGCTCAGGAAGTGGCTAGCGAGAAAGGAACCAAAATTATGGAGGTGGTCTTCTCTAGTATCCGAGCTAGTCATTATTTCTACGCTCGCATGCTGGCTCTGCTTCTTGTGATTTTGACCCATATTGGCATTTACGTCGTGGGTGGACTTGCTGCCATTCTTCTCTTTAAAGATCTACCAATCTTGGCACAATCTGGTATTTTAAACCATATAGGAGAGGCTTTCTCGCTCAACACCTTATTGTTTGTCTTGGTTAGCCTCTTTATGTACGTTGTTTTAGCAGCCTTCCTAGGTTCTATGGTTTCTCGTCCTGAGGATGCAGGAAAAGCCTTGTCGCCTTTGATGATTTTGATTATAGGTGGTTTTTTTGGAGTGACAGCTCTAGGTGCAGCTGGTGACAATCTCATCTTGAAGATTGGTTCATATATTCCCTTTATTTCGACTTTCTTCATGCCATTTAGAGCTATTAATGGCTATGCAGGGGGAGTAGAAGCATGGATTTCACTTGCTATTACAGTGATTTTTGCGGTGGTAGCAACAGGATTTATCGGACGCATGTATGCTAGTCTCGTTCTGCAAACAGATGATTTGGGGATCTGGAAAACCTTTAAACGAGCTTTAAGTTATAAATAAAATCACGGACCTGTGAGTGTATCTCCCAGGTCTTTTATACTCTTCGAAAATCTCTTCAAACCACGTCAGCTTCCATCTGCAACCTCAAAACAGTGTTTTGAGCAGCCTGTGGCTAGCTTCCTAGTTTTCTCTTTGATTTTCATTGAGTATTAATTAGCTGAAATATTTCATATTTATTTCTCCTAAACCTTTGACTATTAGGCAAAATTATCGTACAATAAAGAGTACATGATAAAATGAGATCAGAGTTTATCCACTCTGGCGTTAGTAGTAAAAAATGAGGAGAAACGCTTTGGAATTAGAAGTATTTGCTGGGCAAGAAAAAAGTGAACTATCTATGATTGAGGTGGCTCGTGCCATCTTGGAACGCCGTGGTCGTGATCACGAAATGCATTTTAGTGATTTGGTTAATGAAATCCAAAACTATCTCGGTACCTCTAATAGCGATATTCGTGAAGCTTTGCCTTTGTTCTACACAGAGTTGAACTTTGACGGTAGCTTTATCTCACTTGGAGATAACAAATGGGGGCTTCGTTCATGGTATGGAGTCGATGAAATCGATGAGGAAATCATTGCTCTTGAAGAAAGTGATGATGAAGAAGTAGCACCTAAGGCTAAGAAAAAACGTGTCAACGCCTTTATGGATGGTGATGCAGATGCTATTGATTACAGTGCAGATGATCCAGAAGATGAGGATGCATACGAAGAAGATCCAGCTCTTTCTTATGATGATGAAAATCCAGATGATGAGAAGAATGAAGTGGAAGCCTACGATGCTGAAATCAATGAAATCGCCCCAGATGATCTAGATGAAGAAGTCGATCTTAATGAAGAAGACGACGAAGACTCTGAAGAAGAGGAAGAATAAAAATAAAAAGGCGTTGGAACAGGTATCGGTCGCTCAAGTCTCGATTTCCTAGATCCAGCCTCTTTTTACTTTTTAGTTTGAATGAGTTATGCAAGATGGAATGCCAAGTCAACGATTTGTTCTATTTGACAAATGATTCATTTTGAGGTAATATATTGTTCGGGCACCTCTTTTAGAGGTCGGAGCTCCCTAGTTATTAGGGAGCTATTTTTGTTTTTTCCAGGAAGCTTTTCTTCTTGGGGTGTAGTTATTGATGAAGGTCTTGTTTCCTCAATCCCCTGTTAGTAAACAAGACCTTGAGCATTTTAGAAAGAGGAATCTATGTCTACGAAATATATTTTTGTCACTGGTGGTGTGGTATCGTCTATTGGAAAAGGGATCGTTGCAGCGAGCCTTGGGCGTCTTTTGAAAAACCGTGGTTTGAAGGTGACCATTCAAAAATTTGACCCTT
Source organism: Streptococcus mitis (assembly GCF_009496285.1). Taxonomy (GTDB): domain Bacteria; phylum Bacillota; class Bacilli; order Lactobacillales; family Streptococcaceae; genus Streptococcus; species Streptococcus mitis_BP. The sequence continues at coordinate 57,764 of NZ_WIJK01000011.1, forward strand.
ATATCAATATTGACCCAGGAACCATGAGCCCTTACCAGCACGGAGAAGTATTTGTAACAGATGATGGGGCTGAGACAGATTTGGACCTAGGCCACTATGAGCGTTTCATCGATATCAACCTTAATAAATACTCAAACGTGACAACTGGTAAAATCTACAGTGAAGTTCTTCGTAAGGAACGCCGTGGAGAGTATTTGGGTGCAACCGTCCAAGTTATTCCTCATATTACAGATGCTTTGAAAGAAAAAATCAAGCGTGCTGCTCTTACGACAGACTCTGATGTCATTATTACAGAGGTTGGTGGAACAGTCGGGGATATCGAGTCACTTCCATTCTTAGAAGCTCTTCGTCAGATGAAGGCAGATGTGGGTGCAGATAATGTCATGTATATCCATACGACCTTGCTTCCTTACCTCAAGGCAGCTGGTGAAATGAAGACCAAACCAACTCAACACTCTGTCAAAGAATTGCGTGGTCTGGGAATCCAGCCTAATATGTTGGTCATCCGTACTGAAAAGCCAGCTGGACAAGGAATTAAAAATAAACTGGCCCAGTTCTGTGATGTGGCACCAGAAGCAGTTATCGAGTCCTTGGATGTGGATCATCTTTACCAAATCCCACTTAACCTGCAAGCACAAGGTATGGATCAAATCGTTTGTGACCATTTGAAAATTGATGCACCTGCAGCAGATATGGCAGAGTGGTCAGCTATGGTTGACAAGGTTATGAACCTCAAAAAACAAGTCAAGATTGCCCTTGTTGGTAAGTATGTTGAGTTGCAAGATGCCTACATTTCTGTTGTAGAGGCCTTGAAACACTCTGGTTATGCCAATGATGCAGAAGTCAAGATTGATTGGGTCAATGCTAACGATGTGACAGCTGACAATGTGGCAAAACTCCTATCGGACGCTGACGGAATCATCGTGCCAGGTGGTTTTGGTCAACGTGGAACAGAAGGTAAGATTGAAGCGATTCGCTATGCGCGTGAAAATGATGTACCAATGCTGGGAGTCTGCTTGGGTATGCAGTTGACCTGTATCGAGTTTGCCCGTAATGTCTTAGGTCTTGAAGGAGCTAATTCAGCAGAGCTAAATCCTGATACCAAATACCCTATCATCGATATCATGCGTGATCAGATTGATGTTGAGGACATGGGTGGGACCCTTCGTTTGGGACTTTATCCTTCTAAGTTGAAACGTGGTTCTAAGGCAGCGGCAGCTTATCATAACAAAGAGGTGGTGCAACGTCGTCACCGTCACCGTTATGAATTTAACAATGCTTTCCGTGAACAGTTTGAAGGAGCAGGTTTTGTCTTTTCAGGAGTGTCACCAGACAACCGCTTGGTAGAAATTGTGGAAATTCCAGAAAACAAATTCTTTGTAGCTTGTCAGTATCACCCAGAGCTTTCAAGTCGTCCAAACCGCCCAGAAGAACTCTACACTGCCTTTGTCACTGCAGCAGTTGAAAATAGTAAATAGTCATGATTAAACCTTTGAGAGTCATCTTAGAGGTTTTAATTTGTTTTCACTATCATGAAAATCTGGAAAAAGGACATTATTTTTGGTAAGATAAGGGTATGGATTTTGAAAAAATTGAACAAGCATATACTTATTTACTAGAAAACGTCCAAATCATTCAAAACGATTTGGCGACAAATTTTTACGATGCCTTAATTGAACAAAATGGGATTTACCTAGATGGACAAACCAATTTGGAGCAAGTCAAAAAAAATAACCAGGCCCTAAAACGCTTGGCACTTCGAAAAGAGGAGTGGCTACGGACCTACCAATTTCTATTGATGAAAGCTTCGCAAACAGAACCTCTTCAGGCTAATCACCAGTTTACACCAGACGCCATTGGTCACTTGATAATTTTTCTGATGGAGCAACTGTGGCCTGCTGAGAATCTAAGTTTATTAGAGTTGGGGTCTGGGATGGGAATTCTGGGTGCTAGCTTCTTGACGTCCATGAACAAAAAGGTAGATTACCTTGGGATTGAGCTAGATGACCTCTTGATCGATCTGGCTGCAAGCATGGCAGAAGTTATGGATCTTCAAATGGGCTTTGTCCAAGGAGATGCAGTACGTCCACAAGTATTAAAAGAAAGTGATATTATTGTGAGCGACCTCCCGATTGGCTACTACCCAGACGATCAGATCGCTTCACGTTACCAAGTGGCAGCAAAGGATGAACATACTTACGCTCATCATCTATTAATGGAGCAATCTCTCAAGTATCTTAAGACGGGAGGCTATGCTATTTTCCTTGCTCCAACAGATCTTTTGACGAGTCCCCAGAGTGATTTCTTGAAATCCTGGCTGACTGATCAAGCTCAACTAGTCGCTATCATAGCTTTACCAGAGTATCTATTCGCTCAAGGAGCCCAGTCTAAGACCATTTTTGTTTTGCAAAAGAAGGTGGGAGAAGGGACAGAGCCCTTTGTTTATCCACTTGCTAGTCTTCGTGATCCTGAAATTTTGTTGGAATTTAAGGAAAATTTTCAAAATTGGTGTCAAGAACATGAAATCTAGTATAAATTTTGATATAATAGTTGAAAACGCTTAAAAAAGGGGAAACATTATGACAAAAACCATTGCAATTAACGCTGGAAGCTCTAGCTTGAAATGGCAACTTTACCAAATGTCAGAAGAAAAGGTGCTTGCAAAAGGGTTGATTGAGCGAATTGGATTGAAAGATTCTATTTCTACAGTTAAGTTCGATGGTCGCTCAGAACAACAAGTCCTTGACATTGACAACCATACTTTGGCAGTTAAGATTTTGCTTGATGACTTGATTCGTTTTGATATTATTAAATCTTATGATGAAATTACTGGTGTTGGACACCGTGTCGTTGCAGGTGGAGAGTACTTCAAAGAGTCTACAGTCGTGGAAGGTGATGTAATTGAAAAAGTTGAAGAGTTAGGTCTTCTTGCTCCATTGCACAACCCTGCAAATGCTGCGGGTATTCGCGCCTTCAAAGAATTGTTGCCAGATATTACGAGTGTCGTTGTTTTTGATACTTCCTTCCATACAAGTATGCCAGAGAAAGCTTATCGCTATCCTCTACCAACAAAATATTACACAGAAAACAAGGTTCGTAAGTACGGAGCCCATGGAACTAGCCATCAGTACGTTGCTCAAGAAGCAGCAAAACTCTTGGGTCGTCCACTTGAAGAGTTGAAGTTAATCACTTGTCACATCGGTAATGGTGCTTCTATTACAGCTGTTAAGGGTGGGAAATCTGTTGATACCTCAATGGGATTCACTCCACTTGGTGGTGTAATGATGGGAACTCGTACAGGGGATATTGACCCAGCTATCATTCCTTATTTAATGCAATATACAGAGGACTTTAACAAGCCTGAGGACATCAGTCGTATCCTCAATCGTGAGTCAGGGTTGATGGGTGTTTCAGGTAAATCTAGTGATATGCGTGACGTGATTGCTGCTATGGATGCAGGAGATCATGATGCTACTTTGGCTTATGAAATGTATGTTGACCGTATCCAAAAACATATTGGTCAATACCTTGCAGTCCTAAATGGAGCAGATGCTATTATTTTCACAGCAGGTATCGGTGAAAATTCTACTAATGTACGTGAAGATGTTATTTCAGGGATTTCTTGGTTCGGTTGTGATGTAGATCCAGAGAAAAATGTCTTTGGTGCAACCGGAGATATTTCGACAGATGCAGCAAGTGTACGTGTACTTGTCATCCCAACAGATGAAGAACTCGTTATCGCGCGTGACGTTGAACGTTTGAAAAAATAACAAATCAAAAAATCGACCTTTCTTATTGAAGGTCGATTTTTTTTTGATCTAGGAAAACTACCATTTAGTCAGTGAAACTTCGCCACTATTAAGCCAAATCTTTTCACCGTTTGCTAATTCTATCTGCAGTTGACCTTGGTCAGAGATGTCACAGGCTTTTCCTGTGATTATTTCCTGATCCTTCTTGAAGGAAATCTCTTTTCCTAAAACGATTGAGCGTTTTTTATAGAGATAGAGGAGTTCATCGGCTTCTGTTTCGTAGAAACATTTCCAAATTTCAGCAATCAATTCATTGCGAGTAATGGGAGTATGTTGAGAAAATAAGCTTCCAGCTTTAGTTTGTAGATTCTTGGGAAATTCAGCGATAGAAAAGTTGATCCCGACCCCAATGATAACATTTGTAACGAGTCCAGTTTCGACGGAGGTAATGGCTTCGGTTAGAATACCAGCAATTTTTTTCTGGTTCAGATAAATGTCATTGACCCACTTGATATCCACGTCGATTAAACTAAGGTTTTTGATAGCCTTGTAGATAGCTCCAGCTGTTAGAAGTGTATAGGCAGGAAGATTCTGATAAGGGAGATTGGGCTGTAGGTGAAGGGACATGTAAATTCCCCCCTTGTCTGGAGAATAATAGGGACGTTGAAAACGACCGCGTCCCATAGTTTGGCTAGTGGAAAGGTAGAGTTTATCCCCTTTGGCACCAGCTTCCATAGCCTCTTTAGCATCGGTTTGGGTAGATTTTGTTGAGGGTTTAAACTGGACAGTAATGGGACTATTCGCTTCGATTTCCTGAGGCAAGATAAGGTCTCCGTCCAGAAGTTTATACCCACGATTTTTGATACTGTCAATCTCCAGTCCCTCTTGCTGGAGACGTTGGATCGCCTTCCATACTGAAGTTCGAGATAGGTTTAATCTCTCAGCTATTTTTTCTCCGCTTAGATAATCAGTCTCAGTAACTAGTATTTTATAGACTTCTTGGTAGGATTTCATGCTAGACCCTTTCTGGAATAATTAGATTTATTGTACCATATTTTTAAAAAAGGGATAGCGTTTTTTAGAGTAATCTTAGCTAACTATAAAATTTTACCCAGTTTTAGTTAGGATGATAGAGGCAAAGAGGTTTTCAAATCGCTTGAAAAATGGTAAAATGTTTTAATAGCTTATTTATCTGAATGTGATATTCAGAAGGAAAGGATCTGTTGTGAAATCAATAGGTGTCATTGAAAAGTTAAAAAGTTTATCGAAACAAGAAGGACTTCTTTTAGGAGTTATTCTGAGTATTTTTCTTCCTTTTTATCTTTTTGTTATTATTTTTATCTCTTACTTACTTTGGTTAGTATATACTGGGGAGATGAAGGGGATCTTGAAACGTTTGTCTCAACACCCTGTCTTGCTCTTTTTTATTGCTTATAGCACTGCAATTTCTCTTCTGGCACAAAATGTGATGGGAGTAGTTTCTTCGGTGGCCATGTTTCTGTTTGCCATCTTCTTTTACTACTATCAATCCCAGTTGACTCCTAAATTTTTCAGGTTGACGATTGAAGGAATATTAGCCTTAAGTGTCTTTGCAGCAGCCTTTGCAGCTTTGGAACATTTCCAAATTGTAAAGAAATTTGATTATACCTTCCTCTCACCACGGATGCAGGTTTGGCATCAAAACCGAGCAGAGGTTGCCTTCTTTAACCCTAATTACTATGGAATTATCTGTTGTTTCTGTATCATGATTGGCTTTTACCTAATTAGCACAACTAAGTTAAGGTGGTTACGAATCTTCTCTATGATTGCCATATTTGCTAATTTATTCGGTTTAAACTTTACGCAGAATCGTACAGCTTTTCCAGCCATCATCTTTGGAGCGATTATTTATCTCTTCACAACTATTAAGAACTGGCGTGCTTTCTGGCTTAGTGTTGGAGTTTTTGGGATTGGTTTAGCTTTTCTATTTTCAAGTGATTTGGGTGTTCGAATGGGAACCTTAGATTCATCTATGGAAGAGCGTGTTTCTATTTGGAATGCTGGGATGGCCTTGTTTAAACAAAATCCATTCTGGGGTGAGGGACCGCTAACCTATATGCACTCTTTCCCTCGTATTGGAGCACCTTATCATGAACATGCTCATAGTATTTATATAGATACGATTTTGAGTTATGGAGTTGTTGGTACAGTTCTCTTGGGGATTGCTTCTTCCACTCCGGTACGAATGTTGATTGATATGAGTCAAGTACCTAGTAAGCGTCCTATCCTTGGACTCTACCTCTCTTTCTTGACAGTAGTAGCTGTGCACGGAATTTTTGATTTGGCTCTCTTTTGGATTCAATCTTCCTTTATTTTCCTTTTAGTGATGTGTAGTTTACCACTAAAACATAGTATGATTGATGAATTAGTTGATTAAGAAAAAGATAGTAGAACTAACATTTTCTACTATCTTTTTTTCAATTCAATTATTGAATAGCTTGAACCAAGTCTTCAGCTTGTTGTTTTAGTGAAGTAGCAACACTGTCTTCAAGGACTAATTTGCCATCTACCCAAGCAGAATCATTGACACGAGCTGCAGTGAATTCACCTACAACTTGTGTACGGATGAATGGCAAGAGGTCTTTGTAGATTGCAAAGAGTTGTTCATGACCTGCATTTGCTACTGAAGACACAGTAACGATTTTATCTTGAAGAGCAGATGCTCTGCGTGTATCAGACAAGTCAATTGCGCGTGAAAGCCAGTCAAGCAAGTTTTTAACTGTTCCAGGAATTGAGAAGTTGTAGACTGGTGAGAAAATCCAGATAGCATCAGCAGCCAGAACAGCTTCACGAGCTGCTGCTACAGCTGGAAGAGTTGGAACTTCAAGTTCTTGGTTAAAAAGTGGGATTGCTGAGTAGTCAAGGTAGTTAACCTCAGCTTTACCTGCAAGAGCTTTTTCGGCTTCTAGCGCCATTTGGTGGTTGAAGGAACCTTCACGAAGTGAACCAACGATAAATAATACTTTTTTAGACATAGGGAGTCTCCTTTATATTTTAATCAGAGCTTTTTCTGTTGTTACAAACAATGTTACAACAAAACAAAATCATTTGCAAGAAATTTGCCCAGAAAATAAAAATCGATGATAGTCAAGATTATTTTTAGGAGTAGAGATTAGGAAAAGTCTGTGAAATCAATGATTCAAGCGTCATATATTCCTGTCATAAGAGAAGTTCCGAGCCAAATCCTCCTCCTTTATTCACTTGTAATTCACTTGGATAGATGGTAAAATAGACGAGTGAAAATGAGACAGAAAAAAGAAAAAAATTCCTTATTATTTCAGTACAGTATTGGCTTGACCCTGCTGGCTCTAGTTGTGACTTCTTCCTTTCTCTATTTGGTGTGGTTTAGCATGAAGCCTTATCAGACAGCAAAGGTAGAAGGGGAAAAGCTTGCCAAGCAGTATGCGAATCTGGAAACGGTCAGTCAGGTTGATTTCTTCAATGGTTTGGAAACTTATTATAGTGTTCTTGGCCAAGACAAGAATCAAAAACCAGTAGCTGTTTTAATTGAGAAAAATAGTCAAAAAATCTATGTGTATCAACTAGAAAGTGGCACTTCACAAGAAAAAGCAGAAGCAGTTGTCAGAGAAAAAGGAGCAACTGATATTGACATGATTACCTTTGGGCGGTATGCTGATAAGCCTGTCTGGGAAATCAAGTCTGGAGGAGACTATTATCTAGTGGATTTTGAAACTGGTGCCCTAATCGAAAAGGAGAAACTATGAAATTATCTAAACGTGTCTTAGAAATGGAAGAAAGTGTCACTCTGGCTAGTGATGCAAGAGCTAAGAAATTAAAGGCTGAAGGAAAAGATGTTCTTTTCTTAACTTTAGGTCAGCCTGATTTTCATACTCCTGAGAGTATTCAGGATACTGCAGTTGAGGCTATTCGAGATGGACGTGCTTCTTTCTATACGGTAGCTTCAGGTTTGCCTGAATTAAAAGCAGCGGTCAATACCTATTTTGAACGTTATTATGGTTATTCTGTGGCGGCAAATGAAGTCACCTTTGCTACAGGTGCTAAGTTTTCCCTTTATACTTTCTTTATGGCTGTGATTAATCCAGGTGATGAGGTAATCATTCCTACTCCTTACTGGGTCAGCTATGGGGATCAAGTGAAAATGGCTGAAGGTATTCCAGTATTTGTCCAAGCTAAGGAAGACAATCACTTTAAAGTAACTGTGGAGCAATTAGAAGCAGCTCGCACAGATAAGACAAAGGTCTTGGTTCTGAACTCCCCATCTAATCCTACCGGTATGATCTATTCTCGTGAGGAACTCTTGGCTATCGGAAATTGGGCTGTTGAACATGACATTCTCATCCTAGCAGATGATATTTATGGTCGTTTGGTCTATAACGGAAATGAATTTGTCCCAATCTCTAGTCTGTCAGAAGCCATTCGCAAGCAAACCATCGTCATCAATGGTGTATCTAAAGCTTATGCCATGACAGGTTGGCGGGTGGGTTATGCAGTAGGTGATCCAGAAATCATCGCTGCCATGAGTAAACTAACAGGTCAAACGACTTCAAACCTGACTGCGGTATCTCAATATGCAACGATTGAAGCGCTAACTGGACCGCAAGACTCTGTAGAAACTATGCGTCAGGCTTTCGAGGAACGTTTGAATACCATCTATCCACTCTTGTGTCAAGTCCCTGGCTTTGAAGTAGTCAAACCTCAAGGAGCTTTCTATCTCTTCCCAAATGTTAAAAAAGCTATGGAGATGAAAGGCTATACAGATGTAACAGCATTTACAACGGCTATTCTTGAGGAAGTTGGTCTGGCCTTGATTACGGGAGCAGGCTTTGGTGCGCCAGAGAATGTCCGTCTCAGCTATGCGACAGACTTGGAAACTCTTAAAGAAGCTATTCGTCGTTTGCACCTATTTATGAAAAAATAAGAAGTTAAACCTCCGTCCTCTTTGCGGAGGTTTTTGTAGCTAAAAACTTATGAATTTCTATCAAACTAGCTAGCTATCAGCCATTATTTGTGGTAAAATAGTGAGTAATAATGTCTTTGGACAAGTTAAACGAAAAAAGGAAGATAAATGATGACAAAACGTGTAACAATTATCGAAGTAAAAGACTACGTTGGTCAAGAAGTCACTATTGGCGCTTGGGTTGCTAACAAATCAGGAAAAGGGAAAATTGCCTTCTTGCAATTGCGTGATGGAACAGCCTTCTTCCAAGGTGTGGCCTTTAAACCAAACTTTGTAGAAAAATTTGGTGAAGAAGTGGGGCTTGAGAAGTTTGATGTCATCAAACGCTTGAGCCAGGAAACTTCTGTTTATGTGACAGGTATTGTCAAAGAAGACGAACGTTCTAAGTTTGGTTATGAGCTTGATATCACAGATATCGAAGTGATTGGTGAATCTCAAGACTACCCAATCACACCAAAAGAACACGGAACAGACTTCTTGATGGACAACCGTCACTTGTGGTTGCGTTCACGCAAACAAGTCGCTGTCATGCAAATCCGTAACGCTATCATCTATGCGACTTATGAGTTCTTCGACAAGAACGGCTTTATGAAATTTGATAGCCCAATCCTTTCAGGAAATGCAGCAGAAGATTCTACAGAACTTTTCGAAACAGACTACTTCGGAACACCAGCCTACTTGAGCCAATCTGGTCAGCTTTATCTTGAAGCTGGGGCTATGGCTCTTGGTCGTGTCTTTGACTTTGGTCCAGTATTCCGTGCTGAAAAATCAAAAACGCGCCGTCACTTGACTGAATTCTGGATGATGGATGCGGAGTACTCATACTTGACACACGATGAGTCACTTGACTTGCAAGAAGCTTATGTAAAAGCATTGCTTCAAGGTGTTCTTGATCGTGCTCCTCAAGCCTTGGAAACATTGGAACGTGACACTGAGCTTTTGAAACGCTACATTGCAGAGCCATTCAAACGCATCACTTACGATGAAGCTATTGATCTCTTGCAAGAGCATGAAAATGATGAAGACGCTGACTACGAGCGTCTTGAACATGGTGATGACTTTGGTTCACCACACGAAACTTGGATCTCAAACCACTTTGGTGTACCAACCTTTGTCATTAACTATCCATCAGACATCAAGGCCTTCTACATGAAACCAGTTCCTGGGAACCCAGATCGCGTGCTTTGTGCAGACCTACTCGCACCAGAAGGTTACGGAGAAATCATCGGTGGTTCAATGCGTGAGGAGGACTATGATGCCCTTGTAGCTAAGATGGAATCACTAGGTATGGATCGTACAGAGTATGAATTCTACCTTGACCTTCGTAAATACGGTACAGTACCACACGGTGGATTTGGTATCGGTATCGAGCGTATGGTTACCTTCGCAGCAGGTACAAAACACATCCGTGAAGCTATTCCATTCCCACGTATGTTGCACCGTATCAAACCTTAATAACCATAAAAACGCCGTCTGGCGTTTTTATACTCTTCGAAAATCTCTTCAAACTACGTCAGCTTCACCTTGCCGTATATATGTTACTGACTTCGTCAGTTCTATCCACAACCTCAAAACAATGTTTTGAGCAGCCTGCGGCTAGCTTCCTAGTTTGCTCTTTGATTTTCATTGAGTATTACTTTAAATGAAAGAGGTGGAGAAAATGTAGGCAACTCTAAGTAAGTCTTTTAGAAAAACTCATATTATATATTGAAAGAGAGAAAACGATGTTTAAAAGAACTTACAAACGCAATATTCCACTCCTAGCAGGTCTGGAATTCACTTCTTATTTTGGAATCACCAGTTTTTGGATTTTATTTTTCATTCAAAATGGTCTTTCCTTACTTCAAATTGGTCTATTAGAAAGTATCTTTCACGGTACGAGTCTCTTGTGTGAAATCCCGTCTGGTATGTTGGCCGATCGATTTAGCTACAAGACCAATCTCTATTTGGCTCGCTTGGCCAGTATTGTGTCCTCTATCTTGATTTTGTTTGGTCAGGGAAATTTTTGGATCTATGCTTTTGCTATGATGGTCAATGCTTGGTCTTACAATTTTGATTCGGGAACCAGCACCGCTTTCTTATATGATTCTGCGGTAGAAGCGGGTCAAAAGGACCGATATCTTCAGATTTCTAGCTTTTTGTCTGGTGTGGCAGAAGTCACCCGAACCTTAGGTACAGTTGTGGCAGGCTTCTTTATTCACGGAGCATTGGCATGGACCTATCTGATCGCTATTGGATTTTCATTTATTTCTATAATCTTGATTTATTTTATGAAAGAACCAATGGCTAAGAGAGAAAAAAATGAAGCCTTAACCTTTAAAACGATTGTCCTGCAAGTTCGAAAAGAATGGCATGAAAAACCAGTACTCTTTTACTGGATGATGACTTATCAGCTAGTCGGAACACTCATGTGTATGTTTTACTTTTACTATCAGCAGAAAATAAGTGACTTAGCAGGATGGCAGGTTTCACTGGTCATGCTGATTGGTAGTTTGCTAAATCTATTTGCGGTTTATGTAGCTAGTCAAATCGGTAAAAAATGGAATAGCAACCAAGTTTTTCCGATTCTTGTTGTACTAACGGGATTGGCCTTGTTATTTGTAGTTATTGGCACACCCTTGGCTTATCTATTGATCTATCTCTTGACTAATGGACTCTATGCAGTTTATCAGCCGATCTACTTCAATGATTTACAAGGCTATTTACCCTCAAGTGTAAGAGCCACCATGCTTAGTATCAATTCTATGCTCTTTAGTTTATCTATGATTGTCATTTTCCCATTGACAGGTTGGTTGATCGATCATTGGGGTCTTGTAGCTGTCTTTTTAGTTCTAGGTCTTATCTTGCTTTTAACCTCCCCTATCCTAATAATCGGTCTAAAAAGGATGGGCAAGGTATTGGACTAGGACTTAAAAACTGAGTAAAGCACGAAAACCTATTTGCCCAAAGAGGCTTCTTGTGATAAAATAACAAGAAGAAAAGGAGAAGAGTATGATCGATGTAGAAGAAATTCTAAGTAAGATGAATCCCAATCAAAAGATCAACTATGACCGTGTCATGCAAAAGATGGTCCAAGTGTGGGAAAAAAATGAAGAGAGGCCAACTATTCTCATGCACGTCTGTTGTGCCCCCTGTAGCACCTATACTTTAGAGTATTTGACCAAGTATGCAGATGTGACCATTTATTTTGCAAATTCAAATATCCATCCCAAAGCTGAGTATCATAAGCGCGCCTATGTAACAAAAAAGTTTGTCAGTGATTTCAATGAGCGAACTAGCAATAATGTCCAATACCTAGAAGCACCTTATGAGCCTAATGAATACCGTCAACTGGTTAGAGGTTTGGAAGAAGAACCTGAAGGTGGTGACCGCTGCAAGGTTTGTTTTGACTATCGCTTGGATAAGACAGCGCAGGTGGCCATGGACTTAGGATTTGACTACTTTGGTTCGGCCCTGACGATCAGTCCTCATAAAAATTCGCAAACCATCAATAGTATTGGAATTGATGTGCAGAAAATCTACACCACTCATTATCTTCCGAGTGACTTTAAGAAAAATCAAGGCTACAAACGTTCTGTAGAGATGTGTGAAGAGTATGACATCTATCGCCAATGTTACTGTGGTTGTGTATATGCAGCTCAAGCCCAGAATATCGACCTGGTACAAGTCAAGAAAGATGCAACAGCCTTCATGCTAGATAAGGATATCGAGAAAGACTATTCGCATATCAAGTTCACCGTTACAAAATTAGATATTTAAAGGGAAACCTGCCTAATGTGGCAGGTTTTTTGCTAACAAAAGGTGGTAGAATAGAAATCAATGGAGCAAGTCTTGAATTCCTAGTTCGAGCTTGTGAGACTTCAATAAACATGTGAATTCTTAAAACTTGTGAATAAAAGAAAAAATTTTGATTGGGGATATTTGGAATCTAGAAGACAGATAAACAGTTTAATGCTGTTTCAAGAAAAAAATGGAAAATTTATTGATATTTTTTATTTTTAATCCAGGGAGTTTAGCAATGCTGTGGTAAATTTATTCCTTTTTGCATTTATACAACTTATTTTACACTATCTTTATTCTTGTGATATAATGTCAAATTATAGAGTGGAGGTCATTTTTAATGATTGATAAGGTAATTGAACAATATAAAAATCATGATAATCTTGATATTCGAGTAGAATTGCATAAGAAGTATTCAAAAAATAAATTGGGATTTAACAATTGGATATTTTCTAACTACGAAATCACTGATGAAGTAAAGGTTCTAGAATTGGGATGTGGTACAGGAGAACTGTGGAAAAGTAATCTTGATTCTATAGACAAGATGAAGCAGTTGGTTGTTACAGATTTTTCTCAAGATATGGTAAAAACAACGAAGTCAGTGATTGGAAATAGAGACAATGTCAACTATGAAATAATGGATATTCAAAAGATTTCTTTTGAGAATGAAACATTTGATATTGTTATTGCTAATATGCTTCTACATCATGTGAATGATATTCCTAAAGTTCTCTCTGAGGTGAATAGGGTTCTAAAAACAGGGGGCATTTTTTACTGTGCTACATTTGGTGAAAATGGAGTTGTAGATTTTTTGGCCAGTTTATTGAAAGATGAGGTTAATCAAGATTTAGAAAATAAAACGTTTACTTTACAAAATGGTAAAAGGTACCTGAGTAGGTATTTTAACTCTGTCGATACATTACTCTATGATGATGAGTTACAGGTAACTAGAATAGATGACCTAGTTAAATACATCCAATCGTTTAAAGGAATTTCAGAAATAGGTTCACTAGAAGAGGAAATAATACGTAAAAGATTGGAAAGTGAGTTTAATAATGGTATGTTGATCATTCCTAAAGAATATGGTATGTTTATCGCTCGAAAAGAAAGTTAAGGGAACGAAAGTATGAAAAATTACGGAGAAGCTTTTCGATATTTTAGAAAATTAAACGGATATTCTTTAGAGTATGCTGCAGCTGATTCTATATCAAAATCTCAACTCTCTAGATTTGAAAGGGGAGAAAATGAAATTTCTCTCTCAACGTTTTTTGAATTATTATCAAATATCAATGTTTCGATAGAGAATTTTTGTAATTATCTAGAAGATTATAAAAGATCAGAGCTTGATAATTTTTTGGTTAATTTATCTCCAAATTTTTATAGTTTGAATACTAAAGGATTGGAGGAAATAAAAAATGAGCAACAAAAATTTTTTGAGAAGAGTGGGGAAAAAATTTATAGAATAAATACAATTATGGTTCAGGGATTATTAAATCAGATAGATTGTAATTATGTAGTTAGTAGAGACGATCTAAATTTAGTATATGACTATTTATTTCAGAAGGAACGATGGGAATCCTATGAGATTACGCTGATTGGTAATTTATATCATCTTTTTGAGATAGATTATATTTACAGGGTCGGAAAAGAAATACTAGAGCGTACACATTATTACGAAAAAATTGGCAAGAATAGAAATTTAGTTGTGTCAGCTTGTTTAAATTTTTGGTTCTGCTGCCTTGAGAATTCACATCTAATATATGCAGACTA
>NZ_WIJK01000012.1 GCF_009496285.1 Streptococcus mitis
CTTAGTTGCTGTTGGGTTAGCGTCTTCTACTGCTTTCTTAACGGCATCTTTTTCTGGTTGAGTTAAGGCTGATGTGTTTTGAACTGGTGTCTTAGCTGCTGGTTCTTGAACGCCCTTAGAATCTGCTTCCTTAACAGTCTTATCGCCTGTTAGGGTTGCTGTTGTTCCATCTGGGAACGTTACAGTTGCTGATCCATCGTTTCCTACTTCAACCTTAGTTGCTGTTGGGTTAGCGTCTTCTACTGCTTTCTTAACGGCATCTTTTTCTGGTTGAGTTAAGGCTGATGTGTTTTGAACTGGTGTCTTAGCTGCTGGTTCTTGAACGCCCTTAGAATCTGCTGCTTTAACAGTTTGTGCTGGTGTCAATTTAGCTGTTGACCCATTTGAGTAAGTTAATGTTGTTGAACCATCATTTCCAACTACTACTGTTGTCGCATCTGGGTTCTTTGTTCTTACTGCTGCTTCTACAGCTTGTTTTTCTGGTGTAGTTAAGGCTGACGTATTCTTAACTGGTGTTACTGTAGGTGCAGTTGGTTTAATTGTAAATACTGAGTCTGCACTTAGAGTATCTGTACTTCCATCCTTATAAGTAACCTTAACATTCGTACCATCTAAAGTAACACTTCCGATCTTGTCACTGAATGTTGGATTGGCATCTTTAACAGCTTTTTCAATAGCACTTGCTTCTGGAACAGTGTTTGATGTAATAGGTGTTGATGGAGCTACTGCAGTATACTTGAATGTTTGTGGTTTCCAAACAAAGCGAATACGTCCAAGAGCACCTTTATCCATGTTTGCACCAACATGCTCGTATGAGGTGTTACCTGCTGCGTCTTCTGCAAATAGATAACGTGTCATACCAGTTCCATCAGTGTAAGATCCATTTGGAATATTTGCTGTTAATTTAATAATAGCTGGATTTGTTTCTGTAGCTGTTGTTTCTGAACCAAATCTATTTGCTTTTAAATATAAAGCACTTTTCGTTTTACCATTTAAATATCCAGTATCTTCTGTTCCTAAACCTGTACGATTATCTTGAGCAAATACTAAATACGCTTTAGAAATTTTCCCTGAGTTATCAGTAATTTTTAGTTCTATATTATTTTCTTCACCAGAATACACATAAATTACTTGATTCTCAGCATCATCGTAAGGAATGTTGAGAACTGGACGAACTGTTTCTTTTACAGTAACTTTAGTTGGAGTTGATGTATTATTTGCAGCATCTGTTGCTGTAACACTAATTTGATCATCAGCATTCAAAGCTGGAACTGTGATTGAAAACACACCATTGTCACCTGCTTTTGCAGAGGCTTTTTGTCCATTTGGAAGCGTCACTTCTACGGTTGAGCCTTCTTCAGCTGTACCAGTAATACTAGTAGCACCTGCCTTAACTGCATTTACAGTTGGTGCTACTGGAGGTGTAACGTCTGCCTGACTGACAGTTTGTGCTGGGGTCAATTTAGCTGTCGAACCATTTGAGTAGGTTAGTGTTGTTGTACCATCTGTACCTACTTCAACCTTAGTTGCACTTGGATTCGCTGTTTCTACAGCTTTCTTAACGGCATCTTTTTCTGGTTGTTCCAGGCTTGATGGATTTTTAACTGGTGTTACTGTAGGTGCAGTTGGTTCAATTGTGAATACTGAGTTTGCTGGAATAACATCTGTACTTCCATCTTTGTAGGTCACTTTAACATTAGTACCATCTAAGGTAACACTTCCAATCTTGTCACTGAACGTTGGATTGGCATCTTTAACAGCTTTTTCAATAGCACTCGCTTCTGGAACAGTGTTTGATGTGATAGGTGTTGATGGAGCTACTGCAGTATACTTGAATGTTTGTGGTTTCCAAACAAAACGAATACGGCCAGGTGCACCTGTATCACCAGCAGCTCCTACGTTATCATAATTTGTATTTCCAGCTAAATCTTCAGCATAGACATAACGAGTTATTCCTGTACCATCTGTGTAAGATCCATTTGGAATATTTGCTGTTAATTTAATGATAGCCGGATTTGTTTCAGTAGCTGTTGTTTCTGAACCAAATCTGTTTGCTTTTAAGTATAAAGCACTCTTCGTTTTACCATTTAGATATCCAGCATCTTCTGTTCCTAAACCTGTACGATTATCTTGAGCAAATACTAGATATGCTTTAGCAATTTTACCTGAGTTATCAGTAATTTTTAGTTCGATATTATTTTCTTCACCTGAATATACATAGATAATTTGGTTAGTTTTATCATCATACGGAATATTTACTACTGGACGAACTGTTTCTTTTACAGTTACAGTTGTAGCATCTGATTTGTTATTTGCAGCATCTGTTGCTGTAACACTAATTTGATCATCAGCACTCAAAGCTGGAACTGTGATTGAAAACTCACCATTGTCACCTGCTTTTGCAGAAGCTTTTTGTCCATTTTGAAGAGTTACTTCTACGGTTGAGCCTGGCTCAGCTGTACCTGTTACTGCTGTAGAGGCTGCTGTCACTGGGTTTACTTTTGGTGCTGCTGGTGGTGTTGTATCTGCTGGTTTTGCTTCTACATTAATTTCTTTCCAACCAACAGGACTTGTGTATTTATCTTCTTTAATGTTTGAAACTACCTTAGCCTTACCTGGTTGGATTTGCTCTTTCATTTCAAGGACAATAGTATCAAAGAAACCATCAGTAGAGTATGACTTAACAACTGCTTTTGATTCGTCTTTTGAAGTCCATGCCCCTGGAATTGAATCGCGTTTAATAGCTACTACACTTCTAGCGTTACCAGCTTTAGGATAATCAAAGTAAGCAATTCCCGCATCATGTGGCACTTTCAAAGTAACTGTAGTAGTTTCTGCAACAATACTTTGTTTATCAGAAGAAGTTTCAGACGGTTGAACAACTGATTCACCAAGTCCAACTTTAACCTCTGTTTCAGCACTTTCTTCACCATTGATCGTTTGGGTAACTGTCAATGTATCTCTTGGAACCAACTGATCTTGCTCAGTGATATTACTGTTTACACCAGTTGGAAGAGTTGCAGACCAAGAACCATCCTCAGCAACAGTCACATTATCAACAATTGTCTTACCAGCAACAGCAATTTTGATTGTTGCGCCTTTTTTACCAATTCCTGAGATGGTATTGTCTGTTGACTTGATACCTGGCTCTGTCATAACACCGCCAACTTGTAATGTTGGAGTGACAGTAGGTCCAGCTGGTGCAAATACATAAGTCAACAACTGCCCACCTGGAGTTAGGGTAACGGTATTGTTTCCTTCGTTATATGAAGGTGCTTTGCTTGCATCGATTCTCTTTAATTTATAACCTTTAGCTTCGACTGCTGCAATTTTGCTGTCTTGGGTGCTAAGGTTAATAACCTCATTTTCATCACCTGGAATCGCACTACTTGCTTCAATTTCATTACCTTTTGCATCAACAAATTTCATGTGGACGATTTGTGGCGCTGTAAACTCAAATCTTTCAATCTGAACGCGTTGCAAGTTAGTACCAGAACCTGTACTTCCTAAGAACGAAAGGGCAAAGGTTGGATTATTTTTAGTCAAGGCATTCTTAGCGTCAGTTGTCATGATGCTAGTGTTAGCATTTTTTAAGTTCGTTGTCCAAGTTTGTGAGCCATAAGTTACTGTAAAGTTTTTATTTTCATCGTATTCAATTTTAAAGTCTACCCATTGGCCACTTGGAGCTGGATTTAGAGCTTTGGCTGCTGAGCTACTTGTCGTTACCCTACCAGCATTATTTGATGAGTAGAATGAACCGAAGGCATTTGTTTTCCAGGCTCTCCCACCATATTGTGGATCGGCTGATGCATTTTGGTTGGCATTTGGGTTAGAAGTGTTGTGCCATGAGTCTAGTTTGAAACCAAAGGCATTTTTGATAGTACCCATACCAATAGAGGCTCCAGATTGACCAATAGTATTTACCTTACCTGTATGGAAGACGAAACCAACTCCATCACCACCTGGTCGGCCATCTGCATCAGTTTTGCCTTCGTATTTATTACCAATATCTACCTTACCAGTGAAGGTAAAAGGTTGTCCAGAGTTAATTTTAAAACGTAGGTAAGCACTACCAACTTGACCTGAAACGTCATCTGTCAACTTAATAGTACCTGTTGATTTATCATAGGATGCAGTTCCACCTTCTTGGAAGAAACTTTCAAAGTTATCTTTGGTTACGATAGCACGAGCAAGGTTAGTTTCATCAATTGAACGTGTTGTACCTTCAGCAACAGCACGTTTGCTTCTGACTTTAGGAGTTGCTGAAGATTCTGTAGTTGCTTCAGATGTTGTTTCAACTGTTGTCTCAGCTGCTTCAGTAACTTCCTTCACACTTGCCACAGCATGAGTCAAACGTTCAACACTTTGGTTGATTTGATCTTGGCTTGCTGAACCGTTCGCAACTAATGCTTCTGCTTCTGCAATTGCAGCTGCTACTTCAGCTTTAACTGAAGCTTCTTGACCATCCAAGTTTTTAGCTTTAGCTTGTGTCAAAACAGCTTCTAGTTGAGATTTGTCAGCTGAAACGACAGTTGTTGCTGAATTTGCTTCTACTGCTTCAGTCGCAACTGGGCTAGTTGCAGCTGGTGCAGCATAGGTAGGTCCTTCAGCATTAGGTTCTGCTTGAGCTGTTCCTACTGTAGCATCCACTTTAGCTTCTGCAGTGTCAGCTTGAACTGTTGGAGTAGCTAGGGCAGCTCCAATCGCAAAGACAAGCGAACAACCAAACAAGAAATGTTTTCCTTTTTTAA
Organism: Streptococcus mitis; assembly: GCF_009496285.1. GTDB lineage: Bacteria > Bacillota > Bacilli > Lactobacillales > Streptococcaceae > Streptococcus > Streptococcus mitis_BP. The sequence continues at coordinate 4,752 of NZ_WIJK01000012.1, forward strand.
TCATCCGCCAGTTCTTTTGTTCCGCATTTTTACGATTAAAATACATCAAATGTTCTCCTTTTATGTTTATGTAGTATTATATATACAGCTTTATTATAATCTTTTTACTCAGATAAATCAAATTTATTCTTTCAGTTTATTACATTCCAAATATATACATATAAGTTTTTATAATATCTAAATATAGTTTTTCTCTATTTTGTTAGTTTTTTTCTTAAAAACTTGATGTTCTTTTAAAATCAAAAAGAGCAGAAATTTTCACCACACAACCATATATATTGTATGTTTTATTAGAAACTCTTTCCTTAGCTTCCTAGAATACATTGATTAGCTGCTAGAATTCCAAATTTATACACGGACTTAGATATTTCTTAAGCAGCCTGCTAACAAAAAAGGGCAATTTTATTTTATAGTGAAATGAAATAAAATCTGAACAAATTGACTAGGGAAATCAAATCAATTTCTATCCATATTTTAGAAGCAACAGTGTACTATAATATTTGATTGAAATAAGGTATGAACAATTCGATTAGGAAAGTCAAACTAATTTCTAGAAATATTTTTAGCAGTCGTAGTGTACGATCTTAGATTCAATCTACTATATTATGGATTCAATCCATTATACAAAAAAGATACTTGGTAAAAAGGGCATTACAATAAAAAAACGCATAATACCAGACTTGCAAAAGTCTTGATATTATGCGTTTAATGTTAGAGAGCGCTATTGGCCTTTCTTTTCAAATTAACCTTTGGGCTACCCTCGCCATTTTTTACTTTTATTTTACTTCAAATCCTTCTGCGACTGCATCCGCAAAGTTTTCTTCTACGATGCTTGCACAGTGGTCACAGATAACTGCCTGGTAGCTGCGTTCTGCTGTTGTTAGGTCGATACGACGGCAACGGTCACATACTTCACCTGCAGCGCGTTCTACTGTGAAGGCTACATCTTCGAAGCTAACAGCAGTTTCTGGAGCTGGTCCCTCTGCGATAGTCAATTCAGACACGATCAAAAGTTGTGCTACATTGCTGTTTACTGCTTCGAGTAGAGTTTTCACCACTTCATTTGGGTAAACTGTCAAGTGTGCTTCGAGTGATTTACCGATAACTTTGGCATTACGAGCTTCTTCCAAGGCTTTTTGAGCTTGTCCACGGAAGTCCATGAAGGCTGCCCATGTATCAAAGATTTCTTCTTGGTTAGCAAAAGTTTCTGCTTCTGGCAATTCTGACAATTGAACAAAGTCTTCGGCTTCAAACTCTAGATATGACCAGATTTCTTCCGCAGTGTGAGGAAGGATTGGTGTCAAGAGTTTCGTGATTTTCACAAGAATGTCATAGAAGACAGTCTGCATTTGACGGCGTTCCAATGATTTGGCACCTTCGATGTAGACAACGTCTTTGGCAAAGTCAAGGTAGAAGGCTGACAAGTCAACGTTGATAAAGTTCACTAGTGCTTTATAGATTGTCAAGAATTCAAAGTCAGCATAAGCATCACGAATTGTTTTCACAAGCTGGTTAAAACGAATGGTCATGTACTTATCAACTGAACGAAGTTCTTCGTAAGCTACTGCATCCTCAGCTGGATTAAAGTCAGATGTATTGGCAATCAAGAAACGAAGAGTGTTACGGATCTTACGGTAAGTTTCAGAAACTTGGCTCAAGATGTCCATAGAGATACGCACGTCATTGCTTGAGTCAACACTTGTTACCCAGAGACGCAAGATTTCCGCACCAAATTGTTTCTCAACATCGCTTGGAGCAATGGTATTTCCAAGAGATTTAGACATCTTTTCACCTTTACCGTCAAGGGCAAAACCTTGTGACAAGATTTGTTTGTATGGTGCCACACCATGGTTCGCCACAGATGTGATAAGAGAAGAGTTGAACCAACCACGGTATTGGTCTGAACCTTCAAGGTAGAGGTCAGCTGGGTATTTGAGTTCTGGACGGTTAACCACGACACCATTCCATGATGAACCTGAGTCAAACCATACGTCCATGATGTCTGTTTCTTTCTTGAACTCACCATTTGGTGAACCAGGATGGGTAAATCCTTCAGGCAAGAGGTCTTTGGCATCACGTTCCCACCAGATGATTGAACCATGTTCTTCAAAGAGTTGAGCTACATGCTCAATCGTTTCAGCAGTCATGATTGATGTGCCGTCTTCTGCGTAGAAGATTGGAAGTGGAACACCCCAAGCACGTTGACGAGAGATAACCCAGTCACCACGGTCACGAATCATATTGTACAGACGGACTTTACCCCATTCTGAGTGGAATTTCACTTTTTCGATTTCATCCAAGATATCTTGACGGAATTTTGATACTGAAGCAAACCATTGTGGAACTGCACGCCAGATGATTGGTTTTTTCGTACGCCAGTCAAATGGGTATGAGTGAGAGATTTCTTCTTGAGCAAGAAGTAAATCACCAAGTTTTTCGATAACCGTTGGAACAACCTTATCATAGAATTGGCCTTCAAACTCAGCACCAGCATTAGCCATCATAAGCCCGCGTTCGTTAACTGTCACAGCAACTTCAAGTCCGTTAGCAATACCAACATTATAGTCGTCCTCACCAAAACCAGGGGCTGTATGGACGATACCAGTACCAGAGTCTGTCGTAACGTGGTCACCAAGGATAACAAGTTCATCTACTGCAGTATCCCATGGGTGCTCTGTCACGATGTGGTTCAACTCTGAACCACGGTAAGTATCCAAAACTTGAACATCCGTCCAACCAAATTTTTCAGACAAGCTGTTCAACAATTCAGCAGCAACCACAAACTTACGGGCTTCACCAGCAGGTTGAACCAAAACGTAATCAATATCCGCACCAACAGTCAAACCACGAGAAGCAGTGATAGTAAATGGAGTTGTTGTCCAAACAACGATATAAGTATCAGTGTCTAGGACACCTTTGCCATCTTTGACTTTGTTGGCATAGTAAAGAGAAGTTGATACCAAGTCATGGTATTCAATTTCCGCTTCAGCAAGAGCTGACTCAGATGACCAAGACCAGTAAACTGGCTTAGCACCACGGTAGATGTAGCCCTTGTTAGCCATCTCACCAAAGACACGGATTTGCGCTGCTTCATAATCAGGAGTTAAAGTTACATATGGATTTTCCCAGTCACCAGACACACCCAAACGTTTGAAGTCTTCGCGTTGTTTATCTACTTGAGAAAGAGCGTATTCACGGCAAAGTTTCAAGTATTCAACCAAGTCCATTTCTTTGCGTTTGACACCTTGTTTTGCCAAGACTTGCTCGATTGGCAGACCATGTGTATCCCAACCTGGGATGTATGGTGCGTAAAATCCTGACATAGACTTAGAACGAACAATGATATCTTTTGAAATCTTGTTCATGGCATGTCCTACGTGGATATTTCCGTTAGCGTACGGAGGTCCATCATGAAGAGTGAAGTGAGGTTTCCCTTCATTCAACTCTTGACGACGTTGATACAATTTTGCTTCTTCCCACTCTTTTTGCCAGACTGGCTCTTTGGTTGGAAGGCCTGCACGCATTGGGAAGTCAGTTTTCCCAAGATTTAAAGTTTCTTTGAGTTTCATGATATCTCCTTTTTTATATAGACAAATTAAAAACCACGATTCGCTAAAAAGGACGAAAATCGTGGTACCACCTTTGTTCGGAAAAAGAACTAGTCTTTCTCCCTCTTTTCCCGTAACGTGGGGAACGTCAAATCCTACTAACTTCAGACTTGATAACTTGAGAGGATAATCTCATCAACAGGGATTGTAGGACTTCCACCATCTCCTACTCGCTGGAAATATGTTTGATTAGATCTTGTTCTCAGATTTTACAATTATAAATGTTGAGAAATTGTTATTCTGAATCCTCTTTAGACTCAGAACTCATTTCATTATTTACTAACGAAGATAAGTCAGATAAAGTTGATTCATCCTGTGCTTCCATCAATTCACGATTAGTTGCTTCTATACGTGCTTGGAGCTCAGCAACCTCTTCAGGTGAAAACTGACGAGTCAAATCATTGGCTTCCTCCTCATGAAATGCTGAAATATTTTCCCCCAAAGCCTCTCTAACCACCTCTTTAAAGACCTCATCACTGGTTTGTAAATAAGTTGCTGTTGGACGTAAAATTTCTTCCCAATCAGATGAATCAACGATGGCCAATTGACTTTCAATTGTAGATTTCAAGCGTTGATGGAAGACGCGACTCTTATTCTTCAGTTCTTCTGTCTCAATCGCAACCTTCTTAGCATTATCAGTTGCTTGACGTAAAATTTCATTTGCCTTGTACTTAGCTTCATCAAGCAAACGTTGTGATTCCTGTTCAGCATGATGAATGATATTATGAGAGCGTTCAGTAGCTGCTTGTTTAACTCGCTCAGCAGTATCTTGAGCAATTAAAACAGACTGACTCAATGAATCTTTCATCTCATCAAAATAAGACAAACGCTCTTCTAAATTTCTAATTTGTTGCTCTTTATCATGGTTACTTCGAACCAATGTTTCATAGTCTCGAACTACAATATCGAGAAATTCATCAACTTCTTCAGGATCAAAACCTCTAAACTTAGTACTAAAGCTTTTATCCTTAATCTCTAACGATGTAATTGGCATATTTTCCCCTCACTTACTTAATAATAATTGTATTGTCAATTTCTTCTTATCCCTTTTTGTCTGACCATTTTCTCTCAGAACACTAATCCTTCCAAAACGTCTGACACTTACTAAATCACCAAGCTTAACTTGATAATCAGATTTTTCAACCAGATGGTAATTTACCTGAACATATTTTCTTTCTAATAAACCAGCTGTCTGAGAGCGAGACAATTTCAAAACATTTGACAAGAAAGCATCCAAGCGCATACTCGGAACTAAAACTTCCTTTTCCTGATAATCACTCTCAGCTTCTACCAATTCTTCAAAGGATTTGACTTCAAGTTTGACAGGCAATCGAGCAATCTTTTGAATCCCATCTTGAAAAAGAGAAGTGAATTTTTGGTCCACAATGATTTGAGCTCTATTTTCCGTTACCAATATATCACCAAATAACTTGCGATCGATTCCCAGACGATTCAGAACAGTTCCTAAAATCTTGGAATGAGTCAATTGGTCAAACTTGCTAGAATAAACAATCTCAAGCAAGTCCATTTCAAAATCCATCAAAGTCGGTATGAAATAATCTGGTGCAAGTAGTACACGACTATACTCGCTAGCTACAAAATCATTGCTAGAAAAAACTTTAATCCCTTGATGATTGCCCAATGTCTTTAAAATAAAGACCTGATGAGGGTTGATAAAGGGAGTTAAGATAGGAGCGTAGTGCTCCTCAACCTGCCTGAGCCACTCCAAACCTTTATCAATAAAAGGAATATCCTCGACTGAAAAATGCTGATAGATATCTTTTCTCATGCTAGTATTAAAAGAAAACGGATCAGATAGTTTCCAAGTAAATGAACTAAAAGGACGGCCACCCAAACTGAAAAATCTAAACCACCAATACTTAGTGGTAGACGTCTCAAGGGTTGAAGAATCGGTTTGACTAAATTAGTCAACAAACGACCTGCTCTAGTCTCATAGGCATTTGGAAACCAGGATAAGAGAGCAAACGCTACAAGTATCATAGAATAGATATCTGTAGCGTTTTGAATAAAGCGAACTAGAAATATCATTATCTCACTCGTTTTCTCTTCATATCGAAATCAAACTCTTCACCATGAGTTCCCTCTGGCAAACGAATATCTTCGATGTTAACCACAACGCCTACCGGTGTCAAAAGGTACATGGTATTTGCAACCTTTCTTAATTCACCAGCAAGTACATGACGAGCTCCATCTAAATAGTCTAGACAACGACGCGCTTGTACTTCAGTCATGTATTGGAAATCGATTAAAATACTTTCATTGCCTGCTAGTAAATCAACGATATCCGTTGCATCTTCGTAGCGACGAGGATAACGAACATCAATGGTTACCTTTTCTGTACTACGATGACTCTTCATCGCTAATTCTTGCTGACGAGCATGAAGGCGCGTAATATTTTTTTCCTTTGAATTCACTTGTGAAGGCTGGGGAAGTTGTTGAGCTTGTGGAAGTTCTTCCATGGGGGCAGAAACTGATGTTAGCGTTTTTTCAGGCTTTAATTCAGCAACGTTTGGTGCCACTTCTTCTCCATCTTCAGTGAAATAATCTATAAACTTTTCAAATTTATTTTTTAGTGACATGGTTATTTCCTACTTAAAAAATGCTGTGCCGATTCGAACGAAAGTTGAACCACATTGAATCGCTTCTTTGAAGTCTCGACTCATACCCATACTTAGTTCTGTCATCGGCATATTGGGGAGATGTTTTTCTTGAATGTTTTTTTGCAATTCTTGCGTTTCTTTAAATATCTCTAGTAATTCTTGACTAGTTGCATCAAATGGAGCCATGGTCATCAGTCCCACATACTCAATCTGGTCTAATTCTGAAAGTTCTGGTAAGAGGGCTAACAATTCTTCTTTCGAAAAACCGTGCTTGCTCTCTTCCTTAGAAATATTTACTTGCAAAAAGCACTTAATCTTGTGGTCTGCTCGTTTTTGAATTTCCTGAGCTAGCTTTAAGGAATCTAAAGCATGAAAATAATCCACATAAGAAATCACTTCCTTGACTTTACGTCTCTGTAAGGTTCCAATCAAATGCCAGGTAAGATTCTTATCACTTAGAGCATGATACTTGTCAAGAAATTTATCAACACGGTTCTCACCAATGTGTTGCACTCCTTGCGAAACCAAAGCTGAGGCTGTTTCAACATCTACATATTTGGTCACCGCAATCACAGAAACCGAGTCGTTTTCACGACCAGCTTCCTGAACTGCATTCGATATCTGTTGAAAAACAAGGTTCGTATTTTCTTTTAAATTCATCTTCATTAACGATTTTTAAAGAATGGTGGTGTTTCCAACTCATCTTCATCCGTAGCTGCTGGAACTTCAAAACGTTCCACTGGAGAAACAACTGGCTCTCCTTGACGAACGATAGCATCGCGTCTCAAGTCCCAGTCACCAAAAGCTGATGTCTTTGGAGCTTCTTGACGGCGATAACTTGGAGTTGGAATTTCTGCTGTATCAGCCATATCAAAATTACGATCAAAAGTCTGCGCATGACTAGTTCGAGCAGGTTCGCGGTGTGTTGCTTGGCGCGGTTGAGGAGTTACAACTTTCTCAACTTTATCCTGACGTACTCCTGTCGCAACAACCGTCACGCGGATTTCGTCTTTCATTGTCTCATCAATAGATGTTCCAAGCCAGATGTTAACTCCATGCCCAGCTGCTTGGTTAACAATCTCTGATGCTTCTTCAGCTTCAATCAAAGTCAAGTCCAAACCACCAGTTACGTTAACGATAACATCCTCAGCACCATCGATAGTTGTTTCAAGAAGTGGTGAGTAGATTGCTTTGCGAGCAGCTTCTACAACACGTTCTTCACCGCTGCCGATGCCAATTCCCATAAGGGCGTTACCTTTATTGGCCATAACAGTCTTAACGTCTGCAAAGTCCAAGTTGATCAAACCAGGATTTGTAATCAAATCTGTAATCCCTTGAACACCCTGACGAAGAACGTTATCTGCTTCACTCAATGCTTCAAGAAGTGGAGTCTTCTTGTCAACGATTTCTAGCAAGTTGTTGTTTGAGATAATCAAGAGTGTATCAACATGCTCACGAAGTTCGTTAATCCCTTCGATGGCAAATTGTCCACGTTTGCTTCCTTCAAAACCAAATGGGCGAGTAACAACACCGACTGTCAAAGCACCAAGACTTTTTGCAATACGAGCGATAACTGGTGCAGCACCTGTACCAGATCCTCCACCCATACCAGCAGTGATGAAGACCATATCAGCACCGCTGATTGCTTCTGTCAATACTTCTTCGCTTTCTTCCGCAGCTTTACGACCAACTTCAGGTTGACCTCCTGCACCAAGTCCGCGAGTCAATTTAGGGCCGAGCTGGATAACTGTCTCAGCTTTTGTACTGCTCAAAGCTTGTACATCTGTGTTGGCTGCGATAAATTCAACGCCAGAAACGCCTTCGTCAACCATACGGTTGATGGCATTTCCACCACCACCGCCGACACCGATTACTTTAATTACTGCACCTTGTGCTGCTGCTGTATCAAATGAAAATGTCATATTTATATTCCTCTATTTTATTCGTCAAACATGCTTCCAATCAAGCTACGGAAACGATCTGTTAATTTACCTTTGCTCTTTTCTTCTGATTGAAGAGGAGCTACTGGTTCAACAGATTGGTTTGTTTCAGGCTCAGGTGTTGTCACTGTATTAAATACTGGTCGTGGAGAAACAGGTGAAACAGGTTGAGCTGAACTTCTAAAGTCAAGTGGCTGGTGGCTTAAAGTATGTTCACCTCGAATTGCTCGCTGAGCTAGAACATTCACTTCAGTAAGGCTTCCAGCGAATTCTGACAAGCTAATGACATGGGCAAAAGCAGGATTGCGAATCCCAACTTGATTTGGTACGAATAACTTAACACGGACTCCAAATACTTCTTGGGCCAATTCAACGACACCTGGAAGGAGGGCATTCCCACCAATCAAAGCAATACCTCCTGGCAAGTCTAATAGGTGACGTCTTTCCAAATCTTGCTTAATTTGTTCAAAAATGTGCTTAAGTCTTGCCGAAATAATCTCAGCCAAGTATTCTTCAGTCACTTCAACTGGTTCAACTTCACCGATCACTTCAACTTGGAAAGCTTCCTTGCTAGCTAGTGGTGGATAAGCTTCACCATAGTTCAATTTTAGACCTTCTGCAATTTTCTTAGAAGTCTTAAGAACTTTTGAAATGTCTTTTGTGACATAATCGCCACCCTCTTGGTTGACATTTGTATATTGAAGTTCTTGGTTGCGAATAGTGGCAACAGTCGTTTGACCACCACCCATGTCGATAACAGTCGCACCAAACTCACGTTCACCTTCATTCAAGACAGAGTGAACCATTGCAAGAGGTGAAATAATCACGTTATCGACTTGAATGCCTACACGCTCTACAGTTTTACGAAGATTATGGAGAATCGTACGTGGGCCAGTGTACAAGAGACCGCGCATTTCCAAACGCACCCCCATCATTCCACGAGGATCACGAATTCCTTGGAATCCATCTACGACAAATTCCTCTGGAATAAAGGTGATAACTTCACGGTCTGGAGTCATACTTTTAGTCAAAGCTGATTTAACCACATTTTCAACATCTTGATCTGTAATTTCTCTTGTATCTGATGTCACCGGAATCATGCCTTGAGTTGGCTCAACTTGCAGCAAATTAGCTGGTAAACCAACGTTTACAGACTTGATTGAAATTCCTGCTTTTTCTTCGGCTTGAGAAATCGCAGACTTAATAGCAGTCGCTGCTGCTTCGATGTCAACGATAATCCCATCTTTGACACCTTTACTTTTGGCATTACTTACGCCAATTACATTTACTTCACCATTTACAAGCTCTGCAACCAACACTTTAATAGAGCTAGTTCCGATATCTAAGCCTGTAAAAAAACCATTCCTAGTCATTACACTGCGTCCTCTCTATCTTACCAGTTTCACACTTCTATTTTTAATAGCTACACCAAGGCATAACTACTCACAGAATATTATAACACAAAAAAAACATTCGTGCTCGAATTTTCTAACATTTACGCAAGCTTTTTCTTGAATTTTTATAATTATCCGACGATTTCATCGGTGGGTAAATAAAAAGAAAACGGCTGGGCAAACGCCCCCTTAAAATAAGAAAACGCATAATATCAGATGTTCAAAAAAAACTTGATACTATGCGTTTTATAACGGAAAGATTTACTCAATTTTATCTTCAAATTGAGTTTTTACCTCCTCCGACTTTTATTTGAAAAAAACAGTAAAAAAGCGCAAAAAATCACTTCTTGTCCTATACTATAATTGAATTGAATTTTTTTATTTTGGGCGTTAGAACTGTTTCCTCAGTCCTAGCGCCTTTTCTGTTTGATAAGTCTGCTTGATGGAGAGTAGTTTGTAAATGATTCTAAGAATCTTATGGGTGCAAGCAATGACGGATTTCATCTTATTTTGTCATGAGTTAGCAGGATCTGCCTGCTTAGAGTTTTATTAATCAAAATTTCATATTTTATTTCAAAAATATCCCTATTTTCTATTTAATTGTATTATTCCTTCATTAAAAAATTTAATATAATCAAAAAGATCAATATCTCTTTTTCCTACCAGTATATTTCTATATCCTAGTAGACTTTTCACTTGTATTTTACCATTAATTGTTTCATTAGCTTTTGGAATATGTATGGCAGACTTTATTTCTGGCATCTCCTTACTTACGAACACAACTTTATTTTTATAGGATAATTTATCAAATTCCAATATATCTTCATATGTACATCCATCCCGCTCTATCATGAAAATAAATAAATTGTCCAAATTTACTCTTCTCTTTCTTTCATTCCATTTATCTTTTAATTCTGAAAAATTTTTATAATGTAAACCATGTATCTCTATATCATTACATAAAGCGATCGGATAATCACCTGACCATTCTTTTTCCGCTAGTGGTTGCTCAAAATAGTAAGTCAAATTCTTACAAAACTTAACAAATGAGCTGGGTTCGATAAACAAGTTCACTGTTGGAGACATAAATTTAAGCCCTAATTTATGACTTATTACACCTCCAAGACAGTTAGAGCTTATTATCGTGAAGTCAGAATTTTTTAAATCTAATCTTTTCTTCTTAATCATATTAAATTCTAATGCTTTTAAAAAATATTTTATCATACTATTCTTCCCTCCATACTGATGAACTTGAATACCTTCCTCTTCACGGGTATAGATATTACCCGCGATGTGATTCCTTTTTCAATGACTTTTACTTTTTGCCTTTTAAGGTCGCTTCATGGACAAACACTGCACCAAAAAAGGCCCACACCTACAACAGATAATCGTACATCTTAAGCTCCTTTGGAGTTCATTATCCGCCTCTTTTATTAGACTAGAAAATCATTCTATTGCTTATCTCACTTCTTGTTTATAAAATTCTTTCAAGGCATCTTGCCAAGTTGGGATGACAAATCCTGTAGATTTGGCTTTGGCCAGACTCATCGTTGAGTTTAGGGGACGTTTAGCTTTGGCAGGAAATTGGCTTGAGTCTACTGGCTTGACTTCGACATCTGTATCTTTCAAAATTTCAACCGCAAAGTCATACCAAGTTGTGTCTCCCGTCGCATCATTTGACAAATGATAATAACCAAATTCCTTGCGATTTTCAGCTAGGAAAGTCATGAACTCGGCCAAGGTACGCGTCCAGGTTGGTCTACCATGTTGATCATTTACAACTGTCAAGGTCTTATGAGTTTTAGCAAGATTTTGCATTGTGAAGACGAAGTTTTTGCCGTAATTTCCAAAAACCCAGGCAGTACGGATAATATAGAAGTTTGAAACGTGTTTTTCTACAAGTTCCTCTCCCATACGCTTAGTACGACCATATTCAGTTTGAGGATCTGGTTTGTCATCCACTTCCCACTCCTGTCCAACTGGTTTCTTACCGTCAAAGACATAATCTGTAGAGATGTAGACTAGAGTTGCACCATGCTTTTCGGATGCTTTTGCGACATTTTCTGTCCCTGTCACATTGATGGCGAAGTCCAATTCTTTCCCTTCATCCTCTGCTGCATCAACAGCGGTGTAGGCTGCACAGTGGTAAACTAAAGTAGGTTTCACCTCTTCAAAAACTTTCTCCACCATTTCTGCATCGGTAATATCCATCTCAGCCACATCAACCGCAACATATTCCTCATTACGCTCATCTAATAAATAACGAAGGTCCGTTCCTAATTGGCCATTTGCCCCTGTAATTAAAATCATTTTTCTTCCTTTCAACTGATTCACAATTCTTCGGTATAGCAATAAAAAGCAGAAAGTTTCTGCCTTTTATTTTTCAAGAACCTCTTGTGTTTTAGCGTAGTTGGCTTCAACAGCTTCTTTTTCTCCTTGCCACCATTCTTGGTTATCTCTGTACCATTGAATGGTTTCTTTGAGACCTTGTTCGAAGTTGGTGAATTCTGGTTTCCAGCCCAACTCATCACGGAGCTTGCTTGCGTCAATCGCATAACGAAGGTCATGTCCTGCACGATCAGTCACATGATCATAGGCATCGGCAGGTTGTCCCATTTCCTTAAGGATTAGTTCCAAAACTTCCTTGTTGTTCTTCTCGCCATCAGCACCAATCAAGTAGGTTTCACCGATTTGCCCTTTTGTCAAGATTGTCCATACACCTGAAGAATGGTCATTGGTATGAATCCAGTCACGAACGTTCTTACCTTCACCGTAAAGTTTTGGCTTAATTCCACTTAGGATGTTGGTAATCTGACGTGGGATAAATTTTTCAATGTGTTGATAAGGACCGTAGTTATTTGAACAGTTAGAAATCGTTGCCTTGACTCCAAATGATCGTACCCAGGCTTTGACAATCAAGTCTGAAGCTGCCTTGGTTGAAGAGTAAGGAGAGCTTGGATTGTATTTGGTATCAGCGGTAAATTTCTCACCTGGACCTTCACCATGACCTGGCAAATCCTCACGTAGAGGAAGGTCTCCATAAACTTCATCTGTAGACACATGGTGGAAACGAATATTATATTTACGAGCTGCTTCCAAAAGAGTATAGGTTCCGATAAAGTTAGTATGAATAAACGGCGATGGATCATTGAGTGAATTATCATTGTGACTCTCAGCAGCATAGTGAACGATAGCATCTGCTTGAGCTGCCAACTTGTCTACCAACTCTGCATCCGCAATGTCCCCAACAACTAACTCAACACGATCACCTAAAATTTCCTCAATATTAGCGCGGTTCCCAGCATAAGTCAATTTGTCTAATACTGTCACATGAACATCTGGAAAATTCTTGTAAACATAGTGGACAAAGTTGGAACCGATAAAACCAGCTCCACCTGTCACGATAATTTTTTTGTATTCAGTCATATTAAAACTTCCTTTAGTTAGATAGTATTTCTTGATAACGATTTTTACAAGAATGATTTAGTTGTCTATAATTTCAGTTGTGTTTCAAAATCATGATAGTCGAATCCCTGTTCTTTCATTTTACTAATGAGAATACGATTGTCCTCTGAATCTCTATCTCTACCGTAAATTTGATTGTTTAACTTTCTAATTTGAGCATACTCAAAATAATCCTCTTCCTTAAAGTCATTTAAATAAGGTAAAATAAACTTTTCCATAATTCTATTCGCATCATCAAATCCTAGCCAATCAGGAACATATTTTTCTAGTATTTTTAATAAAAATTTATTAAATACTTCAATAATTCCTTTTTCTTTACAAATAAAATTAAAGAGTTTAATTTGGTCGGACGATATCCCGCCTAAATCTTTTATATTATCATCAGACATAATCATCTCTATATACTCTGATATACTATCCTTGGTATACCATAGAAAAAGATAATGATTGATTCCTTTAAACTTTTTCTCTATTCTTCCCTGAACATCTGAGTGTAGATATTGGTAATAATCTGGATAAAAGTTTAAAAATAAGATAAATTTATTGATAGGAATATCTAAATCAATTATATCTTTAATCTTATCTGACTTTAGTTTACCCTCAATAAAATCTTTAAAAAGTGCTTCATCTTGTTCTAAAACTTTGATTATAACGAATAGATTTAAAAAATTATTTTCCAACTCTTCATTATTCTTTTCAAAAGTCAACGTCCAAACATTTTTAAAGAATTTCTTTTTTAGTGGCATACTCATTCGTGAATAAAAACGATTATAAAAGTAATTATATTCATAATTATTATCTTTACTATCCTCATAAAAATTACGAATGTTAAAATGCGATTTTTTTTGTTCAAAAGACTCAAAAACTCTTTCAAGACCACGAGACATAAAATGTGCCGATTTAGTTAGTAAAGTTTCATAAATTTCCTTTATAAATCCAAGTGTTAATTCTCTTGTAGGTTGATAAATTTGTTGTTCTTTATCAAATGACGGATGAGCGCTCAAATTTCTTTTTAATTTTACTGCTTGAATAGTCGACCACAAATTATCATCAACAATTTCGAAATCCGTACTCTCATGCAATTTACCTAATAAAAAATTTTCCCATGAACTCTTATCATCAGAAGAATTTATTTTTTTATAAACTTCTTCCAATAGTTGCTTAGCATTTGAATCCTCATATTCATCTCGTAATTCTTCGAGTTTATACGTTAAATCATAAAGTATAACTGTATATAGAACAAGGATAGCGGCACGATAATTATGATTCTCATAACAACTGATTACTTCACTAAAATAACTTCTAATTTCTAAATTTTCAATCTGATTAATATCGAATAACGAATACTTCATATTTTACAAATCTTCTTTTTTCAAAGGTTTTACATCCTTAAGTAGTGGATGATTTTTATCAGCTTCTGAAACCTCTGCTTCTGCAAGATTTTCCCATTCAATGCCAAGGCTTGGGTCAGCGTAGTTCACAAAGGCATACTTAGGTTTGAGCTCGAGAGCCCAGTAGTCATTGACCAGATAACTATAAGAAACTGTATCTGATAGGACTTGGAAACCATTGGCCACACCTCTAGGAACAAAGATTCCCTTACTTGCATCAATGACTGTCTGATAGGTATTCCCAAAGGTTTCACCCTCGCGTAGATCAACCCAAGAACCCAGAACTTTCCCTCCATCTGCTACAGAGATGTACTTATCCCAAGGCTCTGCGTGGAGGCCTCGAAGGACATTTTTACGTGAGAAAGATACATTGTTTTGCAATTTTCCTTCTGCAAAGAAAGACTCTGGAAATCCAAGTGGAAGCATTTTTTCCTTTTGGAAATTTTCTTTAAACCAGCCACGATTATCTCCATGAACGGGAATATCGAACTCCAACATACCTGGAATTGCATCAACCTTACGTGCTGCAAGTGCCTTGCCGAAAAAATTATCTGTCATCTATGCTTCTCCAATCAAACGGAGCAGATACTGCCCGTATTCATTTTTCTTAAGTGGTTGGGCTAAGGTCAATACATCTTCGCGACTGATATAACCCATACGGTAAGCAATTTCTTCCAAGTTCGCCACCTGAACATTTTGCATTCGTTGAACTGTCTCGATGTACTGTGACGCCTCTAGCAAACTTTCATGAGTGCCAGTATCCAACCAAGCAAAGCCACGTCCCATAACCTCAACCGATAAATCTCCACGATCTAGGTAAGCCTTGTTGACATCTGTAATTTCCAATTCACCACGCGGGCTTGGTTTTATATTTTTGGCAATTTCTACCACATCATTATCGTAGAAATAGAGACCTGTAACTGCATAATTGGAACGAGGATGCTCTGGCTTTTCTTCGATAGAAATAGCGTTCATATCCTTGTCAAACTCAACAACGCCAAAGCGTTCTGGATCCTTCACATGATAGCCAAACACAGTTGCTCCTGACTCCTTACTAGCTGCCTTTTGTAGCATCTTCGAAAGGCCAGGACCATGATAGATATTGTCACCTAAGATCAGAGCAACACTATCATCGCCAATAAACTCTTCCCCAATGATAAAGGCTTGTGCCAAACCATCTGGACTCGGTTGCTCTGCATAAGAAAGTTTAATCCCAAACTCAGAGCCATCTTGCAAAAGTTCTTTGAAACGAGGCAAATCTTGAGGAGTTGAGATAATCAAAATATCCCTAATCCCAGCCAACATCAATGTTGAAAGTGGGTAGTAAATCATCGGTTTATCATAAACCGGCATCAGTTGTTTTGATGCAGCTCGAGTCAACGGATATAAACGTGTCCCCGAACCACCCGCGAGAATAATACCTTTCATAGTAGGGTACCTTTCTTTGTTGTTTTAGAGTCAATTACTATTAGTTGTGTACTGCTCTAAAAGGAAAATAATCATCACATTTTTTCAAATTATTATCTAAAAATTACAGAAAATTTCTTCTTTATCCATAAAAAATTCACTTATTTCATAGTACATTTAGTATAAAATGAAATAAGTGAATTCTACTTTGTTTATATACAATTAAAAGTCATTTCCTAACGATGTCTCAAATAACTGTGTAAGAGGCATAATTTCACCATTTCTTAGTTTTTCAATACTAAAATACATAGTAACTGGTTTTCCATTATAAATCGCCATCTCTCTAGGATCAATGAAACCCAGTTTTTCATAGAATTCTACAGCATCCTCTAAAGCATGAACTCTTACCCCTTTTATTGGTAACCAACAGTCAATAGTTAAAGATAATCGAAGTGCAAAGGTCACCAAAAGCGAACCAATCCCTCTTTTCTGGCAATCCTTGTGAACACCAAGATAGTCTATACTAATTCCCATCTCTTTACCCTGAGCGATGAAAGAAAATGATACTAGTCTACAAGAAATAAAACCTAGTAATTCAAAATTTTGATTTACAATAGCTAACACATGGCCTGATTCTTCATCGTATTTGTTGTAAATATCCAAAAAAACATCATTCAATTCTTGATATCCACAATCAAAAGCTCTAACATCCTCATCATTTAAAATAGATGATGAAGTACTTATTAATTTCAATTCATCAATAGAATCCAAAACAGGTAATTAGTGCGTCTCCTTACTAAACACTTTCAAACGTTTACTTTTCTCATTCAGTCGTCGTAATCTACGACTCACATCATCAGATAAGTCATACTCACCATTTAAAATAGATAAAATATGTTGTTTTTCTTCATCAGTCTTCTCTTCAGTAAGTACATCTTTAAAAATTACTGCCATTATTCTCACCTCACTTCGATGGTTAAAGTGTTGTTACTTTATTCTATCAAAAACTAGACACAAAAGCTACAATTTCTTATATCAGCATTTTTTAATAATAGTTCATTCTGACAAATCTTCTTTTATCTTTGTGGTTGATATTTCTTTTGTTCTAGGCAAATAAACTACTTCAACACCTTCTTCTTCAAGATAATCAAATTTACCTTTCCAATCATCACCCATCACAAAAGTATCAATATGGTATTCTTTGACATCTGACTTTTTCTGTTCCCAACTAGTTTCAGGGATTACTAGATCTACATATCGAATAGCTTCTACTAAATTTTTTCTGTGTTCATAGTTAAAGTAACATACTTTATTCTTTTCTTTTAAATTAAACTCATCACTTGAAACAACCACAATCAAGTAATCACCTAGTTGTTTAGCACGTTTCAACAGATTGATATGACCATAATGCAATAAATCAAATGTACCATATGTTATAACTCTTTTCATCTAAAGGTCTCCTTATTTATCATTCAAAAAATATAATTATTTCAATCAATAACCCTATTGTTTTTTTATTTTTTCTTCAATCCAATTAGCACACTGTACCGAGGCTTTTCCTCTATCAAAACGAACGTCCTCTAATTCATACAGACGAACTTTTTCATCATAATTACTTCTTTCAAAATCTCTAATAATTTCTATCAACTCATTGTTATGATACGCTCTTGGAAATGGCAATTTATAAAAATTATTATCCAATGGTCTATCGTTCACATATCTTTGATAATCTGGTAAATACAGAAATACTGGACGATTTAATAACATAAAATCAATCGAAGATGACGAATAATCCGTAATCATTACATCTGCACTCATCATCAAATCCTGAGGATTTGAATAGGTTGACACATTTATACAGTTTGTATCCTGCAAATTTATAAAACTAGAATCAACAATTGGATGAAGACGAACTAATATTTTTACATTTTTTCTAAATTTGTTTTGAAAAGCATGTATTAGTTTCGAGTAATCTAAATTATAGGCATCCAACGATCCATCATCTCTGAACGTCGGCATATACAAAACCACCAGTTCGTCTAAATCAATATCAAATAAACTTCTAAATTTTATGTTTGTAGTTTTGATTTTTTCACTTTTAAAAAAATCATCATTTCGAGGTAATCCAAATTCAAGAAACTCCACATCCTCTGTCAGCCAAAAATTATTTTGCATCCCCAAAGTTTGAAAGTGCCGACTTGATACGATACCGTCTGTAATCTTTCCATCATACTTCGCCATTCTAAGATAAGTTTTTTTTAGGCTCCCTGCAACACTTTTTTCAATTAACTTTACCCCATCTGAGCCATGCCAAGTTTGAAGATAAATCTGTCCTTTACGCTTCCAAGGTCGATCAGAACAGCGAATATTATCTACCCAAACTCTAGCTGTTAACCATTCGTAGAAAGAACGATAACTTCCATATTTTACTACACGAACACCTTTTGGGACAGAAATTTCTCTATCTTTTGATATCCATACAAGATCTAGATTATTTTCTCGAGAGACAAGTTCTTCAAGTATATACTTGGGATTATCTCCCAAACCTCTACCACCAAAATTATCAAACACTATTTTATTAGACTGAATAGGTAATAAATTCAACGGTAATGTAGAGACTTTTTTTAATAAATTTTTTATATAAAATTTCATATTTTTTTTATAAATTACTATTATTCATTAGTGGGTTCAAATTTACGGCATAAGACCGTAAATTCAAGAAATAAATATTTTATAGTTTCTGAGTTTCTAATTCTGTTTCCGTATTAGTTAGAGAAAAGAGCAGTAGATTTAGGATCCATAAAAAGTTATGATAAATCGAAATATTGTCCGTAAACCATATCAGCATCTGAAACATTGTCAAGACAAAATATATGAATGATTCTTTATGACCAATTTTTACAAATATACGTTTAGCATTTCTATAAAGGAGAGTATAAAAATAAATAGATAATCCTACAAATCCTATCTCAATGTAAGATTTCAAAATATCATTATGAATCCCCATTGATCCTGTAAGACCATTGATATTTAAAGTCATCCAATTATTATCCATCCATTTTGATGCAAAACCTACCCCTCTCCCCATAAATATAGGTGTAAAGCTATAGGTTGATTCAATTCCCTTCCATAAATCTGTTCTAGCCATCGAATTGATATTATGTTCTTGGATAAATGTATATATAAAACCAGATTTAATACTATAAACATAAAGGAATATTCCTGTTATAAATACTAAGGAAAAGGCATTTAATAAACTTAAAATTTTTCGTTCTTTCCCTAGTTTGCTCACTTTTTTATAATACCAATAAATTACTAAAAATACTGGTATGATAATTAACACACTCAAAAATACGATTCGTTTAAGACTTAAAAAGAGAATAATAAGAGCTATTAAGATCTTACGAAATACTGCAGAAAAACTATTTTCTTTTATAAAATATTGATACAGATAGTACAGAATAAAGAGAGCTGTAATTGGTGCTACCTCATGCATTTCTAGCACCGAACCATTGAAACTATCATCTGTTAACATCAAAATAAATTGACTAAGTCCTCCTTGACTATAGGCAACAATGATACTAGTTAAGTAACTAAGTGATATTGCTGTAAAAGTGTAATCTACTACTTTTTGTCCAAAAAATTGAAAAACAACCATAGCTTGAAAGATAGCTAATAAGCCAAAAATAGTCATACTTGACAATCTACTAAAATACCCACTAAATTGAACTGGATTCATTAGATGTAATAAAACTGAGTAAAAGAAGAGAACAATTGTTGGCATAGCTAATATCTTAGCAAGATATAATAATTTTTTATTAACAAAAATAACCTTTCCGAGACTTACTAATAATAAAATGAATAATACAATAATCAAAATACCAATATAATATTTTGTCATGTATGTTACAGGATACAGATGTTGTCTATCTGTAGCTAATTCTAAATACACTAACAATATATACAATATCGCGATTGGGTTAAATTTAAATTTCACTATTACTTCCTTTTAAATAAATGAGTACGTTCTAAAAAATTTGTTCGTAAACCAATAATTACCCTGTTTTTTGAAGAAAAGATGTACAAAATCAATAAACTAATATAAATAAAAGCTCCGACTATAATTTCAATAATAAGTGTAAGTAGCGATGTAGGTAAAATACTTGAAATAAGAATTAAGACCATATACATTACTGAACCAATAAGAAATAATATCCCAGCATTTATCAGATATTCTCTGATATGTAAATAATTTCTAGCGATCCACGTTTGATAGCAACATAGAACTAACTCTGCAACAATTGTTCCTATAACAGCTCCCATTGCTCCTATCTTCGGAATCAAAATAATATTAATCAAAATATTAACAACGGCTCCATAAAGCAAAGATACCGTATATTCCTTGTCAAAACTTCGTGGAATTAAAAACTGAGTTCGGATGACATTTCCAAAAGCCGAAAATACTAAAGCCGGTGTCATTCCTGCAATAATTTGGCTACTTGTCCTAAATTCTTCACCCCAATAAACAGGAGCAAAGGTTGCAGAAACTCCTGCTAAACCGAAAGCACAGCCCATTGTAATCACTAAAACGATCCACATCGTTTTATCAACATATTCTAAACTTTTTTGTTCATCACCTATACTCAGTAAATGTACTGTTCGAGGCAACATTACAGCTCCAAAGGCTTGAATCAGAGCTTTTGGAATACTAATGATCTTATCTGAATTCTCATAAAAAGCAGTTTCCTTCAAACTACTATACATTCCAAGCATTATTTTATCTAGAAACGAAAAAATACTAACCGCTAAGACGGGGAAAAATAAAATAATAATAGGTTTCATGTGTTTCTTTATTTTTCCAAGACTAGGGCGCACAAAGTTTACTTGTTTTAACAAAAATGGCCATGTAATCAACTGACCAAGCAGGGTACTCCCTGCCATTATAAAGGTATATAAATAGATATCATTAGGGCTTTTTACAAATGTAAAGATAGATATTAAAGTCAATAATTTAACAAATGAATTCCTAGCAACTGTAATACGAAACTCTTCAAGACCATAAAAAAACCAACTAACATCTGTTGCATACGATAAAACATGTAATACTTGGATATAGGCTACAATCTGAAAACTATTCACAAATACTGTTGCATAAATCAAATATGAGACGGTCATAACTAGTGAACACGTTAACTGAACCGCGTAAATATTCGAAAATTCCTGATTCAAATTTTCTCTACTTGTTCGTACCTGTGCTATTGTCCGATTCCCATAATTAGAAATCCCCAACATGGACAGAATCATAAAGTAAAAAGCAATAGAATAGGTAAAAGAATAAACTCCAATTTGCTCTGCACCTAACACACGCGCTAAGTAAGGTGAGGTAATAAACGGTACTATTACAGCTAAGATCTGATATAAGACATTGTAAACAATGTTTTTCTTTAAACTAGGCAAGATTCTCCCCTCTACTGATTCAGTAAGTAACTGTACAAGCTCTCAGATTTATCATTGTAATTTTTTTTATAATTTAATTTATGAAAATCAGAAATTTGACATAATTGCTGGTAACGTTCCTTTGAAAAATCATTATTTAATTCATCAACCATTATATGTGGTGCTGCGTTCGTATAGGTGGGTACAGACTGCCAAACATCCGAATAATGTTCAGCTACAATCGTGAACAGCAAATGAAAAACAAAATAATGTATTGCAATATTCTCTCTACACCAATATTCTACTAGCAACTTCTTCACAGATAGTATTAAAGGGTGATTTGCTGTTGAAGCAATCATCCAGCTTGATGATGAAATATTTTCTTCGATTGAAGATAGACTCTTATACATAAAAAATGGATTTTTTTCAATTAATTCCTTAATTGTACTACCAGTGCAATAAACTGTGGCATCTAACCAAATACCTCCATATTTAGATAAAATCTCAACACGCAAAACATCTGAAAAATTTGCGTTATTTATGATACCTTTATTCCACTTATACAAAATTTCTTCAGGAATTGTTACATACTGTTGAATAGTCTGAGCCGTTAATACTGTAATTTTATAATCTGGAAATTCTCTTTTAACAGACTTATAACATGATTTCACCAAATCTGGAGCATTCTCCATACCTTGAAACCAGCAAATCCAGATTTGCTTGGGAACTTTTTCTGATAAGTATGATTTATCAAAAGGGTTTGAAATTAAAGAACCGTATTTCTTTTTTAGTATTCTGTAGGCCCTATCTTCAAGTTGCACTTCTCGAATAGCCTTACTCCGAATCCACCACAAGGGCCAACGGTTACGTAAGGCGTGAATAACAACAGGAAAAAACGTTCCATTTTTTAAAGATAGTTTTAATTTTTCTATATTCATCGCCATAAAATCTATACACTCCGATTCCGATATTTTAATAAGGTTAAAGCTAAAAGCAACATCGACATATTATACTTAGCTAATACACAGATCAAACGTTTAGGAAAAGGTAAACGATGGATTGGATAGTGATACAAAACTGCTTTTGAGATAGGATCCTTACAAATCTGTCTAATTCTTTGCAAGCGTTTATGAATTCTAGAACTTTTATATAAGGATTCCTGAAAAATACATAAACGAATATTAGCAATTAAAATTCTCTCGATTCTTTCTTCCAAAATTTCTTGATTAGGTAATCCCTTAACTCTTTTTAATTGCTCGTTATACAAGATTTTATCCAACTCAAATCGATCTTCTTTATATTTCATACTTAAAGAACCAAAGTTTTCACGATAGTAGTATAAAATATCTGGGATAACAAGGGCGGATGTTGCTAATTTTAAACAATCAATTTGAAAAATAGCATCTTCTGAAATGAATTCTCTTTCCGAATGAAATAATAGCCCTTTATCCTTAAACAAAGAACGTTTATATACCCCTTTCCACACTGAAACACCTATCTTTCCATCTCCAATAAATTCTGGTGGTGAAGATATTACATCTGGTAAAAGTTCTGTGAAAATTGAATCATTTTTATAAAAAATGGAATCTAGGCTCTGATCAAGTGGTCCTATAATATTTCCTTTATTATCCACTCGATAAAAATTTTCACTATAAATCACGTCTGCATTAAAACGTTGTAAGTATGTATCATAAATTTCAAGCATCTCATATGAGACATAATCATCCGAATCAACAAAGACAATATAATCTCCTGTACAATTTTCAATACCTGTGTTACGTGCAAAACCAAGACCTTCATTGGTTTTATGTATTACTTTTATCCGATGATCTTTTTTCCCCCATTCTTCACAAAGACTTCCAGATGTGTCAGTAGAACCATCGTTTACCAAGATAAGTTCAAAATCTTTAAAAGACTGATTTACAAGAGTATTTAAACATTGAGATAAATAATTCTCTACATTATAAACTGGAACAACTACACTAAATGTAGGCATAAATTCTCTTCCTTTCAGAAATAGTTAAACACTATCTATAGGCCAGTATTCTAGCTGGTACTCCACCTATGATAACATTATCTGGAAACTGCTTAGTGACAACAGCATTCGCTCCAACAACACAACCTGAACCAATGCTGGACCCATCCAAAAAAACAGCTCCAGCACCAATCCAACAATTATGTCCTACTGATATTCCCTTTCGAGATACACCTTGTTCAACAATAAGTTTATTTAAATCACTATAATTATGATTTTCAGCATGAAAACGAACATTCTGACCTGCGATAACATTATCACCAATTGTGATACCTCCAGCAGAACCAAATAAACTATATTCTGAAAAAGATGAGTTCTTACCAACTTTCAAGCCAATCCCCATATTTTTTATAGATCCTGTTCCAATAATTTGAGAATAATCTCCAATCTTCACATTATCTGCAAAATGGATTCCTTCTTTCGACAGTGCATCTATAGACACCTTTTTACCAATTCGAACATTTTTCCCAACAAATAATTTACGCTTTGCTAAGATAGAAACTCCTTGTCCAATGAATAAACGCTTCCCCTTTTGACCAAATCCGATTCCACGTACAAATCCACGAAAGAGTCCAAAACCATAGTTCATACCTCTTTGTAGTATATACGCCATGGGTACATCAGGGTGAATGTCTACTGCTTTTCCAGTAATCTTTTTTATTAAGCTCTCAACTATCATTTATCACTCTTTCATAATACTGAATCACTTCTTTCGAGTGTTCATCTATAGTTTTTAATTTTGTATTTTCTATATCATTTTCTATAACTTTAACTACTAAGTCATTCTGATTTTTAAAAACATGTGTTTCTGGAAGTAAGTCTTTTGATCCAACATTTTCACTCACAAAAACATTTACCCCATAGGATAATGCTTCTACTGTTATCAATCCAAATGTCTCCTTCCACTTACTTGGAACAATAAGAATATCAATATTTTCATAGACACTATCAATCGTTTCCTTGGTAAAATATCCTTTTTGTTCAATGAATGAAGGACATTCTTCATTTGGAAAGTGACCATAAGTTGCAACTTCGTATAACTCTAGGTCTAAAGTTTTAGCAAACTCAATAAAATCAAAATATCCTTTATATTCTTCATCCGGACCAATATAAGCGACTCGAATTTTATCATTTGTAGTTGTCAATCTTTGATGCTGTTTAATTGAACTATTTGTTATAGATAATACTGTACTTTTGGTTGGTTTAATTTCATTTTGCTCATATACATTCTTTGCTAAACTACTATTAAACAAATAACCATCTATCAAATGGAACATCTCATTATAATAGTGTCGAAGCTCACTAAAATCTTGCTCCTCAATAACATCTCGAATAACTAAATTCTTTTTAGATTTTGGATTTTTCCCTAATAGTTTCAAAAGTTTACGAATAGTAGGATAAAATGAAATCTGAAAAAGTCTTAGTTTTTTCACACTTAAAGCATCGGAAGACATAATATTCCATGTTAAGTTTGTATTTTTATCACTATAATCCACCCCATTAAAATAGAAATGAGGTACGGGTGCTAATCCATAATAATCATGGCTCGTAAAAACCACTCTAATATTCAAGTTTTTAGCAATTTCGAGGAATTCTTTATGCAATCCCATAAACGAGTGAATATGTATAATGTCGGGTTGTACTTTTTCTAAAAAAGTACGATAAACATTTTTGTCACAAGATGCCAGGAAAGCAGTTGGATTGGATATACCTCCAAATAAAGCAAGAGGTAAGCTATTAAGCAGTTCATAACACTCAAACTTTCTTGATGATACCTTCTTTATTCCTACTTTTTTTGAAAGCAACCTAATATTTCCAGGATATAGGACAGTCACTTGATGACCTTGAGCAATTTGCTCTAGCATTAAATCCTCAGCATATTTAACCAAACCACCTGTTCGCTGGGGGTGAAATCCTAAAGTATAATGTAATATTTTCATATTTTAAATAAATTCTCGTAGTCTGTAACAATCTTTTCCCAAGTGAAAGCATCCGCAATTCTCTGATTTGATTGTCTATCTAACTCATCAATCATCTTTTCATCAAATTGTTCAACTTCCTCAATCACTTGTGATAGTTCGTCTTTTTTCCAATAGATGGCACTTTGCTCCCCAACTTCGCGGTTAAAACCAACATCAAGTAGTAGGTTCAACTTTGTTGACTCCAAAGCTTCAAGTAACGAAGGATTGGTTCCTCCAACTTCATGTCCATGGAAGTAAGCAAAGGCGTTTTCTCGAATATACTTCAGAAGTTCTTGATCATAGACTGTTCCAACAAATTTCACTCGTGGATCTTTATCAAAGCCAGTACTTGCTAATAACTGATTATAAAATTTATTCTGTTCTACATTTGTGATTAAGACAAAGTCCTTCTTAGAATTAGATGCTAAAAAACCACGTATCATAGACTCATAGTTATTCTCTGGAACAAAACGCCCTACAACTAGGTAATACTCGTTTTCAGAAACATTTTTCTCCTTGAACCAAGCACGCACTTTTTCATCACTGCTATTTAATGTGGAGCGTGTTGTATCTGTCCCATAAGCGATATAGGTTGTCTTAGGTTGATACTGTTTATAATCTTCTTGGACATATTTTTCAATATTCTTACTATCACACACTAAAAGATCTGCATGTTTGACCATAAGACCTTCCGAAATTTTCCAGTAACGACGAACCGGGGCGCTCCACTTAGCACGCAACCACTC
The DNA here is from genome assembly GCF_009496285.1 of Streptococcus mitis. GTDB lineage: Bacteria > Bacillota > Bacilli > Lactobacillales > Streptococcaceae > Streptococcus > Streptococcus mitis_BP. The sequence continues at coordinate 30,756 of NZ_WIJK01000012.1, forward strand.
ATGACCATCTGGATTTACCAGAAGAGTCCCACCTATTGCTTGAATTTTTTTCTTGATTCCATGGATAAAAGGTCCAATGCGACAAGCTAAAATATAAAAGATAGGAGCTTCATCCTTATTTTCTTTAGCAATTTCAATCGCTCTGTTAATTGCAGCGATATCATACGCTATAGCTCGCGCTGGACCAATATTAGGTACATCGACGTTATAACAGATAGCACCGTTATGTTCAAAAACATCCTCAGTAATCCCTGACTTTGCAGAATTTTCACGCATACAAGCTACATAATATTGGATATCCTTATCTTGTTGAAAGGCTGTTAATTTTTCAACAAAGGTTTCAAAGCCCCCATATTTAGCAGGAATCCCTTTTGACCCTACGATATAGACAGTTTTTTTCATGTTACTCCTAATTTATAGATAGAGAGAGCAACGAGACTTACTTCGCTCCATCTCTCATCAACACAACTTTTACAGTTTTTAACAATATTTCAAAATCTTTCCAGATGGTCCAATCATCGATATAAGCCACATCCAGTTTCACGACTTCATCGAAGTTTGTAATTTCACTTCGACCACTAATTTGCCACAAACCTGTAATACCAGGTTTGAAGCTGAGACGACGTTTTTGTTCAGGTGTGTATTTTTCGTACTCATCTACAGTTGGTGGGCGTGTACCGACTAGACTCATGTCTCCAATTAAAACATTCCAAAATTGTGGTAATTCATCCAAACTCGTTTTTCGGATGAATTGTCCGATCTTAGTCACTCGAGGATCGTTATTGATCTTAAACATCCCACCTTGCATGGTATTTTGATCCATCAACTGTTCTTTAATAGCTTCAGCATCGACTCGCATCGAGCGGAATTTATAAAAGGTAAAGTGACGACCATTTTTTCCGATACGAGTTTGTGAAAAGATTGCAGGCCCTCCATCTTTCCGAATCAAGGGAACTAAAAATAGACTAGCAATTCCACAAAGGATCAACCCAACAATAGCACCACAAATGTCGAGGATGCGTTTGGCAATTATGTGACTTGGCTTGTAAAAATTTGTAGAAAATGTCACTACATTCAAACCAGCCATTTCATGAATTTGTTTATCTCGGCCTAAACTTTTATCGAAAGCATTTAAGTTAACTGTGACATCAATCCCCATTGTTTCAAACTGAGAAATAACAGCTCCAATATCATAGTCCTCACTTGGAAGATTGACAAAGACTTCATCCACCACTTCGTGTGTCGCATAGGTCAGTAACTGCTCCTTTGGTACCACAACCACCTTTTCATGGGTGAACTCTGGCATGTCTAAAACGCTTACCGCAACCAATTTCCCCTGAACATCATTAGCTGTTAATAATCGATCCAATACTTTTTCGGTACGTGACATCGCCGTAATCAACAAAATATTACGACTTCCCTTCAAATTATGTTTGAAGATTCTCCAATATTTCTTCACAAAGAAACTGAGTAGATAATTCAAAACACTATACAAGGAAAGCAAGTATACCATCCCTCGCCTTGAAATTACAAACTTTTCCTTCAAGAAAAAACTTGAAAAACTAATCAGCAGAGCATAAAAGATAATATATTTAATTGTTTCTACTAACTCCACATACTGACCACGTTTTAAAAAATCCTTACCGTAACCACTGATATAGAAGGCGACGAAGTGAAGAAAAAACAGAACAAATACTGTATTTAAAACAATGTCAGTTTCTGAAATTGCAATCAGTACATAAGCTAATAAACTAACAAGTATACTCTGCAAGAATGCCAGAGTTACATTGTAGAAACCCCTTCCTTCCATATCGAACTCCCTATCCTATTTTTACCTTTTCCCATAAGAACCGTAAGATCCGTATTTTTCTCGTTTAACATCAAATTTATTTAAAACAACACCCAAAAATGGGATCCCTGTTTGTTCTAACTGAACCTTAGCTTTTTGAACATCTCTTCTTTTTGTTCCACCAGCTTCTGTAACCAAAATCGATGCATCGCATTTTTGCACAATAATTGCTGCATCAATTACAACTCCGATTGGTGCTGTATCAACAATAATATAATCAAAATATTTCCGTAGTGTTTCAATCATCAATTCAAAATTAGCACTTTGAAGAAGAGCTGTTGGATTTGGAGAAGGTGACCCTGATTGGATCATAAATAAGTTATCAATGTTTGTTTCACAAAGACCATGAGATAAGTCTTGCGTTCCAGCAAGATAATCAGTTAAACCTGTGATTCGTTCTCTTGATTTGAATACTCCAGACATGACTGAATTTCGGATATCAGCATCAATCAGGAGTGTCTTGTAGCCTGCACGCGCAAAAGCCAAGGCAATATTTGTAGAAGTTGTCGATTTTCCTTCGCTTGGTTCAACAGAGGAAATCGTTATAACCTTTAAATTATCTCCACTCAACTGTATATTGGTACGTAAAGCATTGTAATATTCTTCTGCTTTTTTGGCAGAATCAAGTTTTTGTTTTGTTAATTCTAACTTCGCCATAAGTTCTCCCTTACTTTAATTTATCAAGATCTGGAATGACTCCAAGAAGTGAGATTTTCATTACATCTTCAATGTCTTCTGGACGTTTGACACGATCATCGAGCAACTCAACTAGTATAACGAGGACAATTACGACTCCTGCCCCTGCTCCAACCCCCATCAAGGTATTGCGACGAATATTTGGTGAGGATGGCCCAGTAGCTGGACGGGCTTCCTCCAAGGTAGTTACGTCAGAAACACGGGTTACAGAAATAATCTTTTGAGCCGCAACTTCTCGAAGAGCATTGGCGATACGGCTTGCTTCTTCTGGTTTAGTGTCAGTGACAGAAATAGATACGATACGTGTGTCTGCAGGGACGGTCACCTGAACCTTTTTAGCCAATGTTTTGGCATTAATCGTTAAGCTAAGATCTGATACGACTTTTTCCAAGACATCTTGGGAAAGGATAATCTCACGATAGTCCTTAACCAAATAGGCTCCCGCTTGTAAATCTTGATTCGTTAACCCAGGTTTATCTCCTTGAGGACGGTTGATAACATAGATACGAGTCGTACTTCTATACTCAGGCTTCACCACGAAACTACTATAAGCGAAGGAAGCAGTTCCTGCTAAGATAGCCACAAGAAGAACGAGCAGTTTCTTTTTCCACAGTCCTTTTAACAACTGAATCACATTAATTTCGATAATTTCTTGTTCTTTCATTATAACTCCTAAATAATTTGATCTTTAATGATTTTTTCGGGATTTAACATAAAGAGTTCCCGAGCTTTACCCAATCCATACTTTTTACTTACGATTTCGTAGGCTTCTTTCATATAAGGTGGACGACTATCCAGATTATGCATATCACTAGCAACTATATGAACCAAGTCTCGCTCCAAGAAATAGCGAGCACGTTTTTTCATGAATTTATAGGTATCTCCAAAAAGTTTTGGTTTAAGGATACTTGAACTATTAACTTGTGTATAGCAACCCATATTAATAAGCTCTTTAACCCTTTTTTCGTTGTTTTCCAAAGCATCGTAACGCTCTATATGAGCTATTACTGGAGTTATTCCTAGCATGAGCACATTGGTTAATGCATTATGGATTTCACGATAAGGGGTGTTCATACTAAATTCGATTAAGGCATAGCGTGTGCCGTTTAATTGTGGAATCTGCTGATTTTCTAGTTTCTTCAAGGCGTCACTAGTGTAATAGATTTCCGCTCCATACAAAATCCTTAAGTCAGGGGCAATCTCCTTAGCCAGCTCCTTGACAACTTTAAAATTCCTTGCAATTTCATCCTCCGGAGTTTCGAACATCCCCTTTCGACGGTGTGATGTCGAAACGATGGTGCGAACTCCTTGAGCGTAGGCTTCTTCAAGAAGGGATTTGCTTTCTGCCCAATCTTGAGGCCCGTCGTCTACATCAAAAACTATGTGCGAATGGATATCAATCATCTTATCTACCTTCCATGATATCTTTGATCTCTGTTTTTAAAGTTTCCAAACTATTAGTATCCACTTCTAACATATATAGACTGCTATCCGGCATGGCATAGGAAGGGAGATCCATACGACCAGTCCCTTTCAGATCTCGAGTGATAACAGTATATTTACCGCCACTTTCCAGTTGAGCATTTACCAAGCTTACCATTGTTTCAGGTGGCATATTTGTTTGCACTGAATCTTGCAAGCTTTGCATAATGCCATCAAAATTCTTCAAAGCTTCTGTTGAGGTTAGTTTCTGAATTATAGCAGAAATGACTTTTTGCTGGTTACGGCCACGATCCCCATCACCGTTTGCTAATGAATAACGCTCGCGCACAAATCCCAGAGCTTGTTCAGAGTCTAGATGAACATTACCAACAGGGAAATGATATTTGCCATGAAGCGATGTAAACTCTTGATCGTTATAAACATCTACCCCACCTAGTAAATCGATCAATTTCAAGAAGGAGGTGAAATTAAGTCGTGCATAGTAATTCAAGTCAATACCATAGAGATTTTCTAAAGTATGGATTGATGCATCCACACCATAAATACCTGCATGGGTCAATTTATCATTTTGATTATTTCCACCATCAGCTATGGGCACATAAGCATCACGAGGAGTCGTTGTCAAGAGAATCTTCTTAGTCTCTTGATTGACAGTCATGATGATATTGACATCCGAACGTGACACTGAGCTGATCGGTCCATAAGTATCAATCCCACTAATGTAAAGGTTAAAGGCCTTGTTTTGAGAAATCTTAGGCGCCTCAACAGTCTTGGTTAATTCCTTAGTGTAAATCTTTTTAATCTTCTTGGCGTGGTCTGGATATTCTTGTTCAATCAGGTTTTCAAAAACACTATTCAAGACAATTGCCTTAGAGTCTCCCGCCAAGAGACTCTTATAAGCCGCAAGATATGAAGAGCTCTCTTCAACAGACAAGTCTTTACTCTGAGTTGCTTTAATATCATCTAGCAACTTTTGGATGTTTTCAGAATCTGTCCCAGTTGGAGCTGTCACACTGGAAAGTTGTGACACATTGCCAATTTCACTATCTGCCAAGACTGCAACACTGATAGAATAACTAGAATAATTGGATGTCGCATTTAATTGATTGGCCAAACTAATGAACTGTTGAACTCCAATCAAGGCTAGTGAGCTGGTCATGATAGATAGCACGAGCATGATTAAAGTAAAAATCTTAGCTTTTCTATTTAAAATCAAAAACAAGGCTACTAGTGCAATGATCACCATAACAGCAGCTAGAAGAAGATTGGCATAACTAACAGCTAAGATATGATATCTGAATATTAAAAACAACAAAAAACAAGCGAGTACTACATATACAAGCAACAAAGTAATATTGAAGCTTTGTTGAAACTTACTCGTTTTACTTTCTTTTGAACGTCTTCCCACCTTACACCTCTATTAAACATTTTATTTTTATTATATCACAAAGTAACACTGGATGCTATTAACACCTGAAATGCAACCGTTTTATTTGACCTTAAAAGCAAAAATATTATATTTTAATCATTAAACACCTCAAAGTTTTTCAAAAAAAAGCTCAAATCTAAAAAAATGGTGCTACAGAAATCGGTATACGAGATCTTGTTGTCTCAGTCCCAGTCCTACAACTCTCCAATAATCTTCTGGATTTCTGAATGCTGTAGCTAGAGAAAAGCTAAAATAACTTTTGAAAGGTCAAAAAGCCCCAAAACTAGTAATTGCCAATTTAGAGACTCATTACATGCAAAAAAGGCTAGGATTTGATCCCGGCCTCTTTTTATCTTATTTGACGTGATTTTCAAGCTCTTTTTGACTCTGTTCGACTGCTTTTTTACGTTCTTGTTCCCATTTGGCTTTAGCTTCGTCAAACTGGGCAATGGTAACCACATCTTTCTGCAGCCTCATGTATTTATAGTTACTTCCAGTTCCTTTGATCCCGACTAGTGAGTATGCTCGTGTAAATGGCGTCACACGTGTCACTGAAGCTCCACCACCATCTGAAGTCACAGGGATTAGAAGAGAACTGTCAATCAACCATGCTTGCGCATCTGCATAGTTTTCATAGCGTTTGGCTACATCTGAGCTTTCTGCATCTGCCGCTTTCAATTTCTGAGTGTATTGATCCATTCCTAGGCCTGTAATCTTGTCAGCATCCTTACTTGGATCAAGTCCCAAAATCTTAAGATAGAAACCATCTTCTGCATTGAAAGGATTGAGGTAAGTCGAAGGATCTTGGTAGTCTGCTGACCATCCATCCAAGTTCAAATCATAGTCATGATCAGCTGGTGTCGGTGCTTGGAAAGTCGCATTGGCATAGTCTTCAGTTGAAACTAAAACTACATCAATCACCACATTTTCAGCTCCAAGTGTGGATTCCACAGATTGTTTGAGTGAATAAAGCTTAGGAAGCAAGGTTTTGTTGACCTGATCCACTGGCAAATCCAAATGAATCGGGAAGGTTACACCTTGAGCCTCTAGTTCTTTTTTAGCTTCTGCAAATTGAGCTTGCGCTTTTTCTTTATTGAAGTAAGCATCTTGGGCATCTTCAAGATTCATATTTGTCCATTGTGTACCATAGTTGACCAGCTTAGATGCAACTGTCTCACCAAAAGTCTTATCTCCTACTTGTACAAAAGTAGGTGGCACAAGTGTGTTACGAAGGGTGTTTTTCGCAGCTTCTTCACCATTAGACTGAGCTGAGTAAGATGTACGATCAAGGGCGAAGTTGATAGCTTGACGGAAGTTTTTATTTGAAACAGCAGCCTGAGTAGCTTGTTTTTGTTCATCGCTGGTCTTAGCTGTGAAATTATAAGACTGACGATTAACGTTAAAGTTATAGTACCAAGAAGTTGCACCTTGCAAGCTATAGACGATATTGTCCTTGTATTTTTCCTTTGTCTTAGCAAAGTTTGAACTATTTGGGTAGACACCTGCAGATGAGTAGGCTCCACTTTCAAAGTTACGAATCGTCATATCTTGGTCAGAACCGTCAACATAGGCCAACTTAACTCTTTCAATAGTCACTTTTTCTTGATCATAGTAATGAGGGTTTTTCATATACTCAAGTGATGATTTAGATGTGAATTCTTTTAGCAAGTATGGACCGCTATAGAGAATACTATCTGCTTTTAACTCACCAAATGCTTTATCTTTAGAAGTCAAGAATTCTTCATTAACTGGGAACAAAATGCTATTTGTGGTCTTAGAATTCCAGAAAGGTTCTGGACGTGTCAAGGTATATTGGACAGTATAGTCATCCAAGGCTTTGACACCGACATTTGAAAAGTCAGTATTTGCGCCTGTCACATAATCATCCAAACCTTTGATTGAGTTTTGAATCAAATCCAGCGCTTGACTCTTATTATCAGCAGCGTATTTGATACCAGTTACAAAGTCCTGAGCTTTGATAGGTGCATATTCCTCCCCATCGGCCGTGAACCACTTGGCATCTTGGCGAAGTTTGTAAGTATAGGTCAAACCATCCTTTGAAACACTCCAATCTTCTGCAAGGGCAGGAACAAGATTTCCGTAGTTGTCATTTTCTAAAAGACCATCTACCAAGTTGGTGATAACATTGGTATTGTCACCTGAATAGTCCAAAAGGTAGTTAAATGTTGTTGGGTCAGCCCCAAAGGTTGAAGAATAGGTCTTGTCATCCGACGCAGACTGGCCACAAGCCGTTAGCAAGATAGCTGCAGCAAGAGTCAAACCTGCTCCTAATAAGCGTTTTTTCATGCCCATGATTTACTTTCTCCTTATATGTTAGGTTTTATAACATGTATATATTTTAACAAATTTTGTACCAAAAGTAAAGTTATTTAATTTTTAGCACTTTCAAACCATAAAAAAACAGAGAACCCCCGTCGCATTTGACAGGCATTCTCTGTTTCTATATTTTATGAAGGCTATTTAACGTGGTTAGCTAGCTCTTTTTGGTATTTGGCGTTTGTTTCAATCTTCTCTTTTTGCCATTTCTTGAGAGCTTCTTCGTATTCTTTAGTAGTTACAATATCATTTTGCAACTCTAAACCTTTGAATACAAACGGATCTCCCTTGATACCAACTTGAGAGTAGGCTTTTGTAAACGGCACTGTGCGACTTACGGTTGGAGAACCGCCTGAAGAAGCAACAGGGATGAGAAGGGCGCTATCTGAAACCCAAGCTTGTGCTTTAGCGTATTTTTCATAGCGTTTGTTGAGGTCTGTTGTTTCAGATGCTGCATCATCCAAGAGTTTCTTGTACTCATCAAGTCCAACTTGAGCCATGACTTCTGGATCTTTTCCTTTTGTGATACCCAAGTGTTTAAGGGCAGAACCCTTCTTAGCATCTAGGATATTGAGGTAGGTCGCTGGGTCTTGATAGTCAGGTCCCCAACCAGTTCCGTTCAAGTCATAGTCCTTTTGAGAAGGAACTTTAGCTTGAGAAGTAATGCTCATCTTTTCATTATCAGTCATTTGAAGAACATCGATGACAACATTTTCAGTTCCAAGCGCTGCTTCGACAGATTGTTTGAGGGAGTTGGTCTGCTGTACAGCGATGACATCTGTTTGTTCAACTGGAATATCCAAGTGAATTGGGAAGGTTACGCCCTTGCTTTGCAATTCTGACTTGGCTTTTTCAAAAGCAGCTTTTGCTTTGTCTGGGTTGTAAAGAGTATCTTTACCGTCTGTCAAAGCAACATCTTTCCATTGATCACCATAGGTGACAAGTTGTTCTTGCGCCAATTCTCCAAAGGTCTTTTCACCTACTTGGACATAGTCAAAAGGCACAAGGCTATTACGGATAATCTTGTCTGCACCTTCTTCACCATTCAACTGAGCCGCATAAGAATGACGGTCAAGCGCGAAATTGATGGCTTGACGGAAGTTCTTGTTGAGAAGCGCTTCTTTTGTTGATGTTTTTTGAGCATCATCAGTCTTAGCTGTCTTATTGTAAGATTGACGGTTTACGTTAAATGTAAGATAATAGCTAGTTGCTTCTTGCGGGCTATAGACAATCTTATCTCCGTATTCTTGCTTGGTTGATTCAAAGTTTGAAGAAGTCGGGAAGAGACGAGCTGTTGTGAATGACCCTGATGCAAAGCTACGAATCAATGACTCTTGGTCAGATCCATCATAGAAAGTAAGCTTGATGTGATCAATCTTAACATTATCTTTATCCCAATAGTTTGGATTCTTTTCGTACTCGATAACTGATTTTGAAGTTAGATTCTTCAAGATATATGGGCCGTTGTAGAGAATAGACGACGGTGTTGGTGTTCCATAATCTTTACCTTGAGAATTTAGGAATTCTTCATTAACTGGAAGCATCGGTGCTGTTGTCACCTTAGAATTCCAAAAGCTTTCTGGTTGATTCAAGGTATATTGAACAGTATAATCGTCAACCGCCTTGATTCCTACTGTTGAAAAGTCGTTACTCTCACCACTAACATATTCTGCCAATCCTTTAATAGAATCTTGGATCAGAGTTAGGCCATCTGACTTACCATCAGCAGCATGCTTCAAACCAGTCACAAAGTCTTGAGCCTTGACCTCGGCGTACTCCTCACCTTCAGAAGTATACCATTTCACACCTTTACGAAGCTTATAAGTGTAAGTCAAACCGTCCTGTGAAACTGACCAATCCTCAGCTAGAGATGGAATCAAATTCCCATACTTGTCATTTTCCAAGAGTCCATCTACAACGTTAGCGATAACGTCTGATGTCGAACTTTTACTAGTAACACTATAGTCCAAAGATGATGGATCGATAGCATATACATATGAGAATGATGTCGGAGCGTCAGCTTTTTTCTCAGTCTTACCACAAGCTGCCAAAAGAAGAGCTGCACTCATCGTAATTCCTGCTACTGCGAGCCACTTTTTCGATTTCATTGGTATTCTCCTTTAAAATACTATTTTCACCATTATACCCTATTTTTCCATAAAAGCAAGGGTTTACAGGGTATTTTTTAGAAAATTCAAACAAATATTTTTTAAAGATTTTCCTACACTTATTTTAGAAAAGAGAGTGGGACAGAAATCGGTAATTCGTTAGAATTCGATTTCGTTGTCCCACCTCCGCACAGTTGAGTAGGGCTGTAAAAGCTGATGAAATCAGCGTAGTAGAGCCCACTCAACCACTGCGTCTTGCTCGGTAGTCCAAAGACAATTGAGAGGCTGGCACTTTTGTCCCAGCCTCTTTTAGGTTTATTTGGCTAATTCGATACAGAAGGCATCCCAGGGAGCTAATGTTAGTTGTTCTATTGTAGCTTTGACATCTGTATTTGCAATCAAGACAGATGTGATTGATTCTTCAACTGCGAACTCTTGCTTTTGGTTGGACAAGTTAGCCACAACTAGGAATCGACAGTCGCCATCTTTACGGATGTAAGCAAAGACTTTTTCAGCCGTTTCAAGGAGTTCAAAATCAGCTCTCACCAACCAGCTATTTTCCTTACGAATGTTTACCAATTTTTGATAAGTATAGAAAATAGAATCTGGGTTTTCCAGTGCTTCCTGAACGTTGATTGCTTCGTAGTTTGGATTAACAGCCAACCAAGGTTGTCCGTCTGAGAAACCAGCATTTTTTGTCTCATCCCACTGCATTGGGGTACGCGCATTGTCACGTCCAATCACACGAATGCTATCCATAATTTGCTCTAGCGGTACACCTTGTTCTAGCGCTTCTTTGGCATAGTTGATAGATTCAATATCTTCTACTTGGTCCAGTGTTTCAAATGGATAGTTAGTCATCCCAATCTCCTCACCTTGGTAGATATAAGGAGTCCCTCTCATGAGATGAAGCAAGATTGCAAAGGCTTTGGCGGATTTTTCACGGTATTCTCGGTCATTTCCCCAGATAGAGACGATGCGTGGAAGGTCATGGTTATTCCAGAAAAGGGAATTCCAGCCATCCTCAACTCCTAATTCTGTCTGCCACTTGTTGAAAATCTCTTTTAATTTCCCTACATTTAGCTCTTTTTGGTAGTGCCACTTAGGTTGTCCTTCCTGATACTGAAGACAGATATGTTCAAATTGGAAGACCATAGACAACTCTTGACCTTCTGGATTCGAATATTTCTTGGCCTCTTCTGGATTTGCTCCCCAAGTCTCCCCTACTGTCAAAAGGTCTTTGCCACCGAAAGTAGCCTGATTCATTTCCTTGAGGTAGGGATGAAGCATGGGACCATTGTTGACAACCTTCTCGTCAGGTATCTTCCCAATCATGTCAATAACGTCCATACGAAATCCACCGATCCCTTTATCAATCCAGAAATTCATCATTTCATAGATTTTTTGGCGTAGTTCTTCATTTTCCCAGTTAAGGTCTGGTTGTTTCTTACTGAAAAAGTGCAGGTAATATTGACCAGCCTTTTCGTCATATTGCCAGGCAGAACCACTGAAAATTGACTCCAATTCGTTAGGTTCATCACGCCAGATATAGTAGTCTCGTTCGGGACTTTGAGGATTTTCACGCGCTTCAATAAACCAAGCATGTTCATCTGAGGTATGATTAACCACCAAGTCCATGATGATACGGATATCACGCTTCTTAGCTTCCGCAATCAGCTCATCCATATCTTCCATGGTTCCAAAGATAGCCGCGATATCTTGATAATTGGCAATATCATAACCATTGTCATCCATGGGGCTATCATAGACTGGAGAAAGCCAGATCGCTGTGATCCCTAACTTAGCTAGATAGTCTAGCTTACTGGTAATCCCAGGTAAATCACCAATCCCATCTCCATTGCTATCCTTAAAACTTTTTGGATAGACCTGATAAACAACTGCATTGTGCCACCATTTTTCTTGCATCTTTTTACCTCTATTTAAAATTGACTTTACTCCATCATAGACCTTTTATCAAAATTATGCAAGCGTTTGCTTTATCTTTTTTTCTCACTTTTGCGACTCTCTAGTTTCTAATCTTCCATTTTTTTTATATAATAGAGCTCAGAGGTAAAAAAATGAAAAAACAAGCTTTTAGTTCTGAACAATATTTGAATCTACAACGCGACCATATCTTGGAGCGCATCAACCAATTTGACGGCAAACTCTATTTAGAGTTTGGGGGTAAGATGTTGGAAGATTTCCACGCTGCTCGTGTCCTTCCTGGATATGAACCAGATAACAAAATCAAACTCTTACAAGAATTGAAGGAGCAAGTTGAGGTTGTTATCGCTATTAACGCTAGCAATATCGAGCACTCAAAAGCTCGTGGAGACTTGGGCATTTCTTATGACCAAGAAGTGCTTCGTTTGATTGATAAATTCAATGAACTCGGTATCTTTGTTGGTTCAGTTGTCATTACTCAATATGCTGGCCAACCGGCAGCGGATGCCTTCCGTAATCAATTAGAGAAAAATGGTATCGACTCTTATCTTCACTACCCTATCAAGGGGTATCCGACAGATATGGATCACATCATTTCTCCTGAAGGTATGGGGAAAAACGACTATATCAAAACTAGCCGTAACTTGATTGTCGTGACTGCTCCTGGGCCTGGTTCAGGTAAGTTGGCAACTTGTATGTCTAATATGTACCACGACCAAATCAATGGTATCAAGTCTGGTTATGCCAAATTTGAAACCTTCCCAGTTTGGAATCTCCCACTTCATCATCCAGTCAACTTAGCTTATGAAGCTGCCACAGCAGACCTAGATGATGTCAACATGATTGACCCATTCCATCTCCAAACTTATGGAGAAACCACGGTCAACTACAACCGTGATATCGAGATTTTCCCTGTTCTTAAGCGCATGCTAGAACGTATCTTGGGTGAATCTCCATATGCATCTCCAACTGACATGGGTGTCAATATGGTTGGTTTTGCAATCACTGATAACGACGCTGCCATTGAAGCATCAAAACAGGAAATTATCCGTCGCTATTACCAGACAGTTCTTGACTTCAAAGCTGAGAAGGTTGGAGAAACTGCTGTGAAGAAGATTGAGCTTCTCATGAATGACCTGGGTATCACACCTGCTGACCGAAAGGTTGCTGTTGCCGCACGTCAAAAAGCAGAAGAAACAGGTGGACCCGCTCTAGCACTTGAATTACCTTCTGGTGAAATCGTCACAGGTAAGAACTCAGAACTCTTTGGCCCTACAGCAGCTGCATTGATCAATGCTATCAAGATGTCCGCTAACATTGATGCTGAAACAAAATTAATTGAACCAGAAGTTGTGAAACCAATTCAAGGTTTGAAAATCAATCACTTGGGTAGCCGTAACCCTCGACTTCATTCTAACGAGATCCTCATCGCCCTTGCTATCACAGCAATGCAGAATTCTGATGCAGATCATGCCATGAAAAAACTCGGAAATCTCAAAGGAAGCGAAGCTCACTCTACGATTATCCTAACAGACGAAGACAAAAATGTTCTTCGTAAACTAGGAATCAATGTAACCTTTGATCCTTACTACCAATACGATCGTTTGTATCGCAAGTAAAATACGACACTCACTCCTCTAAGAGTTGGATCCTTATCGTCCAGCTCTTAGAGTTTTTTTATAGCTTGCAAGTCTTTCACAAGCATATCTTTCAAAAAGAATTCTCATTTTAATAGAAACTGATACTCAATGAAAATCAAAAAGCAAACTAGGAAACTAGCCGCAGGTTGCTCAAAGCACTGCTTTGAGGTTGTAGATGAAACTGACGAAGTCAGCTCAAAACACTGTTTTGAGGTTGTAGATGAAACTGACGAAGTCAGCTCAAAACACTGTTTTGAAGTTGTGGATAGAACTGACGAAGTCAGCTCAAAGCACTGTTTTGAAGTTGTGAATAGAACTGACGAAGTCAGTAACCATACCTACGGCAAGGCTACGTTGACGCGGTTTGAAGAGATTTTCGAAGAGTATGAATCAATCCTCTTCAATCTTGACTTGAACTACCTTGGCTGAGGTTGATCCATTTTCTCTACAATATCAACTTGGTGTAATAAGACTGACTGCGTCACTCTTATCTAAAACCTCAAAGCTATGCTTGGAGACATCTACACAAGAGAACTAGTTTGGTCATTGATTTTCATTGAAGATACAAAAAAAGTGAACAAGACAGCATTCTGTTTTTCAGAAAACTATCTAGTTCACTTTTGCTTATGATTTAAACTTTTAGTTTATTCTACTGTTACTGACTTGGCAAGGTTACGTGGTTTGTCCACATCGAGTCCACGGTGTAGGGTTGCAAAGTAAGCGACCAATTGCGTTGGTACGACCATTGAGATTGGTGATAGGTAAGGGTGTACGGTCGTAAGAACGATATCGTCTGTATCTTTGGCAACATTTTCTTCTGCAATGGTGAGAACCTTAGCTCCACGTGCTGCCACTTCTTGAATATTTCCGCGAGTGTGGTTTGCAAGAACTGGGTCTGACAAGAGGGCCAAGACAGGTGTTCCTTCTTCAATCAAGGCAATAGTTCCGTGCTTGAGCTCTCCAGCCGCAAAACCTTCACACTGGATGTAAGAAATCTCTTTGAGTTTGAGACTAGCTTCCATAGCTACATAGTAATCTTGACCTCGTCCGATGTAAAAGGCATTGCGTGTTGTTTCAAGAAGATCACGGACTTTTGCGTCGATCGTTTCTTTCTCTGAAAGAGTTGATTCGATAGACTGAGCCACGATAGACAATTCATGAACCAAATCAAAGGCTTTGGCTTTTTCATTGCCATTTGCTTCACCAACCGCTTTTGCAAGGAAGGCAAGGGCTGCGATTTGGGCTGTATAAGCCTTAGTTGACGCTACGGCAATTTCAGGACCTGCATGAAGCAACATAGTATGGTTGGCTTCACGTGACAGAGTTGAACCTGGAACGTTTGTCACTGTTAAGCTTGGAATTCCCATTTCATTGGCCTTAACCAAAACCTGACGGCTATCAGCTGTTTCACCAGATTGGCTGATAAATATGAAGAGTGTTTTCTTGCTGAGAAGTGGCATACCATATCCCCACTCAGAGGAGATACCAAGTTCAACTGGCGTATCTGTCAATTCTTCCAACATCTTCTTAGAAGCAAATCCTGCATGGTAAGAAGTCCCAGCTGCTAGAATGTAGATGCGATCTGCGTCTTGAACAGCCTTGATAATAGCTGGATCAACCACTACTTGACCAGCCTCATCTGTGTAGGCTTGGATCAACTTACGCATCACCGTTGGTTGTTCATCAATTTCCTTAAGCATGTAGTAAGGGTATGTTCCCTTACCGATATCTGATAAATCAAGCTCTGCAGTGTAGCTAGCACGCTCACGACGATTGCCATCATAATCTTGAACTTCCACGCTATCAGCCTTGACGATTACCAACTCTTGATCATGAATTTCCATATATTGGTTGGTCTCACGAATCATAGCCATAGCATCTGAGCAGACCATGTTATAGCCTTCCCCAAGACCAATCAAAAGTGGTGATTTATTTTTCGCCACATATATGACCTCAGGATCTTGTGAGTCAACCAAGGCGAAGGCATAAGAACCACGGATAATGTGAAGAGCTTTTTTAAAGGCTTCAAGAACTGAGAGACCTTCTTCTGCAAATTTCCCAATCAAATGAACAGCGATTTCTGTATCTGTTTGTCCCTTGAAGTTGTGTCCTGCAAGGTATTCTTCCTTGATTTCAAGGTAGTTTTCAATCACCCCGTTGTGCACCAAGACAAAACGTCCTGTCTCAGAGCGGTGGGGGTGAGCATTATCTTCTGTTGGTTTTCCGTGAGTCGCCCAACGAGTATGTCCGATACCAGTTGTTCCCTCAACCCCAGCTGTCTTGGCAGACAATTCTGCAATACGACCAACTGCTTTTACCAAATGGTTTTCAGCACCACCTAGAACAAAAATTCCAGCCGAATCATAGCCACGGTATTCGAGTTTTTCAAGTCCTTGAATCAAAATATCAGTTGCATTTGTGTTTCCAACAACACCAACAATTCCACACATAGTATATACGACACAGGCTAGCTGTGCTTTCCCCTTAAAATTGGTATAGTCTAATTCTTCTTTTATAGAATCAGCAAAAACAGTATATACTTGTTTCTTTTACTTGTCAAGAATAAAAATTGGTATAGCGTGATTCTGCCGATTCTATCTACTAAAAATCTATCATATTTCGCCTAAAGCAAGTATTTAAAAAGGGCTCTACTGCCCTTAACAACTACTATTTTGTAGCAAGTTTTTCTGCTTCTACTACTTCTTGAAATGTTTTTTGATAATTTACTTTAATCGTCATTGTCATGTGAGAGTCCTCGTTTCTTTTTGATGAACCTAGTATAAAATCCCTTCCTAAAACATATCTTATATTTTCCTTAGAAAAAACTAAAAGTAACTTTTGACTCAATGAAAACGAAAGAGAAAATTAGAAAGCTAGTCACAGTTTTCTCAAAGCACTGTTCTCAGTTTACCAGATAGACTAAGACCTTGTTTGAAGTGATGTTTAAGTTTATATATTCCGTAAATCAAATCAACATAAGCATTTTTCTAAATCCCTTAGCTACGAATCCCCACTCAAAAAGAGCGTTATCGCTCTTTTACTTAGTATTTAGGAGAAGGTGCTTGCTCCTGTTGAAACGTTTTTTGGTAATTTACTTTAATCGTCATTGTCATGTGAGAGTCCTCGTTTCTTTTTGATGAACCTAGTATAAAATCCCTTCCTAAAACATAGCTTATATTTTCCTTAGAAAAAACTAAAAGTAACTTTCGACTCAATGAAAACGAAAGAGCAAACTAGAAAGCTAGTCACAGCTTTCTCAAAGCACTGCTTTCAGTTTACCAGATAGACTAAGACCTCGTTTGGAACGATGTTTAAGGTTATACATTCAATGAATAATTTATCAGAATCTCTTACCTGAGAATTCCCAGACAAAAAGAGCGTTATCGCTCTTTTACTTAGTATTTAGGAGAAGGTGCTTGCTCCTGTTGAAACGTTTTTTGATAATTTACTTTAATTGTCATTGTCATGTGAGAGTCCTCGTTTCTTTTTGATGACTCAAGTATAGATAACAATCCTAAAAGCAAACTTAAGATTTTCTTAGAGAAAGCTTATACTCAATGAAAATCAAAGAGCAAACTAGGAAGCTAGCCGCAGGTTGCTCAAAACACCGTTTTGAGGTTGTGGATAGAACTGACGAAGTCAGTAACACATATACGGCAAGGCGACGTTGACGTGTTTTGAAGAGATTTTTGAAGAGTATTAATCTAAATGTTCTTTCTTTTCTAGATTTAAGGCAATCATATGCCACTCTGGATCCTCCTGCCAGTTAGACAGTGAACTGATATAACTAGCTACCTTACGTGCTTCCTCAAGAATCGGGAAATCCTCGATAATATCAGCTACTTGAAACTCTGGTAGACCTGACTGTCTGGTTCCAAAAATTTCACCCGAACCACGCATTTTCAAATCTTCCTCTGCAAGGACAAAGCCATTGGTCGTTTCCGTCATGATGCGCATGCGGTCTTTTCCAGAGTCAGTCTTAGGATTGGCAACGAGAACTGCATAGGACTGCTTCTCCCCACGACCGACACGACCTCTGAGCTGATGAAGCTGACTAAGTCCGAAACGGTCAGCATCCATGATAATCATGACGGTCGCATTTGGCACATTGACCCCAACCTCGATAACCGTTGTCGAAACCAGAATATCAGTCTTTCTATCTTTGAACTCCTGCATAATCTGGTCTTTTTCATCGCTCTTCATCTTCCCATGCAAGAGAGCAACTTTTGCTTTTTCTGCAAAATGAGCCGTCAACTCTTCCGATAAAGCGATAGCATTTTTCAAATCCAAGGCTTCAGATTCTTCAATCAAAGGAGAAATAACATAGGCTTGAGACCCTTTTTGAATTTCTCCTTCCAACCAAGTCAAAACCTGTGGCAGTTGCTCATGCTTGATCCAACGTGTCACAATCGGTTTACGTCCAGCTGGCATCTGGTCAATAATGGAAACATCCATATCTCCAAAGGCTGTGATGGCTAAGGTTCGTGGAATGGGAGTTGCCGTCATCATGAGGACATCTGGATTTTCTCCTTTTTCACGTAAAATACGTCTTTGTCCGACTCCAAATCGGTGTTGTTCATCGATGATGATCAAACCGAGTTTAGCATAGTCTACCCCATCTTGAATCAGAGCATGAGTTCCGATAATCACATCGACCTGGCCCTTAGCAATAGTTTCCAAGACCTTGCGTTTTTCTGCAGCTTTCAATGAACCTGTTAGGAGTGCTAGTTTCAAATCAGGAAAGAGACTTTCTAGACTTTCAAAATGTTGCTCTGCAAGAATCTCTGTTGGAACCATGAGAGCGGCCTGATAACCAGCCATTACGGCTGCGTACATCGCTAGACCTGCTACCACTGTTTTCCCACTACCAACATCCCCTTGCAATAGTCGATTCATGTGATGGTCCGACTTCATATCTGTTAGGATTTCTTGCAGGCTTTTTTCTTGGGCTTGTGTCAAAGCAAAGGGTAACTTTTCTTTAACCGCAGTTAGTTTTTCTTGCGACCAATTCAGGACCAATCCACTTCCATCAACCTTATTTTCAGACTTGAGGGTCTGTAATTGCATTTGGAAATAGAAAAGTTCCTCAAACTTGATTCGACGGAGAGCCTGCTTGTATTCTGCCAAATCCTTAGGAAAATGCATAGCACGAACAGCCTGACAGCGAGACATGAGTTTGTATTTGTCTAGCAAGGACTGAGGGAGATTTTCCTCTATCAAGAGATCTAGCCCCTGATCAAAGGCGGTTTTAATGATCTTAACAAGACTTGCTTGACTAACTCCTTGTGCGAGACGATAGACAGGTTGAAGGTCGTCCTCCACTTGAGCTAAAACCTTCATCCCTGTAAGACTAGCCTTGGCGCGATCCCACTTACCAAAAACGGCTAGAGTCGCTCCTAGCTCAATCTTGTCAGCCAGGTAGGGTTGGTTAAAGAAGTTCACTGAAAACACAACTTCTCCCTGCTTGAGACTAAAGCGTAGACGATTGCGCTTAAAACCATAATACTGAACACTAACTGGTGTCACTACCTGACCAGATAGGACAGCCTTTTCACCATCTTCTAGTTCTAGCACCTGCTTGGTCTTAAAATCTTCATAACGGAAAGGAAAGTAGAGCAAGAGATCTTGCAGGTTTTCGATTCCTAGTTTGGCATATTTTTCTGCTGACTTTGGTCCCACGCCAGGCAAGACATGCAAGGGTTGGTGTAAATTCATGCTCCTCTCCTTTCCTTTTTTCTTTTAATGATATTCTCTCGGAACTCGATCACTAAGGAGGCAAACCACCTCATAATTGATGGTTCCTCGGTAAACTGCTACATCTGTTGCAGTAATTTCTTTATCACCGTCTGCACCAATCAAGATAACTTTTGTCCCCAATGGATAAAGCTTAGGCAAACGAATAGTGATTTGATCCATGGATACACGCCCTACGATAGGGCACAATTGTCCATCCACCAGAACTGGGAAATTCTGCATATCTCGTGTCCAACCATCTGCATAACCGATTGGCAAAGTGGCAATGACTTGCTCACCGTCTGCTTGATAAGTTGCTCCGTAACCCATACAAGCACCAGCCTCTACTGTTTTGATATGAACGATGGCTGTTTCCAAAGTTAAGGCTGGTTTTAGTTCATAAGGCAATTCTAAAACTTGTCCGCTTGGATTGAGACCATACATGGAATCTCCCATGCGAACCGCATTGAAAATCGTTTCCGAATGCCATAGAGTCGTTGCTGAGTTACTCGCATGGACTAGTTCTGGTACTTCTTGCAAGTCAGCTAGGATTCCCTTAAAGCATTCTAACTGTTGATTAAAGTAACTATCCAACTCTTCATCAGCAGTTGCAAAGTGGGTAAAGATTCCCTCAACATTTGCTCCATGTTTCTTGAGTAAAGCTTGGGCTTGTGACGCCTCGCTTGCACTTCTAAAACCAATTCGTCCCATACCTGAATCAATTTTAAGGTGAACGGTTAAGCCTGATAAATATGAATCAGTAGCAAGGAGATTCTCAATCCATTCCAATCCAGCCACTGTCAAGGTAATAGCATAGTCCTTAGCCAATGAAAGAGATTCAACCTCAGATACTCCCAAAATGAGAATCTTCTTAGAAATTCCTGCTTGACGAAGCTCGATGGCTTCATCGATATTAGAAACGCAAAAACCATCGACATCATCCTGAATAGCTGTTGCAACAGCTACCGCTCCGTGGCCGTATGCATTGGCTTTCACAACCGCCCATTTAAGAGTATCTTTAGGAATGTGCTCTCCCATTTGTTGGATATTGTAGCGGATAGCACCCAGATCGATGAGGGCCTTGGTTGGTCTATGTGGACTAGTTTTCATAATTTTCCTCCAAAATAACACTAGCTGTCACAAACTGATCTGTATGGCTGATCGATAGCCACACTTTCCCTGAAAACGGGGATTTGCTGAAGTAGGGAGCCCCTCTTTCATTGTTCAAAACTTCCAAGTCCTGAAAACCTAATTTCCCAATTCCCGTTCCCATAGCCTTTGAGAAAGCCTCTTTTGCTGACCAACGCCCAGCCAAATACTCGATCTGCCTACGACCTTTGAGACTGGCAAAGCGCTCCATTTCCTTGTCTGTCAAGACACGCCGTGCAAATCCTTCTCTTTTTTCAACTGCATTTTGTATAGAAGCTAATGCTTCGATATCAATTCCGTGTCCAACTATCATTTTCGTCAAAAGGAGCTGAGATACCCCCAACTCCAGCCTTTTCACTTATTTTGTTAAGGTAGTATAGATTTCTTCTACCAGGGCTACTGTATTTTCCCATCCTAGACATGGGTCTGTAATAGAGCAACCAAAGATTTCTGGTTGATTTTGGCGACCATCTGCTAAGTAGGATTCAATCATGAAACCTCGAACTGTTTTCTTAATCTTTTCATTCCAGTCACGGTTGAGCAGAGCTTGGCGAACAATTCGAACTTGCTCCATATATTGCTTCCCTGAATTATCATGGTTGGTATCAATCATGATAAAGGGATTTTCAAGCCCCATAGACTCGTAACGCCCGATAGCATTTAAGAGAGTTTCATAGTAGAAGTTTGGTTCATTTTTCCCATATTCATTCATAGCTCCACGAAGGATAACGTGAGCTAGGGGATTACCTGAAGTCTCAACTTCTTGTCCATGGTAAAGAAATGTTTGCTTGTTTTGTGCAGCATAGATGGCATTAAACATAACAGACAGATTTCCAGAGGTTGGATTTTTCATACCCACTGGTGCATCAATCCCTGAAGCTACAAAACGATGTTCCTGATCTTCTACTGAACGCGCACCCACTGCATGGTAGCTCACCAAGTCATCAACCAAGACTAGATTGGATGGATAAAGCATTTCATCCGCTGTGGTTAATCCAGTTTCTGTAATAACTCGATAATGAAGCTGACGAACAGCCTGCAAACCATTAATCAAACTTGGTGCTTTAGAAGTATCTGGCTGATGAACTAACCCCTTGTAGCCATCTCCATTGGTACGAGGTTTAGCTGTGTATACACGCATGACCATGAAAATCTTATCCGCAACTTTTTTCTGCAAGTCTGCCAAACGGCGAGCATACTCAAGGACTGCTTCTTCATTGTCAGACGAACAAGGTCCAATGACCAAAAGAATACGGTCATCCTTACCAGATAGAATATCAGCCAGTTCTTGGTCTCGGCTTTCCTTATGTTGCAAGGCTTCTGCAGATAATTGCGTTTCCGCCTTAATCGCTTCAATATCGATTTCTTGACCTTTTTCAATAAATGCCATACTATTCTCCTAGTCTTTGGTAGATTTCACGAACAAGAGACTCAGTATTTTCCCATCCTAGACATGGATCGGTGATAGATTTCCCAAAGACCTCTGGTTCATTTTGACGACCGTCTTCTAGATAAGACTCAATCATGAAACCACGAACATATTTTTTAATCTTTTCATTCCAATCGCGGTTAATCAAGGTCTGACGAACAATGCGAATCTGATCCATATACTGCTTGCCTGAGTTATCATGGTTGGTATCAATGATGATAAATGGATTTTCAAGGCCCATCTTTTCATACTGGGCAATGGTATCCATCAAATTATCATAGTAATAGTTCGGAATGTTTTTCCCGTATTCATTGAGAGCACCACGGAGAATGGCATGCGATAGAGGATTTCCAGTCGTTTCAACTTCTTTCCCTAGGAAAAGGAAACTTTGTTTGTTTTGAGCCGCATAAATACCGTTGAACATGACATTGAGATTTCCAGACGTTGGATTTTTAAAACCTGTCGCAAAATCTGCTCCACTAGCTACAAAACGGTGTTGTTGATCTTCAACCGAACGAGCTCCAACCGCCATATAAGAAATCAAATCATCTACCAAGGGAAGGTTTTCTGGGTACAACATCTCATCCGCTGTCGTCATTCCTGTTTCAGAAATAACACGGTAATGCAGGTGACGAACCGCCTTGATCCCATTGATGAGACTAGGTGCTTCTTTGGCATTTGGTTGGTGAATCAAGCCCTTATAGCCATCACCATTAGTACGTGGTTTAGCAGTGTAGACACGCATGACCATAAAGACGCGGTCTTTTACTTCTTCTTGCAGTTTTGCCAAACGCTTGGCATACTCAAGAACTGCTTCTTCATTGTCAGACGAACACGGACCAATCACTAACAAAATGCGTTGATCTTCACCACGAATAATCGCTTCAAGTTCTTGATCGCGTTGTTGTTTATTGGCAAGTGCTTGTCCTTCTAATTTAGACAAACTACGAACTTCTTCAATATTAATTTTAGGGCTTTTGGCTGTAAATACCATGATTCATCCTCCTTATAAAGCAAACGGACGCCAAGCGAAAATTCACTTTTCACTAGGCATCCGCCTGAAAATTAGTCATTCTTAACGTCGTTTACCATGACAGTTTTTAAATTTCTTACCAGAACCACATGGACACAAGTCATTACGCTTCACTTGGCTAAGATCCAAATCTGCAGGAAGCTCAGTCTGTTGTGCAGCAATATTACGAGCCGCTGTCGTACTGATATGACGCTCTGCTTGTGGACGCTCTTGTTCATGAATTTGTGCTTTCATCATCAAACGAGTCACATCAAACTCAATGGAACCAATCATATCATTAAACATACGGAAACCTTCTGCTTGATACTCAACGACAGGGTTGTTTTGTGCATAACCACGAAGGCCAACAGCATTACGCAACTGATCAAGAGCATCGATATGGTCTGTCCACTTGTTGTCTACAACACGTAGGATCAAGACTTTTTGGAATTCTTTAACAGCTTCCTCATCTCGAAGCTTAGCAACTTGGCTATCGTAGACTTGCAAGGCACGTTGGTAAAGTTCATCTTTGATTGCTTGGTCTGACAAACCTTCTAGGTCTGAAAGTGAAATTGAATCTTCTGGAAGCAAGTTGTATCTTGCAAAATTCAAGATAGCTTCTAGTTTTTCATCTTGTTTAGCACGCGCATGATTATCAACAACACGATTAATAGTGCGTTTAATCATTGCATGAATCTCAGGAGCCAAATCGCGATCAGCAGTGATGACATCGTAACGTTGTGAGTAGATAATCTCACGTTGCTCACGCATGACATCATCGTATTGAAGGACTTGTTTACGTGTGTCGTAGTTGTTTCCTTCAACACGTTTTTGTGCTGCTTCAACCTGACGTGTCAACATACGAGATTTGATTGCTTCGTCTGACATATTGAGACGTTCAAAGACACCCTTCAAGCGCTCTGAACCGAAACGTTTCATCAAATCATCTTCAAGAGAAAGGTAGAATTGAGATTCCCCTGGGTCCCCTTGACGTCCTGAACGTCCACGAAGCTGGTTATCGATACGACGACTTTCATGGCGTTCTGTACCAATGACACAAAGTCCACCAAGTTCACGAACACCTTCACCAAGCTTAATATCAGTACCACGACCGGCCATGTTGGTCGCGATTGTAACTGCACCACGTTGGCCAGCATTCATGATGATTTGAGCTTCTTTGTAGTGGTTTTTGGCATTCAATACTTCGTGAGGAACACCTGCAGCTACCAATTTTTTAGAAATATAATCACTGGTTTCAACAGCAACAGTACCTACCAAGACTGGTTGACCTTTTTGGTAGCGAGCTTTTACATCTTCAACAACAGCCTTAAATTTAGCTTCAAGACTAGCATAAAGTACGTCTGGATGGTCAATACGTTGAACTGGACGGTTTGTTGGGATTGGAATAACACGAATATTATAGATTTCGCGGAACTCCTCTTCCTCTGTCTTACCAGTACCTGTCATCCCTGACAATTTCTTATACATACGGAAGAGGTTTTGGTAGGTAATAGAAGCTGAAGTCTTGGTTTCATCTTGGATTGGCACACCTTCTTTTGCTTCAATAGCTTGGTGCAAACCATCAGAATAACGACGACCTTCCATGGTACGACCGGTAAATTGGTCGACAATCAAGATTTCCTGCTCTTCGCTGACCACATAGTCAATATCAAGAATCATGATGTAGTTAGCACGAAGGGCATTGTCTATAAAGTGAGTCAAGGCTACGTTTTCGATATCGTAGAGATTTTCTAGTTTGAAGTAGCTTTCAGCCTTGTCAATACCAGAATCAGATAGACCAATTGTCTTAGACTGAATATCAATGATATAGTCATCCTTATCCAAAGACTTCACAAAATGGTCAGCCATATGGTAGAGTTGGCTGGTTTCAACTGCATTGGCTCCTGAAACGATCAAAGGAGTACGAGCTTCGTCGATCAAGATTGAGTCAACCTCATCGACCAAGGCGTAGTTGAGTGGACGTTGAACCATATTTTCGGCACGAACGACCATGTTATCACGAAGATAATCGAAACCAATCTCTGAGTTTGTTGAATAAGTGATATCACACTCATAAGCTTCTTTTTTCTCCATTGGAGATTTGGCTGCCAAGTTAATCCCAACTGACAAGCCGAGCCATGAGTACAACTCACCCATCTCAGTCGCGTCACGTTCAGAAAGGTATTCATTGACCGTAACTACGTGAACCCCTTTGCCTGAAAGAGCATTGAGGTATACAGGCATCGTCGCTGTCAAGGTTTTACCTTCACCCGTACGCATCTCAGGAACGTCACCATGGTGAAGAACGATACCACCCATAACCTGAACCTTATATGGGAAGAGACCAAGGACACGCTTAGCTCCCTCGCGTACAACAGCAAACGCCTCATACAAAAGTTGGTCAAGAGTCTCACCATTTTGGTAGCGTTGTTTGAATTCTTCTGTTTTTGCTTGCAATTGCTCGTCAGTTAACACAGCCATTTCATCTTCATATTTTAGGACTTTGTCCGCCATCTTTTCCAGACGACGAATCTCTCCTTTATCATTTTCGATAATTGTTTTTAGTAAATTTGCCATTTTTTTCCTTACTTTAAATTCTGAATATTTTAGAATGTTCTTTTTATTGTAGCATATTTGCCCAATTTTTTCAAGAAATATTCCGTTTTCCCTTAGGACGAAAAAAGGGCTAACCAAGGTGATTAGTTCCCTTAAAATTCCTATTCCGAGGCTAGTTTTCTTCATTAATGCTTCTAGCTAGTTTTTCCATGAAAAATTGACCATCATTTTCTATCAGATACAAGTTTGCCTATTTCTTTCAAGGAAGACTGGATTTTTTCTTTTCCAATCGCAGCTTATTCATAAATTTTAGACAAGCATAGATTTTCCAGTCATTGACTAAGGATAAAAGGACTAAAAGTAGCCAGATCATCCATCTAGCAAGATCCCTTGGTTCTTGTAAAATAAAGTTAAATAAGACTAGCGAAAAAAGAGTGAAAACTAGACTAAACAAGGCTGCTAGAGGCATATAAAACCAATAAAAATAGTAAAAGACAGAAAAGTACTTACTTCCTGGCTGTACCTTCCCTTGCCAACGAAAAAAGTAGAAGTAGGGTGCCAAAATCAAGAATTTTAATAGTTTTTCCATCTCCTTACCTCTCCAACGCGTTCCTTATTTTATTATAGCAAAAAATCTGGAAATATCCTTCCAGATTCTGCTTTTTTATTTACGTTTTCTTGCGATTAGGTGAATAGGTGTTCCTTCAAAGACAAAGGCCTTGCGGATTTGATTTTCCAAGAAACGCAAGTAAGAAAAGTGCATGAGCTCTTCTTCGTTGACAAAGATGACAAAGGTTGGTGGTTTAGTTGCCACTTGGGTCGCATAGAAAATCTTGAGACGTTTTCCTTTGTCTGTCGGTGTTGGGTTGATGGCGATAGCATCCATAATCACATCATTCAAGACAGCTGATGGAATACGGGTATTTTGACTCTCGCTGATTTGCTTAATCATCTCAGGCAACTTGTGGAGACGTTGCTTGGTTAAAGCTGATACAAAGATAATCGGTGCGTAAGGCAAATATTGGAACTGCTCACGGATATCCTCTTCCCAGTTTTTCATGGTGTGGTTATCTTTTTCAAGGGTATCCCACTTATTGACCACGATAATCATTCCTTTACCAGCTTCGTGGGCAAATCCAGCGATACGCTTGTCATACTCACGAATACCTTCCTCGGCATTGAGGACCATCAAAACTACATCTGAACGGTCAATAGCACGCATAGCACGCATAACCGAGTATTTCTCAGTATTTTCATAGACTTTACCTGACTTACGCATACCAGCCGTATCAATCATGGTAAACTCTTGGCCGTCAGCATCTGTAAAGTGGGTATCAATGGCATCACGAGTGGTACCAGCGACAGGGCTGGCAATGACGCGATCTTCTCCCAAAATAGCATTAATCAAGCTAGATTTTCCAACATTTGGACGACCAATCAAGCTGAATTTAATGACATCTGGATTTTCTTCTTCAACTTCATGTGGGAGGTTTTCCACAATAGCATCCAGCACATCCCCTGTCCCGATACCGTGAACAGATGAGATTGGTAGAGGTTCGCCCAATCCAAGAGCATAGAAATCATAGATATCATTTCGCATCTCTGGATTGTCAACCTTGTTAACGGCTAAGATGACTGGTTTATGAGTTTTATAAAGTTTACGGGCAACGTATTCGTCCGCATCTGTAATTCCTTCTTTACCAGACACGACAAAGACGATAACATCTGCTTCTTCCATGGCAATTTCTGCCTGGTGCTTGATTTGTTCCATGAAAGGCGCATCGACATCATCGATCCCTCCAGTATCAATCATACTGAAAGAACGATTGAGCCACTCACCTGTGGCATAGATACGATCTCGCGTTACACCTTCAACATCTTCTACGATTGAGATGCGTTCTCCCGCGATACGGTTAAATAGGGTTGATTTCCCAACATTGGGACGTCCCACAATGGCAACAGTTGGTAAGGCCATGTTTTCTCACTTTCTACAATAACTTCTTCTGCTCAAGATTTTCTCGAGTCGAGCTTGGTTCTGGATTGCCGAATTGCTCTGCCAAACGTTGACTCCAAGTTGTAGTCGCACGCGCACCTGCATATTCAGTCTGTACACGGTCATAGGCTTCAATTGCCTCAGTTGACTGTTCTTGGTATTCTTCCTCAAACACCACCTGATTCAATGGCAAGCGAGGTTTGACTTCATGTTCCTCATTTGGCACACCGAGTGCAATCCCAAAGACTGGATAGGTATAGTCAGGAAGCTTGAACAATTCTGCTAACTCAACAGACTTGTAACGCACTAAACCGATAATCACTCCACCATAGCCTAAGCTTTCTGCCGCAAGCAAGGCATTTTGTCCAGCTAGAGCTGCATCTACTGAAGTGATGAGGAGTCCTTCCACCCCTTGAGGTTGGAAAATATCCGTATGAAGACGGGCCCCTTTTTCTGCACGATTTAGGTCCCCAACAAAGAGGAGAAAGGCTGCAGACTGGCGAATCGCTTCTTGAGGAACTAACTCAAATAAGGCATCCTTCTTTTCTTGACTTCTGACTACAATCACAGAATAGGATTGGAAATTTTTCCAAGAAGAAGCCATTTGTCCTGCAGACAAAATGGTATTTAAATCTTCTTGGGGAATCTCTTGCTCCTTAAATCTACGCACTGAAGTATGAGCCTTCATTAATTTGATTGTTTCTGTCATCGGCGATTTTCTCCTTCAAGTCTGGTTTCCTCTGCTAAATAACGAATGCGTTCCATGACGCGTCTAGCTTCCCAGGTTTCGTCATTTCCATTTTTCCCTTTAGCGAAATGCAGCTCCAAATCTTCAAAATTGAAGTTGGAGGTGAAAAAGGTCGGTAAATCTTCCTGCATGCGATATTGGAGAATGACCTGCAGGATCTCGTCACGCACCCAAGCTGTTGATTGCTCGGCACCAATATCATCTAAAATCAAGACTTCAGCCAGCTTAATCTCGTCCACCAAGGTCTTAACATTGCCATCACCGATGGCATTTTTGACATCGATGACAAAACTAGGATAGTGGAGGAGAGTTGATGAAACACCACGTTTTTCTGACAAATCATGGGCTAGGGCAGCCACCATGAAACTTTTACCCACACCAAAGTCTCCATATAAGTACAGACCTTTCAAATTATTGGGGTAATCGTTAACAAATTTTATCATTCTATTTAGAACAGTTAAACGCCGAACATCATCACGATAAACATCTAAAAAACTGACATTTTTCAGGCTAGATGGAAAATTAATTAAGTTGAGACGTTTCTTGATGGCAGCTTCTTTTTCTGCCGCGATTAACTCTGGAGTTTCTTCATAAGAAACATCCGCATAGCCATGATTCATGACTAGGATAGGCTTGTAGCCACGCGCGATATAATCTGTATCTCCTCGGAGGAACTTATCTCTCTCAGTGATGTATTGGTTAAACTTGGAAATACTACGGTTTAACTCCTCCTGACTGAGGGATTCTTTCTGGATAAAGGCCGCAACATCAGGATCCTTCACTATTTGCTGGACTAAATCCTGATACTGAAATCGGCTTGGTTGACGTTTGAGTACATCTCCGACACTTTCCATCTAATCACCTCCGTTATCTAATTTTGCTAATAATTCTAGGGTTTGGCGTTCCATTTCTTCTAATTCCTCAGCGGATGACGTATTCTTATATTCAGGATTGCTCCATTTAGGCACATTGGTTTTTGCTGGGGCAGTCTGATTCTGCTTTTGCGTTTTTGCTTTTTGGCCACGTTCACGAATACGGAGGACAGCTTCCTCGGCACTACGGATATTTTGATAGGCGTAGTCATTAGCCACCTTCATGGCGTATTTTTCATTGATATTGGCCGAATCAACCTTATTAAAGGTCAGGAGCAGGATAACATTGATCACTTCATCCAGCAAACCCAAGGCTGCCATCTGCTGGAGCAGGTCCCGTTCAGTCTGGGTAATACTTCCCTTGCGGGTCTGCTTAATCTCAGCAAGGAACTGCAAGGCTGTCTTTTTCTTAGCCTCTCGGATAATGGTTGCTTCCTTGGGACTAAAGTCAGAAGTCACAGGCTTTTGCGCTATCTTTTCACGGATGCGTTTGACAGAAATCACTTGCGACACTGCTGTCGCTTTGGCTACTTGATAAGTCTCAAACCAGGTCCACTTCTGCTCATCAGCTATTGCAAACAAGGCCAAAACATCCGAAGTTTCATCTTGAAAACGAAGACCATCGCGAGCCATAAGCTGACGAAAATGCTCCAAATCAAAATCATCTGCTGCTGGCTGACTGCTAGAGGTTTCTTGACTCGCAGACTCAGATAACTGAGGAAAGATTTGACTCAAGGCCACCGAGATCGGTTCCCCTTCAACACTTTCCTGTCTCATGGCTGCTACCGCACTATCCCCAATCATTTTTTCTAATAAGGTCCGATAAACTGTATGTTGTAAAAATTCTTGAGTTGATAAGGGAGAATGGAGTAACAAGTTATAGGCCTCCCCCTGCTGATAGAGGGTCACCAATTTCATGGCTGTCAGAGTTTTAAAAGCCTTTAAAAGGGTATCCATCCCAAAATTGAGATGATTGAGCATGGCTGCAAAGAGATGTTCTTTTTGACCACCATCCCAAAAAGTCACAGCATAAAGATAGAGGCTCAGCGCCTCCTGACCGATAATCGGGAGGTAGCACTGCACCATTGATGAGGTATCTTGCGACACCCGATTGTTCTTTACAAAAGAAAAACGGTCATTTGGCTTCATTTATTTTTCCTTTTTCTTTTTCTTTTTAGAGGATTGTGTGATCTGCTGGAGTAGGCTTTCAAGCTCACTCACATCCTTAAAGCTACGGTAAACGCTGGCAAAACGGACATAAGTAATCTCATCTAACTCTGCCAACTCTTCCATAACCAAAGAGCCAATAACCTCACTCTGAATTTCATTTTCATTGCGACTACGGAGTTTTTGTTCGATGCGATTGACCACCATGCCAATTTCATCACTAGACACTGGACGTTTCTGGGCTGAACGAATAATCCCGTTAAAGATCTTATCTCTTGAAAATTGTTCCCGTGTACCATCTTTTTTGACCACAACTAGTGTTCTCTCTTCAACACGTTCATAGGTTGTAAAACGATGCTGACACTCTTCACACTCACGTCTTCTTCTGATTGTATTTCCTTCTTCAGCCTGGCGACTATCGATCACACTTGATTTTGTAGCGCCACATTTTGGACAACGCATGCCTTTCCCTCCTTGTCGTTTTCTTTTCATTATACCATTTTTTAAGAGATTCCCAAAATAATTCTCCTTTTGGCTTGACAAGTTTTTTGTTTTGTTGTATTATTGAATTAACACAAAGGTAAACAGAAAGGAGATCGTGATGTCTTGGACATTTGATAACAATAAACCCATTTATTTGCAGATTATGGAGAAAATCAAATTGCAGATTATTTCCCATAAACTCGAGCCCAATCAACAGCTTCCAACCGTTAGAGAATTGGCTAGCGAGGCAGGTGTCAATCCCAACACCATCCAGCGCGCCCTATCGGACTTGGAGAGAGAAGGCTTCGTCTATACCAAGCGGACATCTGGACGCTTTGTCACAGAGGATTTGGACTTGATCCTCCAATCCCGTAAGCAACTGTCAGAAGAACAGCTGCAACAGTTTGTAACAGGCATGGTAGAATTCGGCTATGAAAAAGAAGAACTACCGACTGTTTTGAGAGATTATATTGAAGGAGTTTAAACTATGACCTTGTTAGCATTTGAAAATGTGTCAAAATCCTATGGAGCAAGCCCTGCTCTTACAAATGTTTCCCTTGAAATTCCAGCTGGAAAAATCGTTGGCCTCCTTGGACCAAACGGTTCTGGAAAAACAACCTTGATTAAACTAATCAACGGCTTGCTACAACCAGAGGAAGGACGTATCCTTATCAATGACATGGAACCAAGCCCAGCAACTAAAGCGATTGTTTCTTATCTCCCTGATACGACCTACCTCAACGAACAGATGAAGGTCAAAGAAGCTCTCACTTATTTCAAGACCTTCTACCAAGATTTTAATCTAGAACGTGCTCAAGGTCTTCTTCGTGACCTTGGCATCGATGAGAACAGCCGTTTCAAGAAACTCTCAAAAGGGAACAAAGAAAAGGTTCAGTTGATTCTTGTCATGAGTCGTGATGCTCGTCTATATGTGCTTGATGAACCAATCGGGGGTGTCGACCCAGCAGCTCGTGACTATATCTTGAACACCATCATCAACAACTACTCTCCAACTTCGACTGTCTTGATTTCAACTCACTTGATTTCAGACATCGAACCAATCTTGGATGAGATTGTTTTCCTCAAGGATGGAAAAGTCGTCCGTCAAGGAAATGTTGATGATATTCGCTATGAGTCTGGAGAGTCTATCGACCAACTCTTCCGTCATGAGTTCAAAGCCTAGATAAAGGAGATTATTATGTTTTGGAATTTAGTTCGTTATGAATTTAAAAATGTTAACAAATGGTATTTAGCCCTCTATGGTGCTGTACTGGTACTTTCTGCTCTTATCGGAATTCAAGCAAGGACTTACAACGATATTCCTATCAAAGAAAGTCAACCTATTCTACTTATTTTTCTAGCACTCGTGTTTGGTGGCTTGATGATTACGCTTGGGATTTCAACCTTGATTTTGATCATCCGTCGCTTCAAGGGTAGTGTCTATGATCGACAAGGTTATCTGACTTTGACCTTGCCAGTTTCCGAACACCAGATTATCATGGCCAAACTCTTGGGGGCCTTCATTTGGTCTCTGATCAGTTCAGCAGTCTTGGTTCTGAGCATTTATATCATTCTTGTGATAATTGAGCCTAATTCTGTTAATTTCCTTGCTTTCAAAGACTTGTTCCAACAGTACCTAGACAGTATCGGCTTATATCTAATTTCATTCATCCTTGGCACAATTTCAGGAATCCTCTGCATCTACTTGGCAATCTCCATCGGACAACTTTTCAATGAATACCGCACAGCACTCGCAGTTTTAGCCTACATTGTTATCCAGATCGTGCTCGGTTTTGTCGGTCTAAACCTTCGCATAGATACTAATTTCAATATGATGCTTACTTATGAAATCTTCAAAGACCTAATCCTTATCGCAGTCTTCTATCTCGGAAACTACTACATCTTGAAAAACAAGGTTAATCTTCAGTAATCATTCAGAGGCTAGTTAAAAACTTAATTTTATAGTGGATTGAACTTAGAGTAGCACGTCATGGATTCTAAAACATTTTTAAAAATTAATTTGACTTTCCTAACCTCTTTGTTCATATCTTATTTCAATCAACTATAGTAAAAAATGAAATAGATCTGTCTATGATCAAACGCATATTATCGGCTCTATAATATTTGTAGTGGGTAAATCCCCTATAGATATTATGGAACCTATTTTTGTGTAGAAAACATACTAAGATTAGTAGTGAGAAAATCTCCGACGGGAGAGAGTACTCAATACTTTTTCTTTATGTTAAAGTAGAGGTGTCTTGTAAAGTCGTAGGGCTCTTTGGCGCTAGACGTCGCTTGACAAACTGGCAAGACACCTATTTTAGGTGGAATTTGATCAAAGTATGTGGGACGCTAGACGTCGCGTATTGAAAATAAAATCACTAAAACACGGAATTATTCAAGACAAAAGAGGTAATATCATGCGTACAGTATTTGGGATTGATG
>NZ_WIJK01000013.1 GCF_009496285.1 Streptococcus mitis
CATCAATCCCAAATACTGTACGCATGATATTACCTCTTTTGTCTTGAATAATTCCGTGTTTTAGTGATTTTATTTTCAATACGCGACGTCTAGCGTCCCACATACTTTGATCAAATTCCACCTAAAACAGGTGTCTTTCCAGTTTGTCAAGCGACGTCTAGCGCCAAAGAGCCCTACGACTTTACAAGACACCTCTACTTTAACATAAAGAAAAAGTAGTGAGTACTCTCTCCCGTCGGAGATTTTCTCACTACTAATCTTAGTATGTTTTCTACAACAAAATAGGCTCCATAATATCTATAGGGGATTTACCCACTACAAATATTATAGAGCCACTATAAAAAGCTAGAGTTCCACAATTGGGAATATCTAGCTTTTTTGTGGCTGAGAACTATTTTGTCGCAGACTTTTTTAAATGATTTTATAGGTAGAACTATCGGCCTAAACAGAAAAGACTTGCTAAGTTTTATGAAAGTAAGTATACTAGAAGGTAACAAGCGCTTTCAGCTAGTTGCTTTGGAGTTTATTTAGAAATTGAGAGGGAGTTATGGGGACTAGAAAATTTCGACTATTGATGTCCAAGTATGGTTTTAGCATTGCGATTATTCTGATAGAATTATTTGTAGTTTTTGCAGTCATTCTTTACATGAGCCAGATTGCTCCACTTGTTTGGGTTGCTCTTGTATTTCTTGTCAGCGTGGCGACTGTTTTAGCCATTGTCAATCGTTCTATGTCTCCTGAAAGCAAGGTGACGTGGTTGATTGTCACTTTTGTCCCTGTTTTTGGCCCCTTGCTTTATATCATGTTTGGTGAGCGTCGGTTATCAAAAAAGGAATTTAAACAATTACAGGAACTTCGTTCTATCACATCTCATGAAAAGCGCGAACATAGTCTTCATCAAGACATACAGAAAACTGATAAATCTGCCTACGGGATTATCAATGCCTTATTGCATATGGACAGTAATGCAGAAGTTTATGATCAGACAGACTCACAATTCTTTTCAAATGGTAAGGAAATGTGGCAGCAGATGCTGGAGGATTTGAAGAGGGCTGAAAAATTTATTTTTCTAGAATACTACATTGTCGAAGAAGGCTTGATGTGGGATAGTATGCTCGAAGTTCTAGAAGAAAAAGCTGCTCAGGGTGTTGAAGTTAAGATGCTCTACGACGATATCGGCTGTATGGTGACCCTGCCAGGTGATTATACAGTGCATCTCCGATCTCGAGGAATTGAGGCTCATAAGTTTAATAAGGTAATTCCTCGTATGACAGTGGCCTATAATAACCGAGATCACCGCAAAATTTTGGTCATTGATGGGCAGATTGCCTATACTGGTGGCGTCAATCTTGCGGATGAGTATATAAATCAGATTGAACGTTTTGGACATTGGAAAGATAGTGGGATTCGGATCGATGGTCCGGCGACTCAAGCCTTTACAAGACTATTTCTCATGAACTGGTACATCAACCGTGGAGAAATCAGTGATTTTGATCAGTATCATTTGGAAAATCAGACACGACTAGGTGGCGGGCTATGTATCCCATATGGAAGTGGACCAAAGCCTATCTATAGAATGAAGGTGGGTAAAATTGTCTATCAAAACCTGATTAATCAAGCGGAAGATTTTGTCTATATCACCACGCCTTATCTCATTATTGATTATGATTTGACAGAGGATATCAAAAATGCGGCTATGCGAGGCGTAGATGTGAGAATTATAACTCCATTTATCCCAGATAAAAAGCTCATACAGTTAGTAACTCGAGGTTCTTATCCTGATCTTTTGTCTGCTGGTGTACGTATCTACGAGTATACTCCTGGTTTTATCCATAGTAAGCAAATGATTGTTGATGATCGATTTGCGGTTGTTGGAACCATAAATCTTGATTATCGCAGCTTGGTTCACCACTATGAAAATGCAGTTTTATTATATGAAACACCATCGATTGTAGATATTCGTAAGGACTTTGAAGAAATTTTTGAAGAGTCGCAAGAAATTTTTCCTGGAACAATCAAGCCTACCTGGTATCAAACATTAATCAAAGAAGTAGTTCAATTATTCGCCCCTATGCTTTAATTGGAAGAATTAACTGAGAATAAATGATTAGAGGGAGAGGTGGAGAACCGCCTCTTTTTCTGTAAGCAGTTTCCTTGACATCTTGTTTATTTTGCGTTATCATATGTCCATATAATATATGGGAGTCTGTGTACAGTCTGAGAGGAAGTGTTAAACTTCGACCGCACCTGATCTGGGTAATGCCAGCGTAGGGAACGAATACTTGGCCTAATTTTGCACCTTTTTCATATATGAAAGAGGTTTTTCTTTTTTTACAAAGAAAAACTGTAACTTAGAAGGAGGTTTTTATGAAAGCAAGCATTGCTTTACAAGTCTTGCCCCTGTCACAAGGGATTGACCGCATAGCCCTTATTGATCAAGTTATTGCTTATCTGCAGGCTCAAGGAGTGTCCATGGTGGTGACACCTTTTGAAACAGTCCTAGAAGGAAACTTTGAGGAACTGATGCGTATTC
This sequence comes from Streptococcus mitis, assembly GCF_009496285.1. Classification (GTDB taxonomy): domain Bacteria; phylum Bacillota; class Bacilli; order Lactobacillales; family Streptococcaceae; genus Streptococcus; species Streptococcus mitis_BP. The sequence continues at coordinate 2,534 of NZ_WIJK01000013.1, forward strand.
TCAAAGAAGCTTTAGAAGTGGCAGGTCAAGGGGCAGATAATGTTTTTGCCAATGTCAAAATAAATGTAGGAGAGATTTTAAGTATTGATGAGAAACTTGAAAAGTATCATGAGACGGCATATTAGTCTGCTAGGATTTTTGGGTGTCTTATCTCTTTGGCAGGTGGCAGGTTTCTTAAAACTCCTACCAAAGTTTATCTTGCCGACACCACTTGAAATCCTCAAGTCTTTTGTTCGTGACAGAGAATTTCTTTGGTACCATAGTTGGGCAACCTTGAAAGTAGCCTTGTTAGGTCTAGTGTTAGGTGTCTTGATAGCCTGTATCATGGCCGTCCTTATGGATAGTCTGGGCTGGCTCAATGATCTGATTTATCCTATGATGGTGGTTGTCCAGACCATACCGACCATTGCCATAGCCCCTATCCTGGTTTTATGGTTAGGTTATGGAATCTTGCCCAAGATTGTCTTGATTATCTTGACGACAACCTTCCCTATTATCGTCAGTATTCTAGATGGATTTAGGCATTGTGACAAGGATATGCTGACCTTGTTTAGTCTGATGCGAGCCAATCCTTGGCAAATTCTCTGGCATTTTAAAATCCCTGTCAGCCTGCCTTACTTTTATGCAGGACTGAGGGTGAGTGTCTCCTACGCCTTTATCACAACAGTGGTATCTGAGTGGTTGGGAGGCTTTGAAGGACTAGGTGTCTACATGATTCAGTCTAAAAAACTGTTTCAGTATGATACCATGTTTGCGATTATTATTCTGGTATCGCTTATCAGCCTTCTGGGTATGAAGCTGGTCGATGTCAGTGAAAAATATGTGATTAAATGGAAACGTTCATAGAACAATAACGTTTGAGAAAAAGAAAAGAGGAAATAAAAATGAAGAAAACATGGAAAGTGTTTTTAACGATTGTAACAGCTCTTGTAGCTGTCGTGCTTGTGGCTTGTGGTCAAGGAACTGCTTCTAAGGACAATAAAGAAGCAGAACTCAAAAAAATTGATTTTATCCTAGACTGGACACCAAATACCAACCATACAGGGCTTTATGTAGCTAAAGAAAAAGGTTATTTCAAGGAAGCTGGAGTGGATGTTGATTTGAAATTGCCACCTGAAGAAAGCTCGTCAGACTTAGTTATCAATGGCAAGGCGCCATTTGCTATCTATTTCCAAGATTACATGGCTAAGAAATTGGAAAAAGGGGCAGGAATCACTGCCGTTGCCGCTATAGTTGAACACAATACATCAGGAATCATCTCTCGTAAGTCTGACAATGTTAGCAGTCCAAAAGACTTAGTTGGTAAGAAATACGGAACCTGGAATGACCCGACTGAGCTTGCTATGTTGAAAACCTTGGTAGAATCTCAAGGTGGAGACTTCGAGAAGGTTGAAAAAGTACCAAACAATGACTCAAACTCGATCACACCGATTGCCAACGGCGTTTTTGACTCTGCTTGGATTTATTATGGTTGGGATGGAATTCTTGCCAAATCTCAAGGTGTAGATGCCAACTTCATGTACTTAAAAGACTATGTAAAAGAGTTTGACTACTACTCACCAGTTATCATCGCTAACAACGATTATCTGAAAGACAATAAAGAAGAAGCTCGTAAAGTTATCCAAGCCATCAAAAAAGGCTACCAATATGCCATGGAGCACCCAGAAGAAGCTGCAGATATCCTCATCAAGAATGCACCTGAACTCAAGGATAAACGTGACTTTGTCATCGAATCTCAGAAATACTTGTCAAAAGAATACGCAAGCGACAAGGACAAATGGGGACAATTTGATGCTGACCGCTGGAATGCCTTCTACAAATGGGATAAAGAAAATGGTATCCTTAAAGAAGACTTGACAGACAAAGGCTTCACTAATGAATTTGTGAAATAATGACAGAAATTAGACTAGAACACGTCAGTTATGCCTATGGTCAGGAGAGGATTTTAGAGGATATCAATCTGAAAGTCACTTCAGGTGAAGTGGTTTCTATCCTAGGCCCAAGTGGTGTAGGAAAGACCACCCTCTTTAATCTGATCGCTGGGATTTTAGAAGTTCAGTCAGGGCGAATTGTCCTTGATGGTGAAGAAAATCCTAAGGGGCGCGTGAGTTATATGCTACAAAAGGATCTGCTCCTGGAGCACAAGACTGTGCTAGGAAATATCATCTTGCCCCTCTTGATCCAAAAGGTGGATAAGGCAGAAGCCATTGCCCGTGCAGATGAAATCCTTGCTACCTTTCAGTTGACGGCTGTACGGGACAAGTATCCTCATGAGCTTAGCGGCGGGATGCGCCAGCGTGTGGCCTTACTTCGCACTTACCTATTTGGGCATAAACTCTTTCTTCTCGACGAGGCCTTTAGTGCCTTGGATGAGATGACTAAGATGGAGCTTCATGACTGGTATCTTGATATTCATAAACAGCTAGGCCTGACGACACTCATCATTACGCATAGTATCGAGGAGGCCCTTAACCTTAGCGATCGTATCTATATCTTGAAAAATCGCCCTGGGCAGATTGTTTCAGAAATTAAACTAGATTGGTCTGAAGACGAGGACAAGGAAGTCCAAAAAATTGCTTATAAACGTCAAATCTTTGCAGAATTAGGCTTAGATAAGTAGAAAAATAGGGAGTTGGTGATGTTGAACTTTGCCAGCTCTTTTTTCTTTTAAAAATGAGAAAATTTCGGTATAATAGTCAAAGATAGTCAAGGTTTAAAGAGAGGTGGGTTTGTTATGAGACTTAAAAATACATCAGATCATATTGAGGCCTACATCAAGGCAATTTTAGATCAATCTGGTATTGTGGAGTTGCAACGGAGTCAGTTGGCAGATACTTTCCAGGTTGTTCCTAGTCAGATTAACTATGTGATTAAGACTCGTTTTACAGAAAGCAGGGGATACTTGGTTGAAAGTAAGCGTGGTGGTGGTGGCTACATTCGTATAGGACGGATCGAATTCTCCAACCACCATGAAATGCTCCGCGATTTACTGTATTCGGTGGGCGAAGAAGTCAGCCTAGTTATCTTTGAAGATGTTTTAAGACTCTTGTTTGAACAGGATTTAGTGACTCGTCAGGAGATGAATCTATTACTAGCGATGGCGACAGACCGGGTTTTAGGTGAGGATGCCAATCTTATCCGTGCCAATATGCTCCGACAGTTATTACAAGAGGTAGATAGAAAAGGAAAATAGAACTAAATGAAATATTCAAAAGCATTGAAAGAATGTATAGACAGTGCCTTTCTGGTCGCAAGTCATTTTGGAGCAGAATACCTAGAGTCTTGGCACCTATTGATTGCTATGGCCAATCATAGTTATAGTGTAGCTGGGGCAACTTTAAACGAATTTCCATATGAGATTGATCGTCTGGAGGAAGTTGCCGTAGAGCTGACTGAAACAAAGTATAGCGATAAGGAAAATTATCAGGAGTTGCCTTTTTCACACCGTTTGAAGGTATTGTTGTTGGAAGCAGAGCATGTAGCTTCTGTTGTGCATGCCAAGGTTTTAGGAACAGAGCACGTGCTTTATGCTATCTTACATGATGGCAATGCCTTGGCTACTCGTATTCTAGAAAAAGCGGGATTTTCTTACGAAGATCAGAAGGATCAGGTCAAGATTGCTGGACTTCGTCGTAGTCTTGAAGCGCGTGCTGGTTGGACTAGAGATGATTTGAAGGCCCTTCGTCAACGCCATCGTACGGTAGCGGACAAGCAAAATTCTATGGCTAATATGATGGGCATGCCTCAGACACCAAGTGGAGGTTTGGAAGATTATACGCATGATCTTACAGAGCAAGCTCGCTCAGGTAAATTGGAACCAGTCATCGGGCGTGACCAAGAAATCTCTCGTATGATTCAAATCTTGAGCCGTAAGACAAAAAATAATCCAGTCCTAGTTGGAGATGCAGGTGTCGGTAAAACAGCTCTAGCACTTGGTCTTGCGCAACGTATTGCCAACGGGGATGTACCTGATGAAATGGCTAAGATGCGAGTTTTAGAGCTTGATTTAATGAATGTGGTTGCGGGAACTCGTTTCCGTGGAGACTTTGAAGAACGTATGAACAATATCATCAAAGATATCGAGGAAGATGGCAAGGTCATCCTCTTTATCGATGAGCTTCATACCATTATGGGTTCAGGAAGTGGGATTGATTCGACCTTGGATGCGGCCAATATCCTGAAACCTGCCCTAGCGCGTGGAACTCTGAGAACTGTTGGGGCAACCACTCAGGAAGAATACCAAAAACACATCGAAAAAGATGCAGCCCTTTCTCGTCGCTTTGCAAAAGTGATGATTGAGGAACCAAGTGTGGCTGATAGTATGGCTATCTTGCGTGGCTTGAAGGCAACTTATGAGAAACACCACCATGTTCAAATTACAGATGATGCAGTCGAAACAGCTGTCAAAATGGCACATCGCTATTTGACTAGTCGTCACTTGCCAGACTCAGCGATTGATCTTTTGGATGAAGCGGCAGCAACTGTCCAAAATAAATCAAAGCACGCTAAAAAAGATGAGTCAGGCTTAACAGCTGCAGATAAGGCTTTGATGGATGGCAAATGGAAACAAGTAGCTCAGCTCATTTCAAAAGAACAGGAAGTTCCAGTCTATAAAGATCTAGTAAAAGAGTCTGATATTTTGACAACCTTGAGTCGCTTGTCAGGTATTCCAGTTCAAAAATTGACACAAACGGATGCCAAGAAGTATCTCAATCTTGAAACTGAACTGCATAAACGTGTTATCGGTCAGGAACAAGCGGTATCAAGCATCAGTCGTGCCATTCGCAGAAATCAATCGGGGATTCGCAATAACAAACGTCCAATTGGATCCTTTATGTTCCTAGGACCAACAGGTGTTGGTAAAACTGAATTAGCCAAAGCCTTGGCAGAAGTTCTCTTTGATGACGAGTCAGCTCTCATTCGTTTTGACATGAGTGAATACATGGAGAAATTCGCAGCTAGTCGTCTCAATGGAGCTCCTCCAGGTTATGTAGGCTACGAAGAGGGCGGAGAGTTGACCGAGAAGGTTCGTAACAAACCGTACTCAGTACTTCTCTTTGACGAGGTAGAAAAGGCCCACCCAGATATCTTTAATGTGCTCTTGCAGGTCTTGGATGATGGTGTCTTAACAGACAGTAAGGGTCGCAAGGTTGATTTCTCAAATACCATTATTATCATGACGTCAAACCTTGGTGCGACAGCTCTTCGTGATGACAAGACAGTCGGTTTTGGAGCTAAGGATATTCGTTTTGACCAAGAAAATATGGAAAAACGGATGTTCGAAGAGTTGAAAAAAGCTTATCGTCCAGAGTTTATCAACCGTATTGACGAAAAGGTGGTCTTCCACAGCTTGTCAAGTCAAGATATGCAGGAAGTGGTTAAGATTATGGTCAAACCATTGATTGCAAGTCTGGCAGAAAAAGGAATTGACTTGAAACTCCAAGCATCTGCCCTTAAGCTTCTAGCTCAGAAGGGATATGACCCAGAGATGGGAGCTCGCCCACTGCGCAGAACTCTGCAAACAGAAGTAGAAGACAAACTAGCAGAACTCCTTCTTACAGGTGAACTGAAAGAAGGTAAGACACTTAAAATTGGTGTCAAAGCTGGTCAGTTAAAATTTGAAATTGTTTAAAAATGTAAGGTTGGAACAGATTGTTTCAGCCTCTTTTTTTGGAAAGTTGTTACTCAAATAAGGATTTGGATTTTGCATTTAGTTTAAGGATTTCAAAACAGAATTCTCCTGATCAGGTTTTGCATATCAAGTAAAAAAATCTTATCATGTATCAACGTTTTTATAAAAAATAATAAAAAAGTGTTGACAAACAGAACAAGACATAGTATAATGCAAAATATAAAAAGTTATAAAAAGGTTGAAAAGACATGAAAAAAAAGATAGCGGTGGTTTTTGGAACCTTTGCTCCCTTGCATCAGGGGCATATTGATTTAATCCAAAGAGCAAAACGACAATGCGATGCTGTATGGGTGGTAGTTTCAGGCTATAAGGGAGATCGTGGTGAACAGGTTGGACTGACACTACAAAAGAGGTTTCGCTATATTCGTGAAGCATTTCGAGATGATGAGTTGACCTCTGTTTGTAAACTTGACGAAACTAATATCCCTCGCTATCCAATGGGCTGGCAGGAGTGGTTGGATCAGATGTTGCAGGCCATTTCCTATGACCAGACTGGTCAGGAGCTCATCTTTTTTGTAGGAGAGTCCGAATACCAACAAGAATTGTCAGAACGTGGTTTCGAGACTGTTTTGCAGGAAAGAAAATTTGGAATTTCGGCTAGCATGATTCGTGAAAATCCAAGCAAATATTGGAAATATATCGCTCAACCTTTCCGCCGTCAGTTTACGAAAAAAGTGTTGATTATGGGAAGTGCTAGTAATGGTAAAACAACTCTAGCCAAGGATTTAGCTCGCTTTTATGACGCGCCAGTCAGTCTGGAGTATGCTCGTGAGTATCAGATAAAAAATAATGTTCGAGATGATGAGCTTACTCCAAAAGACTATTATTACCTCCTTTTGGGCCAATATGACCAAACTTCCAAGTTAATCGATAGCAATGCCAATCGAGGCTTGGTCATTGCAGACACCAACTCATTGGTAACCAAGGGCTACTACGATTACTACATGGAAACTGAAGAGCAGGGGGACTTGTCCGTAGAAACATTTGATAATCTATTCGTTTCCATCTTAGCCAAGGAAAAGTGGGATTTAATCCTCTTTGTGCAACCTGTTGGCTCTTATGTTAATGATGGTTTTCGAGACATGACCATGGCAGAAGACCATATCCGTCATAGTTTTTCTCAGCATTTGGATATGATGAGGGAGCAATATCTGGCTACTATCCCTCATGTTTATCTAGCTGATGACTATCTAGGAAATTATGAAGCAGCAAAAGTAGCTATCGATGCCATTTACCAAGCAGATTAGGAGAAGAAAATGAAAAAAATAACTGAAAAAATCACTCGATTTATCGCAAACTTTAAAAATGTTCACGCAGAAGCTCGTAAAATTGGTTTTGAAGGAGTTATGCGTTTGCTTTGGAATGACCTCTTTGTGGGACGCAGTCTTTTCCAGTGGCTCTATTTGATTGCTTTATCAAGTGTCCCTCTTATTCTGGAGTTTACACAAAACACAGAAAGTCATGACTGGATTGGTCTCTTGGCCTCTTGGACAGGGATTGTCTGCGTTATCTTGGTAGCTGAAGGTCGGGCTAGCAACTATCTTTTTGGAGCTATTAACTCTGCAATCTATTTGGTCCTAGCTATGAATGCTACTTTCTACGGAGAAGTATTGACCACAGTTTATTTCTTTGTCATGCAGCCTATTGGTCTCTATACTTGGTTGTCTAATCGGATCAATGAGCAAGGAAGACCAGAGGAGTCTCACTTTGAAGCTAAGAAACTCGGTCTGATTGATTGGCTCAAGTACTTGGCCTTGACTGCTATCATCTGGATTGGCATGGGATTAGCCTACCAAAGTATCAGCAGTGCTCGTCCTTTCCGTGACAGTGTTACCGATGCGACCAATGGTGTTGGTCAGCTCTTGATGACACGTCTTTACCGTGAGCAATGGATTTTCTGGATTGCAACCAATCTCTTTAGTATTTACCTCTGGTGGGGTGAAAATATCCACATCCAAGGTATGTACTGGGTTTACACCATCAATAGTTTAGTCGGTTGGTACCAATGGACAAAAGCTGTCAGGGAGGGATAAGATGACTGAAACGATAATCTCGGCTGGAATGACAGAAAGAGAATATTTTGAGATTCATGCGACGGAGAAGGAATTTTTAGACTGGTACTGCAAACAGGATCTTCCTCAGTATGAAAAACCAAGCGTGACGGTGGATATGGTAGCTTATTGCTTTGTGGAAGGGAAAATCAAACTCTTGCTGATTCGTCGCAAGGCCCATCCTTATCAAAACTGTTTGGCTTTGGTCGGTGGTTTTATGGATAAGAGTGAAGATGCAAGGCATGCTTGCCAGCGTGAGGTGCGAGAGGAGGTTAACCTCGACCTTCCGTTGGAAAAAATCGAACAGTTGATGACAGTGTCTACCCCAGGTCGTGATCCGCGGGGCTGGACGGTTACTATCGCCCACTTGGTGTATCTACCTAGTCGAGCACTCGAACTCGTTCAAGCTGGAGATGATGCCAAGGATGTGGTTTTTGTCGATGTTGATTTTCAGACGGGCAAGTGTTTCCTAGAGGGACTAGAGTTGGAGGAGCATGCCTTCGCCTTTGACCATTATGCCATTATCCAAGAGTCTATTAAACGAATCCAAGGGCGTCTTGACTGGAATCCGACCTTCCTCTATCTACTAGAGGAGGAGTTCACTGTCTATGAAGGAACCGAATTAGTCAATCTCATCAACCCAGGACGACCAATCGTCAGCAATAACTTTCTCGTAAAATACGGTGAGTATGTAGAAGAAGTTGGGCTCAAACGAGTTCCTAAAAAGAAACCAAGAAAAACCTATCGATTGAAATAAAAAGCTTTAGGATAGAAATCGATAGACCAAGTCTCGATTTCCTAGTCTCAGTCCTGAGAAGTCTCAACAAATCCGATGGCTGGTTCATGTTTGAGAATAGAGAAAATAAAGTTTGTGTCAAAAGTCAATTCAACTATCGTGTCAAAGGTTTATTATTCATAAAAAATCGAGGTCGGGATTTTTCCCGGCCTCTTTTTGTTGTTATTTTTTGTTTAAGGATGTTTATCTTTTTTAGGATTACTCATAAAACGAATGAATAAATCTTTGTATTTATATTTTAAATAATGTTCATGTAAGTACAGTAGAGCTACGTAGACAATCATGAAAATGGCAGTTAGGTAGAACAAATCAAATGTTGTTTGAGCGTAATGAGTAGCAACTCCATAAGAAGAGAATGCACCAATAATCAACCAAGGAAGATATGTGTAATATTTCTTTGACATAAACCTACACCTCCAATATCCTATTTCAATTTTATTATAGCACTTCAAGAAAAAAATGCAAGCGATTACACTTTAAAATATAGCACTTTGTCAGGAAGAACTTTTGTGTTTTTTTAAATTCTTTACGAATAAAAGATATAGGAGGGGTAAGAAAATAAGTGTACTAAAAAATAATTCTAAAAAATTTTAGATAAATAGTTGACAGATTTAAAAACGAATATTACAATAATGTTACAAAAAAATTTCTTAACATTTCAAAAATGTTACAAAGGAGCATAAAATGAAAAATAAAACTTCTATCAAATTAATGGCCGCAACTGTACTCGCTTCAACATTGCTATTGGGGGCTTGTGGTAATAAGAAAGAGAATACTGTAAGCGATAGTTCTAGCAAGACAACACAAGCATCTTCTAGTTCTAAGGCAAGTTCTTCAAGTAAAGAGAACAAGACTCAGAAGTCCTCAAGTTCAGCTTCATCAGAAAAAGCTAAATCATCATCTTCCGATCAGTCAACGACTACTGCTAATCAATCGCAAGCAACACCAGCACCAGAAACAAGACAGAGTCAAGAAGCTTCTAACCAACAGGCATCTTCGCAAACTCCCTCAAATCAACAAGGTTCTCAAGCACAGACTAGCCAGTCGACTTATGACCCAACGACTGACCGCAAACTCCAAGACAAGCAAGCAGAGCAAAACAAACGTTACAAGGGTGTTCTAACCATGGTTGATGGAGATTTCTCTGCCGCAGCTGGAAACTGGAAGGGGGCTAATGGCGAGACTATCACGGTCTCATCAGCTGGTCAATTTACAGTAGAATCTGCTGATGGAAAGAAAGAAAATTACTCTATCCAAGGTTATGCCTATACTCTTGATGATGGTAAATATAATGCCAAAATTGGTGGAGGAAAAGTCATCCAAATTACAATAGGTGCAGATGGTACTGTTTCCAGTGTTGCTTTGATTAAGCCATAGACTTCAGTACAGAAACAATTTGTTTAAAATAGTTTAGTTGATAAGTACCTACAGCATTTGAAGTTGATAAGACGTCATAAATGAACTCCAGAGATGAGACTAACTTAGGAGTATATCTAATCATGTCTACCTGATCTGACTGTTTTTCACTTAGTTTCTTTCAGAGAAAGTGGTATAATGAAAAAATCAAAGGGAAACGAGTGATGAATCAATGCCAGATAAATTAATTTTACCTCAAAACACACGACTCATGGGAGTGTTCCTTGGCTTTATCGGTGGTTCTTTGGATGTATTCTGTCACATCCAGTACCATAGTTTGGTGGCAACGCAGACAGGGAACATTCTCCTACTGATATCAGATTGGCACGATTCACATGTCATCAATACCATGTTGAGATTCTGTTCTATTATATTCTTTTCCCTAGGCTTTCTGTTTGCCTTGTACATGAAAGAATATCGCAAAACAGCCTATTGGCGGGTTAAGATGCTACTTCCCTTATTTATCGGGACCCTTGTTTTGCCCTTCTTTTCTCGATTTCCTTTACTAGAAGTACCTTTTATTGCTTTTGGAACAGGCATGATGATGCTAACATTTACGGGTATTTTGATTGAAGATCATCCCTATGTCATTTTTATGACGTCTGGGAATTACCGAAAAATGTTGACTGCTTTGTATCGTATCGTTAGAGGAGAAGGAGATGTTCAAGAATATCGTCGTCAAGCCTTGAACTATGGTATTGTTGTAGGCAGTTTCGTAGTGGGTGCCATTAGCTTGGCTGTATCTATGCATTTTTTTCATGAATGGTCTATCTGGATTGTCAGCTTCAATTTGTTTTTGATCATGTCCTACTATATTGCTAGAGTGAAGCAACTCGATTTGCAAGATGAAAATATATAAAAAACGGCAAATCTCAATTTGAGGGATTTGCCGTTTTTGGTACGATGGACATGTCGTACATCTGAGGTGGAAGTCCTCTGTGGGACACTTACTACCAGTGAACTTTTGAGCAACTGAATTTGTCCATTAGGGGATGGATAAACTATTTCTCATTGGAAAATATGAAGCGCATAGTCACCAGCATAGATGAGCGCTTGCGTACTCGTCTACGAGTGATTATCTGGAAGCAATGGAAGAAGAAATCTAAACGACTGTCGGGCCTATTTAAGTTAGGAATTCCTAAAAGGATAGCAGATAAGGATCTGGCTGGGGTGAACACTATCAATTAGGGCTCAGAGGTCGGTACTTAAACGTGATATATCAAAACCAGTCCTCGAAAACGTGGACTGGTTTCTGGTTTGTATTATCTTGAACAGCATGCGTTAAAAGTTAGTTGAACTACCGTATGCCGAATGGCATGTACCATGGTGTGAGTGGGGTTAGTCTTAGCCGCTACTCGATTTTATTTCACCAACTTCTTCATCTCATCAATACGTGCGACAGTCGCATCATATTTCGCTTGGTAGTCGGCTTGTTTGTCGCGTTCTTTTTGGACGACTTCTGGTTTGGCATTGGCTACGAAGCGTTCGTTAGAGAGTTTCTTACCGACCATGTCCAGTTCTTTTTGCCATTTAGCAAGTTCTTTGTCGAGACGAGCGAGTTCTTCTTCGACATTGAGGAGGTCTGCGAGCGGCAGGTAGATTTCTGCTCCTGTGATGACGCTTGACATTGCAAGTTCAGGTGCAGGGATGGTTGATGCGATTTCCAAGTGTTCTGGATTTGTGAAGCGTTTGATGTAGTTGACATTGCTGTTAAAGAAAGTTTCCAAGTCGCTATCACTGGTTTTAACAAGAATTGTGATAGGCTTGCTTGGTGCTACGTTTACTTCCGCACGCGCATTACGAACAGCACGGATCAAGTCTTTAAGGCTTTCTACACCAGTGTGAGCAGCGAGGTCTTCAAAGGCTGGGTTAACAGTTGGGTATTCTGCTGTAACGATAGAGCCTTCTGAGATTTGTCCAAAGATTTCCTCTGTCACGAAAGGCATGATTGGGTGAAGGAGACGAAGGATCTTGTCCAAAGTGTAAAGGAGAACAGAACGTGTGATGACTTTCTCTTCTTCGTTATCGCTATAAAGGACTTCTTTGGTCAACTCAACATACCAGTCCGCAAACTCGTCCCAGATGAAGTTGTAGAGGATGTGTCCAGCAACACCAAACTCAAACTTGTCAAAGTTAGCAGTTGCTTTTCCGATTGTCTCATTGAGGTTGTGGAGAATCCAGCGGTCTGTGACGTTCCCAGCTTCCTTGTTAACAACTTTTTCCACATTTGCAGTTGCTTGCTCAAGGGTCAAGCCTTCATTGTTCATGAGGATGTAGCGAGAGATGTTCCAGATCTTGTTAATGAAGTTCCATGAGGCATCCATTTTCTCGTAAGAGAAGCGAACGTCTTGACCTGGTGCAGAACCGTTTGAAAGGAACCAACGAAGAGCATCGGCACCGTATTTCTCGATGACATCCATTGGATCAATCCCGTTACCGAGAGATTTAGACATCTTGCGTCCTTGCTCATCACGAATGAGACCGTGGATAAGGACGTTTTGGAATGGCTGACGACCAGTAAATTCCAAGGATTGGAAGATCATACGAGACACCCAGAAGAAGATGATGTCGTAACCTGTAACCAAGGTTGAAGTTGGGAAGTAGCGTTTGAAGTCTGCTGAGTCGACATCAGGCCAGCCCATAGTTGAGAACGGCCAAAGAGCAGAACTGAACCAAGTGTCCAAGACATCTTCGTCCTGAGTCCATCCGTCACCTTCTGGAGCTTCCTCACCGACATACATTTCACCCTCAGCATTATACCAAGCAGGGATTTGGTGACCCCACCAGAGCTGACGAGAGATAACCCAGTCGTGGACATTTTCCATCCATTGGAGGAAGGTATCGTTGAAACGAGGTGGGTAGAATTCAACCTTGTCCTCTGTGTCTTGGTTGGCGATAGCGTTCTTAGCCAATTGGTCCATTTTCACGAACCACTGCGTAGACAAGCGTGGTTCAACCACAACACCTGTACGTTCTGAGTGACCAACACTGTGGATACGTTTTTCGATTTTGACGAGGGCACCGATTTCTTCCAACTTAGCCACAACTGCCTTACGAGCTTCAAAACGGTCCATGCCTACAAATTCGAAGGCAAGCTCGTTCATAGTTCCGTCGTCGTTCATGACATTGACTTGTGGCAAGTTATGACGTTGACCAACCAAGAAGTCGTTTGGATCATGGGCAGGCGTGATTTTCACGACACCAGTACCAAACTCAGGGTCGGCGTGCTCGTCTCCCACGATTGGGATGAGTTTATTAGCGATTGGAAGGATGACGTTTTTACCGATCAAGTCCTTGTAGCGTGGGTCTTCTGGATTGACCGCAACGGCTACGTCCCCAAACATAGTCTCAGGACGAGTAGTGGCAACTTCAAGGGCACGTGAACCGTCTTCCAGCATATAGTTCATGTGGTAGAAGGCACCTTCTACGTCCTTGTGGATAACTTCAATATCAGAAAGGGCTGTGCGAGCTGCTGGGTCCCAGTTGATAATAAATTCACCACGGTAGATCCAACCTTTCTTGTAAAGGTCCACAAAGACCTTACGAACCGCTTTTGACAAACCTTCGTCAAGAGTGAAACGCTCACGAGAGTAATCGACAGAGAGCCCCATCTTGCCCCATTGTTCCTTGATAGTAGTCGCATATTCATCTTTCCATTCCCAGACTTTCTCGAGGAATTTCTCACGACCAAGGTCGTAACGGCTGATGCCCTCGCCACGCAAGCGCTCCTCAACCTTAGCCTGAGTTGCAATCCCAGCGTGGTCCATCCCTGGAAGCCAAAGCGTATCAAAGCCTTGCATGCGTTTTTGACGGATGATGATATCTTGCAAAGTTGTATCCCAAGCGTGACCAAGGTGGAGTTTCCCAGTTACGTTTGGTGGTGGAATCACGATTGAATAAGGCTTAGCCTTTTTATCGCCTGAAGGCTTGAAAACATCTTCGTCAAGCCATTTTTGGTAACGACCAGCCTCAACCTCGGCTGGATTGTATTTAGGTGAAAGTTCTTTAGACATGTGTGTGTCCTTTCTCTATTGTTTTCATTTTTTCTTGAATCTGCTTTGCGACTTCTTCTGCAGACAGATTCGTATTATCAATTTTCAGGTAGTGGTGAAGACCACTCGGTTGCTTTTGAGAATTAAGTTGATTTGTTTTATCAGTCTCTAAAATTTCTCTTTCAGATACCTCAAAATTCCGTTTCAAGGGTTTGTATTTCAACCGATTCTCTGTCCGATTGCGACGTAAGCGCTCCTCAAGAGACGTTTCTAATTCAACAAAGAGAATCTCTTGATGATACTCATTTAATAAATCTTGAATATCCTTCAAATACATCAGATGGTATTGATTTGAAAAATCAGTTACACCTGTTAAAATCACCGACCGATGATGCCTGGCGCTTGTTCCAAGAAAAGAAAAGTTAACGCTACGAACAAATTCCCACATTTCTTCCGTAAAATCCTGATAGATTTCGAGTGCGAAATCTATTGGTTGATGGTTGAAAAAGAGAGTCGCACTGGTGAGTTTTGAAAGTTCCTGACCAATGGTCATTTTCCCTGAGGCTGGAGCTCCAATGATGAAAACATGCATCAATCCGCCTCCCACTCACTCCTCAGCAAGCCATATCTCAAATCATCACAACGATTGCCTTGGGCATCTTTGCGATCCCTTATGCGAGCTTCAAGGGTGAAACCAAGTTTCTCAGCGACTCGTTGACTTTGGACATTGTAACCAAAACAAGTTAGTTCAATCTTGTGTAGGTTCAATTCTTTAAAAGCTAAATCAATCAAGGCACGGGCTGCTTCTGGCACATAACCGCGCCCCCAATAATCTGGGTGCAAGGTATAGCCAATCTCTAGCACATCATCTTCGTGGCGATGGGGAAAATCGACAGAACCAATGATTGTATCGGTCCCTTTAATCACAATTCCATAGCCTGCTGGGAGATTGTCCTTTTGATTACGCTCGGGAAGGATATGTTCTAGGTAATAAATCTCATCTTCCAAGGTTTTGACAGGTGGAAACCCTGCTGGGTAAGAGACTTCTGGACGACTGGCATAGCCAAAGATATCCTCAGCATCCGCCACTGTACGTACTCGCAAGACCAGTCGCTCCGTTTCGATTTGTTCTGGCAGTTCAGTTCTTGTCATTCTTCTTCCTCGCTTTCTTGATGAAGCTCCCTATAGGATCGACTCGGTCATCTAGATAACGATAAACGCGCTGATGGCCGTCACCCATAAAGTAAGTAGGTGCAAAGTGGTCATTTTTAAAACGGCCCTTGTCATCTAAGAGCTCTCGGTCAGCCAGTCGCTCGAGAATTTTGGCAAAGATATGACAGATGCCATCTTCCTCGATAATCCGATCTACCTGACAGTCCAATACGACTGGACAAGCCTCCAAGATTGGAGCCTGAGTCTGCTCAGAAATCTCGTAGACAAGCCCCAGGTGTTTCAACTTTTCCCGATGGCTGATGAAGCCTGCCTGTTCCATCTGGATCATGAAGTTTTCATCAGGGATGTTTACGGTAAACTGTTGATAATGCTTAATCTGGTCAGCCGCATTTTCCTCAGCACCAACCCCGATGACTAGCCAATCACCCAGGCTATAAGAGGAACTGCAGGTCGTGATATTGTGCCCAAAGTTCTGGTCCTGATAGCCCAAAATGAAGATAGGAAAACCATAGTAGAGCTTACTGGTGTTAAAAGATTGTTTCATGGCAACCTCCTTTGGCTAGGGGTGTAAAAGAAAAATCGCCCCTGCCATCTACATGACAGGGACGAATGTATTTATCCGCGGTACCACCCAAATTCGGGCAAAGCCCGCAACTCTCGTCTTTTTGTTTCTCTTTGATTAGGTTTGCAACTCGCTACCTTGTCCTAAAAGGAAACAAAAAGATTTATATTTCAATTTTTAATTTCATC
Source organism: Streptococcus mitis (assembly GCF_009496285.1). Classification (GTDB taxonomy): domain Bacteria; phylum Bacillota; class Bacilli; order Lactobacillales; family Streptococcaceae; genus Streptococcus; species Streptococcus mitis_BP. Next base: position 18,404 of record NZ_WIJK01000013.1, read on the forward strand.
CATTAGCAACCAGTTTTGACACATTGTGGACTTCTCAGCTCCGCCACTTTCTGTAAAATGTGGGATTCAAAACACCTCTAATGGCTATATTTTAACAAGTTTTTCACGGAAATGCAAGGGACAAGAAAGATTACTTGAACTTGATGCCGTTTTCTTTTAATTTCTTGATTGTAGCTGGACCGATTCCTTTCAGGGCAAGGAGTTCTTTTTCAGTCCAGTTTTTGAAATCAGCAGCAGACTTGATGCCTTCATCGTAGAAAGTTTTAGCACGGTCAAGTGGAAGTCCGCCTAGGTTAGCTGCGAACTCTTCAACAGAAGTCGTAACCTTGTGGGCTTGCTCTTTAGTTACTTCTACAGCTTTTTCTACTTGCTTAGAGACAGCTTTTCCAGCCTCGCTTGCGGCATGTTCTGCGTGTTTAACGACTTTTTTTGTCTCTTCGACAACCTTGTTTACAGCATTTGAAAACACACCTGAACGACGAAGGCTGTTTCTTAATTGTTTTTTACGTTGGAGTTTCTTTGACATCATAAAATCCTTTCAATAAAAAATCCCTGTGGCTGAACAAGGATCGAATCTCTATGGTTTTATTGTATCAACTTTCTTTAGGAATTGCAAGGCTTGGTATACTGGAAATATAGGAGATATATGGGAAATTTCACCGTAGAATGATAGACGATAATAGAAGAAAAATGAAAAATATGGTATAATGAAACGATAGATTTTTGAATAGGAATACAATCATGTTTGGATTTTTAAAAAAAGATAAAGCAACAGAAGCCCCCACAATGGTGCCCGACCACATCGGTGTTATTATGGATGGGAATGGCCGTTGGGCTAAAAAACGGATGCAGCCACGTGTCTTTGGGCATAAGGCTGGGATGGATGCATTGAGAAAGGTAGCGATTGCTGCTAGTGATATGGGTGTCAAAGCCTTGACGGTCTATGCCTTCTCAACTGAAAATTGGACACGTCCAGACCAGGAAGTCAAGTTTATCATGAATTTACCTGTTGAATTTTATGATAAGTTTGTTCCCGAATTGCATCAGAAGAACATGAAGATTCAAATGATTGGGGAGACTGATCGTTTGCCGAAGCAGACTTTTGATGCTCTTAAAAAGGCAGAAGAGCTGACTAAGTTAAATACAGGATTGATTCTCAATTTTGCCCTTAATTATGGTGGACGAGCTGAAATTACACAAGCGGTCAAGTTGATTGCACAGGATGTTTTAGATGCTAAGATCAATCCTGGTGATATCACAGAGGAATTGATTGGGGAATACCTCTTTACGGGACATTTGCCAAAAGTCTTGCGTGATCCTGACTTGATTATTCGGACCAGCGGTGAACTTCGTTTGAGTAATTTCTTGCCTTGGCAGGCTGCTTATAGCGAGCTCTATTTCACGGATGTCTTGTGGCCTGACTTTGATGAGGAAGCCTTGAAAGATGCTATCATCGAGTACAATCGTCGCAACCGTCGTTTTGGAGGAGTTTAGGAGATATTATGATACAGGATTTACAAAAGAGAACCCTTTTTGCTATCTTGGCCTTGGCTATCTTTATCCCAATCTTGGCGATTGGTGGCTTATGGCTCCAGATTGCCATGGGGGTTGTGGCTATGTTGGGAGTACATGAGTTACTGCGCATGAAGGGTTTAAATACCATGACGCCTGAAGGTCTCTTGACTTTACTAGCGACTTTTGCTCTGACCGTACCTTTGGAAAACTACTGGAAGTTTTTACCTGTAGATGGGAATGTTGTAGCTTATAGTGTCGTGATACTGATTTTACTAGGGGCAACAGTCTTCAGCAAGAACTATACTATTGAGGATGCTGTTTTTCCGATTGCCATGAGTTTTTATGTTGGCTTTGGTTTTAATGCTTTGGTCGATGCTCGTATTGCAGGTTTGGATAAGGCGCTTTTGGGACTGTGTATGGTCTGGGCAACCGATAGTGGTGCTTATCTGGTAGGGATGAAGTTTGGTAAGAGAAAGCTAGCTCCGAGAGTTTCCCCTAACAAGACCATAGAGGGTGCTATGGGGGGTATCGTGGCTGCTATGCTAGTGACTTTGATTTTTATGCTAGTTGATAGTACCGTTGCTTTACCTTATGGAATTTACAAAATGATGGTCTTTGCTATTTTCTTTAGTATAGCTGGTCAGTTGGGCGATTTGATTGAAAGTGCTATGAAACGTCACTTTGGTGTCAAAGACTCAGGCAAGTTTATCCCAGGTCATGGTGGGGTATTGGATCGTTTTGATTGCATGCTGGCTGTCTTCCCTATTATGCACCTCTTTGGCTTATTTTAAGGAAAGGTAAATAGAAATTAAATGATAGGATTACTAACATTTATCCTGGTCTTTGGGATTACCGTAGTGGTTCACGAATTCGGACATTTTTACTTTGCTAAGAAATCTGGAATTTTGGTTCGTGAATTTGCCATCGGTATGGGCCCCAAAATCTTTGCCCACATCGGAAAAGATGGAACTGCTTATACCATTCGTCTCCTGCCACTTGGTGGGTACGTTCGCATGGCCGGTTGGGGTGAAGATACGACAGAAATCAAGACTGGAACTCCCGCAAGCTTAACATTGGCAGTGGATGGCAAGGTCAAGCGTATCAATCTCTCTGGTAAAAAGATTGACCAGACAGCTCTGCCTATGCAGGTTACTCAGTTTGATTTTGAGGACAAACTCTTTATTAGAGGCTTGGTCTTGGAAGAAGAGAAAACCTTCTCAGTAGACCATGATGCGACCATTGTGGAAGCTGATGGAACGGAAGTTCGTATCGCTCCTTTAGATGTTCAATATCAAAATGCGACTGTCTGGGGTAAAATGATCACCAACTTTGCTGGCCCTATGAATAACTTTATTCTAGGAGTCATCGTTTTTTGGATCTTGATTTTCATGCAAGGCGGTGTTCGTGATACGCAAACGAATAACTTCAATATTATTCCAGATAGCGCTTTGGCTAAGGTTGGTGTTGAAAATACGGCCCAAATCACTAAGGTCGGCAGTCACGAGATTTCAAACTGGGCAGATTTAATTCAGGCTGTTGATGCAGAAACCAAGGATAAAACAGCGCCTGTTTTGGATGTGACTATTGCTGAGAGTGGAACTGAAAAACAAGTGAGTGTGGCACCTGAAGAAAGTCAAGGTCGTTATATCCTGGGTGTTCAGCCAAGACTCAAATCAGATATCTGGTCCATGTTTATGGGTGGATTTACAAGTGCGGCTGACTCAGCCTTGCGTATTCTCAATGCTTTGAAAAGCTTGATCTTCCAACCAGATTTGAATAAGCTAGGCGGTCCTGTTGCTATCTTTAAGGCAAGTAGTGATGCTGCTAAAAATGGTCTTGAGAATGTCTTGTTCTTCTTGGCTATGATTTCCATCAATATCGGGATTTTTAACTTGATTCCAATCCCTGCGCTAGATGGTGGAAAAATCGTGCTCAATATCCTAGAAGCGATCCGTCGCAAACCACTAAAACAAGAAATTGAAACCTATGTCACTCTGGTTGGAGTTGTCATTATGGTCGTATTGATGCTCGCTGTAACATGGAACGACATCATGCGAACCTTCTTTTAAGAATTAGAGGAGTAATTATGAAACAAAGTAAAATGCTTATCCCAACGCTTCGCGAAATGCCAAGCGATGCTCAAGTTATCAGCCACGCCCTTATGTTGCGTGCTGGTTATGTTCGTCAAGTATCTGCAGGTGTCTATTCCTACCTGCCACTTGCTAACCGTGTTATCGAAAAAGCCAAGAACATCATGCGTCAAGAGTTTGAGAAGATGGGTGCCGTTGAGATGTTGACTCCAGCCCTTCTAAGCGCTGACCTTTGGCGTGAATCTGGCCGTTATGAAACCTACGGGGAAGACTTATATAAATTGAAAAACCGTGAGAAGTCAGACTTTATCTTGGGTCCAACTCACGAAGAAACCTTCACAGCTATTGTCCGTGATTCTGTTAAGTCTTACAAGCAATTACCACTGAACTTGTACCAAATCCAGCCTAAGTACCGTGATGAAAAACGTCCACGTAATGGACTTCTTCGTACCCGTGAGTTCATCATGAAAGATGGTTATAGCTTCCATGCTAACTACGATAGCTTGGATGTAACTTATGATGAGTACAAGGCGGCCTATGAGCGTATCTTCACTCGTAGTGGTTTGGACTTCAAAGCAATCATTGGTGACGGTGGAGCTATGGGTGGTAAGGATAGCCAAGAATTTATGGCCATCACACCTGCTCGTACAGACCTTGACCGTTGGGTTGTTTTAGACAAGTCAGTTGCATCATTTGATGAAATCCCTGATCAAGTGCAAGAAGAAATCAAGGCAGAATTGCTCAAATGGATGGTTTCTGGTGAAGATACCATTGCCTACTCAAGTGAATCAAGCTATGCAGCTAACTTGGAAATGGCAACCAACGAGTACAAACCAAGCAATCGTGTTGTGACTGAAGATCAAGTGGCTCGCGTGGAAACACCAGGTGTCAAATCGATTGATGAAGTCGCAGCCTTCTTGAATGTCTCTGAAGAGCAAACAATCAAGACCTTAGTTTATATCGCAGATGAGGAGCCAGTTGTGGCTTTACTCGTTGGCAATGACCAGCTCAATGAAGTCAAATTGAAAAACTACCTTGGAGCAGATTTCTTGGAACCTGCAACTGAGGCAGAAGTGAAAGAATTGTTGGGAGCGGACTTTGGTTCACTTGGCCCAGTAGATCTTCCAGAAAATGTCAAGATTATCGCAGACCGCAAGGTACAAGATAGCCGCAATGCTGTTGTTGGTGCCAACCAAGATGGTTACCACTTGACTGGTGTCAACCCAGGTCGTGACTTCACTGCCGAGTATGTGGATATCCGTGAAGTTCGTGAAGGTGAAATTTCTCCAGATGGACAAGGTATTCTTAACTTTGCGCGTGGTATCGAGATTGGTCACATCTTTAAACTGGGTACTCGTTACTCAGCAAGTATGGGTGCAGATGTCTTGGATGAAAATGGCCGTGCTGTGCCAATCATCATGGGTTGCTACGGTATCGGTGTCAGCCGTCTCCTTTCAGCAGTTATGGAGCAACACGCTCGTCTCTTTGTTAACAAAACGCCTAAAGGTGAATACCGTTACGCTTGGGGAATCAATTTCCCTAAAGAATTGGCTCCGTTTGATGTGCATTTGATTCCAGTTAATGTCAAGGATGAAGCAAGTCTTGAATTGACTAATCGTATCGAAGAAGCCTTAGTCAACAAAGGCTACGAAGTCTTGACAGATGACCGTAACGAACGTGTCGGTGTTAAATTCAGTGATAGCGACCTGATTGGTCTTCCAATCCGTATCACTGTTGGTAAAAAAGCAGCTGACGGTATCGTAGAAGTGAAGATCAAGGCGACAGGAGATACAATCGAAGTTCACGCAGATAACTTGCTTGAAACCCTTGAAATCTTAACTAACAAATAAAATCTATAATCAGAAGAAAAACAAGACAAAAATGTAACTAGTTTTTGCCTTGTTTTTTCTGTATAATGAGAGAAAGTAAGACTCAATGAAAATCAAAGAGCAAACTAGGAAACTAGCCGCAGGTTGCTCAAAACACCGTTTTGAGGTTGTGGATAGAACTGACGAAGTCAGTAACACATATACGGCAAGGCGACGTTGACGCGGTTTGAATTTGATTTTCGAAGAGTATAAACATTAAAAGCGTAAAAAGAGGTAGTACTATGCTAAAATTTCCAAAGGATTTTGTCTGGGGTTCCTCAACTTCTGGACCACAGACAGAAGGGCGAGTGCCTGGTGACGGCAAGGGAGATAATCTCTGGGATTATTGGTACCAAGTAGAGCCAAACCGTTACTACAATGGTATTGGACCAGACAAAACGTCGACCTTCTATGAAAACTGGGAAAAGGATATCGAACTCTTGTTAGAAACTGGCCACACAGCCTTTCGAACTTCTATCCAGTGGTCTCGTATTTTCCCACAGGGTCGTGGAGAAGTCAATCCTCAAGGTGTGGCTTTCTATCGTCATGTCTTTGAAGCTATTAAGGCTAAGGGAATTCGTCTTTTAGTCAATCTCTATCACTTTGACCTGCCTTTTGCCCTTCAAGAAGATGGGGATGGTTGGGAAAATAAGGCAACCATCAAGGCCTATGAAGACTATGCTCGTTTCTGTTTTGAAACTTATGGAGACTTGGTTGACCAGTGGATTACCTTCAATGAGCCTATCGTTCCTGTAGAGTTCGGCTATTTCTATGATGCCCATTACCCTCATAAGGTAGATGCCAAAGCAGCGGTTAAGGTTGCCTATCATACCCAGCTAGCTAGCACTCTTGCGGTCAAAGCCTGCCATGAGGTCTTGTCAGGTTCTAAGATTGGGATCGTCCTCAACTTGACACCAGCCTATCCACGTAGCCAGCATCCTGCCGATGTCAAGGCTGCTCGTATTGCCGACCTCTTTCAGGCACAATCTTTCCTAGATCCGTCTGTTTTAGGAGCTTATCCAGAAGAGCTGGTGGAAATTTTGGCTGAGCATGACTTGTTACCAGAATACACAGCCGAAGAGTTGGAACTCATTCGCGAGCATACGGTTGACTTCCTAGGAGTCAACTACTACCAACCTTTGCGTGTCATGGCGCCGCGTTTTGCTAAGCATCCTGACAGCCCACTCTTGCCAGAGCATTTCTATGAACCTTACGTCATGCCTGGTCGTAAGATCAATCCGCACCGTGGTTGGGAAATCTACGAGCAAGGGATTTATGACATTGCCCAAAACATCAAGGAAAACTACGGTAATATTGAGTGGATGCTGACAGAGAATGGTATGGGCGTTGAAGGTGAAGACAAATTCCGTGAAAATGGAATGATTCAGGACGACTACCGTATCGACTTTGTCAAAGGTCACCTTCGTGAACTTCATCGTGCTATCGAAGACGGTGCCAACTGTAAAGGCTACTTGATCTGGACCTTTATCGATTGCTGGTCATGGCTCAACAGCTACAAAAATCGCTATGGTTTGGTTGAACTTGACCTTGAAACACAAGAACGTCGCCTGAAAAAATCAGGCCACTGGTTCAAAGAACTCAGTGACAATAATGGATTTTAAGAGTAAAATAACCAATTAGATTAAGAAAAAACCATTGGAAATGAACTTCTCAATTTGAGAGCTTCCAATGGTTTTTCTTGTTCTTATAATAGTCCAATAAAGAGTAGTAGAGCTGATAAACCAATAAAGGCTAGCGTTGCTATACCACGTTGCCCCAAACTATAAATCTTTCTTTCGCCTCGAACTGGGAAGACGATAGCTAGTAATGCGCCACCGACAGCTCCACCTACGTGTCCAGTAAGGCTGATACCAGGTATTAAAACACTACCTACTAGGTTGATGACCAAGAGGGAGAGGTAAGATTGACCGAGCTGTTGAAGATAGGGGTTGCGTGAGGCATAACGAAGAACGACAATAGAAGCGAACATGCCATAGAGGGCAGTTGAAGCACCCGCGGTAATAGCATTGGGACTAAAAACTAGGACAAAGAGATTCCCCATCATACCTGACAGAAGGTAGATAAAGAAAAACTGTTTAGAGCCAAAGATTTGTTCCATCTGACGTCCCAAGAAGTAAAGGGATAGCATATTGACTAAAAAGTGCTCCAAGCCAATGTGAACAAAGGTTGCTGAGAATATGCGCCAGATTTGTTCAGGCATGGCCTTGATTGCTGGGGGATAAACAGCTCCGAATTTATACAAGGTGGCTGCGCTTGTGTAATTGAAACCACTGGTTAGAAACATGAGTATAAAAACTAGGCTTGTCACGAGGAGAAAGAAGCTCGTGACAGGATAACGACGATCAAAAATCTCTTTCATAGATGAGTACCTCCTCAACTGGAATATCGTAGTGATCAGGTTGGAAATCCTGAATCTGGCATGGATAAAGCGTACTAATGGTATGGCCTGGGAAATGCTCCAAGTAGCGGTCGTAATAGCCTCCTCCGTAGCCAACCCGATAGCCAGAAGGATTGAAAGCCAAACCAGGAACATGAATCAAGTCAATCAGAGAGGGTTCAATGATTGAGAAGTTTCCTTTGGGTTCAAGAAGTCCAAACGAATTTCGTTCGAGTTTCTCTGGTTCATATAGAACAAAGTCCATTTTCCCATGTGGATAAGTTTTGGGAATGAGAATCGTCTTTCTATCTTTCTGAGCTTGTTCAATGAGTCTAGCTGTCTGAAATTCATGGGGAAAAGACAGGTAAGTGGCGACAGTCTTTGCTTCCTTATAAAAAGGATGTTGAAAAAACTGATCTGTGAGCCAATCATTTATGCTCTGCTTTTCTTCTTTGGATAGAGACTTGAGTTCTTGCAAGACCTGCTTGCGTAAGCTTTTTTTCATAGTTTACTCCGCAGCTTTCTTGGCTAAAAAGCTTGATACAGCCTCGACACCGATTGCCAGAGCTTCTTCTCTAGGACTCATCTTTGGATGGTGAAGAGCATAAGGACTATCAATACCTAGCCAGAACATGACACCAGGAACCTTGGAGAGAAGATAACCAAAGTCTTCTCCTGTCATGGCAGGGTCAATATCAATCAGTTCAATGCCCTCTTTTTCATCAAAGAAGGTCATCAATTCACAGGCTAGTTCAGGGTTGTTTTCGACTGGTAAATAACCTCCCTGCTTGAGTTCAACTTCCACATCCATATCAAAAGCAGCTGCGACACCTTCAGCGATAACTTTGACACGTTTTTGAACCAAGAGGCTCATGCTGTGTGTGAGAGCTCGAATGGTTCCATGCAAGAAAGCTGTATCAGCTATGACATTATTGGTTGTACCAGCTTGAAAAACACCGAAAGTGACAACAGCTCCCTCGATAGGATCGACATTACGGCTGACGACTGACTGGACTTGGGTCACAAAATAGCTAGCTGCAACCAGAGCGTCGTTGGATTCATGTGGAAAGGCAGCGTGTCCGCCTTTACCCTTAAAGCGAATCTTAACTTCACATGTTCCAGCAAAGAGTGTATGGGTATTGGTCGCAATTTGTCCAACTTTTAAGTCGGGGCGAACATGAAGTCCATAGAATTGGTCAGGCAACCAGTCGCCAAAAGCATCATCTTCATACATGAGCATACCGCCTGCCTCATTTTCTTCCGCAGGTTGAAAGAGAAAGAGGAGATTGTTTTTAGGTTGCTTTTCTAGAGCACGTTCGAGACTTCCAAGTGCAATGGTCATATGAAAATCGTGTCCACAAGCATGCATGCGATCTGGGTGTTGAGAGGCAAAAGGAAGACCTGTTTGTTCAACGATTGGGAGTCCATCAATATCTGTCCGCCAACCAATGGTACCTTCTGGCTGACTTCCCTGCAAGTAAACTAAAATACCCGTTCGCCAAGTACGAATCTGAACAAAATCCTTACCAGCTGTTAATTTCTCAATAACATTGAGTAAATAAGCATGAGTCTTGAATTCTTCTAAACCAATCTCAGGAATTTGGTGAAGATCGCGTCGAGTTTGAATCAAATCTAACATAGTTAATTTCCTTCTATTGATACGAGAAAGAGGCTGGAAAAGTTTCCGCCTCTGTTACTAATTACAAGGTGCGAAGCGCATCTTCTAGCGCTGTTTTTTGTTGGGTTTGGCTATCGATTTCCTTGATAACACGAGCTGGGACACCAGCTACCACAACATTTTCTGGAACATCTTGAGTGACGATTGCTCCTGCTGCAACAACAGAACCGCTACCGATTTGAACACCTTCGATAACCACAGCGTTAGCACCGATGAGAACATTGTCACCGACACGAACAGGCTCAGCACTAGCTGGCTCGATAACGCCTGCAAGAACAGCACCTGCACCAACGTGGCTATTTTTACCGACAATAGCGCGTCCGCCCAGAATAGCTCCCATATCAATCATAGTGCCAGCACCGATTTCAGCACCGATATTGATAACAGCTCCCATCATGATAACAGCATTGTCACCAATCTCAACCTGGTCACGGATGATAGCGCCTGGCTCGATACGAGCATTGATATCACGTTTATCAAGGAGAGGTACAGCAGAGTTGCGAGCGTCTTGCTCAACAACATAGTCTTTATTTTCTATCAAACCATCGAGAAGCGGAGCAACATCTTTCCAGTCTCCAAATAGGACATTCCCTAGTTTGACAACAGAGCTAGGTACAGCAGTTGCAAGTTCTCCCTCAAAGGTCACTTTCACACTAGTCTTTTTCTCAGCATTTGCGATAAATTGGATAATTTCTTGTGCATTCATTTTTGTAGCAGTCATAGGTGTCTCCTCACTCTTTGTAATGCTTACTATTCTACCAAAAAAGGCTTCAATTTTGAAGCCTTAAGTGTTAAAAGAAGGTGTTTAATTCTTGGATTTTGATTCTTCGATGGACAAGAAAATCATAGGAACGATAATCAAAATCATGGCTAGTACCAAGAAACCATCCATAACCATGCCAAGGAAAAGAACGCTTAGAATAGCAGAGGATAGCGGTTCGCTTGCGCTGACGACTGACACCACCAAGGGAGAAACGAGAGAGACAGCCTTCATGGATAGGAAAAAGGCAAAGGCTGTTCCCAGAAAGGCAATGGTCAAACAAATACAGATACTGATGGCATCAACCTGGAAGCTAATCTTATAAACAGGGTAGAGAAAATTACTAAAAAGTCCAGCGATAATCATTCCCCAACCAACAGTTGGCACAAAACCGTATTTTTTAGCGAAACGTTGGGGTAAGATGACATTGAACATGACGCCTAAGGCACTGAGAAGACCTGTCAGTAAAGCAAGTGGTGTGATAGATAATTTGGATAGATCTCCTTTGGTAGCCATCAAAAAGACTCCAATCATAGCAGTCAAAACATAGAAAATTGCTTTTTTAGAAGCTTTTTTCTTGTAGATGATGCGATTATATAGAAGTATAAAGACAGGACTGATAAATTGGAGGATGGTGGCAGTGGTAGCGTTGGAATACTCGACACAGAGATAGAAGAAAAACTGAACAGAAAAAATCCCTAAGATGGCATAGGCCAGAAAAGGCAGGTAATTGTTTCGATTTTTCCAGATCTCGAAGAGTTGGGACTGGAGTTTAAGACTAGATAAGACGATTACGAAACCACCTGCGACGAGTAGACGCATAGAAGTAATCCACCCTGAAGATACTTGATAATGTGAAAAAAAGTACTCTCCTAAGATTCCACAGATCCCCCAGATCAAGCCAGATAGGAGAGAATAAATGGTTCCCTTAAAAATATTCTTTTGATATTTATTCATGTTGCTATTGTACCATGAAATGAAAAAAGAAAAAAGAGAGTGGAGAAAAATCATTTCTTTCAGAAATTTTCTTTCCCACTCTCAATGATTGTGCTAGTTAGCGCTGTTGATTGCTGCTTCTATTATTGGAACTAGAGCTACTGCTCCCGTTACTATTAGAAGTATTATTACGATTATTATTGTTATTGTTACTACTATTGCTATTGTTCGATGAGGAAGAAGATGCTTTAGGCAGACTTCCTAAAATGGTGTTCCAAGCATTTTGGTAGTCTGCATCGCTTCCACCAATAGCGAATTTATAAGTGGTAGTCGGAGCACCATTTTGGTTAGCCCAGTAACTTGTTACCATTTCACCAGTCACATTAATCTCTTTACCATTGATAGTAACCTTACCTGGTTTTTGACCAGTTGATTTGAGGACTTGTGATGAAGTGACACTTGAATCGAGTTTGAAACGTTCTGAACCCCAAGAAGAAGGGGCTGCTTGTTGAATGGCATTTACCAGATGAGCCATATATTTTGCATTACGGTAGTGTCCTGCACCTTTACCAAGTGGTCGGTTATCATCGTGACCAAGCCAACCACCAAGGGTTAATCTTGGAGTTGAAAGCATGAGCCACATATCGCCATCTTCATTGGTCGTACCAGTTTTACCAATCCAGTCAGCACCCGCTAAACTTGGGTTGATAGTGGCAAGATCGCTCTGGAAGCTTGAAGTCACTTGGGAAGAAATAACATCTCTTAGTAAGTTCTGCATAATGGTTGCAGTTGCTTTAGAGTAGACTTGTACAGGTTCATCTTTGTGCTCATAGATAACCTCGCCGCTGGTTTTTTCGATTTTCGAAATCATGTATTTTTTATGGTAAACACCATTGTTAGCCAAGGTTTGGTAGCCATTTGTATGTTGGGCTACAGTGACATCGATTCCTCCCCCCATAGGAAGACTTTCGATGCCGTATTCTGGGATCTCGTAGCCCATTTTTTCCATGTAAGAGCGGACATCAACTCCTTTTTGAAGAAGTAACTGATAGGTCCAGTAGGCTGGGATATTCCAAGAGTAATTCAGAGCTTCTTTCAGACTCATCATGGCAGTACCAGAACTATTGACATACATAATCGGATTTCCGTTAGAGAAGTTAGTTGGATAGTTAGATAAGACGCTTGCACTTCCCATAAAACCTTGGTCAATCGCAATACTGTAGGCTAGGATTGGTTTAGTAGTTGAAGCAGGAGACCGTTTAGTGTTAAAGGCGTGGTTGTTTTGATTACTTTGGTAATCACGACCACCGACAAATCCTAAAATGGCGCCTGTTTGGTTATCCATCAAGACATTTCCGACTTCTGGTTGACCAGTATCATCATCGACAAGGTAGCCATAGTTTGCAACTGCACCTTGCATGGCTGTATGGATAGCTTTATCAATTGTAGTTGTGATACGGTAACCACCATTTTGAATCTCTTTTTCAGCCAATTCATGATAAGATTTTTGGATAGATTCGTTCTTTAGTTCTGGTGCAGGGACGTTATCTTTTTTGATTAGATAATCATACATGAGGTTGGTGGCTTCATCGAGGGCAGAGAAGTAGAGGAAACCTTTAGCAGTTACGTTGACATTTTCTGCTGGCAAGAAGTCTTTCTTAATATCGTACGCTTTATAGGTTTCATAATCTTCTTGGCTAAGGACTCCAGTTCTGTACATATTGTAGAGAACATCTTTTGAGCGCTTGATTCCAAGTTCAATATCTTCTTCGCTCTTCATCTCACCAGTAGACTCATAAGGTGAGTAGGAAATAGGGCTTTGTGGTAAACCTGCTAGGAAAGCTGCTTGAGGAATGGTTAGTTTGCTAGCATCCACTCCGAAAATCCCAGTTGCAGCCTGCTGAGCACCTGCGATATTTTGCCCCTTGTTATTGCGACCAAAAGGTGCAACATTTAGATAGGTAGTCAGGATTTCATCCTTATTCATAGCACGTTCTAGGGCTAGAGCATCTACGATTTCACTAGCTTTACGAGCAAGCGTAGGAGCATCACCAACTACTTGTTGTTTGATGAGCTGTTGTGTTAGGGTAGAACCACCACTCGAAGAACCAAGGCCGATAAAGTTTCCTAGACTGGCACGAATGACAGCTTTAGGAACGACACCATTGTGCTCTGCAAAGTGTTCGTCCTCGGTTGCAACGATAGCTTGCTTGAGATTCTCTGAGATGGCATCGGATGCGACAGATGTTCGCAAAAGATCGCTCTCGATAGCCCCAATCATGGAACCATCTGCATAGCGAATCTCAGAAATAGATGAAATATTGTTGACCTGTTTAACCAAATCCTCCGTTTGAGGGACACTAACTTGATCAAAGAGAGAAACAGCATACCCCAAAACAACCCCAGTCCCGAGGAGGCCGCCAATAAAAGCTAGGATGAAAAGTGTGTTAAAAGTTGCTTTTATCCCAAGTAAAATCTTGGCCCCAATAGTCCAAATGGTTAGTTTTGTTTTGACTTTCTTATTTTTATCTGGATTTTTTTTGGAAGTTGTTAATTTTAGAGACCGAAGTAAGGCCAGTCCTTTTTGTTTGATTCTTGTTACATGTTTGTTCATAGAATTCCTCACTCTTTATTATTATACCATAAAAGCATCTCTTGCAAGAAATTAGGCTTAGAATGGGGGTTAGATAGGGATTGGTTCTTGGGATTTAGACATCAAAAAAGCCAGATTTAAACTAAATCTGACTGTTTGGTAAATTGTTTATTTGTCTCCTGAAAGTTCTTTTCCAAGATCAATCAAGTAGTCCTTCAAGTGCTCTTTGACTTGTGGATGTTTGAGAGCGTATTCAATGGAAGTCTTCATAAATCCAAACTTATCTCCAACATCGTAACGTGAGCCTTTAAACTCGCGAGCAAATACTCGTTGGGTTTTGTTGAGGGTATCGATAGCATCTGTTAGCTGGATTTCATTTCCTGCTCCTGGTGTTTGATTTTCAAGAATACCGAAAATCTCAGGTGTGAGGAGGTAACGGCCAATAATGGCTAGATCACTTGGTGCATCTTCAGGTGCTGGCTTTTCAACGAAGGTTTCAACACTGTAAAGACCGTCATTTCCTTCTCCTTGAGGAGCGATAACACCGTATGAAGAAACTTCTTCGTGTGGGACAGGCATGACAGCGATAGTAGAAGCGTGAGTCTTCTCATAATCATTCATGAGCTGTTTGGTCAATGGCACAGCTTTGTCATCAGTGATATCCATGAGATCATCTCCAAGCATAACCACAAAGGGTTCGTTTCCAACGAAAGCCTTGGCTTGTAAGACGGCATCTCCGAGTCCACGTGGGTGTGTTTGACGGATGAAGTGAAGGCGCATACCAGTTGTTTCATCAACTAGTTTCAAAAGGTCGGTTTTTCCTTTTTCCTTGAGGTTATATTCTAACTCGAAGTTTGAGTCGAAATGGTCTTCGATAGAACGTTTTGACTTTCCTGTTACGACAAGAATGTCCTCAATTCCAGACTTGAGAGCTTCTTCAACGATAAACTGGATGGTTGGTTTATCCACGATTGGCAACATTTCTTTGGCCAAAGCTTTAGTTGCAGGTAGGAAACGAGTTCCAAGTCCCGCAGCAGGGATAACGGCTTTTCTAACTTTTTGCTTCATGAGCTTCCTTTCTAACGGTGACTAAGACCACTCGTTCTCTGCCTTGAACTCATTGCTCATGAGTTCAGAAACGGCATCCTTAATATTAACATTTTCATAAATAACTTGGTAAATGGCTTGGGTGATTGGCATATAAACTCCGAGTTCTTGCGCCAATTCGTAAGCAGCTTTGGTTGTTGAAATTCCTTCAATGACCATTCCCATATTTGCTTCGATATCTGCCAAGGCTTCGCCACGCCCAAGAGCATCTCCTGCACGCCAGTTACGTGAGTGGACAGAAGTTCCGGTAACGATTAAATCTCCAACTCCAGAAAGTCCACTGTAAGTTAATGGATTTGCTCCAAGTTTAACTCCCAGACGGGTAATTTCTGCCAGCCCGCGCGTGATAATAGCAGCTTTTGCATTATCACCAAATCCAAGTCCATGGAGGGCACCTGCACCAACAGCGATGATATTTTTAAGAGCACCAGCTGTTTCCACTCCGATAACATCCGTATTGGTATAAAGACGGAAGTAGTGGTTGCTAAAGAGTTTTTGGACATATTGAGCAGTTTGTAAATCCTTAGATGCGGCAGTAATCAAGGTGATGTCACGTACAATCGTTTCTTCCGCATGGCTAGGACCAGATACAACCACAATTTCACTACGCAACTCTTCAGGGATTTCTTCTTCTAGAATGGTTGAAAGGCGTTTGTGGCTATTGGGTTCGAGGCCTTTTGAAGCATGCATGATCACCACTTTATGATCCAAAACAGCAGCCACTTGTTGAGCCACCAATCTAGTTACCTTGGTTGGTACCACAAATAAGACGGCATCAACCCCCTTCAAGGTTTCTGCCAAATCATGATAGGCAACAATTTTTTCGTCTAATACAGTATCCTTAAAATAGCGTTTGTTAGTATGTTGTGTATTAATTTCATCAATTTGATCAGGAATATTTCCCCAGATACGCACTTGGTGTCCGTTGTCATTTAGAACTTGTGACAGCGCAGTACCCCAAGAACCAGGCCCTAAAACAGCGATGGTTTGTTTGTCCATATTTCCCTCCTTCTGAGAAAGCACTTTCTTATATTCTACCATAAAAAGCCCTATCATGCATCTATATAACTAGCTAAGATATGTCCTATTGATAGGAATCTGTATTTATCGAAGGTGATGATTCGAGAAAATCAAAAGTAGAGATATAAAAAAACAGCCAGGGGGAATTGGCTGTTTTAGTAGGAAAAAACTAGAGCGTAATGCTGTTATTTTTAGAAATTTTCATAAATAGTAACAAGGAAGTAACTGTTAAGATAGTGAGAATAGTAGACAAGGCTGCTGCCACACCATAATTCCCACGAAGTACTTCAGTGTAAATAGCTACGGTCATTGTTCTAGTTTTAACGTTATATAAGAGAATGGAAGTAGATAGTTCCGAAATCATTGTTACCCATGAAAGGATTGCCCCTGAGATAATCCCTGAAAGCATCATTGGGGTTGTGATTTTAGTAAAGGTATTGAGACGGCTACTTCCCAAGCTTTCTGCTGCTTCTTCGATACTAGGAGCAATCTGTTGCAAACTAGCAACTGAAGAACGAATGGTATAAGGAAGTCTTCTGATAGATAAGGACATAATCAAGATGAAGGCTGTTCCAGTAATCATCAGGAAACCACTTCCGAAGAGGCCTGTATTGAATGAAGAGATAAAGGCAATACCGAGTACAGTTCCTGGTACGATATAAGGTACCATACTAAGACTATCGATTAAGTTGGTAAATAGGTTACGTTTGCGAACTGCAAGATAGGAGATGAAGGTCGCAAAGACAACAACTAGAACCAAGGCAAGGAGAGGGATACGAATGGTATTAAAAATAGCAGATCCCATACGGCTAAAGGCAGTCTTATAGCTGTTTAGTGAATATCCTTTGACGAAAACCATACCAGATGTTTTTAGGAAGGATGTATAAATCAAGTAAACTTGAGGCAAAACAGAGAATAAGATAATGCCATAAACTGTCACATAAATAGCAGCCATCTTCCCTTTTGTCGTTTTCTTAGGTTCAATTGGATGAAGCGAGTTCATACTGAAACTGTAGCGATTTGAAACGTACTTTTGGATGAGGAAGATAACTAGGGCGATTGTAATCGCCATAATTGCTAGGGCTGATGCAAAGGCAGAGTTGCCTCCTACCTCACTGATAAACTGTGTATAGATCAAGACTGGGAAGGTACGATATCCCTCACCAATCAACATCGGAGTACCAAAGTCCGAGAAGGCTCTCATAAAGACGAGGAGTGCAGCTGCTAGTAAGGTTGGAACCAAGAGAGGTAAAACGACTGTTACAATTCGATTTAGACCGAAAGATCCCATGCTTTCAGCAGCTTCCAAGAGGGAGTTGTCGATACTCTTCATAGTCCCAGCTACGTAAAGAAAGACGAGAGGGAAGAGTTGAAGTGTGAAGACAAGCACAATACCTTTGAAACCGTAGATGTCAAGACCTGGCAAGTGAAGTGTGTTGGTTAGAAACTTTGTGATAACCCCGTTTCTTCCTAGCAATAGAATCCAAGAATAGGCACCTACAAAGGGAGCTGACATGGATGCGATGATGATTAAAATCTGTAAAAATTTCTTTCCCTTGAAGTCATACATTGAAAAAAGATAAGCTAGCAAGGTACCCACAACAACAGAAGTAACGGTGGCAGTTACAGAAACCTTGAAACTGTTGATAAGGGTTTCAGAATAGTAAGACTTGCTAAAGAAAGTAACAAAATTTTCTAAAGAGAAATGACCTTCATGTACCAGTGCCTGTTTTAATACCGTAACAATTGGATAGACCAGAAAAACAAGATAAGTAAGGAAGATGAAGAAGGAAGACGCAGTCCAGATATTTAGTTTTTTACGCTCCATGGCTGACTCCTTTTATGAGATTGCGCGAACCATCTTCAGAGAAGACATTGAGTTTTTGAGTATTGATACGCAAACGAACGCGATCTCCTTTTTTCAAATCTTCTTCAAATGTAGATTCTTCACTTACCTGAAGTTTTGAAGCAAATCCTGTCTCAATGAAGTATTCGGTATTAAGTCCAAGATAGACACTGTCAGTAATTGTTCCATCGATTGGTCCGTTTTCGTCACGGATAAATTCTTCGGGACGAATGCTGACATGAATAGCTTGTTCTTCCACCTGGTCTAGTGCTGGCATACGAAGAGAATAACCATCTTCAAAGACGATGTAAGCTCCGTCAGCTTGCTTTTCCAAACGAGCAGGGATTATATTTGTTCTACCAATAAATGTTGCGACAAATTCATTTGCTGGTTTGTGGTAGAGCTCTTTTGGACGACCAATTTGTTGAATAACACCGTCTTTCATAACAGCAATTTGGTCAGAAATGGCCATAGCTTCTTCTTGGTCGTGAGTTACGTAGACAGTGGTAATTCCAACTTCGTGTTGAATTTCGCGAATAGCCTGACGCATATCCAAGCGAAGTTTGGCATCTAGGTTACTGAGGGGTTCGTCCATGAGGAGAACGTTAGGATTAACAGCCAAGGCACGTGCTAGGGCAACCCGTTGTTGCTGGCCACCACTAAGTTTATCTGGTTTACGATCAGCATACTGGGCAATCTGCATCAACTCAAGGTATTTATTTGTTTGTTCGATGAGTTCATCTTTTGGAACTTTCTTTTGCTTGAGCCCGAATGCAACGTTATCACGCACTGTCAAATGTGGGAAAATTGCATAGTTTTGGAAAACCATCCCAATGTTTCGCTTGCTAGGTTCCATGTTGTTGATTTTAGTATCGTCGAAGTAGAACTCTCCTCCTTCGATGCTATTGAAACCTGCAATCATACGAAGTAAGGTTGTTTTCCCACATCCTGAAGGCCCAAGGAGAGTGAAAAGGCTACCCTTAGGAATGGTCACGCTTAGATTTTCGATAACAGCTACATCGTGATAAATTTTCTTGGCATTGATAATCTTGATCTCACTCATAGTTAACCTCTTTTACTGTTTAGATTGGATATCTGTAAAGACTTCGTTGTATTTCTTCACGATATCTGATTTGTTTTTGATGACATAATCATAGTCTTCAGTTAGTGTTTTAATTTGTTCGATTGGTTTCATGTTTGCGCTAGTTTTAGCATTTTTACGAACTGGACGGTTAGTAGTTGTTGTACCAAGCGTGTCTTGGACTTCTTGAGAAATGATGAAGTCGATAAATTTCTTAGCGTTTTCCATATTTTTAGCGTTTTTAATGATGGCAGCGCTAGCAGGCAGGAAGACAGTACCTTCTTTTGGATAAACAACCTTGATGTTAGCTCCGTCGTTTAGAAGTTTCACTGCGGGGTCTTCGTAAGAAAGACCAACAGCCATTTCTCCATCTGCTACGGCCTTGTAAACGCCAGATGAACTTGAGCCGATTTTACCGTCAATCAAAGTAAAGAGATCTTTGACATAAGTCCAAGCTTTGTCGTCTGTATAGCCGCCCTCAGCTTGTAACATGTTTGTTAGTTGAGCAAAGGCGCTAGAAGAGTTGGCTGGGTCTGCAGTTGCGATTTTTCCTTTGAGTTCTGGTTTGATGAGATCGCTATAACCTTCAATATTCATCCCCTTAGTTAAGTCAGGGTTGACGATCAAAACACTACCATCCAATGTATAAGGAGTTGAGTAGCCAGTTGTATTTTGATATTCTTTGATTACATTATCGTTTTCCGTTGATACGTAATTTTCAAAAAGTTCCCCGTGGGTAGCATATTGGGTATAGGAACCACCAAAGATGATATCTGCCACAGGGGCTTCTTTTTCAGATTCTAGTTTTTTAAAGAGTTCACCTGTTCCTGCTTGAATGAGTTCAACCTTGATACCATACTTTTCTTCAAAAGCAGGAATAGTTGCTCCAATCAATCCTTCTGAGTTTGGGGAGTAGACTACTAGAGTATCGCTTCCTCCATTTTCAGTTGCCTTTTCTCCTGAAGCGTCGTCAGAAGAGCAGGCAGCAAGTCCCAAAATAGCAAGTCCACACGCAGCATAATACATCCATTTCTTTTTCATGATGGATACCTCCATAGTTTTGTTACCTCTATTGTAAAGCAATGAAAGCGCTTTTAAAACCTAAAATTCTATCCTAATGGGGTAAAATTCTCTACAAAAAAGAAGAATAGTATCTAAACTATTCTTCCAATGGATTTTAACTCTTTAGGAGAGATATGAAAGTATTTCTTAAAAACTTTCCCAAAATACTTATAGTCTGAGAAGCCGACTTCTTCAGCGATTTGACTAAGAGGGGAGTCAGGATGTTGACTCATCTTTTCAACGGCTTGTTTTAAACGATACTGAAGAATGTATTCGTTCAAGGTGATAGGGAAATCTTCTTTGATAACCTTGTAGAGATAACTTTCGCTATAGCCTAGATTCTCTGCAATGGTAGAAATGGTAAAGTGTAGGTAGTAGTGTTGGTGGACAAATTCGAGAATTTGTTGAATCAATTGGTTTTGAGGATTGATTTTTTGAAGGGAGGTAACAAAGGCTTGGTAGTCATGTAAAAATGGATTGGTTTGGTGTTGATCCATCTTGAGGCGCAAAGTTATTTTTTCTAAACACTCTGTTAATTCTACGACATTTATGGGTTTTGGGAGGAAGTCTACTGCTCCGAATTGCATGGCCTTTTTTGCGTTTTGGAAATCATTGTAACCAGAGAGGATCACTTTTTCATATGAGAGTGAACGAGTCGCTTCAAACATCATAAAAGCATCCATGATGGGCATGGTAATGTCTGTCAGGACGATGTGTGGTTTCTCTTTTTGAATTAACTCCATGCCTTCTTGTCCGTGACTTGCAGTTCCAACAACTTGAATACCTAAGGCTGAGTAGTCGACGGCAATTTCAAGCCATTTTCGGATCAGGTGTTCATCTTCGACAATGATTAGCTTAAACATGCGTTCTTCCTTTCGTAACAAATTTTACCCAGGTTTCCCCTTGCGGGTTCACTCCTAAATCCAATTCGACATTCTCAAAAAAGTTATTCAATCGTTTGTAACTATTGACAATACCGTGCTGTGTATGTGGGCTGTCCAAGGATTCTAAGATATGTAGGCGTTCTTGTTTGGTTAGACCACCAGCATTATCCTTAACGATAAAGGTCAGTGCTTCCTGCTCTTGAGTGATTTGGATAGAGATGGCAAGGTCGATACGATACTGTCTTCCGTATTTTAGAGCATTTTCCACAAGGGGTAATAAGAAAAGTTTCGGAATAGTTTGGGAATGTAGATTCTCAGAACAGTCAATCTGATAAGAAAAATGTTCAAATCGAATCTGATGGATTTTCAGATAAGCTTCTATAATTTCTAGGTCCTGCCCAAGAGTCGTTTCTTTTTCTAGTTCAGTTACACTATATCGCAGGATGCGCGTGAGATTTTGAATAAGTTCTTGAGTAATACTAGCATCAATCATACTCGTGATTTTAATGGTTTCCAAGGTATTGTAGAGGAAGTGAGGATTAAACTGAGCTTCCAGCATCTTTCTTTCAAAGATCCACTTTTCCTTCTCAATGGTCAACATCTTTTGATGGAGCTCATCCAACTCTTGGAGCATATCGGTTATTTTCTCAGCAATCAGTTCAAATTCGTCTCCTGTCTGGAGGATCAGCTTCTTGTCCTTTTTCTTAGGAATTTCCTGCAGTTGATAGACTAGACTTTCAATAGGGCCGGCATTGTGCGTCGCAATTTTATAAGCAATTCGTCTCGCCTGCCAGAAGTATAATAGAAAGATACAGAGTGTTAAGACAGAAGCAAGCCCTAGTAAACTCGGAATGGGAAAGAAAGATTGAAAGGTGTAGATTGAGAAAATCGGTTCAATTTTACGTTTTTCAATCAGAAGTGGATTTTCAACATACCAATGAGTTTTAGACTGGAGTAATTTTTCATCAAATTTTTCCAGAGTTGATTGAGTAAATTGATTGGTATTACTAGAGTAGATGTTTCCAAAAGTATCTGTAATGGCGTATTTTGAATTGATGAGAGGGATACTGGACACAAATTCATTTTCATTTACAAAAGAAATGCTATAAGCCTTAACTCGTTGATTTTGAACGATAGGCATAATGAAGAGTGCGTAATGTTGTTTATCTATTGACAAAGCAACCTTTTCTGTAATAGCTCCTTGAATCGGATTTTGAATTAATAATTTTAAATAATAAGGAGCTAAAATAGTTTCTTGATGGTTGCGATTGGTACTAAAGAGAAGTTCTCCTGTGTCGTCAAGGATGATAAAATCAGAACTGAGTTTCAGTTGAGCTTTTGTTTCATAAAATAGACTAAAGAGTTCTCGGTCAGTGTGTTTACCTTCTAAAAATTCTGGAACCATTTTTTGATTCATGGTCTCCAATAATTGATAGTTCGCTTGTTTCATGTTTCGAACATGTTGGACAATCTGTTGAGTGTCCTTGGTGAGTTGTTGCTTTTGAAGGAAATAGGAAAAACCAAATAGGAGAATGAGGAGTAAAAACGAGGTCGCCAAAGCAGCCAAAGAACTACGGTGAAGAATCTCTTTTTGGAGAGAATGTTTAAAAGAATGTGCCATAAATTACCTCTTACAAAGAGCATACTAAAGTAAGTATAGCAGTATTAAAAATGGAAGGCAAGGTGAAAAGAGAAAAGAGTTGAAAAGAAAGAGACGAATTCCCCCTAAAAATGGTATAATAGGAGCATCACGAAAATTGGAGAGACGCTATGAGTTTTTACAATCATAAAGAAATCGAGCCTAAGTGGCAAAAATACTGGGCTGACAATCACACTTTTAAGACAGGAACAGATGCTTCAAAACCTAAGTTTTATGCGCTTGATATGTTCCCTTACCCATCTGGAGCGGGTCTGCACGTAGGACACCCAGAAGGCTACACAGCGACTGATATCCTCAGCCGTTTCAAACGTGCGCAAGGTTACAATGTCCTTCACCCAATGGGCTGGGATGCCTTTGGTTTGCCTGCAGAGCAATACGCTATGGATACAGGGAATGACCCAGCGGAATTCACAGCAGAAAACATTGCCAACTTCAAACGCCAAATCAATGCGCTTGGATTCTCTTACGACTGGGATCGTGAAGTCAATACTACAGATCCAAACTACTACAAGTGGACGCAATGGATCTTCACTAAGCTTTACGAAAAAGGTTTGGCTTATGAAGCTGAAGTGCCAGTAAACTGGGTTGAAGAATTGGGAACAGCCATCGCCAACGAAGAAGTTCTTCCAGATGGCACATCTGAGCGTGGTGGTTATCCAGTTGTCCGCAAACCAATGCGCCAATGGATGCTTAAAATAACGGCCTATGCAGAGCGCTTGCTCAATGACTTAGATGAACTAGATTGGCCAGAGTCTATCAAGGACATGCAACGCAACTGGATTGGAAAATCAACTGGTGCCAATGTCACTTTCAAGGTGAAAGGAACTGACAAGGAATTCACCGTCTTTACGACACGTCCGGATACCCTTTTCGGAGCGACCTTCACTGTTTTGGCGCCTGAGCATGAACTAGTAGATGCTATCACAAGTCCAGAACAGGCCCAAGCTGTAGCGGACTACAAACACCAAGCCAGCCTCAAATCAGACTTGGCTCGTACAGACCTTGCCAAGGAAAAAACAGGAGTTTGGACTGGTGCTTATGCTATCAACCCTGTTAACGGTAAAGAAATTCCAATCTGGATTGCGGACTACGTTCTTGCTAGCTATGGTACAGGTGCGGTAATGGCTGTTCCAGCCCACGACCAACGTGACTGGGAATTTGCCAAACAATTTGACCTTCCAATCGTAGAAGTGTTGGAAGGTGGAAACGTTGAAGAAGCTGCCTACACAGAAGATGGCCTTCACGTCAACTCAGACTTCCTAGATGGACTGAACAAAGAAGAAGCGATTGCTAAAATCGTGTCTTGGTTGGAAGAGAAAGGTTGCGGTCAAGAGAAGGTTACCTACCGTCTCCGCGACTGGCTCTTTAGTCGTCAACGTTACTGGGGTGAGCCAATTCCAATTATTCATTGGGAAGATGGAACTTCAACAGCTGTTCCAGAAAGTGAACTCCCACTTGTCTTGCCAGTAACCAAGGACATCCGCCCTTCAGGTACTGGAGAAAGTCCACTAGCTAACTTGACAGACTGGCTTGAAGTGACTCGCGAAGATGGAGTCAAAGGCCGTCGCGAGACCAATACTATGCCACAATGGGCAGGTTCAAGCTGGTACTACCTCCGCTATATCGATCCACATAACACTGAGAAATTGGCTGATGAGGACCTTCTCAAACAATGGTTGCCAGTAGATATCTACGTGGGTGGTGCAGAACACGCTGTTCTCCACTTGCTTTACGCTCGTTTCTGGCACAAATTCCTCTATGATATCGGTGTTGTTCCAACCAAAGAACCTTTCCAAAAACTCTTTAACCAAGGAATGATTTTGGGAACAAGCTATCGTGACCACCGTGGAGCTCTCGTGGCAACTGACAAGGTTGAAAAACGAGACGGTTCCTTCTTCCATGTGGAAACTGGCGAAGAGTTGGAGCAAGCACCAGCCAAGATGTCTAAATCTCTCAAGAATGTGGTCAACCCAGACGATGTGGTGGAACAATACGGTGCTGATACCCTTCGTGTCTATGAAATGTTCATGGGACCACTTGACGCTTCCATCGCTTGGTCTGAAGAAGGCTTGGAAGGAAGCCGTAAGTTCCTTGATCGTGTTTACCGTTTGATTACAAGTAAAGAAATCATTGCGGAAAACAATGGCGCTCTTGACAAGGTATATAACGAAACTGTTAAAGCTGTCACTGAGCAAATCGAGTCTATGAAATTCAACACAGCCATTGCTCAGCTCATGGTCTTTGTCAATGCGGCGAACAAGGAAGATAAACTTTATGTAGATTACGCCAAAGGCTTTATCCAATTGATCGCTCCATTTGCGCCTCACTTGGCAGAAGAACTCTGGCAAACAGTCGCAGCAACAGGTGAGTCTATCTCTTACGTAGCTTGGCCAACATGGGACGAAAGCAAATTGGTTGAAGACGAAGTCGAAATCGTTGTCCAAATCAAAGGTAAAGTTCGCGCCAAACTCATGGTAGCTAAAGATTTGTCACGCGAAGAATTGCAAGACATTGCTCTCGCTGATGAAAAAGTCAAAGCAGAAATTGACGGTAAGGAAATCGTGAAAGTGATTGCGGTACCTAACAAACTCGTTAATATCGTTGTGAAATAACGAGTTTATTAGCCCTATCTGCCACCTTCAATAGTCCACTGGACTATTGAAGCCAACCAAACTTGTAAATATTGTTGTGAAATAAATTTAAAAGTCCTTCAGAGCTAAGTTCTGGAGGATTTTTTGTAGATTACCTGTGAGATGTGATATACTATTCACATCTTTAAACTTATAAAAGTGAGATAAGGAGAATACTATGCCAGTAAATGAATATGGTCAGATAATTGGTGAACCTGTAGATAATACACCTGGAGTTTTACCCTCGCTTGTACGGATAGAAGGAAAGTATACGATTCTAGAAGCTCTTTCGGTGGAAAAGCATGCGGAGGATTTGCTGGCTGTTTATGGTCCAGATAGCCCTCGTGATATGTGGACCTATCTCTTTCAGGAGCCAGTAGAAAATCTCGAAGAATTAATCGTAGCTTTGAAGAAAATGCTTGAGCGTAAGGATCGTTTCTATTATGCGATTATCGATAAAGTGACTGGAAAGGTGTTGGGGACTTTTTCTCTCATGCGTATTGACCAAGCTAATCGCGTGATTGAAGTTGGCGCGGTGACCTTTTCTCCGGCTCTCAAACAGACAAGGATGGGAACAGAAGCCCACTATTTGCTAGCTCGTTATGTCTTTGAAGAACTCAACTATCGCCGTTATGAGTGGAAATGTGATGCACTAAATCTACCTTCTAGAAAAGCAGCAGAGCGTTTGGGATTTGTCTACGAGGGAACCTTCCGCCAAGCTGTTATCTATAAAGGTCGCACCAGAGATACGGATTGGATGTCTATGATTGATAAGGACTGGCCAAGGGTTAAGGCTCGTTTTGAAGCATGGTTGAAGCCAGATAATTTTGATGAAAATGGGCAACAGTTGAAATCCCTTAGAGAATGTTAGAAAGGTTTGCTATGATTAAGATTACAAAAGAAACATCTGTTTCAATTGATGACGTTTTGCATCTCTATCAGGCAGTTGGTTGGACAAATTATACAAATCAATCCCAAATGTTTGCCCAGGCTTTGACTCATTCACTGGGCATTTATCTAGCACGTGATGGTGAGAAAATCGTTGGTCTAGTTCGCTTGATTGGAGACGGTTTTTCTTCGGTTTTTGTCCAGGATTTGATTGTCTTGCCTACCTATCAGCGCCAAGGAATTGGCAGCACCTTGATGAAGCAGGCTTTATCCGATTATAAGGATACCTACCAAATCCAACTAGCGACAAATGAGTCTGAAAAAACCTTGGGATTTTATCGTTCTCTGGGGTTTGAAACCTTATCTAGTTTCCAGTGTACGGGCATGATTTGGGTGAATCGAAAAAATTTAAAATAATTTTTTTCACTTAAGCTAATTTTAAGTCTTGTCCTGTATCATGTAACCATTAAATAAAGACCTCCTAACTTTATTTAATAGAAATCCTAAACTTTTTTTCATCATAATCTCCCTAATAAAGTCACCCAATTTGGTGGCTTTTTTGTTATGTGACTTTCAGCGATATTTCATTTGTATTCGTTGTTTTGAACAAAATTAAAAGTTCGTGTCAAGGAAAACGCGGATATCCATATAATACAAAGATCGTCTTATATTCTTCCTAGTATTGAACATATTGATGCCTTTAAAATTAGTGTTATTAAACTTTTTAATGACCTACTTGAGATCCTGATAAAAAGTATCTGATTTATCGTGATTTTATCAAAAGGTATCGAAATATGAAAGAATTAAATTTTTCAAAAAGAAGATTGTCGTGGAAATCTCGTGTAACAATATAGTATTTTGTGAGGAAGTAAGACTATGGAAAAATACTTTTTCTTGATGAAAATCTATATCTAGTATATAATCAATCTATAACGTATAGATTGGAGATATATCATGGCTATAAGCATATCGAAACAATACAATTTTAAACTGAATGAAGCTACTATGGAACAAGCTCGAAATATTATCAAGGAAAAGGGCATGACAATGACAGATGCTATTTCTTTATTTGTAGAGCAAATAGTCCTAGAGCAAGATTTGCCTATTAAGACGGCTGAAGATTTGCATAGAGAGCAGTTAATTGCTGAACTACAAGCCCAATCTGAACGTGCCTTGAGAGAATATGAGGCAGGTGAAGGAACTTCCCTAGACAATGTGAGGGCACGCTATGGCTTATAAAGTGATTCTTTCAAAAGAAGTTGAACAAGCTATCGACAATATACACGAATATATAGCTACGGTACTTTTAGCCCCTCAATCTGCGAAAAATACTGTAGTAAAAATTTTAGATGGCTTAAAAAGTCTAGAAGTCTTTCCTGAGGCTGGTTTTGATGCTGATGTGAAAATCGGTGTAAAGATTAATAGTAAGTTTCCTACACGAGGAAAAATTATAGATCAATACGTTTTGCTTTACTTTATTGATCAGACACAACAGACTGTTTTTCTCTCCCATTTATTTCATACCAAGAGTGACTATGTTACCTTACTACAAAAAGACAATAAAAAAAGTTCAAAATCTTAAGCTAATTTTAAGTTTGCTTGTGTATTATGTAATCATTAAATAAAGACCTCCTAACTTTATTTAATAGAAATCCTAAACTTTTCTTTTTCATAATAATCTCCCTTAACTCCACCCAATCAGGTGGAGTTTTTTTGCTCTATTTCAGACTTTTTGGGAATTTTCTAAAAATAATTTTCCGATAAATTTCGGTAGTTTTTGGAATTTGGTCGGGGAATTGGCGGGGACTTTTTAGCGAATATGATTAAGAAATAGGTCTGTTGTCGTTTCAGTGAGTTCGTCCTCAACTTGGTTATAACGATCCGTCATATAGATTGTTGTATGACCTAGTGCCTGGCCAAACTGCTCGGTTGGAACTCGTGAAATAATGTGAAGAAGTGGCACATCATGTGTAAGTCTGTCGTTTCATTTAATGGATTAAAATGTTGGTTTGACTAATTTGAGTTGATGAGCGCCCATGTTTATTGATAGTGATGTAATCTTTTATTTTCTTTGATAATTCCTAAGGTTCTCTTAATATTGAAAGTCTTATTGGACAAGGGAGTAAAACTTTTGACAAAATTCGCGCACTGTGGGATAATGGATAGGAATTAAGGATTAGTTCTATATCATGGACTAGAAAAGACCCCAAGCTAACTTCCACATTAAGTTTGGGGTCTTTTTTGACACTATTTATCCTTGTTTAGCCATTTATCGACTAATACTCTTCGAAAATCTCTTCAAACCACGTCAGCTTTCATCTGCAACCTCAAAACACTGTTTTGAGCAGCCTGCGGCTAGCTTCCTAGTTTGCTCTTTGATTTTCATTGAGTATATGCGAAGAACGACACCGACCACAATTGGTCCGATGATAGTTTTGAGTACTAGTTCCATCATGGGCTATTTCACCTCCTTTCGCAGGCTGTGTAGCAGTGCCGTAGAATATTATATCTAAACTCGGGAGCCACCAAATTCGGTGGCTTTTTTGTTTGCGGGCTGGATTTTTGCTATAATAGGAGCATGAGTAGAATTTTAGATAATGAAATCATGGGTGATGAGGAGTTGGTAGAGCGTACCCTCCGTCCCCAATATTTACGTGAATATATCGGTCAGGACAAGGTCAAGGATCAGCTTCAAATCTTTATCGAAGCAGCAAAAATGCGTGATGAGGCGCTGGACCATGTTCTTTTGTTTGGCCCTCCAGGTCTCGGGAAAACAACCATGGCTTTTGTCATTGCCAATGAATTGGGAGTCAATCTCAAACAAACATCTGGTCCCGTTATCGAAAAAGCCGGTGATCTGGTAGCGATTTTGAATGACTTGGAGCCAGGAGATGTTCTCTTTATCGACGAGATTCATCGCTTGCCTATGTCGGTGGAAGAGGTGCTTTACAGTGCTATGGAAGACTTCTACATCGATATCATGATTGGTGTGGGGGAAGGTAGTCGCAGTGTCCATCTAGAATTACCACCTTTTACCTTGATTGGTGCGACGACACGAGCAGGAATGCTGTCAAATCCTCTTCGTGCACGTTTCGGGATTACTGGCCACATGGAGTATTATGCCCATGATGACTTGACAGAGATTGTCGAGCGGACGGCAGATATTTTTGAGATGGAAATCACTCACGAGGCAGCTGCTGAGTTGGCCCTCCGTAGTCGTGGGACTCCTCGTATCGCCAATCGTCTCCTCAAGCGCGTTCGCGACTTTGCGCAGATTATGGGCGATGGCTTGATTGATGATTTGATTACCGATAAGGCTTTGACTATGCTGGATGTAGACCATGAAGGCTTGGACTATGTGGACCAGAAAATTCTCCGCACCATGATTGAAATGTACGGTGGCGGTCCTGTCGGTCTAGGTACCCTTTCGGTTAATATCGCGGAAGAACGTGAGACGGTAGAGGATATGTATGAACCTTACCTAATCCAGAAAGGATTTATCATGCGAACTCGTTCAGGTCGGGTTGCGACAGCTAAGGCTTACGAACATTTGGGGTATGAATACATTGAAAAATAAAGCTGAAATTTTAGATTCTTTCAGAGAAGATCCTGACATGATGGCTATTCTGACTATCATCCGTGACTTAGAGTTGAAAGATTCCTGGTTGGCGGCTGGTTCGGTTCGAAATTTTATCTGGAATCTCTTGTCAGATAAGCCATCCTTTGACCGTGAAACGGATGTGGATGTGATTTTCTTTGACCCAGATGTGAATTATGAAGATACGCTGGTTATAGAAAGTAAGTTGAGAGAGGACTTTCCCCAGTATCAGTGGGAGCTAAAAAATCAAGTCTATATGCACCAACATAGTCCCCATACGGAACCGTATAGAAATTCCTGCGATGCCATGAGTAAGTATCCTGAACGTTGTACGGCAGTAGGGCTTCGCTTGCAAGCTGACGCAACTTTAGAGCTCGTTACCCCTTATGGTTTGGAGGATATTTTGAACTTTCAGGTTTCTCCAACTCGCCATTTCTTAGAAAATCAAGACCGAATGAAGCTCTATCAAAAGCGTTTGTCTAAGAAAAACTGGCGAGAAAAATGGAAAAATCTCACATTTAAAAATACTTAAGGAAACTTTAAGATAGGAGCTGTATACTTATCTCATAAGTTAAAAAGACCTTAACTTATACTCCTAAAACTTTTTCACAATAATCTCCCTATAAAAAATTAAGTCGCCCAATCAGGCGGCTTTTTTTGATGGATAGATGATTCGACATATAGTAGATTGAACCTAGAATAGTATAGTGGATTGAAATAAGATATGAACAAAAAGATTAGGAAAGTAAAATTAATTTCTAGAGATGTTTTAGAATTCTCAGTGTACTATTCTAGGTTCAATTCACTATGCGCTACGGATTTTAAAACATTGCTATAAATTGATCTGACTTTTCTTTCTGGTCAATTTGTTTATATTTTATTTCATCCTACTGATTTTTTACAATAATATTTGATTTTTTAAAGCTAAATAGATGATTATTGGATAAAAAAAGAATCTTAAATTCAGGTAAAATCTACAAAAAGAACAAGTAATTTGTATTAATATATTTTTTATACAAATCTTTGGACAATACAGGCTCTATTGTGCTATAATAAGGTGTTATAGATTGAGCTCTATATCAAAATTTTTTAAGAGTACACCAGTGCTTGTCAGGGTGAAAAAAGAGAAAATATCCATGTAACATGGCTGTGTATCTTAAGAATGTTTTGGTATTTAGTTTTTTATAAAAAATGAACTCAAGGAGAAAAAAACATGTTTTTTAGACGTCAAGAAGGAGAGTATCGAGAAACCGATCGTGTAACTAGATACAAACTGATTAAGTCAGGGAAACATTGGTTGCGTGCCTCAACGTCTTTATTCGGGCTATTTAAGGTTCTTCGTGGTGGTATTGATACTGCTCAGGTGACAACTGAAGTTGTGGAAGATCGTGTCTCAACTTCTTTAACCGGGATAGATGTCCTCAAGGGGATAGCTGCCGCGGGGGCTGTTGTTGGTGGTGGAGTTGCCACTCATACGCAAGTCCATGCCAATGAACAGCTGGCTGTAGAGAAAGTCGTGGATGGTACTGACAATCTAGTGAATTCTGATCAGGTTGTTTTGGGAACTGTCAATAAAGATGAGGAGCAGCAAACGTCTGTTTCAACATCTACCTCTGTTAGTGAGAGTGTCTCAATCTCTGCTTCTACAAGTGCCTCTATTTCGGCCTCAACAAGTGCATCCGAGTCCGTAAGCGCCTCAACATCAGCTAGCACTAGTGCCAGTGTTTCATCTTCAACTTCAGCTAGTACCTCGTCTTCATTGAACGATTCTGCCTCAACATCAGATAGTGCTTCGACTGTTGCAAGCAGTTCCCTCTCTGAGGTTTCGCATGTAGAAGGTTCACAGACGGCTCCTAGCGAAGATGCTATCAGTAATGACGGAACATCCAGAGCCGCAGTTAAGGCTAGCGATATTAAGGTCAACCCTAGCCTTTCTAGTTCTCTTTCAACTGCAGAAAACTTTACAAGTCAAAATGCGAGTTTGACAGCTACGACAACAGCGACTCTTGCTGCGACAACGATAGCAGAAACAAGCGCTAAAAAGCAAGCAGAAGATCGTAAGAAACTGGCAACTCTTTCAGCAGAAATGGGAGAATACCTGGCTAAAGCTGTGGACCTTCCAGATACAAGCTCAGCCATTCTTAAGGTAAAATCTGCTATTGCTGAGATTGAGTCTGCTCTCAAGGATCCAAATGCAGATCTAGGAGAAGTGATCAATTCTGCCACTTCAGCTCGCAACTCTATCGCCAATGCGGTTTCACGTGCAACCTCTGGCCAACGTGATAGCCGTAACGGGCAAGCGATGCCAACAGGGGGAAATCTCAGAGGTTTTGCACCAGTAACGCTAAATCAGCAGACGACTGCATCACTTGAGCAAGGAACCTTTGCAAGTAGTAACCGTGAGGTGCTTTGGCGTATCAATATGCATTCGCAGAGTCCGCTTAATTACGCTGGTCTAATCGCACAAGTGGATAAAAATACAACCATCACTCGTGTTCTTTTCAATGGAGAACCAATGGAAAAACGTGGTGGTTCTGGAAATGAGTACGTCTTTAATAAACGCCATGATCTAAATAGGAACTTAGATGCGACTATTTTGATCTATGCAACAGCGAATAATAATTCTAGTGAAGCTACTTTGAATGCCCAGGTGGCTACAAGTAGTAGACCGTTCGAAAGCACTTCAACTGCTGGGAACTATACCAGTGTAATGACTGGTACTGTTCCAACAGGAACAGGTCAGCGACTGGGTAGTAAACCACCAACTATTACATTACCAACTGAGATTACCTATTATAATGACGACAAAATCGCTACGGTAAATATGCCACTCAATGATGATGTAGGGATGAAGCGCCTAGATGCTGCAGAGAGTAATCCGATCATTACTGGCTTGAATGCGCCTAACTATCCAGCAACTAGCAAAAATGGTTATGGAGATCTTGGAATATATGATAGACGTGGTCATTTTACAGGATACCAGAAATCATATAATGTACAAATTGTTGGGACAATTGGTCGAAACAATGGAGTAGGAAAAACCGGTACTGCAGATGGGGCTTGGGAACCGTATAAACCTGGTGCATATGTTCTCGAATATAAAGTGACGGATACTGACAATCAAACCACTACGGCTCGGATGACTGTTCGTATCAAAGGTTTCAACGAACGTAACGAGCCTGTGAGTGGTGATACTGTTACGGTTAACAATCCGTCATCTTTGAGCGAGACTGAGAGAGCTCAAATTCTTGAAAACTTTAGGAACAATAGTAAAAATGCCACTATCCTCAACAGTTCTGATTACAAGAAAAATTCTGAAGGTAATCACGAAATAACGGTGTCTAATACGGGTGAAATCACTATTACTTATCGTGATAACACTGTGGATGTCGTTCGAGCTAGCGTAAGAGCTGAAACGGTACCTCCTGTGCCTGGTGTTACAGTGACGCGTGATGGCCAGACCATCCAAGCAACAGAGAGCCCAGACCCTAGCCGTGGGAAGGAACACATCGTCTATGCTGGTGATGACTTTACAGTTGATTTCACAGCGTATGATAATAGCGGGAAACTAAAAGAGTTTAAGATTA
Organism: Streptococcus mitis; assembly: GCF_009496285.1. GTDB lineage: Bacteria > Bacillota > Bacilli > Lactobacillales > Streptococcaceae > Streptococcus > Streptococcus mitis_BP. The sequence goes on from NZ_WIJK01000013.1 coordinate 51,605, forward strand.
TCTCCAAAGCGGACGCTAATCGACCTGCTTTAACAACCAACTTCTTCCAAGGTGATAATGATACAGGAGATGAGTATGGTAAAGGTGTGGTTGACCATCTAAATAGTGGCGATATCAATGCTACTGAGAGCAGTCCAGCTCATATCGTTGTAAAGGCCCATCTTAGGGATGATTTGGAGTGGAAGTCAGGAAATACTTGGCAACGAAATGCGGTTGCTACCGACCAAGTAAATAATCGAAATGTCACAACAGGAACTGGTAATGTTCGTATCACTCAAGGACAACTGAAAGACCGTCTTAAAGTAATAAATCCTGACTTTACACCTGTAGCAAATAAAGATAGCTTAACAGATGATGAAAAGGCAGCTGTCAAGACTGCCATCTATGCTAAAAATAATCAGGCAATACACCGTATCAAAGATATTCAAGTTGCAAACGATGGAACTGCAACGATTATTTATAAGGATTTAACAAGAAATACTATTTCTCGATCTGTTACAGTTAATGAACGTCCAAAACTGGAGATTCATTATGATAATGCTACAACTAAGGAAATCTATCTATACCGTGGGGAAGAAGTTAATGTAACCTTTAGAGCAACTGATGATTCTGGCAAGATTTCTTCATTGAAGTTTGAAATGCAAGGTACAGCTGACAGTACTAATGGTACAAACTATGCAGGATATACTGGAATTACTCGTTCAAATCCGATCGCTAGCTTAACGAATCAAACCGATGCAAAGATTACCCTTACAGGCACTCTAGCAAAAAATGTACCGTTAGCATCATTTGAACGCTATTTAATGGCAACAGATGACCAAAACACCTCTGATAGTAACCATGCAAAAAACGGTATAACCGACAATGGTTATGTCAAATTTGTAATCAAAAGCCAGACTGATAAATATACTGCTGTAGCGAAGGCATCGACTATTTATACCTATACTGGTGAAACGGCAACGGATTTAAACGATGCTACGAACTTTGTCCAGCTTGATGGTGGAGGACAGCTCCCTCAAGGAACGACTGTTTCATGGGTTAGTCGCATTGACAACACATCTGCTGGGACAAAAAGTGCAGTTGCACGGGTTACTTATTCTGATGGCTCGACTGATGATGTAACAGTTAACTATACTGTTTATCCAAAAGTTGAAGTTAAAACTTATAATGGTGTAAAAGGTAAATTCTATGCCTTTAAGTCAGATCAAGGTAATGATAAAGTTACTGGCGGAGACTGGGCTAATAATATCGGTGGAACAATCCAACAATATACAAATTTGGGGGATTCAAGTCTGTCAGGGACAACATGGTCTTATAAGTATAAAATAAATAATCAAGGTAACGAAATTACAACCCCTGTTGGAACACAGCCGTTTGGCGCAATTTGGCATACTACGGGTTCAGAAGCTGAGAGCCATAGTACAACCTATACGCTAATTGCCACATATCCAAAAGGACGTTTTGGGGATGTTTCAACAAGCAATCCAGCCTTGACAAGTCAGACAAACTTTGATTATACAGTTGTTGATCCTGTAGCTAAACAGGAGTACGTTACAACTGTGGCAAATAAGACTCCATTAGCAGAGATTATTGAAAATCCAGGAGAGGCGCTTAAAAATTCGAACGAAAGTGTATCCTTCCCAACAGGAACTACCTTTAGTTGGGATCAGGCTCCTGATGATGCTATGCTGGAAAACGCAGGAGTTTATACACGAAAAGTAAGAATCACTCTTCCACAAGGATCTTACAGCGGAACTGCTAATAGTAGAACGGTTGATGTGACTATTAAGGTCAATCCACAAGCACCGGTTATCTCAGTTGCTTCTACCAACGAAACAGGTGGTTTGCCAAATCGTTCAATTGTTGTGACCAATGTCACACCTGGAGCTCTTGTAACCTTGACTTTAGCAGGGCATACATTCGAGAAGAGAGCTAAAGATAATGAAACAAGCGTAACCTTTGAACCTGCAAAACTGCAAGACGCATACGACGGCAACAATGGTCTTCTTCCAACAGGCGATGTAACTGTTAAACAAAGCAAGGTCTTTACAAATCCTAGCACTGGTGCAAATGAAACCTTGGAATCAGCTACAACGACGAAGACGATTACCAAGGAAACTGTAGCACCTGAAGTAACTTTTGAACTTTATATTAAGAACGATAAAACTGGCCTATGGGAAAAACAATCGATTAAGAATAATGTTCGTCCAGGAGTCAGCGGTTACGAAGTCTTCGCAGGCGACAAGATTAAAGTTGTTTTAACTGCTAAAGATAATAGTGGTAAGATTAAAACTCTGAAATTAAACGATGGAACTTCTGATATCAGTCGTATTTTCCAAGATGGCTATTCTTCAGATGATGATGCACTAGGAATTAAGGATATTACCACTGAAGCTTCGGCGACAACTCCAAAAGTGCTAGAGTACACTGCTACTTATGGAGAAAATGTACAGTATAAAGATGGAAACAAATGGACTCGTGGAACTAATGCTACAGACTTATCAGATAATACGGGTAGAGTAACGACTGTAGTAGCACAAGGGAAACTGAACGAAAAATTCCCAGGTGTTAAACCAAAAGATGCTGTCCAGGTTTCTAATCTAACTTCCTTGACTCGAAAAGACCTTGATAAGATTCTTAATGCAGTGAAGACGTCTAACCCTGCAACAGATTTCCGTATTAAATCGTACGATATTGATAGCAATGGAACTGTAACGATTACCTACAAAGACGGAACAAAAAACACAGTAACTCCTGATTTGTCAGATTCGGATCATAAGTCAGCATCAGCGTCAACCAGTGCGTCAGTGTCTGCTTCAACCAGTGCATCAGTAAGTGCAATGACCAGTGCATCTGAGTCAGCTTCAACAAGCGCAAGTCAATCAGCAAGCACATCAGCTAGCCAGTCAGCATCGACCAGTGCGAGCCAATCAGCCAGCACGTCTGCAAGCCAAAGTGCTTCAACAAGTGCGAGTCAATCAGCAAGCACATCAGCTAGCCAGTCAGCATCGACCAGTGCGAGCCAATCAGCCAGCACGTCGGCTAGCCAGTCAGCTTCAACAAGCGCAAGTCAATCAGCAAGCACGTCAGCTAGCCAGTCCGCATCGACAAGCGCCAGTCAATCAGCCAGCACGTCAGCTAGCCAGTCAGCATCGACAAGTGCGAGCCAATCAGCCAGCACGTCTGCAAGCCAAAGTGCTTCAACAAGCGCAAGTCAATCAGCAAGCACATCGGCTAGCCAGTCAGCATCAACCAGTGCAAGCCAATCAGCCAGCACGTCAGCAAGTCAGTCAGCATCGACAAGTGCGAGCCAATCAGCAAGTACATCAGCTAGCCAGTCAGCATCAACCAGTGCGAGCCAATCAGCCAGCACATCAGCAAGCCAAAGTGCTTCAACAAGTGCGAGCCAATCAGCAAGTACATCGGCTAGCCAGTCAGCATCGACAAGCGCAAGTCAATCAGCAAGTCAATCAGCAAGTACATCAGCTAGCCAGTCAGCGTCAACAAGCGCAAGTCAATCAGCAAGTACATCAGCTAGCCAGTCAGCATCGACCAGTGCGAGCCAATCAGCAAGCACGTCAGCAAGCCAAAGTGCTTCAACAAGCGCAAGTCAATCAGCAAGTACATCAGCTAGCCAGTCAGCATCAACCAGTGCAAGTCAATCAGCAAGCACATCGGCTTCTGAGTCAGCGTCAACCAGTGCAAGCCAATCAGCAAGCACGTCGGCTAGCCAGTCAGCTTCAACAAGCGCAAGTCAATCAGCAAGCACATCAGCTAGCCAGTCAGCATCGACAAGTGCTAGCCAATCAGCAAGCACATCAGCCTCTGAATCGGCGTCAACCAGTGCGAGCCAATCAGCAAGTACATCGGCTAGCCAGTCAGCATCGACAAGCGCCAGTCAATCAGCAAGTACATCAGCAAGCCAGTCAGCGTCAACCAGCGCAAGTCAATCAGCAAGCACGTCGGCTAGCCAGTCAGCATCGACAAGTGCGAGCCAATCAGCAAGCACATCAGCGTCTGAGTCAGCATCGACAAGTGCGAGCCAATCAGCAAGCACATCAGCCTCTGAATCGGCGTCAACCAGTGCGAGCCAATCAGCAAGTACATCAGCTAGCCAGTCAGCATCAACCAGTGCGAGCCAATCAGCCAGCACATCAGCAAGCCAAAGTGCTTCAACCAGTGCGAGCCAATCAGCCAGCACATCAGCAAGCCAAAGTGCTTCAACAAGTGCGAGCCAATCAGCAAGTACATCGGCTAGCCAGTCAGCATCGACAAGCGCAAGTCAATCAGCAAGTACATCAGCTAGCCAGTCAGCGTCAACCAGTGCGAGCCAATCAGCCAGCACATCGGCCTCTGAGTCAGCATCAACCAGTGCGAGCCAGTCAGCCAGCACATCGGCCTCTGAATCAGCGTCAACCAGTGCAAGTCAGTCAGCCAGCACAAGCGCCTCTGAGTCAGCAAGTACAAGTGCAAGTCAGTCAGCAAGTACATCGGCTTCTGAGTCAGCAAGTACAAGTGCAAGTCAGTCAGCCAGCACAAGCGCCTCTGAGTCAGCAAGTACAAGTGCAAGCCAATCAGCAAGTACATCGGCCTCTGAATCAGCAAGTACAAGTGCAAGTCAGTCAGCAAGTACATCGGCTTCTGAGTCAGCAAGTACAAGTGCAAGCCAATCCGCCAGCACGTCAGCAAGCCAGTCAGCTTCAACAAGCGCAAGTCAATCAGCTAGCACAAGTGCGTCAACCTCAGCGTCTGAATCAGCGTCAACAAGCGCAAGCACAAGTGCATCGACATCAGCCTCTGAGTCAGCATCAACAAGTGCATCGACATCAGCCTCTGAGTCAGCGTCAACAAGTGCATCGACCTCAGCGTCTGAATCAGCATCAACAAGTGCAAGCACCTCAGCATCTGAATCAGCGTCAACAAGTGCATCGACATCAGCATCTGAATCAGCAAGCACAAGCGCATCAACATCAGCGTCAGAGTCAGCGTCAACAAGTGCATCGACCTCAGCCTCTGAGTCAGCAAGCACAAGCGCGTTAACCTCAGCGTCTGAATCAGCAAGCACAAGCGCATCGACCTCAGCGTCTGAATCAGCAAGCACAAGCGCATCAACATCAGCATCAGAGTCGGCGTCAACAAGTGCATCGACCTCAGCATCTGAATCAGCAAGTACAAGTGCATCGACCTCAGCGTCAGAGTCAGCATCAACAAGTGCATCGACCTCAGCGTCAGAGTCAGCATCAACAAGTGCATCGACCTCAGCGTCTGAATCAGCGTCAACAAGTGCATCGACCTCAGCGTCTGAATCAGCGTCAACAAGCGCATCGACCTCAGCGTCTGAATCAGCAAGTACAAGTGCATCGACCTCAGCGTCTGAGTCAGCATCAACAAGTGCATCGACCTCAGCGTCAGAGTCAGCGTCAACAAGTGCATCGACCTCAGCATCTGAGTCAGCGTCAACAAGCGCATCGACATCAGCGTCAGAGTCAGCATCAACAAGTGCATCGACCTCAGCGTCTGAGTCAGCGTCAACAAGTGCATCGACATCAGCATCTGAGTCAGCAAGCACAAGCGCGTCAACCTCAGCGTCTGAATCAGCATCAACAAGTGCATCGACATCAGCATCTGAGTCAGCAAGCACAAGCGCGTCAACATCAGCGTCTGAATCAGCATCAACAAGTGCATCGACATCAGCATCTGAGTCAGCATCAACAAGTGCATCGACATCAGCATCTGAGTCAGCAAGCACAAGCGCGTCAACCTCAGCGTCTGAATCAGCATCAACAAGTGCATCGACATCAGCATCTGAGTCAGCATCAACAAGTGCATCGACATCAGCGTCTGAATCCGCATCAACAAGTGCAAGCACCTCAGCATCTGAGTCAGCATCAACAAGTGCATCGACATCAGCATCAGAGTCAGCAAGCACAAGCGCGTCAACCTCAGCGTCTGAATCCGCATCAACAAGTGCATCGACATCAGCATCTGAATCAGCGTCAACAAGTGCATCGACCTCAGCGTCTGAGTCAGCATCAACAAGTGCATCGACCTCAGCATCTGAGTCAGCAAGCACAAGCGCGTCAACCTCAGCGTCTGAATCAGCGTCAACAAGTGCATCGACATCAGCATCTGAGTCAGCGTCAACAAGTGCATCGACATCAGCATCTGAATCAGCAAGCACAAGCGCATCAACAAGTGCATCGACATCAGCGTCAGAGTCAGCGTCAACAAGTGCATCGACATCAGCATCTGAATCAGCGTCAACAAGTGCAAGTACATCAGCATCAGAGTCAGCGTCAACAAGTGCATCGACCTCAGCATCTGAGTCAGCAAGCACAAGCGCGTCAACCTCAGCATCTGAATCAGCGTCAACAAGTGCAAGTACATCAGCATCTGAGTCAGCAAGCACAAGCGCGTCAACCTCAGCGTCTGAATCAGCATCAACAAGTGCAAGCACCTCAGCATCTGAGTCAGCATCAACAAGTGCATCAACATCAGCATCTGAATCAGCGTCAACAAGTGCATCGACCTCAGCGTCAGAGTCAGCGTCAACAAGTGCATCGACCTCAGCATCTGAGTCAGCAAGCACAAGCGCGTCAACCTCAGCATCTGAATCAGCATCAACAAGTGCATCGACCTCAGCATCTGAATCAGCAAGCACAAGCGCATCAACATCAGCGTCAGAGTCAGCGTCAACAAGTGCATCGACCTCAGCATCTGAGTCAGCAAGCACAAGCGCGTTAACCTCAGCGTCTGAATCAGCAAGCACAAGCGCATCGACATCAGCGTCTGAATCAGCAAGCACAAGCGCATCAACATCAGCATCAGAGTCGGCGTCAACAAGTGCATCGACCTCAGCATCTGAATCAGCAAGTACAAGTGCATCGACCTCAGCATCTGAGTCAGCGTCAACAAGCGCATCGACCTCAGCGTCAGAGTCAGCATCAACAAGTGCATCGACCTCAGCGTCAGAGTCAGCGTCAACAAGCGCATCAACCTCAGCGTCAGAGTCAGCGTCAACAAGTGCATCGACCTCAGCGTCTGAATCAGCAAGCACAAGCGCATCGACCTCAGCATCTGAATCAGCAAGCACAAGCGCGTCAACATCAGCGTCTGAATCAGCAAGCACAAGTGCGTCTACATCAGCGTCAGAGTCAGCGTCAACAAGTGCATCGACCTCAGCATCTGAATCAGCAAGCACAAGCGCATCAACATCAGCGTCAGAGTCAGCGTCAACAAGCGCATCGACATCAGCGTCAGAGTCAGCGTCAACAAGTGCATCGACCTCAGCGTCAGAGTCAGCGTCAACAAGTGCATCGACCTCAGCATCTGAGTCAGCAAGCACAAGTGCATCGACATCAGCATCTGAATCAGCAAGCACAAGCGCGTCAACATCAGCATCAGAGTCAGCGTCAACAAGTGCTTCAGAGTCAGCATCAACAAGTGCAAGCACATCAGCATCTGAGTCAGCATCTGAATCAGCAAGCACAAGCGCGTCAACATCAGCGTCAGAGTCAGCGTCAGAGTCAGCGTCAACAAGTGCTTCAGAATCAGCATCAACAAGTGCATCAGAGTCAGCAAGCACATCGGCTTCTGAATCAGCGTCAACAAGTGCATCTGAGTCTGCTTCAACATCGGCTTCAGAGTCAGCATCAACAAGTGCATCGACATCAGCGTCAGAGTCAGCGTCAACAAGTGCATCGACATCAGCGTCTGAATCGGCATCAACAAGTGCATCGACATCAGCATCTGAATCAGCAAGCACAAGCGCATCGACCTCAGCATCTGAATCAGCAAGTACAAGCGCAAGCACATCAGCGTCTGAGTCAGCATCAACAAGTGCATCGACATCAGCGTCAGAGTCAGCGTCAACAAGTGCAAGCACATCAGCATCTGAATCAGCAAGCACAAGCGCGTCAACATCAGCGTCAGAGTCAGCGTCAACAAGCGCATCGACCTCAGCATCTGAATCAGCATCTGAATCAGCATCAACAAGCGCATCAACATCAGCGTCTGAGTCAGCAAGCACAAGCGCATCGACATCAGCGTCTGAATCAGCAAGCACAAGTGCATCAGAGTCTGCTTCAACATCGGCTTCAGAGTCAGCAAGCACCTCAGCGTCAGAGTCAGCATCAACAAGTGCATCTGAATCAGCAAGCACATCTATGATTCATTCGACTTCAACTAGTCAAGCTCCTCAAACTGATACCACTAAGACTCGTAAGCAACTTCCAAATACTGGAACATCAGCTTCGGCTACAAATGCTCTTCTTGGAGTAGTAGCAGGTCTAACAGGATTAGCTTTGGTAGCTAAACGTCGTAAGCGTGATGAAGAAGAATAAGCCTTGTTTTATAAAGTTGGTAAAAGACTAAGTAAACTATGAGTAAACCTCCAAGGATTGTAAAATTCTTGGAGGTTTTCGTCTATTGGAAGTGAGTATTAGCTAGTTGGGATTTTGGGCTCATTGTCAACTGTAGTGGGTTGAATAAAAACTAACATCTGGAGAGGACAATTGATGTCCTCTTCATTTTTATATTCAGAGCGATGAAAATTCGTTTCTTAAAGTTGTCAAAGTTCCGAAATCC
>NZ_WIJK01000014.1 GCF_009496285.1 Streptococcus mitis
ATAGAGAATATCCCTTTTTATTTTGTTCTAAATTCGATTTTTGAATGGAATATCAGATGATGAGACAAAATATTTTTGAAAACAGAAAAAGACAAACACCAAAAATGACGTTTGTCTTCGTTCTGACAAGAGATGACTTATCATCTCTTGTTTTTTTATGGTACAATACTTTTATGAAACATTTTGACACTATTGTAATTGGGGGAGGCCCTGCTGGTATGATGGCTACGATTTCAAGTAGCTTTTATGGGCAGAAAACCCTTCTCATCGAAAAAAATCGAAAACTTGGAAAAAAATTAGCTGGTACTGGTGGTGGTCGCTGCAACGTGACCAACAATGGAACTCTAGATGACCTATTAGCTGGCATCCCTGGGAATGGCCGCTTTCTATACAGTGTCTTTTCCCAGTTTGATAACCATGATATCATCAACTTTTTTACTGAAAATGGCGTAAAACTCAAGGTCGAAGACCATGGTCGCGTCTTTCCAGCCAGCGACAAATCTCGAACCATTATCGAAGCACTGGAAAAGAAAATCATGGAGCTAGGTGGGCAAATTGCCACTCAAACAGAGATTGTTTCTGTTAAAAAGATAGACGACCAGTTTGTCCTCAAGTCAGCAGACCAAACCTTTACTTGTGATAAACTCATTGTCACAACAGGTGGAAAATCCTATCCTTCTACTGGCTCTACTGGTTTTGGTCATGAAATCGCCCGACATTTCAAACACACTATTACCGAACTCGAAGCTGCTGAAAGTCCATTGTTGACTGATTTCCCACACAAGGCCTTGCAGGGAATTTCCCTAGACGATGTAACCCTAAGCTATGGCAAGCACGTCATCACTCATGATTTGCTCTTTACCCACTTTGGTTTGTCAGGTCCTTCTGCACTACGCATGTCTAGCTTTGTCAAGGGTGGGGAAATTCTCTCCCTAGATGTCTTGCCACAATTTTCTGAAAGCGAATTGTTATCATTTCTAGAAGATAACCGTGAAAAATCCTTGAAAAATGCCTTAAAAACCTTGCTCCCTGAACGCTTGGCAGAATTTTTCGTGCAAGGATATCCTGAAAAAGTCAAACAACTAACAGAAAAAGAACGCGACCAACTTGTCCAGTCCATCAAGGCTCTTAAAATCCCTGTAACTGGCAAAATGTCATTAGCTAAATCCTTTGTAACTAAAGGTGGCGTTAGTCTCAAGGAAATCAATCCTAAAACGCTGGAAAGTAAGCTAGTCCCTGGACTCCACTTTGCTGGTGAGGTACTAGATATCAATGCCCATACGGGGGGATTTAACATCACTTCCGCCCTCTGCACCGGCTGGGTGGCAGGCTCAAACTAGAACTATAAATGATATAGTATCTAAAGATATTGGATAAGAAAGGAGCTATTTTGGAACATATTATTTTACTGAGAGGTGTTACACCGAATGGACAAAATGCTATCCCTAAAATGTCTTATCTGGTAGATATCTTAACAGAGGCTGGTTTTCAACACGTTCGAACTTATATTCAAAGTGGAAATATTATTCTTGAAAGCGACTTAGCCATAGAAGAAATACGAGAACAAGTCCATACTCTAATAAAAGAAAAAATCGGAGCCGACTTGAAAATGGTTATTAAAAATAAGAGTGATTTTACAAAAATTGTCCAAGAAAATCCGTTTGGAGAACATTATCTTTATGACCGTATACATATAATTCTTTTCCAGAATGCTATCCAAAGTCTACCATTTGAAAAATTGGATAGTGACTATGGTGAAGAAGAAATTTGTATCGGCAACCATTGTCTTTACCTCTATCTCCCTAGAACTGCAAAACGAAAAAAGCTTAATACCAACTATCTTGAAAAACTGTTCGGCGTTGATCTGACCATGCGAAAGTTAAACGTGGTAGAAAAATTACTAACAAAATAGGAAAAATAATATGAGCAGAAGAGAATCAGTCGAATTTGTCAACATGTGTATGATTAAAAATGGGGGCAAGGTCCTAGTTCAAGACCGAATTAGCCCTGACTGGCCTGGCATTACTTTTCCTGGTGGTCATGTTGAACGTGGCGAATCCTTTGTCGATGCTGTCATTCGCGAAGTGAAGGAAGAAACTGGTCTGACCATTTCTAAGCCTCAACTCTGTGGTATCAAAGATTGGTATGATGACGAGGACTATCGTTATGTTGTCCACTTTTACAAAACAGAACACTTTACTGGTGAGCTCCAATCTTCAGACGAAGGAAATGTCTGGTGGGAGGATTTTGAAAATCTATCTCATCTAAAATTAGCTACTGAGGATATGTCTGACATGCTTCGTGTTTTTCTCGAAGAGGACCTCAGTGAATTCTTTTACTATAAGGATGGAGAAGACTGGTCTTACCAACTCAAATAACAGTAAATCGGCAGAGAACACTCCGCCGATTTTTATCTTATCTAAGTCTGTGTCTTCCTGCTAAAATCTGTTACTGGTTTTGTCAGCCTTAGCTTGGTCTTTGAGTTTTATCGAGTTTGTTTGCTTACATAGTGAGCAATGACATCTGATGTGTACTGGGCTGTTCCCTGTCCAAACTTATCAATGTTTTCCTTAAACTCTGGATTATAGACATAGCCTTTTCCGATATGACCAAAGACCTCGATAGAGCAGTCAAATCCATAAGTACGGATGGCTTGCAAGAGTTTGCCTGCTTCCTCTTGATTTTCAGATGCTGTTGCAGGTAGATCAGCTTGAAGATTTTGTGCCAAGGCTTGAAAGACTTGGTTGAAGGCAGCCGTAGCTTCGTCTTCGTGACCTTTTTGGCGCTCGAGAGCCTGGTCCATGACTTCTTGACCATACTTATCTACCGCCTCTTGCTGGTATTTTTGATGGTCTTGATAGCTAAATCCAGTGAATTTTTCCTCAATAGTCATTTTTCTTTCTCCTTTTTGTTCTTGAATGGTTTTTTGCAAGGTGGAAATCAAGGTATCCAGATGTTGCCTTTCTCGAGTTAGATAGTCCAACTGCCTAGTCAAATGTGGTAACAAGTCCGTCTTTTCTTCCTTCAATAGCTCTGCTATTTTTTCTAAAGAAAAGCCTAGATACTTGTAATAAAGGATAACCTGAAGTCGTTCTAAATCTTCTTGACTGTAGGTTCGATAGCCATTTTCTGACTTTAACGGAACCAAGAGTCCTATCTTATCATAATGGTAAAGGGTCTTGATAGAGACGCCTGAAAGCTGCGCAGCTTCTTTGATATGGTACATGATTTCCTCCTCACATAAATAGTATATACCCTCCCCTTTGAGGAGAGTCAAGTATTTTATCATATTTTTTATAAAAACATGAAAATCGCTTTCTTGACAGACTTGAAAAATCATGATAGGATAATCAAGTCTATCAATCAAATAAAAAGCTCATAAAGAGCCATTGAGAGAAGGCTATTTGACAACTCAAGTAGCCTTTTCTTATTTTAAACAATAGATCGGAGTTTAACGATGTCTGAAAAATCGCAATGGGGCTCAAAACTGGGCTTTATCCTTGCATCTGCTGGTTCTGCTATTGGTCTTGGGGCCGTTTGGAAATTCCCTTATATGACCGCTGCTAATGGTGGAGGAGGATTTTTACTGGTCTTTCTCATCTCGACACTATTGATTGGTTTCCCACTTTTGCTTGCTGAATTCGCCCTTGGTCGGAGCGCTGGCGTGTCAGCAATCAAAACCTTTGGAAAATTGGGCAATAACAAGAACTACAATTTTATCGGTTGGATCGGTGCCTTTGCCCTTTTCATCCTCTTATCCTTTTACAGTGTTATTGGGGGATGGGTTTTAGTCTATCTAGGTATCGCTATTGCTAAAGCCTTCCAAGTTGGGATTAGCAGTGATTATGCCCAGCTCTTCACAGACATTATTTCAAATCCATGGATTGCCCTTGGTTCCCAAGCCCTCTTTATCTTCCTCAACATCTTTATCGTATCTAAGGGAGTTCAAAAAGGAATTGAAAGAGCATCGAAAGTTATGATGCCCCTGCTCTTTATCATCTTTGTCATTATCATCGGGCGCTCTCTCAGCTTGCCTAATGCCATGGAAGGTGTGGTTTACTTCCTCAAACCTGACTTTTCAAAACTGACAAGCGCCGGACTCCTCTATGCTCTGGGGCAATCTTTCTTTGCATTATCGCTCGGTGTTACTGCTATGTTGACCTATGCTTCTTACTTAGATAAGAAAACCAATCTGGTCCAATCAGGTATGTCCATCGTTGCCATGAACATCTCTGTATCCATCATGGCAGGATTAGCCATTTTCCCAGCTATGTCAGCCTTTAACATCCAGTCTGAGGGTGGTCCAAGTCTTCTCTTTATCGTCTTGCCACAACTCTTTGACAAGATGCCTTTTGGAAGTATTTTCTATATTCTCTTTCTCTTGCTCTTCCTCTTTGCGACGGTCACTTCTTCTGTCGTGATGCTGGAAATCAATGTAGGCAACATCACCAACCAAGACAATCGCAAACGTGCTAAGTGGAGTATGATTTTAGGGGTTTTGACTTTTGTATTTGGTATCCCTTCAGCCCTATCCTACGGTGTCATGGCAGACGTCCAAATCTTTGGAAAAACTTTCTTTGATGCTATGGATTTCTTGGTTTCCAACCTCCTTATGCCTTTCGGTGCTCTCTGCTTGTCCCTTTTTACAGGCTTTATCTTTAAAAAAGCACTCGCTATGGAGGAATTGCATCTTGATGAAACAGCATGGAAACAAGGACTTTTCCAAGTCTGGCTCTTCCTTCTTCGTTTCGTCATTCCAATCATCATCATCGTGGTCTTTATCGCCCAATTTATGTAATCAAAAAGGACTTGAGTAGTGAACTCAGGCCCTTTCTTTTTTATGGATGGCTAACAATTAATTCCAAATCTTGCCCTTCCAGAGTCCAAGCTTCAACATCACTCGGCAAGATAAAGTGACTACCTTTTTGGATTGGATAATCTTTTCCGTCTACAGTCAGTTTCCCTTGACCAGCCAAGACACTCAACAAGCTGTAATCAGCCGTCTTCTCAAATTCAACTTTTCCTGTGATTTCCCACTTGTAGACTGCGAAGAAATCATTAGAGACAAGTAAAGTTGAGCGTAAATCATCAGCTTTGACAGTCACAGGACGGCTATTTGCAGGCTCACCAATATTCAAGACATCGATAGATTTTTCAAGGTGTAGTTCACGCAAGTTTCCATTATCGTCCTTGCGGTCAAAGTCGTAGACGCGATAGGTGGTATCACTAGACTGTTGGGTTTCAAGAATCAAGATGCCTGCACCAATAGCATGCATGGTGCCACTTGGTACATAGAAGAAATCTCCAGCCTTAACTGGTACTTTTGTCAACAGGTCATCCCAGTTCTTATCTTCGATTTGCTGACGGAGTTCTTCTTTTGACTTGGCATTATGCCCGTAGATAATCTCTGAACCTTCATCCGCAGAGATGATGTACCAACATTCTGTTTTTCCAAGTTCGCCTTCATGCTCTAGTCCATAAGCATCGTCTGGGTGAACTTGGACGCTAAGCCAGTCGTTAGCATCGAGTATTTTGGTCAAAAGTGGAAATACAGGTTCTGGACGGTTGCCAAACAATTCACGGTGTTCCGCATACAAAGTAGCTAGGTCTGTTCCCTCGTAGCGTCCATTTGCAACCTTTGAAACGCCATTTGGATGAGCTGAGATGGCCCAGTATTCTCCGATTTTTTCACTTGGGATGTCGTAACCAAACTCATCACGTAGCTTGGTACCTCCCCAAATTTTTTCTTGCATAACTGATTGTAAAAATAATGGTTCTGACATGTCAATCTCCTGTCTGATTTTTCTCCCCTCATTATAGCAAAAAAAGAGTTCGAATTGAACTCTTTTTCACATCTTATAAATTAGGGAGAAGATTTTATAAAAATAGTGAACAAATGTGCTCTACTCAATGCTTGCACCATTGCTGGCAATGACATCCTTGTACCAGTAGAAGGATTTCTTCTTGCTACGTTTGAGAGTCCCATTTCCTGCGTTATCTCGATCCACATAGATAAAGCCATAGCGCTTGTTCATTTCGCCTGTTCCAGCCGAAACCATCCGGAAAAGTCAGTTTTTCGGTCATAAGTCTACTCAACTTTCTTATTTGCTTGTTCATTTACTTATATTATAGCTCATTCTGAAACCTTTTCTTATAAAATACTGTGACATACTGATACTATTCTACTATTTAAGTTGATCAGATTGTTTTTTAAAAAATTATCCTCTCGAAAAAGCAAATAGCCTCCCCGGAAACAAAAAAAGAAGACTGAAAACTAGTCTCCTCTGTTCCTTTTAAATCAAAGCTGTGATAGCGGTTACTAGGCCAAAAATAATACCTGGTGCATTCGCTGCTGCAAGGGGGATATCTCTTTCTTTTTTGAAAAGACCGTAGTAGACCCATAGACTACAGTTGATCGCTGCAACCAAGGGCTCAATGAAATTTCCTTTTTGACCAGCCAGATTGTCCATGATTTGTGGGAAGTAAGACATATACATCATAACAGACATAAAGGTCGCTACCCAACCTAACATTTTCATTTGTTTTTCAGTTATTTTCAAAACCTATTTCATTTTTACTGAATCTTATTTTATAATCTTCTTTCAAAACAATCAAGACTTTGAAGCTTTTGTTATAAAGATGTAAACTATCACAATCTTGTGAGAAGAAAGAGGGAACAGAAAAAAGACTGGATTGCTCCGATCTGTTTAGTCAATCAAATATTAGAAAATGAATACTCCTTTTCAATGAATCGATTGATGGTAAATAAGCTGTTAGAAATTATTGACAGTATCGAAATTTTCTAGTAAAATGAATTTTGTTAATACCTAAATGGTGTGTAATTTTCTATCAACATAGTCAGGAGAAAAGGAACTTATGCTAAAAAAATTTAATGAATTGTCACTGAAAGATAAGGCTTATCTAATTGGCGGTTTGATCTTATTAGTCATTGTGATCTCCTTTGGTCTGCTCAATCGTCAAACAGTAACTGTCAGTCTTGTCTTTACACAACTATCTGCTCCCTTGATTTTGGTGATTTTTACTTGTCTAGTAATCGGGATCATTGTTGGTAGTGCTATTGGTTTTAGCTATCACCATGGCAAGACTCAAGAGCTGAAAAGCCGCATTGCTGAAGCAGAAACGACTATCCATAAAAAAGACAAGGAGCTTCTCCAGTACAAGGAACAGGTGCAACAATTAAAACAGGAAGCCAAACAATAAGTGTAGAAATCATAACCACCCGTCAGCGGGTGGTTTTTTGTCTCGCACCTAATGGAACGAGACGGACTGAAAATCGCATAACAGAAAAAAAACCGGATTGCTCCGATCTTTCAATAGTTCATATTCTCACATTCTGTTTTAAGAATAGTTAAGGTTATCTTCAAATGACTAAGCACCCTATTTCATACGATAAAAATCAATCACTAGACCAGCAGGGCCTTTAACTAATAAAGACTCTGTTCCCCAATCCGTTTCACAAGGCCCATGTAAAATCTCGACACCAATCTCTTTTAATCGTTGGTAATTCTGTTCTACGTCCTCAACCTCGATGTGAAGAATGATTCCTGACTGAAAGTTTTCCAAAGGAATCAAATGATTTTGAGAGAACATGAGACAGTGACTGCCAATCGTGAACTGAGCAAAACTATCATCAACATAATCGGCCTTTTTATCCAAGATATGCTCCAGTTCCGCACAGACTTGGGGAACATCTGAAACGATAATATCTAATTGATTTAAATTCATTTACTATTCTCCATAAAAAGACCGGATGACTCCGATCTTTTTAAGTTTCACTCTATGAAAATCAAAGAATAAATTCTACAAATTTAAAATTTGATTTTCGACGAGAGAAATTATTTAATTGCGCGTGATTGCAATCCTTCTTCTTCCAAGAAGAGGCGGAATGGTACGAGTTCTTCTGCTTCGTATTTTTCCTTGAAGGCTTTGATTGCTTCTTCTGAGTGTTGTTTTGGATCCAACTCAAGTACTTCTACTGGAAGTGGACGATGTGGAGTGATGTGAGCATCGATCACAACTGTCTTACCTTCTTTGTTGAGTTTAACAGCTTCTGCAACAACTGCATCGATGTCTTCGATACGGTTCACAGTGAATCCTACAGCACCTTGCGCTTCAGCGATTTTCGCATAGTCAGCATTAGGGAAGTCACAACCAAACAAGTGTTTGTTTGTGTCCTCGTATTTGTCCTTGATGAAGGCATATTTACCATTTGAGAAGACAACGTTGATAACTGGAAGGTCGTATTGAACGTTTGTGATAACGTCTGGGTAGCACATGTTGAATGCACCGTCACCCATGATGTTCCATACTTGGCGATCTGGATTGTCTTTCTTAGCAGCGATACCACCAGGAAGGGCAATACCCATTGTCGCAAAGAGTGGAGATGTGCGCCACATGTTCTTAGGTGTCATGTGAAGGTGACGAGTAGATGTTTGAGTAGTGTCACCTACGTCGATTGAGTAGATAGCGTCTTGATCAGCATGTTTGTTGATTGCATTGTAGACTTGGTACAATTGCAATTCACCCTCAGTTTTACCTTCGAGTTTGTTCATGTAATCACGCCAGTTTTGGTTGTTCTTCACGTTTGCACGCCACCATGGAGTAGACTCAACTGGGTTTACTTTATCAAGGATAGCTTTAGCTGCTTGACCTGCATCACCAAGGATAGAAGCGTCAAGAGCGTGACGTTTACCAAGTTTGTAAGGGTCGATATCCACTTGGATGAATTTTTCAGTGTTTTTGAATGCTTCGTAAACTTCAGCAAATGGGAAGTTTGAACCAAGGAAAAGAACTGTGTCTGCTTCAAAGACCACTTCGTTGGCTGGCTTCCAACCAACACGGTAAGCAGAACCTGTCAAACCTTCGTAGTTCCATTCGAAAGCTTCAAAGTTTTTACCAGTTGTGATGATTGGTGCTTTGATTTTACGTGACAATTCAGTGATCACTTCACCAGCTTTAACACCACCGTAACCAGCGTAGATCACTGGGCGTTCAGCGTTGTTCAAAATTTCAACAGCTTTATCAATTTCAACTTCGTTCAAAGCAGGAGCGATGAATGAACGCTCGTATGAACCTGAACCGTAGTATGAGTTTTCGTCGATTTCTTGGAAACCAAAGTTTACTGGAATTTCAACGACAGCTGGACCTTTTTTAGAAACGGCAGCACGGCAAGCTTCGTCAATAACTTTTGGTAATTGCTCTGCGTAAGCTACACGTTTGTTGTAAACAGCGATACCGTTGTACATTGGGTTTTGGTTCAATTCTTGGAAGGCATCCATGTTCAATTCGTTAACTGGACGTGATCCAAGGATAGCAAGGAATGGAGTGTTATCCATAGCTGCATCGTAAACACCGTTGATCAAGTGAGTTGCACCAGGTCCACCTGAACCAACTGCAACACCGATAGATCCGCCAAATTTAGCTTGCATAACCGCTGCAAGAGCACCTGTTTCTTCGTGACGAACTTGCAAGAAACGGATATCTTTGTCTTCAGCCAAAGCGTCCATAAGTGAGCTGAGTGTTCCTGATGGGATACCGTAGATAGTGTCTACGCCCCATGTTTTCAATACGTTAAGCATTGCTGCAGATGCAGTAATTTTCCCTTGAGTCATAATGATAACTCTCCTTAAAAGTTAATTTGATGAATAATAAAAGCGCTTTTATATGTTTTTTGAAAACGATTCAGTAAATTTACACTCCTAATTTATCACATTTACTTATAGTTTCATAAGAATGTGCTCAGAAACTTTCATTCTCTATTACAGTACAGATTGAAAACGTTTTGAAAATCTGTTTTAGAATAGCAAAAAAGCGGTTAAAACCGCCTTTTTATACTCAATGAAAATCAAAGAGCAAACTAGGAAGCTAGCCGCAGGCTGTACTTGAGTACGGCAAGGTGAAGCTGACGTGGTTTGAATTTGATTTTCGAAGAGTATTAATCGACTTTAGTAAAATTAAGCATCAGAGAGCTGATTAGAACAGAGACTGAACTAAAGGCCATGGCCAATCCTGCAAGTTCTGGATTGAGTACCAAACCAAGACTTGAAAAGACTCCTGCTGCAATCGGAATACCAATGAGGTTATAGATAGAAGCCCAGAAAAGATTGAGTAGAATACGATTAAAGGTCTTCTTACTCATATCAAAAGCACGTGCCAATCCTAGTAAATTGTTGGTTGTAAGGACAAGATCTGCTGATTCAATGGCAATATCTGTCCCAGAGCCCATGGCAATTCCGACATCCGCTACACTGAGGGCCGGCGCATCATTGATACCATCTCCAACAAAGGCCAATTTGCCATTCTTTTGAAGCTTGTGAATTTCATGTGCCTTTTCCTCTGGCAAGACATTTGCAATCACTTCTTCGATTCCAATTTGCTCTGCAATCGCATGCGCTACTCCAGCATTATCTCCGGTAAGCATGACCGTTCTAAGGCCGCGTTTTTTCAATTTAGCAATAGCTTCTTTGGCATTTTCCTTAGGGACATCCTGCAAGGCAATTAAGCCTTTTAGTTCACCATCTACTGATAAGAAGACAACTGTTTTCGCTTCTTTCTCAAGCAAATCAAATCGTTCTTGATAATCATGTGGAATAGCAAGATCATCTAAGAGTTTGGCATTCCCAAGCAAGACTTGTTTACTATTAATAATCCCAGTCACACCTTTTCCATGCAAGGCTTGGAAGTTTTCCACTGGGTAAAGGCTAATTCCTAGTTCAGATGCACGATTAACAATAGCTTGAGCTAGCGGGTGTTGAGATACATCTTCCAGTGAAGCAGCCAAACTTAGCACTTCTCTTTCATCACCAATAACATCTGTCACTACTGGCTTCCCTTCGGTCAAGGTTCCTGTCTTGTCAAAAACAATGGTTTGGACTTTTTGGATTTCCTGTAAAACTGTACCATTTTTGAGAAGAATCCCCATCTTGGCACTTCGTCCTGTTCCAACCATGAGTGCTGTCGGTGTCGCGAGTCCTAGTGCACAAGGACAGGCAATTATCAAAACAGCAACTCCGTAGAGAAGTGACGTCACAAAGCTTTCTCCTAGGAAAACAAACCAGATCCAAAAAGTAAGAAGTCCTAAAATGACAACTGCTGGTACAAAAATCCCAGAAATCTTGTCTGTCAAATCTTGAATAGGAGCACGACTCGTTTGCGCTTTCTTCACAAAGTCCACAATCTGAGCCAGCATAGTCTCAGAACCAACTTTTTCAGCTTTAAAAATGATCGTACCACTATTATTGATAGTTGACCCAATAACAGCATCTCCAACTGATTTATCGACTGGAATACTTTCCCCAGTCACCATTGATTCATCAATACTCGTTTCACCTTCTAACACGGTCCCATCAACGGCAATTTTTTCACCTGGTCGAACGCGAATGAGATCCCCAACTTTGACTTGTTCTAGAGGGATTTGAACATAAACATCATCACGCAAAACCTCTGCTGTTTTTGCTTGTAGGTCTAATAATTTTTCGACTGCCTGTGAAGTATTTTTTCGCATTTTTTCCTCAAAAACTGCTCCCAAAAGAATGAAGAAGAGGATAAATGCAGCACTTTCAAAGTAAACGGGCAGACCAGTGAAGAGGGCAACTAAGCTATAGAAATAGGCCACTAGGGTTCCCAGAGCAACCAAGGTATCCATGTTGGAATTGTGCTTTTTAAAACTAGCCCAGGCGCTTCTGATATATGGAACTCCAGCTACCAGCATAATGGGTGTTGTGGCTAAAAAGGTGCCCCAACGCATGACTTGGTGACTAATTCCTCCTGTAGACATCCCAATCATGAGAATCACAAGAGGCACAGTAAAGATACTAGTAATCCAAAAACGCTGTAAAAGACTGAGAGACTTTTTAGTTTTTTCAACAACGGTGTAGGTCCCCTTTTGCATCTTCATGCCGCATGAAAATTCATGCTCGCCCAAGTCTTGAGGCGTAAAGCGAATGACTTTTTCCTCGTCTTGAGCGATTGGTTCTAGGATTCCTTCTTCTTCGAAGAGAATCTCCTTATAGCAGTTTGATGGTGTCACACGGTGAAAGGTAATCTCAGCAGGAATCCCTTTTTGCAGTTGAATGTGGGCTGGATGGTAGCCTTTGTCTGCCGTGATACGGATTTTTTGAACACCATTTTCAAGACTTGCTTTTACAATTTCAGTCATATCATTCTCCTATTCTACAATCATCTTACCGTGCATCATATTCATGCCACAAGAGAAACCATACTCACCTGCTTCTTCAGGAGTGATTTCAACCACATATTGGTCTCCCATAGGCAGATTTGCATGCACTCCAAAGTCTGGAAAAACGATTTGGTCCAAGCAAGGTGAAGGATCTTTTCGATCGAAAATAATGCGAGCAGGTTGCGATTTTTTTAGAATAATAGTTCCTGGAGTATATCCCCCCATGACTTCCACTCGAATTTCTTGATAGCCATTCTTTTGTTGAGCTCTCTTACCGTCTTCTTGAGGTTTTTTGAAAAACCAAAAGAGGATAAAAGCAATCAATCCTAGAACAATAATAGATACAAATAGATTTAACATAGCGTCTCCTTTACATACAATTACATCTTACTTCTGTTACAGCACTTGCTTTTTTCTTTGAAATTACTTCTTCCAAGCCTTCCAAGTCAGCTAGGGTAAAGTCACATTCTTCAATCAAATCAGCTAGCAAGAGCTTTATTCTTCGAGAACAAAGCTTGTCTTTGATATCCTGAACCATTAAGCCCTTACTATCATCTAGCGTTAAAAGGGACGAATAGACAAAGGACTTGCCCTGTTTTTCCCGAGTCAAACATTCTTTCTCTACCAGACGGGCTAAGAGTGTCTGGATCGTGGATTTAGACCAGCTAAACCTTTTCTCTAATACTTTTATGAGATCAGTACTAGTCTGTTCTCCCTGCATCCAGATAATCTTCATGACCTGCCATTCTGCATCCGAAATCTGCATCAGCACACCTCCAAAATCTACATTTGTCAATTACAATTATCAGTATACTCTCAAAATCTACATTTGTCAACCCAAAATCACATTTTTAAAATTTATCGCCGTTATAAATATTTTTTATCACCACAATAAAAAATACATATTATCCAAAGCTCTCTTTTAATGCTACAATAACTGTATCATTTTCCTAGATGGGAGGTTCTACTTTTGGATTGGTCCATTGTTGAACAATATCTACCACTCTATCAAAAGGCATTCTTTCTGACCTTGCATATTGCAGTTTGGGGAATTCTAGGTTCTTTTTTGCTGGGGCTCATCGTCAGTGTCATCCGGCATTACCGCCTTCCTGTTTTCTCCCAGTTGGCAACAGCCTATATCGAACTTTCACGAAATACACCCCTTTTGATACAACTTTTCTTTCTCTACTTCGGCCTACCTCGAATAGGGATTGTTCTTTCTTCAGAAGTCTGTGCAACAGTCGGGCTCATCTTCTTAGGTGGTTCCTACATGGCAGAATCCTTCCGAAGCGGGCTAGAAGCAGTCAGTCAAACCCAGCATGAAATTGGTTTAGCCATTGGGCTTACTCCATTTCAGGTTTTTCGCTACGTGGTTCTTCCACAAGCGACAGCGGTTGCTCTACCATCCTTTAGTGCCAATGTTATTTTCCTCATCAAGGAAACATCTGTCTTTTCGGCAGTCGCCCTTGCTGACCTTATGTATGTTGCTAAGGATTTGATAGGACTCTACTATGAGACAGATATCGCACTAGCCATGTTGGTGGTTGCTTACCTTATCATGCTTCTACCTATTTCACTAGTCTTTAGTTGGATAGAAAGGAGGCTCCGTCATGCAGGATTCGGGAATGCAAGTACTCTTTCAGGGAAATAATCTCCTGAGAATTTTACAGGGATTGGGCGTCACGATTGGGATTTCAATCCTGTCTGTCTTCTTATCCATGATTTTCGGAACGGTGATGGGAATTATCATGACTTCTCATTCTAGAGTGATTCGTTTCTTGACTCGTTTTTATCTAGAATTTATCCGGATCATGCCCCAGCTGGTGCTCCTTTTCATCGTTTACTTTGGTTTAGCTCGAAACTTTAATATCAATATTTCTGGTGAGACTTCTGCTATTATCGTTTTCACCCTCTGGGGAACAGCTGAGATGGGTGACTTAGTTCGTGGAGCTATCACTTCCCTACCGAAACATCAATTTGAGAGTGGACAAGCACTTGGCTTAACTAAATTTCAACTCTACTACTACATCATCATCCCTCAGGTCTTAAGAAGATTGCTCCCACAAGCCATCAACCTTGTCACTCGGATGATTAAAACGACTTCCTTGGTTGTTTTGATTGGGGTTGTTGAAGTTACCAAGGTTGGACAACAAATCATTGATAGTAATCGTCTAACGATTCCAACAGCATCCTTTTGGATTTATGGAACAATCTTAGTCTTGTATTTCGCGGTTTGTTTCCCTATTTCCAAACTATCTACTCACTTAGAAAAACATTGGAGGAATTAAATGTCTGAAACTATTTTAGAAATCAAGGAACTAAAAAAATCCTTCGGAGACAATCCTATCCTCCAAGGACTTTCTTTAGATATTAAAAAGGGGGAAGTGGTTGTCATCCTAGGACCATCTGGTTGTGGGAAAAGCACCCTTCTTCGTTGCCTCAATGGTTTAGAAAGTATTCAAGGAGGAGATATCCTGCTGGATGGCCAATCCATCGTTGAAAATAAAAAAGATTTTCACCTAGTTCGCCAAAAAATCGGCATGGTCTTTCAAAGTTATGAACTCTTTCCTCACTTGGATGTCCTTCAAAACCTCATCCTAGGACCTATCAAGGCTCAAGGACGCGACAAGAAAGAAGTAACACAAGAAGCCTTACAGTTACTAGAACGTGTAGGATTGTTGGATAAACAACATAGCTTTGCGCGTCAATTATCTGGTGGACAAAAGCAACGGGTTGCTATCGTTCGTGCCCTTCTCATGCATCCAGAAATCATTCTTTTTGACGAGGTAACGGCTTCACTGGATCCAGAAATGGTACGTGAGGTTTTGGAACTCATCAATGACTTGGCCCAAGAAGGGCGTACCATGATTCTGGTAACCCATGAAATGCAGTTTGCCCAAGCCATTGCGGACCGCATTATCTTCCTTGACCAAGGGAAGATTGCTGAAGAAGGAACTGCTCAAGAATTCTTCACAAATCCAAAAACTAAACGAGCACAAGAATTTTTAAACGTCTTTGACTTTAGCCAGTTTGGCTCATATCTATAATCAATAAAGGAGATTATTATGAAACTACTTAAACCAATTTTAACTGTTTTTGCCCTAGCATTTGCGCTTATCTTCGTCACAGCTTGTAGTTCAGGCGGAAGCTCTGATGCTTCATCTACTAAGGCAACTGCCAAAGCTCGTACCATTGATGAAATTAAGAAAAGTGGCGAACTTCGAATCGCGGTATTTGGAGATAAAAAACCATTTGGTTATGTTGACAACGATGGTTCTTACCAAGGTTACGATATCGAACTTGGTAACCAATTAGCACAAGACCTTGGTGTCAAACCGAAATATGTATCAGTGGATGCAGCTAACCGTGCTGAATACTTGATTTCAAACAAGGTTGATATCACACTTGCCAACTTCACAGTTACTGACGAACGTAAAAAACAAGTTGACTTTGCCCTTCCTTACATGAAAGTTTCTCTCGGTGTTGTGTCACCAAAAGATAAAGTCATCAAAGACGTTAAAGAACTTGAAGGCAAAACCTTGATCGTTACAAAAGGAACTACTGCTGAAACTTACTTTGAGAAAAATCACCCAGAAGTAAAACTTCAAAAATATGACCAATATAGCGATGCCTATCAAGCCCTTCTTGATGGACGTGGAGATGCCTTTTCTACTGACAATACTGAAGTCCTAGCTTGGGCGCTTGAAAATAAAGGATTTGAAGTAGGAATTACTTCTCTAGGTAACCCAGATACCATTGCACCAGCAGTTCAAAAAGGTAACCAAGAACTTCTTGACTACATCAATCAAGAAATCGAGAAATTAGGTAAGGAAAACTTCTTCCACAAGGATTATGAAAAAACACTTCACCCAACTTACGGTGATGCTGCTAAAGCAGATGACCTGGTTGTTGAAGGCGGAAAAGTTGACTAATACTCTTCGAAAATCAAATTCAAACCACGTCAGCTTCACCTTGCCGTACTCAAGTACAGCCTGCGGCTAGCTTCCTAGTTTGCTCTTTGATTTTCATTGAGTATAACATCTAATAAACATAACAAAAAGAAATCAGGTAATCCTAGTGATTACCTGATTTTGATTTTTATATACCTTAAGCTTTTTGCCAATTTTCCTGGTCTTCTTTAAATCGTTTTAAAAGGTCAAGTCCTTCTGGTGTGATATAGCCCTCTTCTTGGGCTAGGTGGATGAGCTCACTATAGTTTGAAAGGGTCACCAGTTTGACACCAGCATCCGCAAAGTTCTTATCTGCTTTTGCTAGTTGATAGCTGAAGATAGCTACAACACCCAGAACATCTGCTCCTTCACGCTTGGCAGCAGCCACGGCCTCAAGAACTGAGCCACCAGTTGAAATCAAATCTTCAACAACGACCATTTTTTTCCCTTGGGCTACATGGCCTTCAATTTGGTTGCCTGCTCCGTGATCTTTTCGTTTGCTACGAATATAAGCAAATGGCAGATTCATCTTGTCAGCGATGATGGCACCATGCGGAATACCTGCCGTCGCTGTTCCTGCAATGACTTCTACCTCAGGGAATTCTGCCTTAATAGCTTCTACAAAACCATTTTCAATCAAGGTGCGAGTTTCTGGATAAGCAAGCGTCACACGGTTGTCCGTATAAATCGGTGACTTGATCCCAGAAGCCCATGTAAAAGGCTCTTCTGGCTTGAGGTAAACGGCTTGAATTTTCAATAGATGGCTAGCAATATCTTTAGCAAGTGTCATGGTTTTCTCCTTTTGTTTTTATAATCTATTTCTTCAATTTCAGTCTTGGTTCCACTCATCCTTGATAGCATGATAAGCTGCAACTGGATCAGTGGCTTGAGTGATTGGGCGACCGACAACGATGTAGTCACTACCAATTTGATACGCATCTGCTGGTGTCATGACTCGTTTTTGGTCTCCAACTGCAGCCCCTGCTGGTCGAATACCTGGTGTCAGGCAGATAAAATCTTTGCTTGTCGCTTCTTTGATAAGCTTGACTTCTTGAGCTGAACAAACCACACCATCTAATCCAGCTTCAGCAGTTTTCTTGGCATAATGAATGACCGATTCTTGAAGACTGGTTTGGATATTTTGGAAGTCTCTCATTTGCTCCTCAGAAGTTGAAGTCAACTGAGTGACAGCAATCAATTTGGCTTCTTTTCCAAGACCTTCACGCGCAGCTTTCATCATTTCTACACCACCTGCGGCATGAACATTGGTCATGTCAACACCCAGATGAGACAAAACCTTCATGGCTGACTTAACCGTATTGGGAATATCATGAAGTTTGAGATCCAGAAAGACACTATGACCTAAGCCTTTCAAATAAGAAACAATCTCTGGACCTGTAGCGTAATAGAGCTCCATACCTACCTTTAGATAGAGGCTCTCTTCAGCTGGAAAAAGAGCTAAAAATTTCTTGACTGCCTCAAAACTTGGAAAATCAAGAGCAATAACTGGACGAGATTCGCGCATACTTTTCTCCTTTTACCTTTATAAGTTAGAGAGCATGAAAAAAGGAACCTGCCTACAGCAAGGTTCCACGAAAAATGGGTAGAGTCCACCCTTTCACCGTCTAACCTTAGCTGCCTCTCTGGACTGCTTTAAAGGTTTTTTACTATTCTATTATTTAAAGCGGTAGTTGTCAAGTAAAAACAAGTAACTGAACTAGTTTAAAATAGGTCCAATCATCAAATTAAGTAATACCCTTTGATGTTTATCGACTCTGTGTTGTTTGAGTGGTTTGAGTCGTTTGTGTTGTTTGACCTTGATTTCCTTGCTCAGTTTGTTTTTGCTTCTCTTCTTCCTGCTTCTTCTTTTCCTCTTCTTCTTTTTTCTTCTTTTCCTCTTCTTTGGCTTTGATTCTTTCTTCTTCTAGAGCTTTATCTGCCAAACTATAGCTATAAATACCGACTTCCATATCAATCCCACTAGGAACTGTTAACTGTGGCTTAATTTTACTATAGTAAGGCAATTTTTTCCCAAGTTCTGATAAAGGAACCAAAACCTCATCCGTATCATACATGGTAATTTTGAGCAGATCACTGGTTACACTGCTTGGAGCCAATTCAATCGTTTTGATAGCTTGCTTAATCTCTGGGCTGACTTCAGCCAGTTGTTCAATCAAGGTTTTGACTTGCTGCTCATCGTTAAATAGTACAGACATATAGGTTTCAGGAAGACTGACTAGACTAACTGGACTGGTTTCCACCGTCCCACTAGAAAGAATCGGATAATGATCCTCTCCAGAAACATAATAGGCTACAATCCCGTATTCCTTGACCTGGATGGTAAAATTGGTCGGGAATTGATAGTGAATGCTAGCAGATTCAATCCAGTGATTGGACTTAATCATCTCAGCATGTTTGTCTTTATTGAGGAGTAGACCAAAGGTATAGTCACTATCACGAATCCCTGAAGCCTCTTTGATTTGGTCTGCATTGGTCTCTACCGTACCAGTAACCTCTATGTTTTTCAGAGTTGAGTATGGCGTCAAAAGATAGATGGAAAAGAACAAGACAAGCAAACTTGGGATTAGAATCGTAACAGCACGCCAGATATGAACACTTGGAATAGAAGGCTTAGCAATCTTTTTCTTAGACTTAGATCTCTTTTCTTCTACTTTTGTTTCTTCAGATTTTTCTTGAGATTTTTCATCCTCTTCTACTAGTTCTGGTTCAGTAGTTTCCTCCTCATTCTCAGGAGAGGACTGGTCTTCTGCACTCTCCTTCTGCTCTTCAGGATTAGAATCTGAATCCTCTTCTGTCTCAGTATCTTCAGATAAGTCTGACTCTTGTTCTTCCTTAGTCTCTTCTTCAGCCTTTTTGCGCAGATATTCACGGTTCTGCTTCTGCCACTCTGATAAAGTGGTTTCTTCTTCCAGAGCTTTTGAAACTTCTTTTTTATTGGCATCTGCTTGGGCCTTTTCTTTGGCTAGTTGAGCCTCTTCTTCAGCCTTTTTTTGAAGATATTCTTGATTTCGTTTTTGCCACTCTGACAATTCCTTGCCTTGAGTTGGCTCTTGTTTCTTATCCTTTGACATCGATTTTCCTTATGATAGATCTTTTTTTAGTAGCGCATAAAAATCCGCCACAGATTTTAATTCATGAGAATTCTTCATCGTGCTCTGGTAGTCTTCTTTGTGAGTCAAAAGCTTGCTTACTTTTTCTTCTAAAGTAGACAAGGTTAAGTCACTCTCTTGCAACTCCTCTGCATAGCCTTTTTTCACGAAATAAGCTGCATTTTCAATCTGGTCTCCACGACTAGCTTCACGCCCCAGTGGCACAATGACATGCAATTTAGCCATAGCAAGGAGTTCAAAGATGGTATTGGCACCACCACGAGTAATGACCACATCAGCCAGATTCATGAGCGGTTGATAGAGGTCAGTCACATAGTCAACACGATAGAGGTTTGAACTTAGTTCATTTAAACTAGCATCACCTGTTAGGTTGATGATATTGTAGCGACTAGTCAGCTCTTCCTTGTGGTCTGTAACTAATTGGTTAAAGACAC
Source organism: Streptococcus mitis (assembly GCF_009496285.1). Taxonomy (GTDB): domain Bacteria; phylum Bacillota; class Bacilli; order Lactobacillales; family Streptococcaceae; genus Streptococcus; species Streptococcus mitis_BP. Next base: position 19,715 of record NZ_WIJK01000014.1, read on the forward strand.
GCGCCCCAGCAGAACCTCCAACAAAGAGAAGAGTTGGTAGTTTGCTATCAAAATAAGTTCTGATGTCCACCATTTCTTCAGGTTCTTCCATAACTGGACCAGAAACCTTGGTCACAGCTCCAACGTGCTCTACCTTAGTGAGACTAGACGCTTGCTCGAAAGTAGAGTACATCTTAGTCGCAAACTTATAGGCGATTTTATTGGCCAAGCCCATGGAGAGGTCAGACTCGTGGATAAAGACTGGTACTCTGCATACTCGCGCTGCAATAACAGGCGGCACAGATACAAATCCACCCTTAGAAAAGAGGGCCTGTGGACGAAGTCGAAGCATGATAAAGAGCGATTGAAGGATTCCAAATGTAACCTTAAAGACGTCAACCATATTTTGCCATGAGAAATATCGGCGCAATTTCCCAGTTGCAATAGAATGGAAAGTGACATCTAAACCTGACTTGAGGATTTCATGATGCTCAATTCCGTTTTTGTCACCAATATAGTGGACTTCCCAGCCATCTTCGATGAACTTAGGCATTAACAAAAGGTTGAGGGTAACGTGTCCAACCGTTCCCCCACCTGTAAATACTATTTTTTTCATATTATCCCTTTAACTCCGCTACAGTGTCGATGAAAAGATCTCCACGTACTTCAAAGTTAGCATACATATCCCAGCTAGCATTAGCAGGACTGAGGAGAACCACATCTCCTTCTTCTGCAAGTTCATAAGCCTTGCGGGTTGCATCTGCAATATCTGTTGCATCCACATAAGCCACACCTGCCTTATCGGCTGCACGTTTGACACGTTCTGCAGACTGACCGAGAATGACCATTTTCTTAAGTCCAGTAATATCTGGTACCAATTCGTCAAACTCATTACCACGGTCTAAACCACCAGCAATCAAGATAACCTTGCTATTGTCAAATCCAGACAAGGCTTTTTGAGTTGCTAAGATATTGGTTGATTTACTATCGTTATAAAATTTAACCCCATTGATTTGGTCTACAAATTGGAGACGGTGCTTGACACCACCAAAGGCTGACAAGGTTTCCTTGATGGTTTCATTGTCAACACCACGAAGTTTAGCAACAGCAATGGTTGCAAGAGCATTTTCCACATTGTGGCTACCTGGAACACCGATTTCATCAGCTGCCATGACTTTTTCACCACGGAAGTAGAGTTGACCATCTTCAAGATAAGCTCCATCAACCTTTTCAAGTGTTGAGAATGGTACTACAGTTGCATTTGTCTTTGTCGCCAGTTCTTTGGCTAATTCTTGATTAAAGTTCAAAACTAGATAGTCTGAGGCCGTCATATTCTTCTGAATATTCCACTTAGCTTCGACGTAGGCTTCAAAAGAACCGTGATAGTCGATATGGGTTGGCATCAGGTTGGTGATAACAGCAATTTCAGGATGGAATTCCTGGATTCCCATTAGTTGGAAAGAGGATAGCTCCATGACAAGAGTATCCTTATCTGTCGCAGTTTGAGCCACTTGACTAGCAGGATAACCGATGTTCCCTGATAAAAGTCCATTTTGCCCTGCAGCAGTCAGAACTTCTCCAATCATAGTGGTGGTCGTTGTCTTACCATTTGAACCTGTAATACCTACGATTGGTGCTTCTGAGATCAAGTAGGCCAACTCAACCTCAGTCAAAACCGGAATGCCTTTTTCTAGAGCTTTTTCAATCATAGGATTGCTATAAGGAATCCCTGGATTCTTTACCATGAGGGCAAAATCTTCATCCAACAATTCCAAAGGATGTCCACCAGTGACAACCTTGATACCCTCTTCCAAGAGACTTTGCGCAGCTGGATTTTCCTCAAAAGGCTTGCCATCATTCACTGTCACAATGGCACCTAGCTTGTCCAAAAGACGAGCTGCAGATTCACCAGATTTGGCCAAACCTAGGACTAATACTTTCTTATTTTCAAATTGATCAATTCGTTTCATATCTAGAACTCCATTTCTACTCTTACTATTTTACCATTTTTATGAAAATAAAAAAGCCACAAAGGGCTTTCTTATTTGTTTTTGTCCTCGATCAACTATTCTACAGACTTGAGGGCTTCAAGCATATCTACCTTTCGGAGATAATGATTGACAAAAAAGCCTAGGATAGTCAAGATGACACTAACAGCTAGAATTGGGATGAGATACACTTCCCAGCCGACCTTGGGTTGAAAACGGAAGGTTCCAGGTGCAATCATCTGAATGAGAAATTGATGGAGATAAAAGCCTGATACCAATCCTACAATCATTCCAATTAGTGACAATATGATGGTCTCCCGATAGATGTAAAGGGTCACTTCTTTGTTATGAAAACCAAGAACCTTGATGGTTGAGAGTTCCCGAATCCGTTCAGCAACATTGATATTGGTCAAATTATAGAGAATCACAATGGCTAGTAGCACCGATACCAGCACCAAAATCGCCATGGTATGATTCAAAGAATTGGCAAAACTTTCAAAGAGCTGAATGGTGGAGGCGTTTTGAACGAGGCCACTGACAGCCGCCTGGTCCATAAATTCTCCTGCGACTCTTTCGGTATTGACTTCACTTTTATCCTTGAGTTGGACCAAATAAGTATTCATCTTGGGTGCTTGACCGTATATCTCCTCATAGGTCGCTTGACTTATATAAACAAAATGGCCTACGTAGTGTTCGGTAATGGCTCCAACCTTAAAGGTTTTTCCATCTATTGTAAAGTTGTCACCAACAGAAACTCCTGCCAACTGGGCCAATTTTTCTGTCAAGACAACTCCGTTAGATAAGCTCAGTTTTTCCCCATTTTTTTCCAAGAGGACAAAGGGAGCCAGGTCATCTTGATCCGTTACCATCATGGTCACGGTTTGAACACCTGCCTTGCCAGCATACTTTTCTTCAATCTGTTTGGAAGAAATTAAACGATAGTTTTCAACTTCATCACTTTTCAGTTTTTCCTCTAGCTTGGCCTTGTCAGAATCAGAAGCTCGAGAATTGACAGAGAGAACCATCTGGTATTGTTGCAGATCCTTAAACTGCCTGTCTGCCACGCCAACCACAGAGGATTGAATCCCAAGCCCTGCAAAGAGGAGGGCTACTGAACCAGCAACTCCAAAAATGGTCATCAGCATACGCTGCTTATAACGGAAAATGTTGCGGGCTGTCACTTTCTGAGTAAAACTCAAGCGTGACCAGATAAAGGTTATCCGCTCCAAGAGAATTTTAGAACCCTTGACTGGTGGCTTAGGTAGTAATAATTGCGCTGCTTCTTCATGCAATTCTCTGCGAGATACAAGGTAGGCAGGTAGGACACTAGCCACTAAGCTTAGAGCCAGAGCTAAACAACTATAGGTCCAGTAGAAATACTGCTGACTCTCACCAACAATCATTCGCTCAGTAATGATATGCGAAATAGTAGGTGCTAGGATGTAGTGACCAAGCAAAATTCCTAGAAGGGTTCCAAGAGTTCCAGCAACCAGACCGTAAATCACAAACTTAGCAATGATATCCTTGCTATGGTAGCCTAAAGCCTTAAAGATACCAGCATTGGTCCTTTCCTCGTCTACAAATCGTGTCATGGTGGTAAAGGTAACCATGGCTGCAACGGCATAGAGAACAACTGGAAAGATATTCCCTACGGCACGAATACTCATAGCCGAGTTACTATACATAAGGTAACCTTGGCCAGTAGGAGAACTCTTGCGATTGTAGACATGATAGGTTGGCGCTGTCAGAGCATTGACCTCATCCTGACTGGTCTGCCACTTAGCCTTTTCACTCGCCAGATCTGTTTCGGCTTGACTCAGCTTTTCCTTTTCTTGCTTTAGTTGTTCTTTTGCTTCTTCTAACTGACTAGATGCTTGACTTTTTTGTGGTTCTGGTAGTTGGCTCACTTGATTTTCTTGAGCTTGTAAACGCGTTTCGACTTCCTGCAGGCGTTTCTTGCCCGCTGTCAAGTTGCTTTCAGCCTCGTCTAGCTGTTTCTTGCCCTCATCAAGGGACTCTTGAGCGTCCTTTTTCATTTTTTCTAGCCGCGCTTGACCATTATCAGCAACTAAGTTCTTTAGAGTTGCTTCTTCTTCCTCTAGCTTCTTTTCGTAATCACTGGAGAAAGGATTGACATCTGTTAAACTAGCAAAACGCAGACGGGCAATCGTGTAAACAGAGCTCTTAAAATTTGCTTCAGTTACGACACCATAGGCTGCTAGATTCCCATTACCACTGGCTGAACTCCCCATATCCGTTTTTGAGAAAATATCTGGAGAGTGGACGAAGCCTGTAATGGTATAACTATCCCGCTTCAACTGAGAATTACTGCCCTTCTTTTGACTCAACTGAATGACTTGACCAATCTGATAACGATCTTTCCAAAAGTCCGCCAAAGCCAATTCATCTTCTTTTTCAGGCAAACGACCTTCCGTTACTTGAAATTTTGAAATCTTTTCAGTATTTGAAAAGATCCGTATGGCATCTTCACTGTTTGCCAGAGTCAAATCTGTCATATAACCAAATTCGACATCTGCTCCTGATAGAGTTTGCAATTCTTCCTGGTCTGCCTGATCTAGACCATAATCTGCTATGACGGTCACATCTGCCGCATTAGTTTCTTTCAGATAAGCCCAAGCTGTTCGCTCCATATTAGGACTAGCAACCTTGAGACCAACCACGGCTAAAGAACCTAACATCATCAGAGTTAGGATGGATAAAAACCGTCCCTTTGAACCTGTGAAAGACTGGAGCAGGTCTTTCCAATATGTCTTTCTTTTCATCTTAGTACTCCAAATCATCAATATCCTGTGGTTGAGGATTGAGGACAACACTCTTGACACTGGCATCATGCATCTGAATCACCCGATCAGCTATTGGAGCTAGGGAGGCATTATGGGTCACAATGATAACGGTAGCCCCCTTCTTACGTGACATATCTTGAAGAATCTTTAGAACCTGCTTACCCGTCTGGTAGTCCAAAGCTCCCGTTGGTTCATCACAAAGGAGAATTTTAGGATTTTTTGCCACCGCTCGAGCAATGGATACTCGTTGTTGCTCACCGCCTGACAGCTGAGCTGGAAAGTTATTTAGACGGTGTCCTAAACCTACATCCTTGAGAACCTGCTCAGGATCCAAGGCATCGGCAACAATTTCTGAAGCAAGCTCAACATTTTCCTTGGCAGTCAAGTTAGAAACCAAGTTGTAAAATTGAAAGACAAAGCCAACGTCATCTCTACGATAGTTAGTTCTCTGATGAGAAGTGAAATTCGAGATATTAGTTCCATCAATCCAGACTTGCCCTTCATCGTTTGTATCCATACCACCTAGAATATTTAAAACGGTTGACTTCCCTGCACCAGATGACCCAAGGACAATGACTAGTTCTCCCTTTTCAATCTCGAAGTTGACATCTCGATTGGCTACGATTTCTGTATCACCAGTATGATACCTCTTATAGCTGTTTTTCATTTCAATATAAGCCATCCTATCTCCTCCTCTTCTCCTATTTTCATCTTTATTATAACTCTTTTGAGGAGAGAAAGAAAGCTTATCCCTGTAGACTTTAGAGAGATTTTCAAAGTCCTCAGATGAGCTGAATTCAAGTCAGTATAGCCATGCCTTACTCACCATGTTTCTGAGGCAATTCCTCTAGTTTGTTATTTTAGTTTTTTGTCGAATATCATCTCTGGTCTTCTTTTGCAATTAATTGTTTAGATAAAAAAGCGAACAAGACCAGCTTCTGTTTATCAGAAAACTAGTTTTGTCCGCTTTTTATTGTCGAGATTAGTCTCTTGATCCAATCTCTATGACTTGGATGCTTTTACATCATCTTATTCGTCGTCTCTTTTCTTGCCCATTGCAAACATACCAAGAAGTGCTCCTACAACACCTACGGCTGCAAGGCCAGCATTTTCTTTAGTGCCTGTCTCTGGGAGTTTGTATTGATGACTTGCAGGTGCTTGGTAGGTCTTATCTTGTGACATAGCAAGAGCTATTTGTGACTGCTCATCTTTGAATTCTGGAAGTTCATGGATAGCTCCTTCTGATCCATTGACACCACCTGTGAATTCTGGACCTACTTCTTGAACAGCTGCTGCTTCACCATTCACACCACCAGTAAATTCTGGGACTTCATGGATAGCTGCTTCTGCTCCATTGACACTGCCTGTGAATTCTGGGCTTACTTCCTGAACAGCTACTTCTTCACCTGCTGTACCAATAGCTCCTGTGTATTCTGGGATTTCATGAACAGCTGCTTCGACTGCGTTAACGCCACCCTTGAATTCTGGGACTTCTACTACTGGTGCTGCTTCATCACCTGCTGTACCAATAGCTTCAGTGTATTCTGGAACTTCATGAACAGCTGCTTCTGCTCCATTCACACTGCCTGTGTATTCTGGGATTTCCACTACTGGTGCTGCTTCATCGCCTGCTGTGCCAATAGCTTCAGTGTATTCTGGAGCTTCATGAACAGCTGCTTCGACTGCGTTAACGCCACCCTTGAATTCTGGGACTTCTACTACTGGTGCTGCTTCATCACCTACTGTGCCAATAGCTCCTGTGTATTCTGGAACTTCATGAACAGCTGCTTCGACACCATTTACTCCACCAGTAAATTCTGGAACCTCATGGATAGCTGGATCTGTTTTACCAGATACTTCTTTCTTAGTTCCGACTAAGACAATCTCATCTTGCGGTGCTTCAATAGTTTCACGAAGTTTTTCAGTACGGCTTCCATCTAGTGCTACTTCAGTCAGGATACGTTCTTTACCTTCACGACCTGCTTGAGTTACACGAGTTTCACCTTCTGCTAGAGTTGGATCTTCTTTCTTCACTGTCTTGAAGCTGAGAGCTTCTTCTACCACTTCTAGGCTAGGAAGCTCTTCCTGAACAGCTGGGGCAACTTTTCCAGTTTCAACCTTTTCTTTGGTCAATTGGATACGGTATTCCTTGACGTGTTTACCACTTTCTGAAACGAGACGTACCAAGACTGGAAGTTTATCGTCACCACTATCGACAACTGTTGCCGCTACGTTTTCACCAGCTTCAACGGTCACTTTAGGACGGTTTCCACTATAGGTTACTTGGTAATCCACACGAGCTTCAGAGAAGTCAGCAAGCTCTCTACCATCCACAAGAAGTTTAGAAGCTGTATTGTCCTTAGGTGCTTCACTTGGTGCGATAAAGGCCATTTCAGTGATAGCCACACCCTTCTTGTCTGCTTTTCTGTCCATGCGCCATCTCATAGCTTTAGCTTTGACTGGTGCAAAGGTTACATGGATGTCAGTTCCTGCTTGAATCTCTTGATCCGCACGGTATTCAACTTTCTCCCAGTTAGAAGGAGTGTTGAATGGGTGATCAGGATCGTATGGTTGGTAGTTAGAGTAATATTCTGGTGAATCAAATTCTGGTCCAACATAGCGTTCTAATACTAGTTTAGAAGGGGCGTCTGTTCCACCATCTGCAAAGAATCGAATTTTTCCTTCTGCTACTGAACGCTCAACAATCTTACCAGCTTCTCTAAAGATAACCCCTACTGAAACTTCTGGATTAGAAGATGGAGTTGGAGACCAGTTGGTCCAACGACGGCTTTCATCATCTGAACCATCGTTAACATAATCTACACGGTCATGAGAGTTTGGATCAATATCGTTAGTTGCTGAGGCAAATGAACGGTTGCTATCGTCATCGAAGTCTGGGTTGTCTGAAAGATTTTCTCCGAGTTTGTCTGTTACACGAACAGCTACTTCAGCAGTTAAATCAGTACCCAAAACGCGACCATGAACTGTAAATTCACCTGCTTTTGTTAGATTTTCTGCTGGAACTGCTTCCCAGTCAACAGCCAAGTCCTTGACTTCATAGCCATCTTTTCCTGTAAAGTAAACAGGAACTTTGGCTGGTAATTCTAAGGCTTGTCCTTTAGCAACCAAGCGAGAGGATTTGGCAACAGCAACAGGTTTACTTGCGAGCAAATCTTTATCATTTGTGAAGTGTAGGCGGTATTCACCTAGGATATCTCCGTTTTCAGCCTTGACAACAACACGAACTGGATCTCCTTCACCTACGCTTGGTACAACTGTTGCAATACCATTTTCAGTGACACTTGCTGTAACAGCTGGAGCTTTTCCTTGGCTTGCTTCTAGATAGTAGTCAGTCAAGCCTGGGTTAAAGTTTGGCAAATCTTTTCCATCTACTTGGATTTTTGCTTGAGCATTCTTAGCTGCAGCTACTTGTTTAGAGAAGATTTGCATTTCTGTAATAGAAGTACCCCATTTACCATCTGGTCGAACCATGCGTATACGAACTGCGTAAGTGTTGACTTTATCAAAGCTAAAGTGGGTCATTTCTCCAGCTCTTACTTGATCAGGAGCCTTGAGATTTGTTACTTCTTTCCAGTTTTTATCGTCATTAAAGACATGGTCTTCACGTGCTACGAAGCTTGGATTCTTAGGAACTGTTGGAGTTGCTGAACCAACATAGTATTCGATGACATAGGATTTAGGTGCACCAACACCGTGGTCTTCGTGGAAGGCGACATTGAGGTTATCCACTGAACGTTTAGACATGATACCAGAGTCACCAAAGAGAATCCCTACGGATGCTTCACTTGTACGGTTCCAGTTTGTCCAGCGGTTTGCTGGTTGGTTGTTATATGAAATTAGTTTGTCATTGACATTGGCTACTGGGTCACTTGGATTTGAGTCTGATGCAAAGGCAAGTGGCAATTCTGAACCAGTCCACTGGTCAGAAATATTTGCACCAGTTTCTGTCTGAGCAGACACACGAACATGAAGTTTAGTTGGTAGTTGAGTACCTTCGACATGTCCTGTCACAGTAAACTTGCCTTCTTGTGCGTATTGGCTTGGTTCAATTGCGTCCCAAGTTACTTTAGCTGAAGAGACTTGGCCATTTGAGTGGTAAGTACGAACGCTCTCTGGTAGTTGAGGAGCTTCTGCAACTGGAGTTGTTACGCTCACTTCTTCGACAGCAATAATACCTTCTACAGATACCTTAGCATGTGCTTCTTTCTCAATTCCTTCAACTTTACCTAGGACTTCAAAACTATGGTATTTAGCAAGATCTTCCTTAGCAACTGCTTGCCAAGTCACCTTGTGAACCTTCGGAAATCCTTTGTCATACTCTACAGTTACAGTAGCAGGTAGACTTGGTTCTTGGTTCAAACCTGTCACGACACTAACTGGACGGATGGCTTGGACAACTTTGCTTTCAGTATTTGCTTGAATGTTCAAGTCAATCTGACCTTCTGCTCCTTCAAATTGAGCTTTCAGAGTTACTTGACCAGGTTTATGCAATTCAAGCATACCTTTACGAACAGCTACATCTCCTTCACCTGCAGTGGAGAAGGTAACCTTATCAGCTTTCAAGACTGCTTGTGTACCGTCTTGATAGTGAGCCAAGACCTTGATACCGACAGTTTGGTCTTCTTTCAAAGTAGCTGCATTTTCAACTTCTAGGCTCAAACGTTCAATTTGTGGAGCTTCTTGTAGGAATTGGATAGCATAGGTTTGTAGTGGGCCACCATCGTTTGGTTGAACATGGATGCTTGCACGCATACCATTTGCTTCATTAGCTTGAATAACTGTCACTTGAGCATTTTCAGCTGTAGCTTTGACCTCTGGCAAGGCTGCTCCATAAGCAAGCTTGTAATATTTTACAGGTTGGTCTGTTGAAAGACCTTCAACCGCTTGATCTGCTACAGTTACACTTGGAACTACTGGATTAGCAGCTTCCCCTTCTGCAACTACCAAGGTCGCAGCGATTTCTTCATCTTCTAAAATACCTTTTGCTGGGATGCGAGAGCCTGGGATTGCTAGTTTAGCTTGGTCTTCAGCTGCAATTTCCCACTTATTAACATCATAGCTTGCTACAGTACCATCTGACAATACGTAGGAAACAGATTTGTCAACTGAACTTAGGTCTGTATTTGGAGCGATTCTCTTGACTACAGGTAATTCTGCTTCGAGAGCCAAGACTTCAACACGCGCTTCGACGTTTCGTCCATCTGCTACACCTTTAACAGTCACAATTCCTGGTTCATTGACATCAACTGCTGACCATTCTACTGGAAGTTTTGTACGGCTACCATCACTGTAGATAAATGCAACCTTCTTAGGCATTTTCGGTGCTTGACCGATAACAGTACGGACTTTAGCAACTTCTGTACCCAAAACTGTTTTTTCAGCTTGGTCTTTCTTACCTGTGAAGATAGTAGTTTGATCAGATTTCAAGAGATCAGAATGAGCAGTCAAGGTAAATTTACCAGCTTGCTCAGTTGATTTGACAATGACAACACCCTTACCATTGAAAGCTTTACGAACCCATGAACCGTCAGCTTGCTCTTTGTAACGTTCACGGCTTGCTTGTTCACCGTTATCCACACCGACAATCTGACCTTGGCCGTGCAACTGGAAGCGAACAAGGTTATTGGCAGTTGGAACTACATTACCAGCGCTATCAACGATTTCGTAGTAGATATAAGTAAGATCTTTTCCGTCTGCTGCGATAGCATTTTCTTCTTTGACTAGGCGAACACCTGCAGGTTCACCAGCAGTCGTAACCTTATCACGAGCAATTTCATTACCAGCCTCATCGCGAGCTACTGCTTCCAAGGTTCCAGGTTGATAAGCAACCTTCCACTCAAGGTAAAGTTCCTTTGCATTGGCACCTTCTTGGTAAGTACGGCCATCGCTTGTTTGTTTCTTGTTAAAGGTTTTCTTACCTAGGGACTCACCATTCAAGAATAGTTCCACACTGGCAGCATTTGAAAATGCACGAACAGGAATCTTACCATCTGCGTCAGCTACATTTGCTTTCAGAGTAGGATCTTCCCAGTTCCAATGAGGAAGGAGGTGAACCATTGGTTTCTTCTGAGCAGAAACCCATTGGCTTTGGTACAAGTAGTAGTCATTCTTAGGAATGCCAGCTGTATCTACGATACCAAAGTAAGAACTCTTAACTGGTGTGTTGTTTTGGTTGTGCCATGGAGTAGGCTCACCGATATAGTCGGTACCTGTCCAGATAAACTGACCAGCATAACCAGCATTGTCACGGTCAAAAGTCCACGATGCAGTGGCTGTTTTACCCCAACCAACACGGTCATTACCATAGTCTGATTGCTCATAATGACGGTAAGCTTGGTTGCTATGAACTAGCTCACTTTCTGGACGGAAATAGCTACCACGAGTACGAGTTGCAGAAGAAGTTTCTGAACCGTAAATCAACCAATTCGGATGTTTCGCACGAAGCTTCTTGTAGTTGTCCTCTGAGTAGTTAAATCCAACCGCATCAAGTTCGTTGGCAATCTTTTCATGATCACCACTACCATCACCAAAGCGGAACTTATCTGCTCCCATAGTAACATAGCGTGTCTTATCAACTGCTTTAATAACTTGGACCAAGCGTTTAACAGTCGCTAGAGAACGAGCCTTACCGTCTGCTTCACCGATTTCATTACCGATAGACCACATGACGATAGCAGGGTTATTCTTGCCTCTCTCGACCATTGTACGTAGGTCAAAATCAGACCATTTTTCACCTTTTTTAGCATCTGGGTGAGTGGCGTCTTTGTCAAAGAAACGTCCGTAGTCATACTGTTTCTTCCCACCGTACCAAGTATCGAAGGCTTCTTCTTGCACCAACAAACCTAGTTCTGCAGCGATCTGCAAGGTCTGCTCACTAGCTGGGTTGTGGGTTGTACGGATAGAGTTCACACCCATATCCTTCATCTGTTTCAGACGACGGTATTCTGCCTTATAGTTTTCTTCAGCCCCTAGAGCTCCGTGGTCGTGGTGAAGAGAAACCCCATGGAATTTGATGCGTTCACCATTCAAAGAGAATCCTTCATTTGGTGTCCAGTTATAGTAACGGTAACCAAACAAGTCCTTCTTAGCATCGACCAATTGACCATCACGATAAACACGAGTCACTAATTCATAAAGAGCTGGTTTATCATTAAGGACTGTCCAGAGTTTTGGCTTCTCAACTTGCAAAATAGCATTTAGGCTAGTTGATTGATGAGCTTTCAAGACTTGGCTATCTGTACGAACCACGTCCGTTACAGCCTGACCATTTCTTTCAATAATTTGGTATTCAGCAACAATTTCATGATCTTTGTCATCTGTATTGACAATCTTACTTGTTACATGAGTATCAACCTTACCATTTTGTTGTTTTTCAAGGTCTGGTGTTAAGATAGTTGTTCCATTTTTCTCAGCATGAACCTTATCTGTGACTTGAAGGGTAACATCGCGGTAAATACCACTTCCTGAATACCAACGGCTACTTGGTTGTTTATTGACCGCATGTACAGCTACGACATTCTCACGACCGTCTTTATTGAGATAGTCAGTGATGTCATATGAGAATTGGTTGTAACCATTTGGATAGTGACCAACTAGCTGACCGTTTACGTAGACTTGCGAATCCATATAAACTCCATCAAAGACCAGACGAACATTCTTATTAAGGTCTTTTTCATCAAGTTTAAAGGTCTTGCGATACCAAGCATCCCCACCATTCAGTTGTCCACCCTCATTTTGGGCAGGAGACTGATGGTCGAAGTCGTTATAGATACTCCAGTCATGAGGAAGGTCTAATTTCTTCCAGCTTGATACATCGGCATCTGGTCTGATGGCGTCTTTGGCATTAGCATTGAGTTTAAAATGCCAGTTTTGGTTAAATTCTACTTTACGGTCCTCAACCAATTGATTTACCTCCTCGCTGGTAGCCGGTTTTAGGTCCGGTTTTTCCGTTTGAGAAGATTGGTCTTGAGTAATTACTTGAGGTTTCTTATCTAGCATGGAATCCTCTTTTTTGTCAGAGTCTGATTGTAGAGTTTGATCGTCCTGTGCTTTTTCAGCTTCATGGCTTGGAGCAACTGCTTCATCAGCAACTGAATTGGCCGTTTCAACAAGGTTCTCTTTTTTAGATTCGTCCTCTACTTTTTCTGTAGCAACTGCAATTGGAGTTTCATCAGCTGAAACTGGGTTTGCACCAGCTACACTTGCTCCAAATAAGACTGAGCAAGTACCGATGACTACAGAGCAAGTTCCAACGGTAAATTTTCGGATACTATACACTCTTTTTCGATTCCAATGATCTTTTCTCATAAGATCCTCCTTATATTCGTAACCGCTTCCAATTTTATGTAAGCGCTCTACTTTTTCAGTAGTATTTTGCTTCTATTTTATAAAATAATATAAGAAATTTCAATACTGGCAGCATAAAAATCATACTTTTGATTCTTTTTTCTATAATTAGTAGAAAACTTTGAAAATCTGAATGTACATTTAGTGAATGATTTTACTAAAAAAGGTGGTGAGACAGAAATCGATAGACAAAGTCTCGATTTCGTAGTCCCAGCCTCGCGAGGATGATTAGGATCTTTTTGGAGTCTAATACTCAATGAAAATCAAAGAGCAAACTAGGAAGCTAGCCGCAGGCTGCTCAAAGCACTGCTTTGAGGTTGTAGATAGAACTGACGAAGTCAGCTCAAAACACTGTTTTGAGGTTGTTGATAGAACTGACGAAGTCAGTAACATACCTACGACTAGGCGACGCTGACGTGGTTTGAAGAGATTTTCGAAGAGTATAAAAGACGAACAGAAAGTTCAATCAGCTACCGCGTCAAAGTTTGATTGCTAATAAAAAGTGAGGTCGGGATCTTTTGTCCCAACCTCTTTTACGGACTATCAAACTGATATTTCCTATTAGATTATTGACTAGATTTCCCCTTTTCCAATAGCTTGACCATCTCATTTTTTCGTTCTTCAAGCTCGGCAATTTGCTGAAGCAAAAGCTCTGAAAAATCACATTCAAGCTCTTCAGTTTCGCCACTATTATACCAATCTAGAGCTACTATATGATTGTCTTTATCAAAGCAAAACATGACATCTCCATCACCGATGATAGACAGAAATGGAATATAATCCACAAAGCCCAGAGCGTGTAATTCCTTTGTTTGAAGACGAATGTCTAGAAAGTCTGGGATGCCATTTGCAATTCCCAAGACCTTAATACCTCGACAGAAGGTCCAAAATGGTGCTACATCGTAAGCCTTGGCTATTGGCCATAGCTCTTCCCTGACTTCCATAAAGAGACCTCCAAGAGATGACATGGTGAATTCCCTGAAATCTTCTGGCAGACGAATGCCGTATTGATTTTCAAAATCCTGAACTTCTTCTTCCGATGGTTCATTGCCCATGCAGGCGACAACCTGATAAGTTTCCTTATCATAGTGACGAAAATAATCATAAACTTCCTTGAGTGCCATTATTTTAATCCTTTTTACTCAGAAACAGTAACTACAAATCCATCAGGTAAGATGACTTGATGTCCATCTTCAAGCTGGCAATGACTAGCTAAATCAACTAAATCTCTATCTAAAACAAAACTCTCAGAAGACTGGTTAAAGATGGCTTGAACTTCTTTCCCTTCATAGTTCCATTTCAGAGCAAGAACATCTGGTTTCACTTCTTGCAAGTTATATGAGCCATGCTGGATCATGCTTGCCACTTCCTTACGGACCTTAATTAATTTCTTCATGAAATTCAGCATATCATTGTCCTCAGAAACACGGTCCCAAGGCATGACACGACGGCAGTCAGGGTCTGGTCCCCCTTTAAGTGCCAGCTCTGTTCCGTAATAGATACAAGGGGTCCCTTTTTGAAGACAGAGGAAAGTTAGGGCTGCCTTGTCATGTTGGATATTTCCATTAGCAGTTGTGAGGATACGCTCCGTATCGTGAGAATCCAGAAGGTTAAACATCACTTCTGAGATTTGTTGCTTGTAGTACATAGACTGGCTATTGATTTCTGAAATAAACTGCTCTGTCTTTTTATGCTGACGCAAGAAATAATCCTTGATACTTTCAGAGAGTGGATAGTTCATAACAGCATGGAACTCGTCTCCTTGTAGCCAAGGTTGTGAGGTATGCCAGATTTCACCTAAGATGTACAAATCAGGCTTTTTAGCAAGAACTGCCTTTCTGAAATCTCTCCAGAACTGGTGGTCAATTTCATTTGCAACGTCCAAACGCCAAGCATCGATATCAAAATTTTCAATCCAGTAGGTTGCAACCCTCAAAAGATAGTCTTTGACTTCAGGGTTAGCTGTATTTAACTTAGGCATATAGCTGGCAAAAGCAAAGGTATGGTATGGCAATTCTCTTGGATTCTTAAGTTTATCCTCAGTAACTGGAAATTCTTGAATATGGAACCAATCTTTATAAGGGGAATTTTCTCCATTCCTTAGAACATCCTGCCATTGGGCTGACTGATCTCCGATATGGTTAAACACTGCATCTAACATGATTTTGATGCCCCGTCTATGGGCTTCCTCTACTAGATTACGAAAGACTTCCTTGTCTCCAAAGTGACGGTCAATTTCAAAATAATCCGTGGTATCATATTTGTGATTGGTTGTAGCTTCAAAAATCGGACAGAGATAGAGCCCAGTGATTCCTAGGCCTTTGAGATAGTCCAGATGGTCGATAATCCCTTGCAAATCTCCACCAAAAAAATCATCACTATTAGGTGCAATGGCAGCATCCCACTCTCGAGCTCCATCAGGAGTCAAATTAGGATTTCCATTAGCAAAGCGTTCTGGAAAAATCTGATACCAAACGGTATTTGAAACCCAGTTAGGAACTTGGCAACCGTCAATTTCGTGAATATAAGGAAGCTTGAAACCATTACCTTCAGCATCCAAGTTTTCTTGAGTATGTTCTACACAACCCTTATCGCCATAGTAGACACCCTGACCTTCCTTATCAAGGAGTTCAAAAAGATACTGAATCCGTGCAAAATCAACAGAGACCGTAACCTGCCAATAGTCAAATAGGGCATCTGAGGTTACTTTGGTCATTTCTTTCTTGGCTTCATACTTATCCTCAATAAAAATAAAGGGATCACCATAGTGTAAAATGACCTTCTGGACATCATCCTTCTTGCTTCTAATTCGGATATGTAGCTGACCTTCTTTGTATAGATAAGCATACTCTGATTCTGGTCTATGATAAATGGCTGTTAATTCCATGTCTTGTCTCCTATAATTAACAAAAACGCAAACGTTTTCATAATTGCTAGTTCTAGTATACTATTTAAAGATTCGATTTGCAATTTTTATACCAGTTTTACGATAGATATAATAGATTGAATTAAGGTGTGAACAAAGAGATTGGGAAAGCCAACTAAATTTCTAGAAGTTTTTTTAGAATCCATAGTGTACTATTCTAGATTCAACCAACTATATATAGACGGACAAGGGTAAAATTGAGTAGACTCTTTATGAGCTTTAAAAAGAGAGTTTCCATGAACCGGAAAACTCTCCATCATTACGAATCAGATGATTAGAATAAATGCTATCTGATATCTTTAATCCTCTAAAATGAAAATTTCTTCAACATGTAGTTGTAGCAACCTTGCAATTTTCATTGCTAGTTCAAGTGTAGGATTGTACTTGTCATTCTCGATAGCAATTATGGTTTGTCGACTAACGCCTAATATTTTTGCCATATCTTCCTGACGTAGTCCTTCAGACTTTCTTAACTGTTTGATATTATTTTTCATACAGCATTAGTCTTTCTGAAAACAATAAATGCCAAACGCCAAAACTACGATAAGGATAACAACCATCAAAATTACTCCTTGAACAAGTTTATTTGGTTCTTTAAACTCTTCATCACCGTCAATCATTTTCTGTTTTATGGCAAGTTGTGTAAATCCTTGAACAGAAATAGATAAACATAAAATCAGACATGGTAACATTTCAAGTTTAATGCCTTTTGTAATAGATTGATAGATATTAAATACTGTCCATCCACATAAACCAAATAGAGCCGTTTTATAACCCCATTCCTCAGAACGTAGCTGAATCGCTCTGTCCATTTCATCCATTTTTCTCATAGTCCTGTTCCTCCAATCCGTCAAAACAATGTCAAGAGCTCTTTACATTTTTTATTATACTCTAAATCGATGAAATGTCAAGATATTTTAACATTATTAGGCTTTTTTATTTTCTTCATCTATTCTAAGAATATTCCTAACTCCGATTTACAGCCTAGTCAATCTGACAAAGGTCAAGTTCTTTTAATCCTATTTTATCTTGACTTCATAAGCTTCGGCTATAGATATACTTTTAGTTATGTTAGACTCGGAGTTTATTCTCTCTTTAATCTGCTTTTTTATCTCAATTATACTCCAAAACAATCAAATAGAGATAAACTACCAGTATTTTCAGGGATTATTTTTGATGAACAACTCCTCCTAATTAAAGTAAAAAGCCATTCCACAAGGGAACAGCTTTATCACTTATAATTAAAGGTTTCTACAGCCAACTTATCTGCTAGCTTAGGGAAAAGAGTATAAAATTTATGAGCTAAATGGAGCAATACTGGAAGATTGAGTTCCCGCTTGTTTTTTCCTATGGTTTTGACAATCTTTCTAGCTACTACATCTGGCTCGAGTAGGAAACGGTCAACCGACTTAAGATAGGTCCCATCTGGGTCAGCTTGGTCAAAAAATCCTGTACGGATTGGTCCTGGATTGACCGTTGTCACATAGACACCATAGGGCATGAGTTCAAGACGCAAAGCATTTGAAAAACCAATAGCCGCAAACTTGGTTGCTGAGTAAAGACTGGACTTGCCAGTAGCTATCAAACCTGCCATGCTGACGATATTGATGATATGGCCTTTTCGGATCTCCTTCATACGAGCTGCAACCAACCGAGACAGATTCATTAAAGCAAAGGTGTTAACCTCAAACATTTGATGAATATCTTGATTAGAAATCTTGTCAAAATCCTCAAAAATCCCGTAGCCAGCGTTGTTAATCAAAACATCAATCTTGCCATAACGGAGATAGAGGTCAGCTACCAATCCTTCTAAGGCTTGCTCATCGGTAATATCAATCTCGACCAATTCAGCCTGTGGATGATTTCCGTATAGTTGAGCTAATTTTTCTCTATTTCTACCCAGCAAAATCAATTGATCATCGGGTAAGAGTTTGACCATTTCTTGGGCTAGACCACCACTAGCACCCGTAATGAGAATAGTAAACATACTTATCCTTTCTCAATCTTCTAGATTTCCACTTCTTCTAGGTCTTTAACCACATGGACATTTTCAAAAATTGTTGCCGCATCTTTCTTGAGCTGGCTAATGTCTTTTGAAAGGAAGCGTGCACTGATATGGTTGAGCAAAAGTCGTTTGGCTCCTGCTTCTGCCGCCACCTGAGCAGCTTGCATATTAGTTGAGTGACCGTGGTTGCGGGCAATCTTTTCGTCTCCCTTGCCATAAGTCGACTCATGGACAAGAACATCTGCATTGACACCAAGACGCACACTGGCATCTGTTTTTCGAGTATCTCCCAAAATGGTAATAATCTTACCAGGTCGCGGTGCTGAAATATAATCTGCTGCCTTGATCTCGGTGCCGTCTTCTAAGACGACATCCTGACCGTTTTTAATTTTTCCAAAAAGAGGGCCGAATGGAACACCAGCAGCCTTGAGTTTTTCAGCATCCAAGGTCCCTTCTAAATCCTTTTGCATGATACGATAGCCGACACAGAAAATAGTGTGATCCAACTCTTCTGCATACACCATGAATTTATCTGTTTCAAGGATTTTCCCAAGAGAATCTTGGTCAAATTCATGGAAATGAATCTTATAGGGTAGACGAGAACCAGAGACACGCAAACTAGTCAAAACAAAAGACTTGATACCTTGAGGTCCATAGATTTCCAAATCTGTCTGCTCTTCATTTGCTTGAAAAGCACGACTGGAGAGGAAACCTGGCAAGCCAAAGATATGGTCTCCGTGTAAGTGGGTGATAAAGATTTTGCTGATTTTTCGTGGTCGAATCGTGGTTTCCAGAATGCGATTTTGCGTTCCTTCGCCACAGTCAAAAAGCCAGACTTCGTTAATCTCATCCAAGAGTTTCAGGGCGAGACTTGAAACATTGCGGGCTTTGGAGGGCTGACCAGCCCCCGTTCCTAAAAATTGAATATCCATTCGTTACTTTCTAATTAATCAATATATAACATAGCAGTGCGGTTTTCCGAGCGATAATAAAACTTGCCAGAGAAAGATTTAGCTTCTTGTAGCAAATCCTCTTGACTATAGCCTTTGAGACGCTTGCGACCATCTGCCAAGCTTTCCAAATCTGTCAAAGCTGTAAGATTTTCCACGCTAACAACTTCCTCGTCTCCGACAGCATTCATGTAAATTTTTCCAGACTCCTCAAAAACCAGCTGATGTGGAAAAATTTGCGCAATCTCAAAGAGCAAGTCATCTGAAATCTTCTCTTCATTCTCAGAGAAAATTCGACCCAGTCCCTCAATCTCATAACAAAAACCAAAGGATTTACCAGACAGATTAAGTCGAATAAAAGGCTTATTTTCTAGAGTGAAACTAGGTTCAGCATTGTAGAGGTTCAGTTCCTGGCTGACTTCTGCAAAATAATCTGTCGCAGCTTGAGGACTCTTTTTCTGGTAGAGTTCTGCAAAGTAGGCATTCACTACGCTGGGTGGAGGGGTGATGAGAGCTAGTTGCTCTTCTTCAGACCTACCAGCTAGAAGCTGGTCCAAATATACCTTGTCTAGACTTGTATAGCCACCATATTTGAGAGCTAATGATTTGATATCAGTCATAAAATTCTTCTAATCTCCATTTATTTTTCTCAGAAATGTAGCCTCTGATGACTTCGCCATCATCTTGGTAGTCACGTTCTTCTAGGATAGCAACACTTTCTAAATCATGAATCTTGTAAGACTTAGAAAAAGTCACGCGCAAAGTAAAGGGTTCAAAAATTTCCTTGATCTTATCTAGCAATAAAGCCTGCAACTGTTCTCGACTATCCTCAGATTTGGCAGAAATCAGTGCATACGGCGTTTGGGTAGGCGTGAAATCCTCCACCAAATCCGCTTTATTATAAAGGGTTAGGCGAGGAATATCCTCCATGTCCAAGTCTTTCATGATAGACAGGACCGTTTTTTCATGTTCCTCATGGTAAGGATTGCTGGCATCAATAACATGAACCAGAAGATCCACATGCTTGCTTTCTTCCAAGGTCGACTTGAAACTAGACACCAACTCTGTCGGCAAATCTTGAATAAACCCAACAGTATCAGTTAAAGTCACCTGTAGATTCCCACCAATATGGATGCTTTTAGTCGTCGCATCCAAAGTCGCAAAGAGCTCATCTGCCTCATACTGGGTCTTGCTAGTCAAGGTGTTCATGATAGTTGACTTACCAGCATTGGTATAGCCAATCAAGCCAATCTTAAAAGTACTTGACTCCAAACGTTTTTCTCGAACTGTCGCCCGATTTTTCTCAACCACCTTGAGCTGGCGCTCGATATCTGTAATCTGGTTGCGAACACTACGACGATTAAGCTCCAGCTGACTTTCACCTGGACCACGGGAACCAATTCCCCCTGCCTGACGGCTGAGCATAATCCCCTGACCAACCAAACGAGGCAAGAGGTATTTGAGCTGAGCTAGATGAACTTGGAGCTTCCCTTCATGGCTTCGAGCCCGCATGGCAAAGATATCCAAAATCAACTGCATGCGGTCAATGACCTTGACCCCTAGAACTTCTTCTAAATTGACATTTTGCCTTGGAGTCAAGCGGTTGTTGACAATGACAGTGGTGATTTCTTCTGCATCCACCATGAGCGCAATTTCTTCTAACTTACCAGAGCCGACGAAGGTCTTAGAGTCATACTTTTCACGTTTTTGTCTGTAGCTATCTACAACGACTGCACCAGCTGTCTTGGCTAGACTGGCCAACTCTTCCATGGAGAGGTCAAAATTGTCCATGTCCTGCAATTCCACACCAATCAGCAGGACTCGCTCCTCTTTTTTCTCCGTTTCAATCATCTAAAAACTCCTCTATCTGGCTTAAAATGCGATCTTTTACACCAGACTCTCCAATCTGATAAAAGGTCACCTGCATGCGATTACGGAACCAGGTCAACTGACGCTTAGCAAAACGACGGGTCGCCTGTTTAAGACTCTCACTAGCTTCTTCCAAGGTCTGCTCTCCACGGAAATAAGGAAAGAGTTCCTTGTAGCCAATCCCTTTAGCAGCCTGCACATCTGGATAATGGTCAAACAACCACTTAGCTTCATCCAATAATCCAGCTTCAAACATCAAATCTACACGGTGGTTAATCCGTTCATACAATTGACTACGCTCATCATCCAAGCAAATAATCAGAGGTTCATACAAGGTCTCTTGATTTTCCAAGTCTTGACCAAAATGAGCAATTTCTAAGGCTCGCATGGCACGGCGACGATTAAACTGGGGAACTTCAAGACCTGCTTGCTCTATGAGTTGGGCTAACTCCTCATCTGAAAAAGGCTCTAAACTAGCACGATAAGCTAAAATGTCCTCATGAGGTGTCTCCCCACCTAAATGATATCCTTCTAGCAGACTCTGGATATAAAGTCCTGTCCCACCAGCTATAATAGCGAGCTTACCTCGACTTTGAATATCCTCAATAGCTGTCTTGGCCTCTGAAACAAAATCAAAAGCCGAGTAAGACTCGGTTACCTCTCTAACATCAATCAAGTGATGAGGAACACTTGCCTGCTCCTCCGGACTAGCCTTGGCTGTCCCAATATCTAGTCCTCGATAGACTTGTTGGCTATCTCCACTAACTACTTCACCATTAAAATGCTTAGCAACTTCAATGGCTAGAGCTGTCTTTCCAACTGCAGTTGGTCCAACAATCACAATTATTTTTGTTTTCATCTTTTTTCCTTGAAAAATTCCCATTTTTTCGTTACTATTATTATATCACAAAAAGGTCAGTCAGAAAAATGCGACCTCTTGAGGTAGCTGGCTGATTTATAAGTTAAAGGAGGAATACTCATGGCTAAAGGATTCGCTAAAGGTCTTGTAACAGGTATTGCAGGAACTGTCGCTGCAGTTGCAGGTGCAGTATACGCAGTTAAAAAGAAAGTGATCGAACCAGAAGAACAAAAAGCAGCTTTCATCGAAGAAAACCGTAAGAAAGCAGCGCGTCGTCGCGTATCACGTTAAAAAATAAAAGAAGTTGGGATTTTTCTCAACTTCTTTTTTTCTATTCTTTTATACTCAATGAAAATCAAAGAGCAAACTAGGAATCTAGCGTGATTTGAAGAGATTTTCAGAGAGTATTAAATGGCCAAGTCAAACTTCAACTGCGGTTTCACTGGATCGTAGTCAACCAGCTCAAAATCCTCTGCTTTAATATCAAAGAAATTTGTCTTGTCTGGTACATTCAAGACCAAACGTGGTTGGCAGTTTGAAGGCTCACGACGAAGCAATTCCTGAGCTTGTTCAAATTGATTGTCATAAATGTGAAGGTTATTGATAAAGTAGAAGAATTTCCCAACTTTCCAACCAAAATGTTTAGCAATCATCATTTGAAGTGCCACATACTGCATGGCGTTGATGTGGTGAGCTACCAGCATATCGTTAGAACGCTGCGTCAAGGTCGCGTCTAGATAGATGTCCCCGTCTACACGACGAACATCAAACATAGTCTGAAAGGCACATGGAAGAAGACCATCTGTCTCCTCAAAGGCCTGATAATCCCAAAGTGAAATGATATTACGACGATTCCAAGGATTAGCTTCTAACTGTTTGAGAATTTTATTGATGATATCGTGCTTCTTAACAACAGCCCCATAACGCTCCCCAATAGTACCTGTGTCTCCCACTTCCCAATCATTCCAGTAGTGAACATTGTACTTGTCATTGAGAACTTCTAAGCTATTGGTCTGGTCTTGATAAATCCAAAGAACTTCCTTGATAGCTGATTTGATTGCGATTGGTCGCAAGGTTGTGATGGGAAATTCCCCCTTGGCCAAGTCATACTCCGCAAAAGCACCTGTGATGTACTTGGAGTTAGCTACTGTTCCATCCTTATACTTGGGACGTGCTTGCTCGGAAAACACACCCTCATTCAAGATTCGCTCGATATTTTCTTTAAAAATCATATCTGCTTTTGTCATTTACCCCTACCTCAACTTTTATTTCTTAACTAGTATAGCATAAAAAAGAAAGGAGGAAAATCACTCGCTTACGGAAAGCAATTTTCTCCTTTTTATGTTTATATTTATTGCAAGACAAGTGACGCAGCTCCGATAACTCCAGCGTCATTTCCTAGAGTTGCAAGAGCCAATTTAGTAGTTGTACGAACTTGTGGGAAGGTATTTTCATCATAAACCTTTTGTACACCTTGGAGAAGGAAGTCTCCTGCAGCTGATACACCACCACCGATAACGATTGTTGATGGGTTTAGAATTGAACCGATGTTGGCACATGCAATACCCAAGTAACGTGAGAAGTTACGGTAAACGATCAAGGCAAGGTCGTCTCCTTCTTTTGCCAAATCAAAGACAGTTTTAGCTGTTACTTCTTCTCCGTCATCAATCAAGCGTTTTAAGGCTGCATCGCCTTCGTATTCATCTGCATAACGACGAGTCAAGTTAACAATACCTGTCGCTGAAGCTACTGTCTCAAGACAGCCTTTTTTACCACACGTACATGCGATTGGTTGATCAAAGTCAACTGTTATGTGTCCAAGTTCACCTGCAGCACCAGCAACACCGTGGAGTAATTTGCCTTCTGCTACGATACCGCCACCAACACCTGTACCAAGTGTCATAAAGACAACGTCTGGTTGGTTTTCACCAGCACCCATCCAGCGCTCACCAAGAGCTGCCACGTTGGCGTCATTGTCGATGAAGAATGGAATACCCAAGGCTTTTTCCATTTTTTCTTTGATTGGTTGAAGAGTTTTCCAGTTGAGGTTATAGGCACCGATAACAGTCCCTTTTTCACGGTCAACCACACCAGGTGATCCCATACCAATTCCACGGAAATCTTCAGCAGACAATCCAAGCAAGCCCAAACGATGTTGAATAGTTTCAATCATGTCGTCTACGATATGGCTTCCTTCATCCAAAATGTTAGTCTTGATAGACCATTTTTCTTGGATTTCTCCTTCTTGTGTTAAAATAGCGAACTTGATAGAAGTTCCACCAAGGTCAATCCCAATAATCTTTTGACTCATTTTTATCTCCTTTATGATTTATCACTTCTTTATTATTTTATCAAACTTGTTTCAGCAATTCAAGAAAACTTCTGGTTAATTCTGCAAACTCTTTTGGTTTTGCCTTATTCAAGACATGAGGGCCGTCAGGGATGATCTCAAACTGAGAATCTGGCATCAGTTCTTGAATAGCTTTCATTGAACTGAGATTAGGCTTATCCTGACTACCACAAATTAACAAGCTTGGATAGGGACAATTCCGTGCAATCTCTCTTAAATCAAGTGTTTTTAATTCTTCGGAAACTCCAACCATAAGAGCCTTATCTGCCCCCTGCTTCTCATATATCCTCTTAGGAAGCAATTTAAATATCAGCAACTGTATGTAAAAAGGAATGTTACCTGCTAATTTCAGTGGACATCCTGACAAAACCAAGGCCTGAAGATATGGTAGATCATAACTTGAAAGCTCCAATGCAAGTGCAGCCCCTAAAGACAAACCGATTAAGACAAAAGGTTCTGTCTCCTCTGATAAGTGCTGATAAATGCGCTCTTTGGCTTCTTGATAAGTCCCAACTCCAGTAGGAAATAACTCTATGGCTTCAGAAGGATAATCTGCCAGTAAATCCTGAACTTCTTTCCAACTATCTGCTGACTGACCTAGGCCATGTAAAAATATAAGTTTCATTTAGTTCTCCTGTAATGATAACTCATACAAGCCCCTGACTGCATTGCATCCGTATACAGTTTCTGCTCGCTTCAAATCTTCTATGGTTAAGACCTTCTCTTTTACTTGTTCGCTTTCAAGCAAGTGTTGACGATAAATCCCTGGTAAAATACCTAGTTGACTTGGCGGTGTATAGAGTTTGCCATCCATTTTCAAAACCAGATTGCCAATAGAGGTTTCAAGCAATTTTCCATCAGCAGTATGATAAATAATTTCATTCTCTCCCACTGTCAAATGCGGTCGGTGTGTCGTCTTAAAGTAGGTAAAGGCCTGCTGCAAATCAGCTTCTTGCCGACAAAGTTTAGCCTGACAGAAGCTAGAACTAATCGGTGTCAATACTTGGCGATCAATGTCTATTTCTCCAGACTTATTGAGACTGATTCGCAAACGGTAGTCTTGATGGAGGTCACAAACTTGACACTCTTCCTCTATCTTTTGTCTCAAACTATCTTCATCAAATGTAAAGGCAAAATAACGACTAGCCTTTTGCAGTCTTTCCAGATGTTGATTTTCAAAGAGTAATTTCTTCTGACTGATTTTCCCTGTCGTTATTAATTGAAAACGAGGCTGTTTTCGGTAAAGAACAGCTGCCTTTTGCTGGACTTCACGGTATTCTGACTCCCAAGTACTATCCCAAGTGATGCCACCGCCGACTCCATAGATGGCTCGATCTCGATGCAGTTGAATGGTTCGAATAGCTACGTTGAAAATCCGTCTACCATTGGGAAGTAAGAGTCCAACAGTTCCACAGTAAACTCCTCTAGCTTGTGGTTCCAAATTCTTGATAATTTCCATAGTCGCTATCTTGGGAGCTCCTGTGATAGAACCACATGGAAAGAGTGAACGGAAGATTTCTACTAGGTCAATATCTGGTCGTAACTGACTCTTGATGGTCGAAGTCATCTGCCAAACCGTTGAATACTGTTCCACCTGACATAAACGTTCCACATGCTCACTTCCCACCTCAGACAGACGATTCATGTCATTACGCAAGAGGTCAACTATCATCATATTTTCTGAACGATTTTTGGGATCCTGCTCCAACCAAGCTGCTTCTTTCAAATCTTCAGCATCAGTCAGACCACGTTTAGTCGTCCCCTTCATAGGACGAGTTGTCAATTCACGATCATTTTGTTCAAAAAAGAGTTCTGGACTCATGGAAATCACTGCCATGTCATCATGCTCTACGTAGGCATTGTAGCCTGCCTCCTGCTCCACCACCATACGATTGTAGATAGCAAAAGGATTAGCAGACAACTCCTGCTTGAGTTGAACCGTATAATTGACCTGATAAGTATCGCCCTGTCGTAAATGATGGTGAATCTGAGCAATCGCCTTTTCATAGTCCTCTGCAGATGTTACTTCCTGCCAGTTTGATGGCAAAGCCACCTCCTCATAAGTCAGAGGAATGCTAGATTTTTCAACGCTGTCATGAATAGTGAAATAGAGGAGATACTCTCCTAACAAGGGACCTGAGTGAACCGCCAACTTCTCCTCAAAAGCTGGCGCTGCTTCATAACTAACATAACCCACCACATAATAGTCCTGTTCTTGGTAGCTTTCCACTTGAGCTAACAAGTCTGTTACTTCTGCTAAATCTCTGGTTTTTAATTCTTTGATAGGCTGGGTAAAGGTGTATCGCTCGCCCAAAGCCCTGAAATCAATCACTGTTTTTCTATGCATATCCTAAGTATACCATAAAAGCCAGACCCCAAACAGGAGATCTGGCAATTTTATTCTTTGAGAATGATAAAGTAGATTTCACTTCCTTAGCAAATCTAAAAACACACTCTCTTTTATCTATCCTTTGGGAAAGAGTTCAGATGAAAAGGCATCTGTAACCTGCAATAGTTTCTGGAAGACTTTTTTCTTCAGGGCTACTGTATAGTTGGCAACTGAACCACCATACTTAAAGTTTCGGTAATCCGTTTCTACTGCTTGGTCAAACAAGTCTTGCAATTTCTCATAAGAATCAATTTGCTGACCATCAATTTCAAAACTATGGATTCCTCGTTTTGCCTTAGCAATAATAGCGTCAAACCAAGCCTTCTTCCATTCTTCCAAGTTCTGGAACTTGCCTTTCGAAACCTTCTGGATAATGAAATCATCCCCAAGGGTGTCACGTCCCTCGCTTAAGGCTTCATCTTTGTATTTATTAGAAGCATAGCCTAGGAAACCATTTTCGTAGCCATAATAACCCCACATACGGAAGGCATTATGCTTGAAGGAGATGGCTCCTGGAGCTCCCTGACTTGTATTTCCACCATAGATAGCATCCACCATCTTGACATTGACATAAGCTGTCTTGAGTTCTTCTGGTCGGTAAGTTCCCTGATAATGCCTATTGGTGATGATGTTATGTTTGATTAAATCATCCACAGAATTTAGCTGAGTCTTGGCTTCCTCATCTGTCAATGGACGGACATAGTCCCACTGGTTTGGAGCAAGGAGTTTATTATCCTGGTCCTGATAGCGCATTTGCTTGGTCATCTTGCTGAACCAAGCCTTCTTCAAAGCCAGATCATTCTTAGCGAGAACTCGTTCCCCTTCCAGATAATCTAGAAGCATCAAGGCCTCATTATAACCTTTCATGTAGTGGTCAATCTGCTGGCGTGTTTGCAACTTGGTTGGATCTGGATTGTACCATTGGTCCCCATCATTTGGTCGCATATAAGCCATGTTGAGCCCGAGAGCGCCATATTCACCCTGATAGCTTTCACCTTACTTGTTTTCAAAATCAAAAATTTTCAGGAGTGATTCCAACACGTTCGATTAAATTGCCCAACCGCTTCTAAAATCCAAATTCTACACTTCTTATGAATTAAAATATATTTCTAGTAAACACTTTTTAATAATCTCAAGATCACTCAACATAATCTAACAAATAACCATAACCCTTTTCTTCCATTTGATCCTTAGGAATAAAACGGATGGATAGACTATTGATACAATAGCGTAGCCCTCCCTTGTCCTGAGGTCCGTCTGTAAAGACATGCCCTAGATGGGAATCACCAGTTCTACTTCTGACTTCTGTTCTGACCATATTGTAGGACTTGTCTTCCTTGTAGGTCGCAACATCTGGACTGATAGGCTGGGTAAAACTTGGCCAACCACAACCCGATTCAAATTTATCTTTCGAAGAAAAGAGTGGTTCACCAGTTGCTACATCCACATAAATACCTGCTTCAAATTTATCCCAGTAACGATTTGAAAAGGCCCGTTCTGTTTGACTATTTTGAGTCACTGCATATTCCTCAGGAGAGAGGAGTTTTTTCAATTCATCGTCACTCGGTTTTGGATATTTACTCGCATCAATAACAGGATAGGATGCTTGATTGACATTGATATGGCAATATCCATTTGGATTTTTCTGGAGATAATCTTGGTGATAGTCCTCAGCCACGATAAAATTAGATAAGGCTTCCTTTTCAACCGCGAGAGGTTGCTCGTATTTCTTAGAAACTTGTTCAAAAACTTGATTGATGACTTCTAGGTCCTGCTCGTCCTTATAGTAGACTCCCGTTCTGTACTGAGTCCCCACATCATTGCCCTGCTTATTTTTACTAGTTGGATTGATAATGCGGAAATAATGGAGCAAGATTTCTTTTAGAGAAATTTGATTGGCATCGTAGGTCACATGAACAGTCTCAGCATGGCCTGTTTGGCCGATCAATTCATACTGGGTTGTTTCTCCTCTGCCATTCGCATAGCCAGAAACAGCATCTGTCACACCTGCTACTCTTGAAAAATACTCTTCAACTCCCCAGAAACAGCCTCCCGCTAGATAGATTTCATGTAGGTCAGCATTTTTATCTGGCACAGTTTTTTTCTTAACACCTTGACCTTGGCTAACAGCTGCCTTCTCAATTTGAGAAGTATCAGTGTAGCTTGTGCTTCTTTTTTCCCAAAAAAATAAAAGTCCAATAATAATACAAATGATGATTCCTATGAATACAATTGTTTTTAACTTATCATTCATGAGTAACCTCTAATCTATGCTTTTCAAACTCTCTACAATACTTGCCTTATCCATAAAACCTGGCTGGATCTTAACTAGTTTTCCTTCTTTATCAATAAAGGCCTGGGTCGGATAAGAACGGACTCCGTAACTTGCTAAGAGTTGTCCCGAAGGGTCTAGAAGGACAGGGAGATTTTTATAGTCCAATCCTTGATACCATTTTTTAAAGGCTTCTTCTGCTTGCTCTCCTTTTTGACCAGGAGAAACCACTGTCAAGATGACATAGTCATCACTTGCTTCTTTTGCCAGCTCATCGGTATCAGGTAAACTAGCTAGACAAATAGAGCACCAAGATGCCCAAAATTTGAGATAGACCTTTTTGCCCTTATAATCTGATAGGCGATAGGTTTTACCATCAACTCCCGTCAGTGAAAAGTCTGGAACTTCTTCTCCTTGTTTTGCCATTTGAGAGCTAACTTGTGCATTTTTGTCTCCATTTTGCTTATCAGCTTGGTTCTCCATCTGATTGTTACAAGCCGATAGACAGACCAGACTCGCGCAGACCAATACAGTTGCTTGCCATGTTTTCATCTTCATCACCTTCCTCGTTATCATATGAATATAGATATTTGCTTTATAGTTCTATTATATACCTACCTTGCTAAAAATACTTAGAATCTGTTTGGAAAATCATTAAGCTTCTTGATTACAAAAAACTCCCACCTGCTAAGCAGATGAGAGTTTTGGATTATTTAAAGATAGAAGTTTTAAAGCTATCTGTTTGTTGAAGAAGTTTCTTAAAAAGTTTTTCTTTAAGTGAAACGGTGTTGTCAAATTTGACAGATCCCTTACTTAGAGTAGCCTTATCTTTATCAACTGCTTCAGCAAATGCACGTTTCAAGTCTTCATAGCTATTGTATGTTTTACCATCAATTTCAATAGATTGAATTCCTTTTTTAGCGCTTGTTACAACTTCATTGAAGTATGCTTTCTTCCAATCTTCAAGATTGTTGAATTTTCCTTCAGAAATCTTGTTAATGATGAAATCATCACCTAAAGTATCTTTACCAGCTTTTTTAGATTCAGCTTTTAGCATGTTAGAAGCATAGTTTAGGAAGCCTTTTTCATAGCCATAGTAACCCCAGATTCTGAAAGTATTGTGTTTAAATGACATCGCTCCTGGAGCACCTTCACTTGTATTACCACCATAGATACCAGTCATCATTGGAACATTCACATAAGCAGAATCAAAGTCAGTAGGATTATAAACTCTGTTACCTGGACCGCGGTTAGTCATGAAGTTGTTCGTAATTAAGTCATCTACTGTGCGTAAAGGAATAGCTTTTTCCTCATCACTTAAAGGTCGAACCTTGTCGAATTGGTTCTTGGTGTTATTTCCTCGGTATTGCTTATCAACCTTCTTGAACCAAGCATTGTTTAAATCTTGATTTGCTTTATCGAGGACAGCCTCTCCTTCAAGATAATCCAGAAGCATAAGAGTGTCGTTGTAGCCCTTCATGTAACGATCAATTTCGTCACGTGACTTCAGATCATTTGGATTGGTGTTATACCATTGATTGCCATCGTTTGGACGTTCATAAGCCATGTTGAGACCTAGGGCTTTGTATTCACCATTTGGATTTGATACTGATGGAGTTTGCAACATTCCTTGTGCAAATGCTTCCAAATCAGTACCTTCACGGTGTCTTGAGCCACCCAAGTATACCATACGGTCATTTACGTGAGTTGTTTCGTGGGTAAAGGCAGAAACCCCAAAGTCACTAATCATATCCGTAACCATGAAGAAGACAGAATCATCTTTATATGGATTCTGATAAACGCGAGCCACAGCTCCCATACGCCAGTCAGTCGCATGATAACGTCCTGTAGGTCCGTATAATTCACGGATAGGCGCCACATCTTTACCACTATTAGTGTGACCGTATTTATCAGTACTAATATCTTTATAGTTTTGGTTATCCAAAACAGGTGTTGGAACCATGTTGTTGCTCTTCAAAAGTTGATTACGAACTTTATCGATTGATAGACGTGACCAGAAGTCTAAATAATTCTGTTGACCTTTTGCAACCTTATCGATTTCAGCTTTAAAGGCATTACGTTCTGCTTCAGTATACTTACCATATTTTTCAAATGAACTATAAGCCATTGTATTGTAAGTTGAAATCAAGAACATATGGGCATCTTTCAAGTTCAAGAGTGGCAAGATCATCTTACCATGCACATCGTTGTTTAAACCTTCGTAGGCTCTGTGTTTCTTATCGGCAAACTCAGGAGTTGTTGTTGCTGGTTCAACGATATAAACATTGTCTTTGGTAGCTTTGATAAACCAATCGTTCAAGTTTGTATCATTTGTGAATAGACGCATATTATAGTCTAAGAAACTATTTAACTCGCTGATACCGATAACTCCACCGATAGCTTCGCGATAAGCTTCTAAAGTTCTATCACCTTTAATGTTACTTTCTTTAGAACCAATCTGAATCAAGAAGTCTAACACACTTACATTTTTACCGTAGAAGTCTGGTTTGAACAACATAAGTTGCTTGATATTAAAGTTATCAAACTTAACTCCATAATAACGATTGAGGTAAGACAAACCAAGAAGAACAGCAGCCTTGTTGTCATCAATCTTCTTGATCAAGGCACGTTTAGCAGCCTCATCTGTGTTTAATTGATGATCCTCATTTTCAACCAACTGTTTCACAAATTTAGCCAGATTATCCTTGACTTCTTTGAAGCTTTCTTCTAGGTAAAGATCTTTTATAGCGTTAACTTTATTTGGTCCTGTTCTACCTAGGTGTGTGTAGATAGGATCTGATTGCAATTCTACTGGGCTTAATTTTTCAACGATAGCATTGATAAGATCACTACGGTCTTTGTCAACCATGTTCGGTGTGTAAACAACTTCTCCAAGTTCAGCAATGCTGTACTCTTTCACTTGTTTGACCTTAGATTCTTTCAGCGAAACAGTAAAGATGTCTTTGGTCTTATCAGCATAGTGCACCAAAATGTGGTCAGCATCAGCCAATTCTGTTACAAAGGCATTTCCCTTCATAGCAGTAACTGATAGGACTTCCTTGGTCATCAGATGACTATCAGCAGCTAATTTATTTCCTTGGTCTACGATCCACTCTTTATTGTAGAATGGTTGTAATTTTTCGATATTACGGTAGGCAAGTTCACGAGAAGCGTCGTAGCCATTGATTGTTTTGTATTGATCGGCTTTGTTGACAATGTTATTGAGTTTGTCTTCAACAGGTTTGGTGCTTTCAAATTTATCAGCAGTGATTCCCATTGCTTCAATCTTCTTGTCAGCTTCTTCTTGTGAGATGCTAGGAATCTTACGAGAATTCTTATAAGATTTATTACCCTCACTTACACCCTCAACACTAAAGTTACGTTTTGTTCTTGAATAGGTGAAGTAATCATCAGCATCAATATCAGAGTGACCAAAGACCATCTCACCTGTTTTGACTTTCATCATGGTGATGTTGTCTTCAATAGCACCCAAGGCCCAGTTAGTACCAAGTAATCCACCAGATTGAACAGCTTCCTTCAGCTCAATCGAACCTTTAGCAACTGAATTTCTGAGGACACCTTCTCTTCCTAGTGTATTGTTATCTCCACCATTTTGAGAAGAATAAACTAATCCTGCAGCTTTTGCCTTGTTACCAGTAATTTCAGCATCAACGTAGGCTTTTTCTACGATACCTTTCCAGTTTTCACCTAGAACACCTGCTAAGTACCAACCTTTGTTTCCAGCAGCGTGAATCTTACCGATGAAGGCAACATTACTTACCTTACCACTACCATCAATTTTATTGATAATACCAGCTACATCGTTGCCCCCGACAACATTACCTGTTACTTTAACATTTTCGACAGTCGCATTATTTTTGATGACATTTGCGATTGGTGCTACTCGATCAAATCCAGGCATGTCAATGTTGACATTTTCAAGCAAGAGATTCTTGACAGTACCACCTTCAATGTTACCAAACAATGGTCTCGTAATGTTATGGATGGCAAATTTATTACCTTCTGTACTTTCCAATGTTCCCTTGAAGGCATTGGTTACATAAGACTTGCCAGCGGGGTTCACGTTACTTGCATTCATACTGCTACCAAGCTTAAAGGTACCAGTAGGATTGTCCTGCATTGCTTTTACAAGGTCATTGAAATCGTAGTAAACGTCACCTTCATGGGCTTTTGGTTTAGCAAAGTAATGGACATATTCCTCTGTAAACTGATTATCTGCGTTACGTTGGACTAGGTCTGGTGCTTTAGCAGTGACTTTGAACAATGCTTTACCATCAACTGTGACTTCTTCAATCTTATCAACAGCAAGTTTTGTCACCTTGTTATCATGAGTTGTCACTTTCAAGTAATAAGGTTTAACATCTGATGGTTTAGCTGACAGTAGACTATTATCAGTCTCTACACCTTGGTCATCAACACTGATAAGGCTGGTTTCCTTAATGTTTTTGACTTCGACTTTTTTGAGATCAAGTCGCAGTGGTTCTTCCGTGAGAACAACTTCTTCATTCCCATTTCCTCGGTCGTAAACCATCTTGGTCGCAATCTTGTAGTCCTTGTAGTATTTCAAGTCTGTAAGATTAGCAGCCAAATCTCCCTCAGACATATTGACTGTTTGAAGGCTAGTGTCTCCGTCTTTCAAGACAACTTCAAGAGATTTAATGGTTACACCTGTTGATTTGACCAATTGGTAACGAACCTTGGCACTACGCTCTAATTCTTCTTTATCAATTTGAGTGAGTGTCAACGTTGGCGCAGCGAGAACTTGATCACCTTTCTTAATGAGACGATCTTGCGCAACTTCGGCAACTTCCTCTGAGATAGTTGGAGCATCCGAAGTTTTCACGCCCTTAAGAGTCTTATAGACTTTAGTAATCTTTTTCTTACCGTTTTGACCAGCTTGAGCAACAACTTCTGTTCCCTTCGGAAGAGTGCTGTCTACTTCTGTTCTTGTCTCGAAAGGAATTTCTTCAAATGAAACTTCTTCAACTTGACCTTCAATAGCCTTGGTACCACGACTAATTTTTTCATTTACTGGCGCCTTAACAGTTTCAGTACTTGTGCTGATTGGATCCCCAACTTTTTGGCCATCGACTGTCTTATAAACACGATGAATCAGCTGACTTCCTGCTTGACCGTTTTGAATCACTGTTTCTTCATCAGTGTAGCGAGTATCGTCAGTTACATACTCTGTTGTGTATGGGACTTCTACAGTTTCAGTTTCTGTGACAGTTGCTTCAGCTACTGTATACTCTGGTAATTCTGGCTGAACTAGGGACTCACCTTCGTGACCTGCTTCTTGAGTTCCTTTTGCTGTGATTTGGCCTGTGTAGGCGGGGTTTTCTGGCTGAACTAAAGCTTCGCCTTGGTGGCCCTCTTCTTGCGTGCCTTTAGCACTTTCTTCAGGTTTATAAGCTGGTTCTTCTGGCTGAACTAGAGATTCACCTTCGTGGCCCTCTTCTTGAGTTCCTTTAGCGCTAATCTCACCTGTGTAGGCTGGCAACTCTGGCTGAACTAAGGACTCACCTTCGTGACCTGCTTCTTGAGTTCCTTTTGCTGTAATTTCGCCTGTGTAGGATGGTTCTTCTGGTTGAACTAAAGCTTCGCCTTGGTGACCCTCTTCTTGCGTGCCTTTAGCACTGATCTCACCTGTATAAGCTGGGTTTTCTGGCTGAACTAAAGACTCACCTTCGTGACCTTTTTCTTGAGTTCCTTTAGCACTAATCTCACCTGTGTAGGCTGGCAATTCTGGTTGAACCAGAGATTCACCTTCATGGCCTGATTCTTGCGTTCCTTTAGTGCTAATCTCACCTGTGTAGGCTGGAGCTTCTGGTTGAACTAAGGACTCACCTTCGTGGCCTGATTCTTGCGTTCCTTTGGCACTAATCTCACCTGTGTAAGCTGGAGCTTCTGGTTGAACTAAGGACTCACCTTCGTGGCCTGATTCTTGCGTTCCTTTGGCACTAATCTCACCTGTGTAGGCTGGAGCTTCTGGTTGAACCAGAGATTCACCTTCATGACCTGATTCTTGCGTTCCTTTGGCACTAATCTCACCGGTGTAGGCTGGCAATTCTGGTTGAACCAGAGATTCACCTTCATGGCCTGATTCTTGCGTTCCCTTAGCAGTAGCAATTTGTTCTGGTTGTTCTTGGAAATCTGATGCTTTAAAGTAACCTACGTATTCGTATCCTTCGATCTGAATGACACCTTTGGCTAAGTCCTCTTGACTACTTCCAGCAATCGTTTGGTTGTAGGACACCAAGATTTTATTCTCAAAGGCTTGAGCTGACTGAGGGATAAAGTAACTACTTCCTAGCGCTCCAATAAAGAGAAGACCCAACATTTTATTGCGGTGTTTTTTAGACATCACAACGACAACCAAAGACGCTGTTGCAAAACCAAGAGTTGCTAGGGCCAACTCCTTGCTTCCAGTGTTCGGCAATTGTTGAGAATTCACTTCCTTTTTTCTGTAAACAAGATAGACAACATCATCTTGCTTTAAATCTGAAGGGAGTTCGTGATGGATCAAAGCCTTTTCTGCTTCTGTCAATTCTTGTTCAGCCAAATAACGGTAATGAACTTGGTTTGGTGCTGCCACTTCGTTAGCTGCAACAGTTTCAACTAAAAAGTTGTTTGCTCCCAAAAGAAATGTCCCGATAACTGCAGAACCTACACCAACTGAGAACTTTCGAATAGAGTATTTAATAACTTTATCAAACTGCATTTTTCTGTTTTTCATTTTAAATCTTTCTAATGTGATCTATTGGATATTGAGCACGCGCCCCTCCAATGAGTTTTGGTCGACTAGCAAGTGCTGTCACATGAGCCAGACCAATCTCTCTTAAGACTGGTCGAATGGGTACCTGAACATGTTTGATATGCATACCGATAGCTGTATCACCAATGTCTAGACCAGCATCTGCCCTGATAAATTCGACCTCCACGGGATCCTTCATATAGCGAAAGGCGGCCAATTGACCAGAACCTCCTGCATGTAAGGTCGGGAGTACACTCACAATCTCCAACTGATGTTTTATAGCTACTTCTCGTTCAACAACTAAAGCCCGATTGACATGTTCACAACCTTGAACAGCCAGATGAATTCCCTTAGCCGTCAATAGTTCCAACATAGTCTTGACAATAAGTTCACCGATTTCCTGACTCGAATCTTTTCCGATGTGTCCTCCCAGCACTTCACTCGAAGACAAACCCAAGACAAATAGTGCTCCCTCCTGTAAAGAAGCCTTGTCTAGTACATCTTCAAGAATCTGCTGTGTTTCTATTTGAATCCGTCTTTGGTCCATATTTCACCTCGCTTTTTTCATTCTATCATATCGTTTTTCATCAATTTTAGCAAGATTGGAAGACATAGGAATACCATTTGCTAGGATTCAAAAACTATATGAGGGCTCTTTTCAAAAACTGATTCTAATCTCTTTCACTTCCCAAGACAACATAAAATGTCATCTTGAAAACAAAAAAAATATAATAGTTTAGTAAAATAGTTGATTTAACAACATTTACACCTAAAAGATTTGTCAATTGATTCGATTATAAACTACCGAAAAGCAACTTCTATCATTCTACCCCATTTCTTACTTTTAAGCTACTACTTTACCTTATTTTTTGGACTTTTTTTCTACTTTGTACTAACCTTTGATCATTCAGAAAACTTTCATGAAATTATGCTAAAATTTTAATTCTACTATCAAATTATAATATAGCAATTTTTTGAATACAAACTGTATCCAATTTTTTAAAAATAGATTTTACAGAGAAGATAACAAAAGGCGGTGGGACAGAAATCGATAGACAAAGTCTAGATTTCGTAGTCCCAGCCCCGCGAGGATGATTAGGAGCTTTTTGGAGTCTAATACTCAATGAAAATCAAAGAGCAAACTAGGAAGCTAGCCGCAGGCTGTACTTGAGTACGGCAAGGCGACGCTGACGTGGTTTGAATTTGATTTTCGAAGAGTATAAAAGACGAACAGAAAGTTCAATCAACTACCGCGTCAAAGTTTGATTGCTAATAAAAAGTGAGGTCGGGATCTTTTGTCCCAACCTCTTTTTCTAGATTAAACTTTTTGGAGTCCTTGGACAGCATCATGATTGATGAGTAGTTGCCCATATTCTTGTAGGACAGAACGACTGATATCACTATCATCCGCAAATTCTCGCATACGTGCCAACAACCAAGCTGGATAAAGGCTAGGTTGATCTTCTACATCAACTAAGACTGTCAGATAGTACTGGTCATTCATCTTGTAGAGTTCTGAAGTCTCCATTTGGTAGTCAACCGTTTTGGCAAAAGAAACCAAACTAGATAAATCGTCAAAACGTAGGATGTAGTAGATATAAGGCTCTCTTTTTCCTTCTTCTACTTCGAGGGCTTCATCAAGTGCTGCTTCTTCTTCCTTTTCAACCTGCTCTAAAGATTGAATAGCTTCAATATCATCTTTGGTTTTTTCTGCCATTGTTTTCTCCAAGGTTTTCAAAAACTCATCTGGAGACATTTTGGCTAATTCATCCATATCTGGAAGGTCTGCCAAATCTTCAAAGTTCAAATTTTGGTCAATCTTTGACTTAGTTACAAAGACATCCACCTTGTCAGGCTTTGGAGTAACTCGGAAGCTAAGCATGCCTGTGTCCAAGAAACTGTCTGGCATTTCTAGTTCATCCAAAATGGCGTAGAAAAATTCTTCTGTTTTCTCTTGTGGAACGAGAAAGTCTGCGATTTCCATCCCTCGATCCATCAAATCCTCTAAAGACATGGTGATCTTTAATGTCGTATCACTGATTTGTTTCATTTTCATAGTTCGTAACCTCATACTTTCAGTTCTATCTATTATACAAGATTTCACAGATTTTATCAAAAGAATGGCGTTGGAATGTGATATAATACTAGTATCTATTTTAGAATATAAGAAAGAAAGTTTCATGAAAAATATAAAAGTTAACGCTTTGGCTAGCTTGCTGGTCAATATTTTAAACATCGTTTTTCCCCTGATTACTAATCCCTATCTAACGCGGATTCTTAGTAAATCCAATTACGGTTACTTCAACACTGCCAATACCTGGGCGAGCTTTGTCATTCCACTCGCTGCCTTTGGGATTTACAATTATGGGATTCGAGCCATTAGTAAAGTTAAGGATGACAAAAACAAGATCAATTATGTCTTTTCTAAGTTATTCTATATTTCGCTCATTACTTCAGTTGTAACAACAGTTATCTACTTCCTCTTTATTCACTTTGATACCAGTATTGTCAACCTGAAAATCCTTTATTATATCCTTGGAATCCAAGCACTCTTTCAATTTCTAAATATCGAGTGGATGAATGAAGCCTACGAGAATTATTCTTTTATCCTTTATAAAACACTGGTTATTCGGATTGGAATGTTGGTCGCTATCTTCGCTTTCGTTAAGACACCTGATGATATCGTCCCTTATGCTACCATCATGAGTGCGACAACTATCATCAACTATCTGCTAAGCTTCCTCTGGATTAAACGAGAGGTCTCCTTTGTTAAGATTGAGTTCATCGAACTTCTCAAGTCATCTAAACCTCTCCTAACTATGCTCCTTCTAGCAAATGCTAATATGCTCTATACCTTACTAGACCGTATGTTCATTACCAAAGGTCCTGATGAGAATTACATCTCATACTACACCATCGCCTCCAGTATCGTTATGCTGATCGCTAGTGTCCTTAGCGGAGCTATCAACGTCAGCATCCCACGACTTGGTTATTATCTAGGAAAAAAAGATTTTACTTCTTATAAAAATTTGGTCAATCAGGGCGCATCCCTCTTTTACTTCCTCATGATTCCTACCAGTATTGGTATTATGGTTTTGGGAACCTATGCTACAGTTATTTACTCTTCTGAGAAATATCTAGAAGCCGGAATTGTAACAAGTGTCTTTGCCTTTCGTACTATTATCTGGGCCATCGAATTAATACTTGCTAAACAAATTATCTTTATCAATGACCATGAAAATCACTTGACTGCTTTCTACTTTATCGGAGGTGGAGCAAATATTCTATTTAACTCCTTGCTGTTTTTCAATAATATCTTCACTCCTGAATACTACATTGGAACAACCGTTCTAGCTGAAGCAATTGTGGTTCTGCTAGAGATTCGCTTTATTAAGAAGTACAAACTATTGGATTTGAAAGAGATTTTTACAACCTTAACTCGCTACACAATCGTGTCACTCGGTTTCATCCCAATTTATTTTGTTTTTAAAACCCTCTTCCAAGTTCACAGCTATGAAGTTACTATGAATATGATTAGCATGGTTCTTTCTACAATCGCAGCTTGTGGCATCTATTACGCCATTACCCTCTTTATTATCAAAGATAAAACACTTCATTATGCGCTTGACTTAGTTCGTTCTAAGATTAAAAGAGGATAGAAGTCCCTCTCAAAAATGTTCAAATTAAACAAAAAGAAGACTCACAAGGTCTTCTTTCAGAACGAAGACAAACGTTATTTTTGGCGTTTGTCTTTTTCTTTTTTCAAAAATAGTTTGTCTCATCATCTGATATTCCATTCAAAAATCTGTATTTGAGAAAAATAAAAAGGGACATACCCTATC
>NZ_WIJK01000015.1 GCF_009496285.1 Streptococcus mitis
GGATAGCCTTTCTAAATGGTTTATTAAGCAATTCTATTTTACCAAGACTATCGCAACCATGCAAAAAGCAACGGCAAAAACCGTTGCTTTTTTGATAGAATCGAGACACTATTGTCCCAGACTCTTTACAATTCATTGACGACATAGTCGAAAAGAGTTTTATCTTTGGGACGATTTTCAAAGAGGAATTCTGGATGCCATTGGACACCGAGAAAGGCAACATCATCTGTACTCATAACAGCTTCAATAATGCCATCCTTAGGGTCATGAGCTACAATCTTTAAGTTAGGTGCTAAATCCTTGATACTCTGATGATGGAAAGAGTTGATATGAGAGATTTCTCCATAGATATCTCGAAGAACAGTATCAGGTTCTGTTACCAAACGTTGTGTTGTGTACTCGGCAGAACAATCCTGCCAGTGGTCTTCGATATCTTGATACAAAGTTCCACCCATAGCAACGTTAAAGAGTTGAGTCCCACGGCAAACAGAGAAAATAGGCTTTTTCTGTTTAATAGCTTCCTTGATGAGGGCTAGTTCGAAGATATCTCTTTGAAGGTGGTAGTCATCGCTATCAATGGTTTTTGGTTCACCATAGAATTTTGGATCAACATTTTGCCCACCTGTCAAGATGAGCTTGTCAATCATACTGATATAGTGGCTAGCCATTTCTTGATCACCAATCGGTAGGATGATGGGAATCCCTCCAGCTTCCTTGACTCCTTCAACAAAGCCCTTTGCTGCGTAGCTCATCATGATGTCATCATCTGGATGAGTTTTTTCGTTTCCTGTAATCCCTATAACTGGTTTTTTCATAAATGCTTACGCTTTCTAATCCTCTTTTCTCATGAAATAGAGGAGAGTTTGCAATTCACTAGTTAAATCCACATATTGAGCTACCACATCTTTTGGTAGTTGGAGATGAACGGGTGAAAAGCTTAAAATTCCTTTGATGCCTGCATCGACAAGGAGATTAGCTACTTCTTGTGATTTGACACTCGGAACAGTTAAGATTGCAGTTTTTACATCTGCATTTTTTATTTTATCCTTGATTTGGGAGATTCCATAAATTGGAATTCCATCGGGAGTTTTCGTCCCAACTTCAGGATGGTCATCCAAATCAAAAGCCATAATAATTTTCATTTTGTTTCGTTCATGGAAACGGTAGTGAAGGAGAGCGTGCCCCATATTACCAATCCCCACTAACATAACATTCGTAATAGAATTATCATTTAGAAGATCAGCAAAAAACGTCATTAGTTTTTTGACATCGTAGCCAAATCCACGGCGACCAAGTTCACCAAAGTAGGAAAAATCTCGTCTAACGGTAGCAGAATCAATACCAATGGCCTCGGCAATTTGTTTTGAGTTGGCTCTTTCAATCTTTTCTGCATGAAATCTTTTAAAGATACGATAATAAAGAGAAAGTCTCTTTGCTGTTGCTTTTGGAATAGCAGACTGTTTTTCTTTCACAAAATCACAACCTTTCTAAATACTATTTTATAGAAAGATTGTGAAAAAATCAACAAAAACAAGAAAAAACTAAGAAAATCTTAGTTTATCTTTGTAAAATCATAGTGATATAGAAAACGATAGAGATCTCCCAGAAGACCTTGATAGATTTCTTTTCCCTTATAGGTAAGAGAAGTAATGACGGTCGTATCTGGAAGAGTCACACATCCTGAAAGTGACAGCATGAGTGCTTCGTAATCTTCGTATTCTAAAATGCGATCGACTTGATAGGTATCCTTATAGGTTAATCGAAACATAGGGACCTTCTATCTTTCACTTTTAGTGAAGACACCACGCTCCACAAGACTGTCCATCAAGAAGTAGAATTTCTCTTGGTGGATATGAGTTTCTTCTGACTTAAAGATATCAACCAAACGTAGACCAAATTTATCAGTGATGTTGATTTTTGCACCAGTTAAGTCTTTGTTGATGATAATCTTAAGTTGGAAACCTTCTCCACTATTTGGAACCTTCTCAAGAAGGCGTGTTAATTCATAGTTACCAACCTTTGTTTCAAAAAAAGTGTTATCTTTTAGAGTAAACTTTTTGACAGTAGGGCTAAGTGTGTAATCGTAACGGCAATTTTTAAGACTAATAGTTTTTTCGAATGCCATTGAGTTAACCTCCAATGATTTCTTTTAGAGTTTGGGCGAGGGTGATCATTTCTTGCTCTGTATTTTGAGGTGAAATGCTGACGCGAACGGATTCGTGTAAGCGAGGAGAGCCTTCTCCGTAGAAAGCCTGAAGAACATGACTAACCTGAACGACACCTGCAGTACAAGCAGAACCAGTTGAAATAGAAATCCCTTCAAGATCCAGACGAAGGAGTAGTAGATCATTACGTTGACCTGGAAATCCAATATTAAGGACATAAGGTAGCTGGTCTTTTCCTTGATTGAGGTAATAGTCTGCCTCAGCCATTTCCTTTAAGAAGGTGTCTTTCAGTTGTTGAACCTTTTCAAAGTTTTGTGCTTGGTTTTCAAGATCATCCTTTAGAGCTGCTACCATTCCTACAATGGCAGGAAGATTTTCTGTTCCTGCTCTTTTTTTCTGCTCTTGATCACCACCATGAAGATAGGAATCAAAATCTGTAGATGCAGCATAGAGAAAACCAACTCCTTTTGGACCATAAAATTTGTGTGCAGAAGCACTGAGAAAATCAATTCCCAATTTTTCAGGAAGAATTTCTAATTTACCAATTGCCTGAACCGCATCGACATGATAGACGGCTGGATGATTTTTTAGAACCTCACCAATTTCAGCAATAGGTAATAGTGTACCAGTTTCATTGTTGGCAAACATAGTAGAAACAAGAATGGTATCTTCACGAAGTGCATTTTTGACTTGGTCTGCAGTGATTTCTTGATGTTCAGGCTGTAAAATAGTCACTTCAAAACCGAAATTTTCAACCAAGTATTTGATGGGTTCTAGAACAGCATGGTGCTCAATCGCAGTAGTGATAATGTGCTTTCCACGATTTTGATGGCGAAGGCAGTAGCCGATGATAGCAGTATTATTGCTTTCAGTACCACCAGTGGTAAAGAATATATGTTGTGGCTTTGTTCCTAGTAAACTTGCTAGTTCTTGACGAGCTTCTCGTAATAGTTTACCTGCTTGGCGCCCATGTCCATGAATACTAGAAGGGTTGCCATAAGTTTCTTGCATGACTTGAGTCATTGCTGAGATAGTTACTGAAGACATTGGAGTCGTTGCAGCATTATCCAAATAAATCAAAAACTCACCTAATTTCTATTTAAATAGTGGACTAACTGGTTTTCTTTCATGAATACGAACCATAGCATCACCAATCAATTCGCTAGCAGTGATATATTGTACGTTTTTAGGTTTTCTACTTTCTGTCAATACAGAATCTGTAACCAAGATTTCCTTGATTTTTGTTGCATCTAATAACTCTGCTGCACCGTTAACGAATAGTCCATGACTTGAAACCGCATAGATTTCAGTTGCGCCGTCACGCTCTAAGATTTTAGCAGCTTCAGAGAAGGTACGGCCAGTATTCAGAATGTCATCGATTAAGATTGCTTTCTTACCTTCAACCTCCCCGATAATGTAACCTTGACTGCGTTCAGAATCATCTTGTGCATAATCAATGATGGCAATTGGAGCATCTAGGTATTCTGCAAGACTACGAGCACGTTTTACACCAGAGTTTTTAGGACTGACAACAACTACATCTGAACCAGTCAAACCTTTATCGCAGTAATGTTTTGCAAAAAGTGGAATTGTATAGAGGTTATCTACAGGAATGTCAAAGAATCCTTGAACCTGAACGGCATGAAGGTCAAGAGTCAATACACGACTAACTCCAGCTTTCACCAACATATTTGCAACTAGTTTTGCAGTAAGTGGTTCGCGTGAAGAAGCAATACGATCTTGGCGAGCGTAGCCGAAGTATGGAAGAACAACGTTAATAGTATTAGCACTTGCGCGAACACAAGCATCAACCATAATCAAAAGTTCCATCAAGTGGTTATTTACTGGATAACTAGTTGATTGGATGATATAAACATCATATCCACGAACACTTTCTTCGATGTTTACTTGGATTTCGCCATCTGAAAATTGGCGTGAAGATACTTTTCCAAGTGGAACACCTGCAGCATCTGCGATTCTTTGAGCAATTTCCTGGTTGGAAGATAGTGCGAAAAGTTTCATGTTTTTTGTATCTGACATCGATAAACCGTCCTCTTTAAACTAAGTGAATCGCTGTAGTGAAACACTTTTAGTGATAGATGCTCTCTACAACAGATTCTATTATTTTTCATCCATTTTATTTTATCAAAAAAAGAAGATTATTTCAGTATTTTTTCATATTTTCTATAAAACGAACCAATTTTGAAGGAGCTTTTTTGTAATGGATTTCATTGGCTTGTAAAAATTCTTGGAAATCAAGACTACCTTGGTTGCCATCTTCCACTTCTAATTCAAGCTCATAGTCAACAATATCAAAGTATTGGCTTTGATCAAGAGCCATGAGGCCGATAGGAGTTTGCTTTTCGTAGCGAACAGTAGTTAGGCAACCTAAAACTACCCAGCCACTGGTTGAAAGTCCACGGCTAGTCAATTCGTCAAGAATCATTCCTTGTGGAAGTTTACATTCTTTAAGACAATAGTTTGCTTCCTCAAGGCTTAGATCTTGATTGTACTCCATATTTCCAACTTTTTGTGGGATTTTTATGGTCAATTCAGCGCTATTTTCAAAAGTACGAATGCGCATAGCGATTTTATGTTTGCGAAGGTAAAAATCTGGCGTGTCTAGGTAGTAATTTTTTTGTGTAATAGGTGTGACTCCTGAAAAGTGATCCTGCAATCTTTGATATTCATCCTTGTTTAGAAGTGTTTTCATTTCAATTTCTAAATGTTTCATTTTTTTTACTTTTTCCTTATCTTTGAAAGCGATTGTATGGTATAATAAGCATTGTATTTATTGTATAAGATTTTTCCTAGAAAATCAAAAACTA
Source organism: Streptococcus mitis (assembly GCF_009496285.1). Taxonomy (GTDB): domain Bacteria; phylum Bacillota; class Bacilli; order Lactobacillales; family Streptococcaceae; genus Streptococcus; species Streptococcus mitis_BP. The sequence continues at coordinate 4,994 of NZ_WIJK01000015.1, forward strand.
GATAAATCGAAGTGTATAGAGAATTGGATGAAAAAGATATATGATTACAGAATGGGAAGAATTTTTAGATCCTTACATTCAGGCTGTCGGAGAGCTGAAGATAAAACTCCGAGGTATTCGAAAACAATACCGCAAACAAAATAAACATTCTCCAATTGAGTTTGTAACTGGTCGAGTCAAACCGATCGAAAGTATAAAAGAAAAAATGGCTCGTCGAGGGATTGGATACGATACGTTGGAACAGGACTTGCAAGATATTGCAGGTTTACGCATCATGGTTCAATTTGTAGATGACGTGAGCGAGGTTGTTGCCATCCTTCGTAAGAGGCAAGACATGAGAGTTGTCCAAGAACGTGACTACATCACTCATCGAAAGGCTTCAGGATATCGTTCTTACCATTTGATTATTGAGTATACTGTGGACACGATCAAGGGTGCAAGAACGATTCTGGTGGAGATTCAGATTCGAACCTTGGCTATGAATTTCTGGGCTACCATCGAGCATTCTCTCAATTATAAATATCAAGGGGATTTTCCAGAAGAAATTAAGAAACGCTTGGAAATCACAGCAAGAATCTCTCACCAATTGGATGAAGAAATGAGTAAAATTCGTGATGATATCCAGGAAGCACAGGCACTCTTTGATCCATTGCATAGAAAGTTAAATGACGGGGTAGGTAATAGTGACGATACCGATGAAGAATACAGGTAAACGAATTGATCTAATCGCTAATCGCAAACCTCAAAGTCAAAGAGTCTTATATGAATTAAGAGATCGACTAAAAAAGAATAACTTTATATTAAATGATAAACATCCCGATATCGTGATTTCCATAGGTGGGGATGGGATGCTTTTGTCTGCTTTTCACAAGTATGAAGACCAGCTGGATAAGGTTCGCTTCGTTGGTGTTCACACAGGTCATTTAGGTTTCTATACGGATTACCGTGATTTTGAACTAGATCAACTGCTTACTAATCTACAGTTGGATACTGGGGCTCGTGTGTCTTACCCGCTGTTAAATGTAAAGATATTTTTGGAAAATGGAGAAGTGAAAATTTTCCGTGCTTTGAATGAGGCTAGCATTCGGAGAGCTGATAGGACCATGGTTGCCGATATTATCATTAACCAAGTGCCATTTGAACGTTTTAGAGGAGATGGCCTGACGGTATCAACGCCAACTGGCAGTACAGCCTATAATAAATCTCTTGGTGGAGCTGTTTTACATCCTACCATTGAAGCCCTTCAATTGACAGAAATTGCGAGTCTTAACAATCGTGTCTACAGAACCTTAGGTTCTTCTATCATTGTGCCTAAGAAGGATAAGATAGAATTGATACCAACTCGTAATGACTATCATACGATTTCTGTTGACAATAGCATTTATTCTTACCGTAATATTGAAAGAATAGAATACCAGATAGACCATCATAAGATTCATTTTGTAGCAACACCAAGCCATACTAGTTTTTGGAATCGTGTCAAAGATGCCTTTATTGGTGAGGTGGATGAATGAGGTTTGAATTTATTGCTGACGAACACGTCAAGGTAAAGACTTTTCTGAAAAAGCATGAAGTCTCTAAAGGTTTACTGGCCAAAATCAAGTTTCGAGGTGGAGATATTCGCGTAAACGGTCATCCACAAAATGCAACCTATCTCTTAGATATTGGGGATGTGGTTGTCATCGACATTCCTCCTGAGGAAGGATTCGAGACACTGGAAGCAATTGATTATCCACTGGATATTCTGTTTGAAGATGAGCATTTCTTAATCATAAACAAACCCTTTGGTGTGGCCTCGATTCCTAGTGTCAATCATTCCAATACCATCGCTAACTTTATCAAGGGTTACTATGTGAAACAGAACTATGAAAATCAGCAGGTTCACATTGTAACCAGACTAGATCGCGATACTTCGGGTCTCATGCTTTTTGCTAAACATGGTTATGCTCATGCTAGACTAGACAAGCAGTTGCAAAAGAAAGCCATTGAAAAGCGCTATTTTGCTCTGGTTAAAGGAGATGGGTTTCTTGAACCTCAAGGTGAAATCATTGCCCCGATTGCTCGAGATGAAGATTCCATTATCACTAGACGAGTTGCAAAAGGTGGCAAGTATGCCCATACTTCCTATCGTATAGTGGAGTCTTATGGCGATATTCATCTAGTTGATATTCGACTGCATACAGGAAGGACACACCAGATTCGTGTCCATTTCTCACATATCGGTTTCCCTTTGCTTGGTGATGACCTCTATGGTGGTAGTCTTGAACATGGCATAGAGCGTCAAGCTCTGCATTGCCATTACTTATCGTTTTATCATCCTTTTCTTGAAGAGCAGTTGGAGATGGAAAGTCCACTGCCGGATGATTTCAACACTCTTATAACTCAGTTATCAAATAATAATTTATCTTAAAAGGAGTCAAAACTCATGGAAGTTTTTGAAAATTTAAAAGCCAACCTAGTTGGTAAAAATGCACGTATTGTCTTGCCTGAAGGTGAAGAACCACGCATTCTTCAAGCAACAAAACGCATCGTAAAAGAAACAGAAGTTATCCCTGTCCTACTTGGAAATCCTGATAAAATTAAAATCTATCTTGAAATCGAAGGAATCATGGATGGTTATGAAGTAATCGATCCTGCACATTACCCTCAATTTGAAGACATGGTAGCATCACTTGTAGAACGTCGTAAAGGAAAAATGACTGAAGAAGAAGCTCGCGAAATATTGGTTAAAGACGTGAACTATTTTGGTGTTATGTTAGTATACATGGGCTTGGTAGATGGAATGGTTTCAGGAGCTATTCACTCTACTGCGGCAACTGTTCGCCCAGCCCTTCAAATCATTAAAACACGTCCAAATGTTAGTCGTACTTCAGGTGCCTTCCTTATGGTTCGTGGCACTGAGCGTTACCTATTTGGTGACTGTGCCATCAATATCAATCCTGATGCTGAAGCATTGGCAGAGATTGCGATTAACTCTGCTATCACAGCTAAGATGTTTGGTATCGAACCAAAAATTGCGATGCTAAGCTACTCAACTAAAGGTTCTGGTTTTGGTGAAAGCGTAGATAAAGTTGTTGAAGCAACTAAGATTGCTCATGATCTTCGTCCTGACCTTGAAATTGATGGGGAATTGCAATTTGATGCTGCCTTCGTTCCAGAAACAGCTGCTCTTAAAGCACCAGGAAGTAAGGTTGCTGGACAAGCAAACGTCTTTATCTTCCCAGGTATTGAAGCAGGGAATATTGGTTACAAGATGGCAGAACGTCTCGGTGGATTTGCAGCGGTTGGTCCAGTATTGCAAGGTTTGAACAAACCAGTTAATGACCTTTCACGTGGATGTAATTCAGACGACGTCTTCAAACTTACTCTTATCACAGCAGCCCAAGCTGTACACCAATAAAATACAAGATAGCTCCTTTTCTCTTAAAGGAGCTTTTCAAGTAGGGAGTAATTGAAGAAGGCCTTTTGTTTTTTACTAGACTTTGGGGCAAGTTATACTCATAATCAATTATTTTCAAAAAGCAACCTAGTCCATTGTCTGCTGACAGTGGACTTTAAAACGGTTTTTTCCAGTCCTTGAATAACTTCTTGAAGCTTATCAATGACGGCTTCTAATGTTTGGAAAGCCTTATTTTTAAAGCCTCGTTTTCGAATTTCTTTCCAGACTTGTTCAATAGGGTTCATTTCTGGTGCATAAGGTGGAATTAGAGGGGATTGCTTTGGGCAGTTCCTTTTTAATGTAAAAGGAGTAGAATCATAGCGTTTCTAAATTGTTAATCATTCAAAACAGATTGTGATGGGACTATTCTAGCTTTAGAATTCTTCAAAAATTAACATTTAAGGTAATCAATTACTTAGAAGAGTACAAAAACATTTAATTTATAGGGATTCTAAGTCTAGAATTGCATGGATATTTATGAAAACAGAATATTCGATAGATAGGATTGTTCTATTCTGAAAGATTTGAGCTGTCAATTGTGTAGGATAGTATTATTCTATGTTAGATTCCAGTAAAAATGATTGGATAAATGATATTAAAGAAAAATCAAAATCATAATTTTGTTTAATATGGTATAATATTTCTAATAATTTAAACATAATGAGGTAGTAATTTATGGATGAAGTTTTATTTTTTGGAGAAGATGACTTCGATATTCTTGATATTGATGGTTATGAACTAAAACCCTCATCGTTTTTTAATAAGTTACCAGAAATAGCCAAACCTTTAGTCAAAAATGCAAATAAAATCTTATCTGAAGTAGAAAAAATGTTATATTCTGCTCCAGCCTTTATCAATGTTGTCCAATCTAGTATACCTGAAGAGGTTTTTCAGGCAATTCTTTCTCCAGAACAACGGGAACAAATTGCTCAAGGAGTGTTAAAATTAATGACAAAGAAAGATGGCTCTCTCTTGGCTGTATTAGTAAACACTAATACTAATAAAGTCATTGGAAATGTACCATTGAAATCTGTTAAGTTGACACCAGAATTAAATAAAGCGTTAGCCGATTATTCGTCACAAATTCAAATGGCTCAGATTGCAGAGGAGATTCAGAATGTACAATATGCTATTGAGGACGTCAGAAAAGGACAGGAGTCAGATAGACTTGCAATAGCCTATAGTTGTCAACAGAAACTCTTGCAAGCTAGAGAAATATCAGATTCAAACATTAGAACAATGATGTTACTGCAAGTTATTTCAGATGCAGAAGATAGTAGAAATCTCTTAATGCTTAGTCAAAAATCAAATGTAAATTTTATCAAAGAACAACCAGATTCTACTTGGGGTAAGTTATTAAAAGGGGATAAACCAGATAAAATTGAAGCTCGTATGAATGAGATTAGAGATGGATTAGCAGCTGTAAATATTGTTTCACTATCAGCAGCAATAGCTTATAATGAGTTGGGCGAGAAAAAAGCTGCTCAAAAAAGTTTGGATTACTTTGGGAAATTTATTAACGAAACTTATCTCAGTTCTCAGGAATTAGTAGAGAGACTCGATCTACTTGATCCTTCTCCTACAAATTACTGGACAAAAGAATTGCCAAAAATTGAAACTTCTATAATGAAATTGCCAAATAAACCAGATTCTATTGAGACAGAGGTGTTAGAATGAAAAAAATAAAAAAATGCAAGACATGTACTAGGGATTTACCATCAAGTTATAAGCACAATAAGTGCGAATCATGTAGAAACAAAAAAATAGATGAAGCAAAAAAGATACTTAAAGTTGTTGGACAAGTTGGAAGTGTGGTTACTCCAGTTGTAGTTGGTATGTTGATGAATAAAACTAAGAATAAGAAGAAATAAACTAATCTATTAAGTACCTAGAAAGGAAACTCTCAAATTGTCCTACAAATTTCTACTCTTCGACCTCGATCACACCTTACTCGATTTTGATGCTGCTGAGGATATAGCTCTGACGCAACTCTTAGAAGAAGAAGGAGTAGAGGATATCCAAAATTACAAAGATTATTATGTGCCCATGAACAAAGCCCTTTGGAAGGATTTGGAACAGAAAAAAATTACAAAGGATGCGTTAATTAACACTCGTTTTGAAAAATTGTTTGCTCATTTTGGTATTGAAAAAGATGGGTCCTACTTAGCAGAGCGCTACCAGTTTTTCCTTTCCAAACAGGGGCAGACTTACCTAGGTGTGGAAGATTTATTAAAAAATTTGATAAAACAAGACTATGAGCTCTATGCTGCGACAAATGGCATTACTGGCATTCAGACGGGACGTTTGGCTCAATCGGGTCTGGCACCTTATTTCAATCAAGTTTTTATCTCTGAACAGCTGCAAACACAAAAACCGGATGCTCTCTTTTATGAAAAAATTGGTCAGCAGATTGAAGGTTTTAGCAAAGAAAAGACGCTGATGATTGGAGATTCCCTAACCGCCGACATTCAAGGTGGCAATAATGCTGGAATTGACACGATTTGGTACAACCCTCATCACCTAGAAAATTACACACAAGCCCAGCCGACTTACGAAATCCATTCTTATCAAGACTTGCTGGATTGTTTAGATAAACTGTAAAAAGTGGTTTAGATAGCCACTTTTTGCTATAATAGAGGCAGTAAAAACGAAGGAGTTGGCTATGGAACACTCGTCTTGGCATGCTTTGATTAAGGAGCAATTACCCAAAGGTTATTTCGGTAAAATCAATCAGTTTATGAACCAGGTCTATGCTCAGGGAACCGTTTATCCACCTAAGGAGAAGGTTTTTCAAGCTCTCTTGACAACACCGCTTGAAGAAGTTAAAGTGGTGATTCTAGGGCAAGACCCCTATCATGGGCCAGGTCAGGCGCAAGGCTTGAGTTTTTCTGTTCCTAACTCTATCCCGGCTCCGCCATCCCTGCAAAATATCTTGAAAGAATTGTCAGATGATATCGGAGTTAAGAAATCACATGATTTGACAGCTTGGGCTGAGCAAGGAGTCTTGCTTCTTAATGCTTGCTTGACTGTTCCTGCTGGTCAGGCCAATGGTCATGCTGGTCAGATATGGGAGCCATTTACAGATGCTGTGATTCAGGTGGTCAATCATCTAGATAGGCCAGTCGTTTTTGTACTCTGGGGAGCCTATGCACGCAAGAAGAAGGCCTTAGTTACCAATCATCAGCACTTGATTATCGAATCAGCCCATCCCAGTCCGTTGTCGGTTTATAGAGGATTTTGGGGTTCCAAGCCTTTTTCCAAGGCCAATGCATTCTTAACAGAGACAGGACAAGAGCCGATTGATTGGCTTAGATAAGGAGAGAATATGCCTCAGTTAGCGACAATTTGCTACATTGACAACGGGAAAGAGCTACTCATGCTTCATCGCAATAAAAAGCCTAATGATGTCCATGAAGGGAAATGGATCGGTGTAGGTGGAAAGTTAGAACGGGGGGAAACTCCACAAGAATGTGCTGCTCGTGAAATTCTTGAAGAAACTGGTCTAAGAGCAAAACCAGTATTAAAAGGAGTAATCACCTTTCCAGAGTTTACACCAGACCTTGACTGGTACACCTATGTATTTAAGGTAACTGAGTTTGAAGGTGAGTTGATTGACTGTAATGAAGGAACCTTAGAATGGGTTCCTTACGATGAGGTTTTAAGTAAGCCGACCTGGGAAGGGGACCATACCTTTGTAGAGTGGCTTTTAGAAGATAAACCATTCTTTTCAGCTAAATTTGTCTATGATGGTGATAAATTATTGGATACCCAAGTGGATTTCTACGAATAAAGGAGTAAAGTGATGTTAGTAATCAAAAACGGCCGTGTAATGGATCCTAAGTCTGGTTTGGATCAAGTCAGTGATATTTTAGTTGAAAATGGAAAAATCGTTAAAATCGCTCCTCGAATCGATGTTGAGGGAGTTCAAGTAATAGATGCTACTGGTCTTGTAGTTGCGCCTGGATTGGTGGATATCCATGTTCATTTCCGTGAACCTGGTCAAACTCATAAAGAAGACATTCATACGGGAGCACTAGCAGCAGCTGCAGGTGGATTTACAACTGTCGTTATGATGGCTAATACTAATCCAACGATCTCTGACGTAGAAACCTTACAAGAAGTCCTTCAGTCGGCAGCTAAGGAAAAAATCAATGTCAAGACTGTAGCAACGATTACCAAGAACTTTAATGGCCAAGGTTTGACAGACTTTAAGTCGCTTTTAGAAGCTGGAGCTGTTGGTTTTTCTGATGACGGAATTCCACTTGAAAGAAGTAAAGTTGTCAAGGAAGCCATGGAAGAGGCTAAAAAACTCAACACCTTTATCAGTCTGCACGAAGAAGATCCTGGTCTGAATGGTACGCTAGGTTTTAATGAAAATATTGCTAAAGAACACTTCCATATTTGTGGCGCTACAGGGGTTGCAGAGTATGCAATGATTGCACGTGATGTCATGATTGCCTATGCAACAAAAGCCCATGTTCATATCCAGCACTTATCCAAGGAAGAAAGTGTTAAGGTTGTGGAGTTCGCTCAAAATATGGGAGCAAACGTAACTGCAGAAGTAGCACCCCAGCATTTTTCTAAGACTGAAACTCTTCTTTTGACTAAAGGAAGTAACGCTAAGATGAATCCACCTCTTCGTCTGGAGTCTGACCGTCGTGCAGTTATTGAAGGACTTAAATCTGGAGTCATTTCTGTCATTGCTACTGACCACGCGCCTCACCATGCTGACGAAAAAAATGTTGAGGATATTACCAAAGCTCCATCAGGTATGACAGGTTTAGAAACTTCTTTGTCACTCGGTTTAACTTACTTAGTCGAAGCTGGTGAGCTAACCCTGATGGAATTATTAGAAAAAATGACAGTAAACCCTGCCAAATTGTATAATTTTGAAGCAGGATATTTGGCTGAAAACGGCCCAGCTGATATTACAATTTTCGATGATAAAGCTGACCGAATCGTTGATACGCATTTTGCTTCTAAATCAGCTAATTCTCCATTTATTGGTGAACAATTAAAAGGGCAGGTTAAATATACTATCTGTATGGGACAAATCGTTTATCAAGCAGATTAGGAGCTTGAGGATGAATTATTTTCGTAAACTTAGAATCGTAAACGAAATGCTTGCCATGGAGTATATTGTCAAGCCGCTAACCGTGCTAAAATTCAGTATGAAACCAAGGAAAAAGCTGATCATGCTGTAGAGTATGATAATGGTGGCTTGGTTAGAAGCTATTATTGCGCCTCATGTAATTGCTGGCACACGACATCAAAAACTAGTAATCCACCTTTGAGCTTGAGAAAATACGGCTTAAAGCTTTTTGGCTTGGATGCAAAGGAGCAGAAAGAGTAGGTATGCATTCAACAGAAACTATTAAAGACAAAATCATCTTATTTTTAAAAATTTTCTTCCCTATTTTAATTTATCAATTCGCTAATTATTCCGCATCTTTTGTCGATACCACGATGACAGGCCAATATAATACTCTCGATCTAGCGGGTGTTTCAATTGCAACTAGTTTATGGAATCCTTTCTTTACCTTTTTGACTGGAATCGTCTCAGCCTTGGTCCCTATTATTGGTCACCATTTGGGACAAGGAAAAAAGAAAGAAGTTTCTTCGGATTTTTATCAATTTCTTTATTTGGCTTTAGCCTTATCTATCGTACTTTTTGGCTTGGTTTTCTTTTTAGCACCAATTGTGTTACAATTCATGGGACTGGAAGTGACTGTATCCAGCGTTGCCATACGTTATCTGTGGCTCTTAGCCATCGGTATTATTCCTCTCTTGCTTTTTAGTGTTATTCGATCGCTACTTGATACGCTAGGACTGACAAAATTGTCTATGTATCTCATGCTCCTCTTGCTACCCTTAAATAGTGGTTTCAACTATGTATTGATTTATGGAGCTTTTGGTTTTCCTGAGTTAGGAGGTGCAGGAGCAGGTCTGGGGACTTCCCTTGCCTACTGGGCTTTGTTGCTGATTTCGGTTTTGGTCTTGTTAAAGCATAAAAAGCTCAAGGAATATCAACTCCAAAAACCTATGCCCCTACAAATCAAAAAAATCAAGGAAGCTATTTATCTTGGTCTACCAATTGGTGGAACGGTATTTGCTGAAGTAGCCATTTTTTCAGTTGTTGGTTTGATTATGGCGAAATTCTCATCACTTATTATTGCCAGTCATCAGTCAGCTATGAATTTTTCAAATCTGATGTATGCTTTTCCTATGAGTATTTCAACTGCGATGGCTATTGTGATTTCTTATGAGGTAGGAGCTAAACGATTAGACGATGCTAAACAGTATATCCATATTGGTCGTTTAACAGCAATGATGTTTGCAATTTTAACACTTAGCTTTCTTTACATCTATCGTGAAAATGTAGCCAGACTATATGGTCAAGATCCAGAATTTATCCAACTAACAGCTTCTTTTATGACCTATAGCTTGTTCTTCCAGTTAGCTGATACCTTTGCGGCACCTTTGCAAGGGATTTTAAGAGGTTACAAGGATACGATTGTTCCTTTTTGCCTTGGTCTTCTTGGATACTGGGGTGTTGGGATTCCGCTTGGGTTATATCTTGATTATTCGACTAGTTTAGGTGCGTACTCCTATTGGATTGCTCTCATCATTAGTTTAATGGTAAGTGGAATTCTTTATCAGTGGCGTTTACAAGTTATTATGAAAAGATTCAAATAATTTGTTGAAAAATAATGAAAAAATAACTTGTGAAATTTGTATTTTATATAAAGAAAAGTCTTGGTTTTACTGACTTTTCTTTTTGTATATTGTGAAAAATTGCAGGCATATTTTTTGACACAAATTAACATATACAGTAAAATAGAACTATAAGAATTTAAACTTAGAAAGGCAAGATTATGTCAACTTTAGATAAAAATCTTTTGCTTGAGATGTTCCGTAAGATGGAAGAAATTCGTCGTATGGATTTAAAAATTGCTCAATTAGTAAAAAAAGGTAAAGTGCCAGGTATGACGCACTTTTCTGTTGGTGAGGAAGCTGCAAACGTTGGGGCTATGTTAGCTCTAAACGAAGACGACTTCATAACATCGAACCACCGTGGTCACGGACAAGCCATTGCTAAAGGAATCGACCTTAATGGTATGATGGCTGAAATCCTTGGTAAGTATACTGGAACTTGTAAAGGTAAAGGTGGATCAATGCACATCGCCGACCTTGATGCAGGTAACCTTGGTGCCAACGGTATTGTTGGTGGTGGTATGGGGATTGCAGTAGGGGCTGCCCTTACTCAACAAATGAAAAACACTGGTAAAATCGTTGTTTGCTTCTTTGGTGATGGAGCGACGAATGAAGGTGTATTCCACGAAGCTGTTAATATGGCTTCAATTTGGAATCTTCCAGTAATTTTCTACTGTATCAATAACGGCTATGGAATCTCTGCCGATATTAAGAAAATGACAAATGTCAAGCATATCCACGAGCGTAGCGCAGCTTACGGTATTCCTGGAATGTTTATCGAAGACGGTAACAATGTTATCGATGTCTACGAAGGATTTAAGAAAGCGGTTGACCATGTTCGTTCTGGTAAAGGCCCTGTCTTGATTGAAAGTGTAACCTATCGTTGGCTTGGTCACTCATCATCAGACCCTGGTAAATATCGTACACGTGAAGAAGTCGATATGTGGAAGGAAAAAGATCCAATCGAAAACCTCCGCAAGTACCTTGTTGAAAATAAAATTGCTAGTGCAGAAGAACTTGAAGAAATTCAGGCTCAAGTCAAGGAAGCAGTGGAGGCATCTGTTAAGTTTGCAGAAGAAAGTCCATTCCCTCCGCTTGAATCAGCATTTGAAGATATTTACGCAGACTAAGGAGAAGTAGAGAAAATATGGAAACTAAATTAATGTCTTTCCGCGATACCATTATCCTTGCAATGTCTGAGGAAATGCGTCGTGATGAAAATGTACTCTTGATGGGTGAAGATGTCGGTGTCTTTGGTGGAGACTTTGGTACATCTGTAGGTATGCTTGAAGAATTTGGACCAGAACGTGTACGTGACTGTCCAATTTCAGAAGCTGCAATTTCTGGTGCTGCTGCTGGTGCTGCTATGACTGGACTTCGTCCAATCGTTGATATGACTTTCATGGACTTTTCAGTTATTGCCATGGATAATATCGTCAACCAAGCAGCTAAAACTCGTTACATGTTTGGTGGTAAAGGTCAAGTGCCTATGACAATCCGCTGTGCAGCTGGTAACGGAGTTGGTTCTGCAGCTCAACACTCACAATCATTGGAATCTTGGTTTACTCATATCCCAGGATTGAAGGTTGTAGCTCCAGGTACACCAGCCGATATGAAGGGACTTCTTAAGTCTTCTATCCGTGATAACAACCCTGTTATCATTCTTGAATACAAATCGGAATTTAACCAAAAAGGTGAAGTACCAGTAGATCCTGACTATACAATTCCGCTTGGTGTTGGTGAAATTAAACGCGAAGGAACTGATGTAACAGTAGTAACATACGGTAAAATGCTTCGTCGTGTCATGCAAGCAGCTGAAGAATTGGCCGAAGAAGGCATCTCAGTAGAAGTAGTAGACCCACGTACTTTGGTTCCACTTGATAAAGACATCATTATTAATTCAGTTAAGAAGACTGGAAAAGTGGTTCTTGTCAATGACGCTCATAAGACAAGTGGATTTATCGGAGAAATCTCAGCTATCATTTCTGAATCAGAAGCATTTGATTACTTGGATGCACCTATTCGCCGTTGTGCTGGTGAAGATGTACCAATGCCTTATGCACAAAATCTTGAAAATGCAATGATTCCGACAGTTGAAAGCATCAAAGATGCAATCCGTAAAACTTATAACAAACAATAACACATAATATAAATTATGTAAAAAAATTAATTAGACGAGAAGCTTTGTATCTTTTAGGTGCAGAGTTCTCTGCGTTCTTGATATCTTAGATTAGAGCACGGGCTAAAAGCTCGGAAAAAAGATAAATCTCCTTGACTTCATCGAAGTCTGCGTAGATTTCCTATTTTTCAGTCGCTTTTAAACGCCCTTAGTATCTTATAATTGAATTCGGACGGAGGTCTGCGAAAAAAAGATAGATTTCCTTGTGTTCATGGAACACATCGTCAATCTCCTATTTTTTCATTGCCCTCTTCGTCCTTAATATCTTGTAATAGAATAGGAGAGGTCATGGCTGATGATAAGCTAAGAGCGACTCCTGCAGCTAGAAAATTAGCGGATGATTTAGGAATTAATCTCTACGATATTTCTGGCTCAGGCGCAAACGGTCGTGTCCACAAAGAAGACGTGGAAACATTTAAAGACACTAATGTGGTTCGCATTTCACCACTCGCAAAACGAATTGCACTAGAGCATAATATTGCTTGGCAGGAAATCCAAGGAACTGGTCACCGTGGTAAGATTATGAAGAAGGATGTTTTAGCCTTCCTTCCTGAAAATATTGAAAACGAAACAATCAAGTCACCTGCTCAAATCGAGAAAGTAGAAGAAGTTCCAGATAACGTAACTCCTTATGGAGAAATCGAACGCATTCCTATGACTCCTATGCGTAAGGTTATTGCTCAACGTATGGTTGAGTCATACTTGACTGCCCCAACCTTTACGCTTAACTACGATGTTGATATGTCTGAAATGCTTGCACTTCGTAAGAAAGTTCTTGATCCAATCATGGAAGCAACTGGCAAGAAAATTACTGTTACAGACTTGCTTTCACTTGCGGTTGTTAAGACTCTTATGAAACACCCATACATCAATGCGTCATTAACTGAAGATGGTAAGACAATTATCACTCACAACTATGTCAACCTTGCGATGGCTGTTGGAATGGATAATGGTTTGATGACGCCAGTTGTTTATAATGCTGAAAAAATGAGCTTGTCTGAGTTGGTAGTTGCCTTCAAAGATGTTATCGGACGTACTTTGGATGGTAAACTGGCTCCTAGCGAATTGCAAAACTCAACCTTCACCATCAGTAACTTGGGGATGTTTGGTGTTCAATCATTCGGTCCAATCATCAATCAACCTAACTCAGCAATCCTTGGGGTTAGCTCAACAATTGAGAAACCTGTTGTAGTAAATGGTGAAATCGTGATTCGTCCAATTATGAGTCTTGGTTTAACAATTGACCACCGTGTCGTAGATGGTATGGCTGGTGCTAAGTTTATGAAAGACTTGAAAGCTTTAATTGAAAACCCAATCTCAATGTTGGTTTAGAGAATTTATTTTTAGAAATATAGATAAAGGAAGTAAGATATGGCCTTAGAAGTAATTATGCCAAAAGCCGGCGTGGATATGACAGAAGGACAAATCGTCCAATGGAATAAAAAAGTCGGAGAATTTGTAAAAGAAGGAGAAATCCTTTTGGAAATCATGACTGACAAAGTCAGCATGGAATTGGAAGCAGAAGAAGACGGTTACTTGATCGCTATCCTGAAAGGGGACGGCGAGACTGTTCCTGTTACTGAAGTTATCGGTTATCTTGGTGAAGAAGGGGAAAATATCCCAACAGCTGGAGCAGTTGCACCAGAAGCTAGCCCAGCACCTGCAGCAAGTGCTTCGAACGATGATGGTAAGAGCGATGATGCTTATGATATCGTTGTTATTGGTGGTGGACCTGCTGGTTATGTTTCTGCCATTAAAGCAGCTCAATTAGGTGGTAAGGTTGCTCTTGTTGAGAAATCTGAACTTGGTGGAACTTGCTTAAACCGTGGATGTATCCCAACTAAGACTTACCTTCACAACGCCGAAATTATCGAAAATATCGGTCATGCAGCAAATCGTGGTATCGTAATTGAAAATCCTAACTTCACTGTTGATATGGACAAACTTTTAGAAACTAAATCTAAAGTTGTTAATACTCTTGTTGGTGGTGTGGCAGGACTTCTTCGTAGCTATGGAGTTGATGTTCATAAAGGTATCGGTACTATTACTAAAGATAAGAATGTCTTGGTAAATGGTTCTGAATTGCTTGAAACTAAGAGGATTATTCTTGCTGGTGGTTCAAAAGTAAGCAAAATCAACGTTCCTGGCATGGAATCATCTCTTGTGATGACTAGTGACGATATCCTTGAAATGAATGAAGTACCAGAAAGCCTCGTTATCATTGGTGGTGGAGTTGTCGGTATCGAACTCGGACAAGCCTTCATGACATTTGGTTCAAAAGTTACTGTTATCGAAATGATGGATCGCATTGTTCCAGCAATGGATGCGGAAGTCTCTAAGAACCTTCGCTTGATTCTTGAACGCAAAGGTATGACTATCTTGACAGGTACTAAACTGCAAGAAATCATTGAAGAAGATGGCAAACTTCGTATCAAGGTTGAAGGAAAAGATGATATCATCGCAAATAAAGCCCTTCTTTCAATCGGTCGTGTTCCAGATCTTGAAGGAATCGGAGAAGTTGAGTTTGAGTTAGACCGTGGTCGTATCAAGGTTAATGAATACATGGAAACTTCTGTTCCAGGTATCTATGCACCAGGTGATATCAACGGTACTAAGATGTTGGCCCACGCTGCCTTCCGTATGGGTGAAGTAGCGGCTGAAAATGCCCTTAAAGGAAATCACCATGTTGCTAAATTGAACTTGACTCCTGCAGCTATTTACACACTTCCAGAAGTAGCAGCAGTTGGTTTGACAGAAGAACAAGCTCGTGAGAAATATGATGTCCAAATTGGTAAATTCAACTTTGCCGCAAACGGACGTGCCATTGCATCAGATGCGGCTCAAGGATTTGTTAAAGTCATTGCAGATAAGAAATATGGTGAAATCCTTGGTGTTCATATCATTGGTCCTGCTGCTGCAGAGTTGATCAATGAAGCGTCAAGTATCATCGAAATGGAAATCACTGTTGAAGAAATGCTTAAGACAATCCACGGACACCCAACATACTCTGAAGTTATGTACGAAGCATTTGCTGATGTTCTTGGAATGGCTATCCATTCACCTAAGAAAAAATAAAAATAGATAGACTAGACTGGAATTATTTTCCAGTCTCTATCATATTAGAAGGTATCTTATGAAATACATTATCAATCATTCAAACGACACTGCCTTTAATATTGCTTTAGAGGAGTACGCTTTTAAGCATCTTCTTGATGAAGATCAAATCTTCCTTCTTTGGATCAACAAACCATCTATCATTGTAGGTCGTCACCAAAATACCATCGAGGAAATTAACCGTGACTATGTACGCGAAAACGGAATTGAAGTAGTGCGTCGTATCAGTGGTGGTGGAGCTGTTTACCATGATTTGAACAACCTTAACTATACAATTATTTCGAAAGAAGACGAAAACAAGGCCTTTGACTTTAAGAGCTTCTCTACTCCAGTTATCAATACTTTGGCTGAACTTGGTGTTAAAGCTGAATTTACAGGCCGTAACGACTTGGAAATCGACGGTAAGAAATTCTGTGGAAATGCGCAAGCCTATATCAACGGACGTATCATGCACCATGGTTGTCTTCTCTTTGATGTTGATTTGTCAGTCCTTGCTAACGCGCTTAAAGTATCTAAGGACAAATTTGAGTCTAAAGGGGTTAAATCAGTCCGTGCTCGAGTAACTAATATTATCGATGAGTTGCCAGAAAAGATCACTGTTGAAGAATTCCGTGACTTACTCTTGGAATACATGAAAAAAGAATATCCTGAAATGACAGAATATGTATTTTCAGATGAAGAATTGGCTGAAATCAATCGTATCAAAGAAACTAAGTTTGGAACTTGGGACTGGAACTATGGGAAATCACCTGAATACAATGTCCGTCGTGGAACTAAATTCCCAAGCGGTAAGGTTGAAATCTTTGCGAATGTTATTGAATCAAAAATTCAAGATATCAAAATTTACGGTGACTTCTTTGGTATCGAAGATGTTGCAGCAGTAGAAGACGTCCTTCGTGGTGTCAAATACGAACGTGAAGATGTCCTCAAAGCCCTTCAAACCATTAACCTAGGTCGTTACTTCGCAGGAATCACTGCAGAAGAAATTGCTGAAGCTGTGGTGGAATAGAGAAAAAGAAGTTGGAATTCCCAACTTCTTTATTTTGGAATTAAATTTACATAATTTAAATTATGTTATAAATTATAAGCTATCCAAGGCATTTTTTTGTTCGTCATTGACAATATGGGTATACAAGTCCGTAACTTGTGTGCTGGCATGTCCCAGTTGATGGCTTACCAAAACCTGCGACTTGGTTGCATCGTAGAGACGTGTTGCAAGCGTATGGCGTAGTTTATGGGGAGTTACCCGAACTTTGAAGTCTTCCGAATACTTAGCTACCATCTTTTCAACACTAGAAGCATCGATACGGTTTGGAACCCCTCGATATAATGTTAGAAAGAGAGCTGTATCTGTTTTTTCTGTCTTATAACGTTTGTCGCGAATGGCGAGATATTGCTCTAAATAAGGCTTAGCAAAGGCAGCAACATTGACTGAGTCGCGCTTTCCACCCTTACGAGTAACATCAATCACCATCATTTTGAGGTTGAGATCTCGAAGATCAAGGTTAACTGCTTCGGAGAGACGAACACCAGAAGCAAGAAGAAGAGCAATGATGGCTAAATCTCGCTCCTTATTCTTGTTAAAGGACGATAAGGCTCGATTTGAGAGAGTTTTAGGGTATTCCTCATCGATATAGTTAAGAAAACCTTCTGTTTCATCACCTAAAAAGAGTTTTTGCTTGATATTCTCAGCTCGTGCAGCCAAGGTTTCTTTCTTTTTCTTGGTAGCGACCTTCTTCATAACATTGCGATAGAAATACGGTTCACCTTGTTCATTTTCAACTTCCTCTGTCAAATACTTGTAAAGACTAGACAGTGCAGATAAAGTACGGTTAATGGTTGTTTGGGAGACACCATTTTTAGTTGTATTAGCATTAAGCAAAGGACGTTCACGTAAGTAAAGAATAAAAGATTCCATGTCTTTCTTGGTCATGTTCTCCAGAACATCCAAAGGAATATTTGCCATAGTATCAGCATCCGATATACCAGATTCCAAAACCCAGGTGAAAAATCGATCGTATTCCTTTAAGTATTCGTACAATGTCGTAAAACTGTAGGGAACGGCCAATTTTGATTGGTAGTATTCCAGAACGTACCAGGGCATAACTTGTTTGAGTTTATCAATCCGTTCTAATAAGATCTCGCGTTTCATGTTTTTCTCCAAATATTCTATACTAGTAGTATAGCATAGCTAGTTATATTTTTCAAGAAAATTATAGTTTTTCGGAAAGATGTTATAGGGGAGATTTAGGAATGTTCAAATAAGCTATACAATACTAAAAAACGTCTAGATTCGCTAAGTGAATTATTGATCATTAATTTATTGACTTCAAAAATTTCTAAAGCTTCTACAGTTTAAGTTTATTAGAATAAATTATAAAAACTCGATACCATTATTTAGGAATCGAGTTTTGATTCATATGACTCGGTCTATCATTTTAATTACTAATTTTAGACCAACTATATGCGAGACATAACATAAATTATGTAAACTCGTTTTCCTACAACAATAAATCTTTCACTTTCCCAATTTCACTTTTTGGAATAACTAGGTGAATCATATCACCGAGGTACATTCTGGTTGAACCGTTAACGGTTTGGCTCTTGCCATTATGGACTTGAGTTGTGATGAGGATATTATGTGGTAAGTTGAGTTCATGTACTTGTTTCCCTG
The DNA here is from genome assembly GCF_009496285.1 of Streptococcus mitis. Classification (GTDB taxonomy): domain Bacteria; phylum Bacillota; class Bacilli; order Lactobacillales; family Streptococcaceae; genus Streptococcus; species Streptococcus mitis_BP. The sequence continues at coordinate 23,114 of NZ_WIJK01000015.1, forward strand.
CTATTTTATCTGAAACTGGAATTTCAATGAGGGTAACTTCTCCATCATCAGTTACTGATTCAGGTAGCATTTTCTCCAGCATGGCTTCATAGACAGGCGCCCCTTTGAGCAGATCCATAACAATATAGGCAACTAGGGTTACCATCCCTAAAGGCATTAGATTGCGGATGTCACCAACCATTTCCGTCACAAGAATCATAGCTGTCAAAGGTGCTTTTGAGATGGCCCCAAAATACCCGCTCATTCCAAGAATCACAAAGATAGGGAATTGCTGCTGTGTAACGAGGCCTAGATTGACACAAATAACGCCTACTAGAGCACCAAGTAAGGAGCCTAAAGCTAAAATTGGCAAGAAAATACCACCTGGCAGTCCACTTCCGTAACTAATCATGCTCCAGATAAAGCGAATGATGAAGTAAAGTAAAAGAATTTGGAAACTATAATCTTGTTCTGTTAAGGATAAGACAACCTGATTGCCCCCACCAAGTATTTGAGGTAGGAAGATTCCTATTGGAATGATAAGAAGAAAGGCTAGAATAGGATAATTGGCCTTATCCAGATGAACCTTTTGACCAATCCAATCATATACTTTTCCAACGTTAAGAACGGCTTTTTCATAGAGAAAACCTGAGAGTCCTAGAAAAATTCCCATCACCAGATAAATCCAATATTGGCTCAAGTTCATGAGAGGGATATTGTCCGGCATATCAAGTACAGGTGTTAAGCCAAAGATGAGAAGAGAAACGAAGTTTGCTACCAGACTGGCTGCCAAGGTAGAAACCCAGAAAAATCTTGAAAAATGGTGATAGACTTCTTCTACTACAAATAATAACCCTGCAATCGGCGCATTAAAGGCAGCAGCAAGTCCAGCAGCAGCTCCACTCGCGATTAAAGAACGTTCTTCGACAGGGCTAGACTTGAGCCACTTAGCAATTCCTTTACCTCCAACAGCACCTAGTTGAATACTTGGACCTTCACGCCCTAACATGAGTCCACTTGCAATTGCGAGAATACCAAGAACATATTTCTTCCATAGCACACTCCACCAGTTGAGAGACATGAGACCTTTTAACTCTGCCTCAACTTGAGGAATACCAGAACCTTTGATATCTTTTTCCGAGCGTGTTAATTTGGCGCTAAGCCAGCAAATAACAAGATAAAGCAGGGAGATAATCAACAGGTTACGTACAAGATTATCTTGATCATGATAAAGCCCTTGGATGACATGAAATCCTTTTTCAATAGAAAACCGAAAAGACCCAACAATAAGGCCTACGACTAATCCAACGATAATTCCACGTCCTACTTGAGATAGAATTGTACTAGATGCAAAGGCAAATTCTTTCTTGGAACTAAGTGTTTCCGACTGTTCCTCCATAATTTTCTCCTTTAATTATCTTTTTCAGCTTCTGAAACGATCGTTTTAATCGGTTCAAAGCTTGTGCGATGAATGGGTGTAACACCGTGCTTTTCTAATCCTTCTAAATGTTTAGCCGTTCCATAACCAGCATTTTGAGAAAAATCATAACCTGGAAATTCCTGATCATATTTTGCCATGATTTTATCTCTGGTAACCTTAGCAATGATGGATGCAGCTGCAATGGATAGGGAATTGGCATCTCCTTTGATGATGGATGTCTGAGAAATCGGCAAATCCAACTTCATAGCATCAATCAAAAGGTGCTCTGGTTGAGGGTCAAGCTGAGAAATAGCTTCTTTCATGGCTAGTTTAGTTGCTTCATAGATATTGACTTGATCAATGACTTGATTGTCCATAATTCCAATACCAATTGCTAGAGCATTGTCCTTAACAGCTTGAAAAATCTCCTCATGTTTTTTCTTAGGGATCTTTTTACTGTCATTTAAGCCTTTAATCTTACAATTTTTGGGCAGAATGACTGCTGCAGCAACAACAGGACCAGCTAAAGGCCCACGTCCAACTTCATCTACACCTGCAATTAAGCTAGTACCTTGAGCGTAAAGCTCTTTTTCATAAGATAACATGCCTTCTAAGCGGAGATTTTCATCAATTTCAGCTTGAATAGATTTCTTACGTTTTTCAATTTCTTTTTGAACACCTGAACGAGAATCTTTTTCAAATTCCTTAAACAGAGGACTTTCAAGTTCAGTTATCTTTGCTAATTCTTCTTTTATTTCTTTAATCGTTGCCATTGAGGTCTTCCAATGTATCTAATGTATAGTTACCTAGTTTTCCATCACGAACTTCCTTGACGAAAAGGTTGTAAAAGCGATCATAATCATCACGGAAACCAAGGATACGAGTCATGTCCATGATAATTTCAGGAGCTTCGTCGTCCAGATTCATCTGTTTAAAACGTTCTTGAAGTTTTTCAGGATAATGCGATTTAAAGTAATTAAGACCGAAAATCGTTACTTCATCCATTGGAAGCAACTGATCCTTGATCGCTCCTGTAAGAGCAAGTTTAAGAGCAACAGTTTCATCTTCAAATTTTGGCCAAAGAATACCTGGAGTATCCAAGATTTCCAAATCCTTATTTGTTTTGAGCCATTGTTGGCCTTTTGTCACACCTGGCTTGTTACCAACTACAGCAATTTTCTTACCAGCCAAACGGTTCATCAGCGTTGATTTACCAGCGTTTGGAATACCGATTATCATGGTACGTAAGGTTTCAATTTGAATCCCACGTTCCTTTTGACGAGCTATCTTATCTGCCATGAGTTTCTTAGCAGCATCCGTTACAACTTTTACTGTAATTTGCTCTTTAGAATTGATTGCCAGTGTTTGAATGCCTTGTGATTCAAAGTATTGACGCCACTCTTTTGTTAATGTTGGGTCTGCTAGGTCTGCCTTGTTCAAAATCAGAAGTCTTGGTTTATCTCCTACAATTTTAGTCAGCATTGGATTTTGACTAGACAAGGGCAAGCGGGCATCCACCAAAATCGTCACAAAATCAACAAATTTTAAATTTTCCTGAACCTGTCTTCTTGCCTTGGACATGTGGCCAGGAAACCATTGAATAGTTGCCATTCTGTAAAATTCCTTTCTTTTATTGGATTTGTATCTATTTTTTCATATTTAAAAATTAAATAGATATCCTTTTTCTAAAAATAAATCACTATCTTTTATTATAACATGATTTCTCATATTTGACGCTTGATTCAATGCCGATTGTAAAATGTTTTCTAAGTCAATCAGTCACAAATTAAATTCCTCATTGTCTAAAACAATTGAAAAATAATAGTGTTCACCATGATCTTTAACATAGTTGCTGATATATTTTTCTGTTTGAATAATGGATTTACTGCTATCAATGGTTGGATCTTGTTTCTCGTAATACCAATGATCATAAGTATGTGTCAATTGAGCATTTTTGTAGCAAAACACATCTCCACCTAGTATAATTTGATTATTGGCTTGGAGATTATCAAGTAAGTCTGGGATTACTGAATAATCATAAGCGTATGCATCAATCCCTAAGTCACGTAAATCAATTCCTCTTTTATTTATATTCTCAATATTCTGTTTCATAAAGTTAATTCCTCAAGTTTCTCTTGATAAGCAAAATCGATAACCACCATACAGTCGTTATCGATTTTAATGATTTTTAATCTTTTTCACCTAGCTGACTGTTGATTCTCATCATGATACTTGCAATTTTTTCTCCCCAGTATGGATCCGATGCATAAAGAACATTCATCCCTGATGCTTTATTTCCTAGGTATGTTCTGCCATTATCAATGTAATTTTCGCGAATCCACTTAGCCGCAGCTAAGATACCCTTATCAACATCGTCAAAGCTTTTTGCTGAATCATATGGTGTTGTATCATAAGCAGCGATACCAAAGAAGTTATTTTTATCCTTAGCAATTTGGCTACGTCCCCATGAACTTTCAAGGGCACTATGGGCGATTAGATAGAGAGCGTTGATCTGATAGCGTTCTTCAGCTTCTTTAAAGATTGCACCCTTACCTGCCAGACGACTGCCCTTGATATTCATAAGAGAATAGACTTTATCTAATTCTTCAGCCGTATAATTGCTTGGTTTTCTTAAATCTCTAAATAAGAAAGGATTTTCAACTGTAAAGTTTTTAAAGTTAATACCATCAGCTGAATAATACTTTTTACCAATGGTCATTGATGAGCTATGAGGTGCTACACGAATACTAGCATAAGGTGATAACTCATGGTAGAGATATTTACCATCCGTAGTATAGTGAGGAATGAAGTCACTTGCAGAACTAACTGCTACAAGATCAGTCTTGTTCATATATCCTGAAAGTCCTGATATTTTGACTGGAAGTCGACCACCTTGAACTCCAGCTCCCGTAACTGAAACAATGCTACCTTGTGAGATATAGCTGAGCCTATCACCAGAAGCACTGTAGACATAAGCTGTAATTGGAACTACCTTATAATAGGATGATGGATCAGAAATCCATTTTCCATTGCTTTGGAATGAATAGTCTTTACCTCTGATTTTGAAAGTCCCAGTTACATAAACCCCATCTTCTTTGAGGTAATACCAAGCGTCATAGTCCTTATCAAAAATCCATTCATTCTTAGCCATATAGCCACCAGATTTTAGATAGTAAGCACTCTGCCATTGATTTTCAGCATAGGCGCCGTTCGACTTGAGGTAGAACCAGCTATTATATTTCTTATCAAAGATCCATTCACTCTCAGCCATGGCTCCACTATCTTTTAGATAGTATTTCGATTTCCATTGGCTACTTAGCATGTCACCATCTTTATTAAAATAGTACCATGTACCGTTGATTTTTTCCCACTTGTCGCGAATAATTTTTCCTGATTCTGTAGCATAATACCACTTATCCTCAAGTTTTAACCAGGAATTTTCCGCCATAGCACCACTACTTTTGAGAAGATAATCATTATAAATAGTATTGTTTAACATTGTGCCAGATTCATCAAATCGATACCAAACACCGGCTATCTTTTTCCAATTATTACGAGTAACTTTCCCATCTTCATTGGCATAGTACCATTTATCAGCAATTTTTACCCAAGAATTTTCTGCCATAGCACCACTAGTCTTGAGAAGATAATCATTATAAATAGTATTGCTTAACATTGTGCCAGATTCATCAAATCGATACCAAACTCCAGCTATCTTTTTCCAATTATTACGAGTAACTTTCCCATCTTCATTGGCATAGTACCATTTATCAGCAATTTTTACCCAAGAAGATTCTGCCATAGCACCACTACTATTCAATAGGTAATCATTAAAGATAATATTACTAAGCATGATGCCATCTTGATTGAAATAGTACCAGACTCCTGCTATTTTTTTCCAATTTGAAACAGGCTGATTATTTTCATAATAACGCCATTGGTTATTTTCTTTTTGCCAACCTTCTTTGTTAACTACCTCTACTATTGCTTCTTTTGAAGATTGTTCCTGGGTATCAGGAGTTTTAGAGGTTGCTTTTTCAGCTTCGCTTTGTTTTTTCTTCTCATTGCTTACTGTATTCGAAGAAGCTCTTTCTGATGATTGAATATTATTGGTAGCTTGAGAATCCTCGGCATAGACGGTTGTTTTTGCAAAACCTGCCATAGAGAGGGCAACCGTACTTGCCAGCAATATTTTTTTCATTCTTTTCTCCTAACAAATATCTAGATATTGTATTTGATGCTTCTATATATTGTGTAAAAAACAGTATTTATCCACTATATTATACAATATTCTGTTAAATATAAAAGTAGTATCTTTCAGAAGAAAAGAACTTGTAATATTTCTACAATATTTGAGAAATAAAAGTCAATAAAAAGTAGTCGAACATCAGCTGAACGACTACTTTTTTATAACATTATACCTGACTATAGACTTCTTTGCGATTTGTTTTTGTTGCTTTAGCAGAATTATTCCAAAGGTTTGGATTGATGAAAATAGTGAAGATCGCTAGTATTCCAAACCCAATCCCAACATACCAGTAGGGTGCATCCAAGGTTGTTGAGCGTCCTGAAAGGTTGACAATACCACGGAAAAGTGTACCCGCTGTAATAATCGCTACTGCCGAATTCCATAGATTTAGACTAATACGAGAGAAATGAGGGAGAACCTTGAGAAAGATTGCTAGTAGAATCCCCCCTACAAGAGGTGCAGTAAATAGATAGTGCATATGAACAGAAGTTTCTCCAAAGCTGAATGCTTCGTAAATTCTAGAAAATGCAAAGAAGAAAATAGTGATTAGTGTGTAAGAAATGACTGTTTTCTTAAAACGTTTTTTGCCAAGATTAGTAACCGATGTAGACAATATCACTCACCGCCCTTTCTGAAATTTTGTTTCCTCCAGTCGTTGGTTTATTGATAACCTGACCGTTGAAGTAAAGTGTAGATGATCCACCACCATCAAGGTTGTAGGCTGTTTTTGCTCCATAAGATTTCATGACCTCAGCAAGCTGATAAAGAGAGAGACCTTCACTTTCAGAGGTACGTCCATCTGAAACCACGATGATATAGTGGTTTTCATCGATAATACCAATAGCTGTACGAGGATTTGAAGCCATTGCTTGTCCTACTTCTGTATTGGTATCAACTGCAATTTCACCATTTTCGACCAAGGCTGGTCCAAAAGCCAAGAGATTGACAACACCGTCATTTACTAGTTGCTCAGCTGAGATTTGATCTTCGTAAATGACCTTGAAAGAGCCGTCTTTATAAATAGCTAAGTCCCCATTACTAGAATCTTCACGAACAGTATCACGATAAACAACTCCATTACGGATAACATAGCCTGTAGAGTTTGCTCCATAGTAGTCCCCATTTACCGCTAAAATGGCATTGTTGTCAGCTGCGGTAACAGAGGTTTTTGCAGTTACGTTAGTTCTGTAGGCATTTTGAGCAAAGGCAGTTTTCAGATAATCCGATGAGCTCAGAGTAATATCAGCAACGTAGACTTGGGTATTATTGACTGTCGTTTCAGACAAATTAACAGAAATATTGTCATCTTTATATCTAGAGTCAGTGACAGTAGCCGTTTTAGCAGCTTGACTTGCTGCTGCAGCATTGGAACTTGTGCTCGTTGTGGCAACTGTCGAGATAGTTTCAGCAAGGACAAAGGTCTTTAGCATTGAGTAACTAAAGGATCCTGTCAAGAGTAGACCAAGAACTGAGGCGTAAGCATAGCGTTTCTTTAAAAATTTCATAATACAGTTGATGTCCTTTCCTTAAAGATGAATTTCTTCTGCACTGTCCAAGAGACAGTGAAGAGAAGAATGCCGACGATAACTTTAGCAATCAGAAGGTTGATACCAAAGACTGTAAAGAAGAGACGAATCAGTAGCGTGTCTAAGACAAAGAGTCCAACTGCTAGACCAAAGTATCCCATCCCTGTTTTCACAAGGCTATCGTCATTTTTAAAGACTAGTTTCTTATTTGTAGAATAGTTGAAAATAGAGCTAGTCACACGAGCAACTCCGTTTGCTAGAAAGATTCGTAGACTCGTCGGAACTGTCGGCAAAATCAAGATTGCTAGGGCGTAAACGACATAGTCTACAACAAAGCTACTAAGAGATGATAAGGCAAATTTAAAGATATTTTTATAAATCATGAGCCCGTCTTGGATTGGACGGAAGTGTGAAGCCTCATTATCGTTGATATAGACAGTTTCAATAGGCACTTCTAGAATCTCGTATTCTTTTGTTGCTTCGAGCAACATATTCATTTCATATTCATAACGTTGAGCTTCAATCTTAAGCATAAACGGTATCAAGTTTGTCGTAAATGCACGAAGTCCAGTTTGCGTATCTGTTACTCCTACTCCTGTTTGAAGCTTAAAGAGAGCTTTAGTTAAGCTGTTACCAAAACGGCTACGAAGGGGAACTTTTCCAGAAAAGGCACGTACACCCAAGATTAGCTTGTTTGGATTTTCGGAAGCTTTATTAGCCGTGCGGAAAATATCCCATACCTTGTGCTGTCCATCCGCATCTGCTGTGACAACCGTACCATAAATGTTTTGTTCTTGAATATAAGTAAAGGCTGTTTTTAGAGCCTGCCCTTTACCTTGGTTCACTTGGTGACGAATGACAGTAGCAAATTGTTTTGCTTTATCAAAGATTTTTTGGCACTCTGATGAACTGCCGTCGTCTATGACTAAGATATGAAAATCACTCTTTTCGTGAATTTTTTCAATGAGTTTGATAAGTTTATTATCTGGTTGATAAGCTGGAATGACTATGTAGTTCATATCGATACCTCTTTCTTTGATGATGGTATAACTATACAGAACATCGCTTAAAGATACCTTATATCAGTTTTCTTTAAGAAAAAGTTTAAAAAACTTTAAGCTTTAAAAAGGACTTATCACTTAATAAGAAATTTAGTTTGAATTTTCAGATAAAAATAAATATACAAAAATCCTCAAATAGCAACTGTATTTGAGGATGTATCTTATCATACAATGAGAGTACTTAGTCTATTTTCTCTCTTAATCTTTCAACAAAGAGATAGGCTGCGGGGCAGGTTAGAGTATTTTTAATAGTAAGATTATTGATTTGGTAAATCTTCTTACGGTCAGTATGTGGAAATTCACGACAGGCTTTGGGACGGACGTCGTAGATGGAACAGAGATTATCGCCACCTAAAAATGGACAGGGCATAGATTTGAAAACCTTATCTCCATCCTCGTCTACCTGCAAAAACTCAGCTTCAAAGGCTGGCAATTTCATTTTAAAATACTTGGCAATACGTGTGATATCTGCTTCTTTAAAGTCTGGACCAAGACTCTTGCAGCAGTTAGCGCAGGCTGTACAATCAATTTCATTAAAAACTTCTTGATGGATTTCAAGCGCAATTTTATCTAAATTTTTAGGAGCTTTCTTCTTTAGATTTCCTAAAAACTTACGATGCTCTTTTTGTTTTTGCAAGGCTAGTTGGTGATAATATTCGATATCGATTTCTTTTGACATAGTTTCTTTCTAATTTTTAATGTTGATACAAACATTTTGTTTTATACATAAATAAAATTATGTCAAATGATTTAGAGACATAATTTTAACAATAATGAGTCTCTCCATGCAGGACGAAAACTACCGCTATACTATCATTCTTTCTAAAAAAGGTTTGATGCAGTTGGTTAAAATGCCTTCTATCCAAGATTTTTGTGCGGACGATAGATTCTCCGCATCTAAACATTCCTTTAGAAAATCACGTACCTGATCAGGTGCTATTTCAAATTCAAAAGCCTTCATTTTGTAGAAAAAGTCAAACAAAGTGTTAGAGAGATAGTCAGTTGAAAATGGAATTTCTCCGGTTTTTCGATGCATGATTAGAAGTCGGGAAAAGCGAGCTTTTTCTTCGGGTATATCCTTAAAATACGAGTTAAGCAACCAGACTTGCTTTTGTTTTCTTTCAAGAGGATCTTGACTAGCAATGCGTTGATCCTTTTCGAGTTCTCTTTGGTACTGTTTTGATTTGATAGAACGTTCTGTCCGATTTTTACCAAAGAGAATTTTTTCCCACTGGCGCTCCTCTAGTGTCAGTGTTTCGCTCAATCCAAAGTAATCCTGATAGGCACGTTCAGCTGGTCCCATTGCTAGAACCAGATTATCCGCGTATTGTTTAGCAATCTTGTCTCGCTTCTTTCGCTCCTTTTCAGCCTTGATGCGAAGTTCCTGCTCATAGTCAATTTTTTCTTTTCCTAGTTTAACAAGATAGAGTTGATCGTCAGATTTTCCAAGTAGAAAGGGTTTGATAAATTTTTCAAGGACTTCTTCCATACGAGCTTTCTTCAAAGGCTCTGCCCTACTCCAACTTCCACCTTGAAAAACTTCCAAAAAGAGTTGATAATCTTTTTCTGGTGAAAATTGATTACCTCGATTTGACTTAAAAGCTCCCTTTTCCCATAGCCAGTTGATTAGTCGCTCATCAAAATCCGTTTTATTAACTCGAATGACTTCTTTTTTCTGGGCCTTTCTGGTTAGATTTTCAAGCTTTCTGAGAAGTTTTTCTTCCTCTTCTAGCTGTTGATCTAGGCTAATTCTTTGGAAATGACGCACACAGTCACTCCCAATGGGAAAAAGTCGTTTGCCAGTAACTCCGTTAAAAAGTTCATAAGCATACTTAATAGCATTACCGCAGACACAATTGCTTCGACCGATTCCATTAAAAATCAAGGAAACTTCACTCCACTCTTTGGTAGCTTGTTCCCAAGTATCGGCTTTAGAGGCCTCTAAAACTGCATCATATAAGTTTTTTCTAACAGGAATGGACATGATGTCTCCTTTCTTTTTAAAGTTTAACGACTTCTACTTGGTCTTTACCAAGTAGAATCAAATATTTTTCAACTGTTTCTATCTGATATGAACGAGATAGAGCCTCTGCATAGAGGTTTAATTGTCCTCGATAGCATTCAACAAGCTGACTAACATGCTCATAACGGTCTGTCTTGTAGTCAAAGAGAGCAATTTTATCATCGTAGAGGAGATAACCATCTAAGATTCCACGGACAACAAAGTTTTCTTGGCTCTTCTCGTCTCTTTTTAACATTGAGAAAGGTTGTTCTCGATAGAGTTTATCTTGATTTGCAAGAATCTCTTGACCGAGAGCTGTATCAAAGAAGGATAAAATTTTTCCTAGATTGATTTTGGATTTGACAGCTGAACTTACTTGAACTTGCTCTAAAGCCTCTGTTAAAGTCTCTAAAGTTGGTTTCTTAGCTAGATTAATTCTCTGCATGAGTTCATGGGTAGCACTACCAATCTCAGCACCAGCAACTTTCTTAGTTTTAGAGAAATCAGGAAGGTTGAATTGAACAGTGCTTTCTTTTAGTTGACTTTGACCAGCTACTACTACACCTTCCATATCCATGACAGGTTCATAGAATTTTTTAAGCTGACTAGGGGTTTGTACACTTGGAAGATTGATTGCTGCACGGTGGACTTGATTATACACTTCCACTTCTTTTAGCATTTCCAACGCATCTTTGATGGTTTCTGACTGGCGATTATCTGCTTGGGATTGGTCTTGGAGCTGGCTTTTATTTTCCAATTCTCCGATAGCTTCTTTGGTTAGGCCTTCTTCACCTTCAAAGCGCACAGTGAAATGCAAATCCTCCTTAGAAAATGCTTGATAAATGGCCCAAATCCAATCTTGGAAATTAGTAGCGTCTAGTCTAGTTTCTCGAGTCAAAAGACCTTGCCCATTTGTCGTATATTCTTTAGATTCTAACTTTTCACGAGAACCTTTTCCAACTAAATATAATTTTTTCTCAGCTCGCGTCATAGCCACATAAAGCAAACGCATTAGTTCAGAATAACTTGCTAACTGAAGTTCTTCTTCGTTTTGCGTATAGGTCAAGCTAGGGATAGATAATTTAATAGTAGATGGAACGTATTCCTCTTTGGCATCTGTAGCAACTCTAGCAACATACTTGAGACCAAGGCCATTTCTTCGACTTAGGATGACCTCAGACATAGAATCTTGCTTGTTAAATTGCTGATCAATATTAAGGATAAAGACATAAGGAAACTCTAGGCCCTTACTTTTATGAATACTCATAAGTTCTACAGCATCCTTAGGTGGTGCCACAGCGACATTGGCAAGATCATGCTGGGCTTCCAAGACTTGATCAATCATAGTTATGAAACGTGATAAGCCTTTAAAATTACTCTTTTCAAACTGGTCAGCTCGTAGTGCTAGGACATATAGGTTAGCCTGTCTAGCCTGACCATTTGGTAAAGCACCAACATAATCATAGTAAAAGCGGTCGCTATAAATTTTCCAGATAAGATCATAAAGTGAATGTGTTTTGGAATACAAACGCCAATCTTGAACGGTTTCCATGAAAAAGCCTAGCTTCTTTTGTAATTCAGCTTTGATTAAATCCTTTTGAAGACCAATTTTCTCCTGAGCATTGACTAGTTTTTCATAAAAGTTCTCTTGAACCTTATCCTCAGAATTTTGAAGAGCTAGACGAGCCAATTCATCTTCATCAAAGCTAAACATAGGAGACTTCATGAGAGCTACTAAAGCAAAGTCTTGCAGAGGATTATGGATAACATGGAGAGTATCCAACATAACCTGCACTTCCAAAGATTGTAGATAGTTGTTTTGGGCGCCATCTGTCTTGACTGGAATACCATACTCAGACAAGGCAAGTAGGACTTGGTCATTGCGACTTCTGCTGGCAGTTAAGAGAGCCATGTCCTTGAAAGGTACACCCTTATCATTATGAAGGTGAATTATCTCCTTAAGCACCATGCGCATTTCACCAGTTAATTTGTTGGTTGCAAGTTCCTCCTCATCATCAGAATCGCTATCATCCTTATCATATAAGAGAACTTCTGCCTTGTTTTCAGGATTTACTTGAATATCAGTATTTCCAAAAACAAGTTGATGCATACCATCGTATGAAATTTCCCCAACTTCCTCGTCCATAAGATGCTTAAAGACATCATTTGTAGCATCTAGAACTTCTGAACTACTACGGAAATTTTCCTTAAGCAGAATTAACTGACCTTCTTTGCCATCTTGAGCAAATCTATGAAATTTTTCGTTAAAGATTTGGGGATCTGCCTGTCTAAAACGATAAATAGACTGCTTAATATCTCCTACCATAAAACGATTATGACCGTTTGAGAGGAGTTCCAGCATTCTCTCCTGGATGTGGTTGGTATCCTGATATTCATCGACCATAACTTCGTGGAAGCGTTCCTGATACTCTTGACGCACCTGTGGGAAGGTTTCTAAAATTTCAATGGTATAGTGGCTAATATCCGCAAATTCAAAGGCATTTTCTTCGCGCTTCCGTTGTCGATAGGCATCAACAAAATCCCTCATGAATACTTGGAAAGTCTTTGCCAAGTCCCAGGAATCTTGATGATAATCTTCTTGGAATTTTAGTAAAGTGATTTGATCATTGAGTGCAATCAACTTTTCAATTTTTGCTTTTCTCTCTTGGTTGTAAGTTTCTTTCAAGTCTTGCAGTTCGGCCTTACGACTAGCATTTGTAAGAGCACGACCTCCCTTATCCTTAGAGATACTAACAACTCGGTCTAAAACTTCTTGATATTGATTAAAAGTTGATTCGTTGGTTAAAGCTCCGATTTCATCTAAAACTTGTTGGACAGATTCTAAATAAGCTGCTTTGCCAAATTCCTTGGCATCATTATCCAAATGATAACGGAAAAAGCTTTCTAAATCCCAAAGTCTTTCTTTTATATCCTCTGCAAGGGTTTCTTTAGCAACCGTAAAATCAGCCTTTTCAAAACCTTTTAGGAAAGATTCCTGTAGCCAAGCCTGAGGATTACTAGTGGATTGCAAAAAGTCATAAATCATATAGACCTGTTTACGCAGTCCACGCGCGTCTTTGCTTCTACCTGCAAAGTTCTTCACCAACTGACTAAATCGTTCCTGTTCTTTGCCTTGGTAGTGACTTTCAAAAATTTGACGAAAGACCTCATTTTTTAAGAGAAGCTGCTCACTTTCATTTTGAAGGATACGAAAGTTTGGAGCGAGGTCAAGGAGATAACCATGCTTGGTCAGGAATTTTTGCGTAAAAGAGTCCATGGTACCAATCGCAGCATTGGGTAAATCAGCTAATTGTCTACCGAGGTGTTTTTTTAGTTCCAAATCTTGTGTCTCTTGGATTTGTTGGCTGATTTTCTTTTCCAAGCGTTCTTTTAACTCGGTTGCTGCCTTTACCGTAAAGGTTGAGATAAAGAGTTGGCGAATTTCTACACCACGCGCTAGTTGATCAAGAATTCGTTCAGCCATGACAAAGGTTTTTCCTGAGCCAGCTGATGCTGAGACCAGAATGTTTTGACTGGAACTGTAGATAGCTTGAATTTGTTCAGCAGTTTTCTTTGGTTTCTTGTCAGAATTAGCTTCTTCTATTTGCAACTTTTCAATCTCTTCTTGGGATAAAAATTTCATCGCTCCAACTCCTCTCTAATTTTATTAAACCATGTTTCCTTATCATTACTTTTAGCAACCTTATCTAACAATCTTGCCTGACCTAAATGATAATTGGCTTCGAAACCTGTAATAGCTTGATATTGTTGAACATAGGGTGCAATGCTTCTACCGTTTTCTGTATAAGGGTTGATCGCAAATTCACCAGATAAAATCTTCTCTGCCGCTTTTTTGTAGAGAAGGGCATTATAGTCTAACAATAACTGGAATTCCTCATCTGACAACTGATAAGTCTTATTTTTATTGTAGAACTCTCCAAGGTGTTGCATCTCTTTTTCAAGAAAGAGGCCTTGGTATTTCATAGTCTTATTCGTTTCTGCTACTGCCTTAGAAAGAGTTTTAGCAGTTTGTAATGACTGAATTGGTTCAGCCATTTCTAGGTACATAGCTCCAAAGAAGTCTCTATTCCCTTCTTGCTTGAGGGCAGCTAGATAGGTTGGTAATTGCGAGTTAAGACCATTATAAAACATAGGGAACTTGAACTGAGTCAAAGAAGACTTATAATCTACAACACCGATAGCTCCATCTGATTTTAGACGGTCAATTCGGTCAACCTTACCACGAACATAGAGATTTCGACCATTACCTAGCTGAATAAAGGCTTGTTCCTTGCCACCAAAGACTGCCTCTTCCTGAATCGTTTCAACATCCGCATTATGTCGAAGAATATGTCCAGTAGCGCGTGCGACATCCAAGAGGACTTCCTTAGTAAATTGAGCCTCCAAACTCTCCTGATAAATAGCTTGAAACTCACGTTCTTGACTGGTTTCAGAGATAGCTTGTTCTAAACGACGATCAAAGGATTCATCGCTCGGCATTTTCAATGCCCGCTCAAAGATACGATGCAAGAAATTCCCATGGCTTCGAGCATCAGGTTTCAGACGCAATTCTTCTTGCAAGCCTAATACATAACGAAGGTAATAACTATATTCATTACGGTAAAACTCCGTTAGTCCAGAAGTAGATAGATAGAAATCTTGATCTTCAGGATACAAGGCTTTCAAAGTTTCAGAATCTAAAGTCTTGCTCTTTGGACTTGTTGGTAAAACTGGATTTTCCAAACCTTTGCCTTCCAACTTTTTACCCATCACACGAGCCAAAACCTTGACAAAGGTTAAGTCTTGGTCGCTTGTCTCCATCTCACCTTGCTGATGATAGGCAACCAGACTAGACAAAAGACTGTGATAAGAACCAATGTCATCTTTCGATAGATTTTTTCGATCAATTCTCTTTTCAATCTTGCTAAAACCAAAGTCCTGCAATTCTTTCAGATAAACTGACTCTTTACTCTCATTTTCATTGAGTAAACTTGGTGCTGATAAGACTAATTGCTTCCTAGCAGAGTTGACCAAAGAAAGCATAGTATAGCGATTCTTCTTGAGGTTTTCTTGACTTGCAATCAGTAATTGAGAACCTTCTTGAGTCATTTGATTCAAGGATTCTCTTTCTTCATCGCTCAACAAACTGGTGTTCTGAGCAATTTTGGGCAAATGATCTTGAGTTAAACCAATTGCATAGATGTAATCAGCTGTCAAGGGTGCAATCAAATCATAACTCTGCACCAGGACAGTATCTACTGTTGCTGGAATTGTACGGTAATTTGACAAGCTCATACCTGAATGAAGAAGAGCTAAGAAATCATCCAAATTGACCTGAGAACCTTCAAATACAGTTGCAAATTGCTCCATTACGTGGCAAAATGCTTTCCAGACCTCCTCTTGTCTTTCTTGCTCTGCTACTTCCATCGTTGCAGATAAGGTTTGTAATTGCTTGGTCAAATAAGCATCTTTCAAAAAGTTGCTCCATCTTGCAAGAAGATTCTCAGCTTTTTGCTTACGACTAGATAATAAAGTTTCTAGTGGATTTAGAACACGAACACGAAGCTTATTTAATTTTTCTAAATCAAATTTCCCATGATGATTTTTTGTGAATTCTTGTTTAAAACTAGAAAGACCATCAATACCTAGATAACGAAGATATTGCTCAAAGCTATCGATTTCCTCTTGACTAAGGTCAGTATACAAGCCAGTGCGTAAGAGATTAATCAAATCTTCTTGACGGAAATTGTATCGTTTCAAACGTCCGATGGATTCTACAAATTGCGTTAATGGATGATGAGCCATAGACTCACTCTTACCTAGATAAAAAGGAATTTGATATTGATTAAAAATTGTCTGCAGAGACAGTTTATAAGACTCTACATCTCCGAGTAAGATACGAAAATTCTTATAGCTAAGTTCTGGCTCTTGGTGCAATTTCTGACGAATACTACGAGCAACTAACTCCAACTCTTCTTTTTGGGTCAGACAAGACCAGATTTGCAAGTCTTTTCTATCTTCGTCATTCACATCTAAACTAATTTCAGAATAATCATAAGCACTTTCCAGTAATTTTGAGGCCTTGGCAAAGGCATCAAGTTTCTCATGGTCTTGACAAGCATTTTCTGCCTTGGTCTGGTATTTAAAGGCTAAATGATGCAAAAACTCAACACTGGCTTGATAGAGGTTCCCTTCACTAAAAGGGCTAGTATAGGCTCTCTTAGACGCATATACACCAATGACAATCTCAACACCCTTACGATGGAGCAGATCAACCAGGTGTTCCTCTTCTGCAGAAAAACGAGTAAAACCATCAATGACTAAGGCAATCTGACTAAAATCACTGCTTACTTTATTTTCTTCGATAGCATTGATCAGATACGATAATTGACTTCCTTGCGAAACTTGACCTTGATTCAGATAAGCTGTTACTTTTTCAAAAATCAAGAGTAAATCAGAGCGTTTATCAGCGTCAGCCAGACTTTCCAAGTCCAAAAAACTCATCTTTGCAGTTGTCATTTCGTGATAAATCTCAATCAGTTGCTGGATGAATTGCGGATCTTGTTTAATAGCCCCGTAAACACGCAAATCCTTAGGATCAATCTCGGATAGACATTTATAGAAAGCCATACCAAGACCGATATCATCGAGACTTGACTTCGCGGGTATATCGTTTAAAACCAGATAACGAGCCATTTGAGCGAAGCGCGTGACTGTTATGGCAAAAGAAGCCTGCTGACTCAAGTACTCCAGCACGGCACGTTCCTTTTCAAAAGAAAGAGAGTTAGGAGCTATGTAAAAGACTCGTTTACCTTGGGCAACCAGTCCTTGAGCCTCCTTGGTTAGGATTTCTGTCAAAGAAGTCCGAATATCGGTATAAAGTAGTTTCATCTCTGCCTCGTCTGTTTTTTCATTACCTTTCATTATACCATTTTTTGACTGCTAATCCTATAAATAGAGAGTTATTAAACTACTGATAAAAAATAAAATACCGGAAATTTCCGGCATTGATTGATAAGCACTAGCTTCATGAAAATACGAGAATCCATAATTCCCAAAATGCTGTAATGTTAATCATGATATGGAGTAAAATGGGATAATAGAGAGAGTGAGTTTTTCGGTAGAGCAATGCTAAAATCGTTCCTCCACTTGCATAGGTGAAAAAGGCGAGTGGTGTTAAACCTGAACTGACATGCACATAGCCAAAGACACAAGCTGATAGTAAAACATCTCCATACCAAGGTGAATCTTTCAAAAATGTATTCATCAGAACTCCTCGATATACCAATTCTTCTGTAATTGGTCCTAGCAGGCAAACAATAAGTAAAAGATAAGGTAACTCTTGTCGCCCTGTCATCTCTGTCAATTCATTTAAAGCGATTTGATTGGACGTTGCTGGGGTTAAAAAGGACAATGCAATATCTAAAAGATAATTGACACCATAAGCAAGAAGCAAATAAACTGGATATCTCCATTTCCACTTCAACTCAAGAATTTTCTTACCTTCAAATACTAGTAAATATAGAATAGCTAGAAAAGTAACGCTAAACTCTAAAAAAGCAAGAATCTGAAAAAATTCTCGACTAGCGGCTACAAATCTAGCTGAAAAGTGATTAAAAATCCACCAAAACCATGTCTTTCTATAAATAATTACTAATAAAGCTAGTAAAATCTGTACTGTTCTTCTTTTCATGATAAACCCTCTGCTTTTTTATCCACTATCAGTATATGGCGAGTTTAGTATAGCATATATTTGCAAAAAAGCTTCTTCCAATCATGAATTGTAATTGAAACGTCCTAAATTGACATAGTAATCCTTATTTCATCCAAAATATGCTATAATATAGACAAAATACGTGAAAAGGAACTACTATGATTAAATTACTTGCTCTTGATATGGATGGAACTCTACTCAACGAAGCCAAGGAAATCCCTCAGGCTCATATTGATGCCATTCATAAGGCTATCGATAAAGGAGTGAAACTGGTTCTATGTACTGGTCGACCTCTCTTTGGAGTTCTTCCCTACTACAAGAAACTCGGTCTTGATTTGCAGAATGAATACGTTATTGTCAACAATGGTTGTTCTACCCACCAAACTAGTGATTGGGGACTGGTTGACTGGAGAGAACTTAGCAAATCAGACATTGAATACCTGAATGAACTTGCAGAAAATAGTGAAGTTCAGTTGACTCTCTTTGACGAGGAACACTACTTCGTTCTCGGAGGCGAACCAAATCCTATCGTTCAATATGATGCCTCACTTGTCTTTTCTGACCTGACTGAAATTTCACTAGAGGAAGCTACCAGTGGTAAATATCGCATGTTCCAGGGTATGTTCTTAGGTACAAAAGAACAAACAGATGATTTTGAACAACGATTTGCTGATGAACTTTGTCAGAGATTTAGCGGAGTTCGTTCACAACCAGTTATCTATGAAGCAATGCCACTCGGTACCACAAAAGCTTCTGCTCTTTCTCGTTTGGCAGAGATTTTGGATATCAAACCTTCTGAAATCATGGCCATGGGTGATGCCAATAACGATATTGAGATGTTAGAATTTGCAGGGCTTGGGATTGCCATGGGAAATGCTAGCGACTATGTCAAATCTCTCGCTGATGCCGTAACTGCTAGCAATGAAGAAGATGGTGTTGCACGCGCTATTGAGAAATATATTTTGTAGAAAATAAGCCCAGTCAACTAGCATTTCTAGCCAACTGGGCTTTTTATTTTTAGAAACTTAAAAACTTTAGAAACACTTTAGAAATGCTTGACGATTCTTTGATATCTATGCTTTATACTAGAGTTATAAAAATAAAACATCTTAAAGGTTAAAGGAGAAAACTATGAAAACAGTCCTCGAAATCCATGGCTTGTCCAAACAATTTGGCAAACAACCCATTTTACAAGATCTTAATCTCTCAGTAAAAGAAGGAGATATCTATGGGCTTATCGGAAAGAATGGTGCTGGTAAAACCACTCTGATTAAAATCATTACCCAATTATTATCTGCTGACCATGGAACCATTTCCCTCTTTTCCAGTCAAAGTTATAAGGAATGCACAAAAGCCCTATCTCGAGTAGGTTCAGTCATTGAATCTCCAGTAGCTCATAATCATTTAACGGCCTATCAAAATCTTAAATATTATTGTACTATTCGACATATCCCAAATGCTGACCAAGTTATTCAAGAAACGTTAAAGTATGTAGGGTTAACAGATACAGGTAGAAAAGTTTTTCGAGATTTCTCTCTTGGGATGAAACAACGTCTAGGCATTGCTATTGCTCTTCTATCAAAACCAGACTTTCTCATCCTTGATGAACCTATCAATGGACTTGATCCAATCGGTATCAAAGAGTTTCGTCAAATGATACAACGTCTGAATCAAGAACTAGGCATAACAATTCTCATCTCTAGTCATATCTTGTCAGAACTTTATCTAGTTGCAAATCGCTTTGGAATTCTTCACCAAGGGAAAATCATTAGAGAAATCAGTAAGGCCGAATTCGAAACACTGAATGAAGACTATATTGTTCTAAAAACAAGTGAAAAAGAAAAAGCTAGTCAAATCTTAAAAGACAAAGTGCATCTTGAATTTAAGGTCGTTAATTCAGATAATGAGATTCATATTTTTAGTCATGAACAAGATGTCAAACGAATTCTCAAAGAACTTACTCTAGCAGATGTTGACGTGGATGAGATTTACTATGCTCGTCAAAATCTTGAAGAATACTTCACACAATTAGTAAAATAGGAGGAAAACCATGATACATACAATTCAAGCAGACTTTTACCGTCTTTTCCGTTCCAAAGGATTTTGGATTACAGAGCTCGTTCTCTTTGCACTCATGTTAATGGGGGCTACTTTCGGAGCTACAGGACAGATCATATCCGTCAGTACAAGTACAAACGCAGAAACCGAACTGCCAAGCAAGGGATGGGATGGTATACAAGCCCTTATTAACACCTCTAGCAATAGCTCAAACCTAGTTTTCCTCTGTATTATCCTTGCTTGCTTAGTTCTAGGAGTTGATCTTATCGGAAAACTCTATAAAAACAGTTTGACAGTGGGTGTTTCTCGCACAGAATTCTTCCTAGCCAAGTCTGTAGTATTAGCAAGTATCGCTCTAATGCAAATTCTTGTTAGCCTAGTTATTGCTTTCGTACCAGCGACTATCCTAAACGGTCTTGGTACGATGCCAGAAGGATTTATTGGCAATCTCCTTCTAACAATTTCTCTTCAATTTCTCTGCATTCTAGCTTGGCTATCTATTATTTCCTTCATTCTCTATGTGACTCATTCTTATTTGGCTGTTTTCATTGGCTATTTAATCAGTTCTACCTTACTTTCAATGCCAATGCTTATCTTTCCAGATATCGAGATTTTGCGCTATTTATCCTTGAACTTTGCCTATGCCATGACTGCACATAGTCAGTCCATTCTATATACCATTATTGTTACAGTGACCATTATTCTATTCTTTAACATTAGTGGACTTGCTGTTTTCAAGAAGAAAAGCTTATAAAAAAGGCCTCCTCTGTTCAAAAAGAGGAGGTTTTCTTGTTTTAAAAGAGTATTTTAACTGTAAACCAAGCACCATCTGTACTTAGTTGTAGTTCTGCACCAAGTAGATGAGATAATTCTTCTGTAATATAAAGACCTAAACCAGAGGATTCTTCTGTATCTGAGAGGTTTTCAGAGTAAAATCGTTGACTGAGATTTTCAATTTTACGAATCGGTTGTTTGACAAGATTCGCAATTTCTAAACAGATGTGATTGTCCACTTCCTTCAAAGAAAATATCGCTTCATCTTTACCATGTTTTAGAACATTGCCAAGCAGATTTTGTAACATACGGTCTAATAAATCTGAATCTGTCAGTAAATACAAACCAGGTTCTACTTGCAAATCAAGGTTAATCTTTGCCGTTTGAAAAGAATCATAATAGGTCAGTAATTTTTGAGTTATAAAAGCTGAAACTTCTAACTCAGATAAGTTAGGTTTCACTGCTCCTTCCATTAACCGACGATAGTCCAAAAGAGCCTCTAGGCGTTTTGAAACTTGATTGAGATGATGAGCAATTTTTCTCAAACTCTCAGACTCAGGATTTTCTGTTTTAAGCAATTGCTGAGTATAACCTGACGCAATCGTTAAAGGCGTCCGAATATCATGGGCAATATTGCTGATAGCCATATCCAAGGTCTGCTTTTCACGCTTCATAATCAAGCGTGACTGCTCAACTTCTTGAAAAAGATGATTGATTTGCTGGTAAAGATGTAAAAAATCCTTAGAGAAGGTTGACACTCCTATTCTCTTCATACTTCCAGTATGAATCTTGTCTTCGATTTGTTGGCTTAAGTTCACGAGTGCTAAATGATAACGAATCAACCATATTATCAATACGATAATGACTATCAGTAGCAAAGATAGTAAAATGTAGATCATTGCTCATCTCCTTTAAACCGAACACCAACTCCCCAGATAGTCTCAATATACTCTTGCTCTGGATCCAGTTGGCTTAGTTTTTTACGGAGATTACTTAAATGAGTGTTGAGAGTATTGTCGCCTGGTAAATAAGTGTCCTCCCAAACCAATTCATAAAGTTCTTCTTTCGTAAAAATCTTCTTAGGATGTCTCAGCAAGGTTTGGAGTATCAAACATTCTTTCTTAGCTAGGCGAATAGTTTCCTGGCTATTTTTGATTTCAAAACTGTCTGCATCAAATTGAATATTTTTTAACTGTTGAATCAACTTGTCTGGATGTTCGATTTCAGCTGCTTGCTTGTCACTTTTTTGACGTAATTGTACCGTAACCCTGGCAAAAACTTCATCCAAATCAAAGGGCTTTACAATATAATCATTAGCACCATCTAAGAGATATTGGCTGATGAGCTTTTTATCGCTTAGGGCAGTTAGCATGATGACAGGAACTGAACTATCTTGTCTAATGGCTTTTAAAACCTGATCGCCATTTTTTCCTGGAAGCATAATATCTAACAAGATTAGATCAATGTCACCTTGTTCAAATCGTATCATTCCTTCAGTACCAGAAAAAGCCTGAATCACCTCATGCTCCTCAGAAAGAAGAGTTCTCAAAATTTCTTGAATCTCATTATTATCTTCAACGATAAGTATTCTAGCCATAAACACCAACCTTTCTAATAGTATTATATCATGTTTTTTTAGGAATTTCGGATAAAGAAAAACTCTCCTTCATAACTAGATACGAAGAAGAGTTTACTTTATGTTTTAGAATAAAGCTGTCAATGCGGTAATAATCCCAAAAACGATGCCTGGTGCATTGGCTGCTGCCAAAGGAATATCACGTTCTTTTTTAAAGAGTCCGTAGTATACCCAAAGACTGCAGTTAATTGCAGCTACTGCTGGTTGGATAAAGTTTCCTTTTTGACCCGCAAGGTTGTTCATAATTTGAGGAATATATGAGATATACATCATTACAGACATAAAGGTTGCAATCCAACCTAATGTTTTCATTTGTTTTTCAGTCATTTTCTTCTCCTTTCAAAAATTTTCAATTATACACTATTTGTTTTAATCGTGTAAGCAAAAAACTTTTTGTTATGAAAATGTAAATTATCACAAGATTGTGATAAGAGTATTCATAAAAATGGCGGTGGGACAGAAATCGATAGACAAAGTCTCGATTTCGTAGTCCCAGCCCCGCGAGGATGATTAGGAGCTTTTTGGAGTCTAAAAGACGAACAAAAAGTTCAATCAGCTACCGCGTCAAAGTTTGATTGCTAATAAAAAGTGAGGTCGGGATCTTTTGTCCCAACCTCAATCTTATTCATTTAGAAAACTTACTTCTTCTCAATCGGTGCTACACTGGCTAGGAGTTTTTTGAGGCCGACTTCTGGGAAATTGATTTTCAATTCCTGAGTAGATCCACTTCCTGAAACTTCTAGAACAGTTCCTTCACCCCATTTCTTATGAAGGACAATATCACCAATAGACCAGTTGGTTTCACCAGAAGCCGATTTAGAACCGGCTGAAAACTGTCCAAAAGGTAGTCCTTTTGATTCAATTGATCTTGGTGCTGCGTTGCGTTTACGATCTTGTAGAGCTTGAGCTAGACTCATGCCTTGACCAAAGGCGACACTTCCACTACTATAGGATGCTTTGAAGCTGCTATTAGCTGGACGCGCCAAACCTTGATAAGTTAACAAATCTGAACTAATCTCATTGATAAAGCGTGTTGGACGATTATAGTTCGTTCGACCAAATAGCAAGCGTGAGTTAGCATTGGTTAGATAAAGGATTTTCTCTGCGCGCGTGATACCGACA
Organism: Streptococcus mitis; assembly: GCF_009496285.1. Lineage (GTDB taxonomy): Bacteria > Bacillota > Bacilli > Lactobacillales > Streptococcaceae > Streptococcus > Streptococcus mitis_BP. The sequence continues at coordinate 46,655 of NZ_WIJK01000015.1, forward strand.
TAGGCTAGACGGCGTTCCTCTTCTAGTTCATCCATGTCTTCTGCTGCACGACTAAGTGGAAAGACATTTTCTTCCATCCCAATCAAGAATACAACTGGAAACTCGAGTCCCTTTGCCGCATGGAGCGTCATCAAGGTTACTTCTGATGTTTCCTGACTGCCAGAGTCTGTATCTGCAATCAAGGCCAAATCGTTCAAGAAGCGACTGAGCTTATCCAAGCCAGTTTCTTCTTCCTGATTATCTGGATTATCATCAAAGTTCTTGGTAACAGAAAGGAACTCTTCGATATTTTCAACACGAGCCTTACTTTCTAAGGTTGCTTGAGCATTGAGAATATCCACGTAGCCTGTTTTTTCCAAGACTGCTTCCACTAACTCAGTAATACTTAATTGATCCAGTTGCTCCCGTAAATCAAGAATCATATTGGCAAAATCCCAGATAGACTGGGCTGCCTTACCTTTACTCCCTGATAACATGATGTTAGCTGAAGCATCAAGCATCGACATGTTTTGCATATTAGCAAAATCACGGATTTTCTCTACTGTTCCTGGTCCAATACCACGTTTAGGTTCATTGATAATGCGCTCAAAACTGATATTATCACTCAAGTTGGCAATGAGATTCAGATAGGCGATGATATCACGAATTTCTTTACGGCTGTAGAACTTAGTTCCACCGACCATGGTATAAGGAATATTGGACTTGAGCAGAGCCTCTTCAATCGTACGAGATTGGGCATTGGTACGGTAAAGCACTGCAAAGTCCTTGTGGAGGAAGTTTTGGCTTCGACCAAGTTCATCAATGGTTTTGGTTACAAAGACTGCCTCGTCTTGTTCATCATTAGCACGATAGTAGACAATCTGTTCCCCATCAGTATTTTGAGTCCAGAGATTCTTAGGACGACGATTTTTATTGTTTTTGATGACATCATTAGCTGCTTGGAGGATGGTTTTGGTTGAGCGGTAATTTTCCTCCAACAAAACAACCTTGGCTTGAGGATAATCCTTCTCAAAGTCCAAGATATTCTGCATATCAGCACCACGCCAACCATAGATAGACTGGTCTGCATCCCCAACTACACAGATATTTTGAAAGCGTGAAGCCAGGAGTTTAACTAATTGATACTGGGCATGGTTGGTATCTTGATACTCATCAACGTGGATGTACTGGAACTTCTGCTGATAATAAGTCAAAACATCAGGATTTTGGTCAAAGAGACGCAAGGTCAACATGATTAAGTCATCAAAGTCCACCGACTCTGACTGACGAAGTTCTTTCTGATAGGCCGTATAACACTTAGCTACAATTTGAGTGTACATATCTCCTGCCTGGGTAGCATAAGCCACATCGTCAATCAGATCATTCTTAGCATTGGAAATTGTTCCCAAAATGGTGCGTTCATTCCATTTTTTTGGATCCAAGTTCAACTGCTTGAGAATGCGTTTCATGAGCGTCCGCTGCTCCCCAGGATCCACAATCGTGAAATTGCGATTGTAGCCAATGTGGTCCGCATCGCGCCGTAGGATACGCACGCACATAGAGTGGAAGGTCGCGATCAAACAATCCTGAGTAGCTGGATTGAGTCCATAAGCACGCTCCTTCATTTCACGCGCTGCCTTATTGGTAAAGGTAATGGCCAAGATATTCCATGGATTTACCATCTTTTCATCAATTAAGTAGGCAATACGGTAGGTTAAAACACGAGTCTTACCAGATCCCGCCCCCGCCATGATAAGTAGTGGACCTTCTGTTGTTTGGACGGCCTCAGCTTGACGGTCATTCATTCCCTTTAATAATTCGTTCATTTTCTCTTCCTTATTCTTCAAGTCAATGTTTCTATTATATCAAAAAAGTTTGAAAATAACTTTTCTCAGAAGCCTTCTGATTATTTTAGTTGACAAGATAAGAAGAGGCTGGGACAAAAGTCCTAGCCACTCAATTGTCTATGGATTGTCGAGCAAGACGCAGTGGTTGAGTGGGCTCTACTACGCTGATTTCATCAGCTTTTACAACCCTACTCAACTGTGCGGAGGTGGGACAACGAAATCGAATTCTAACGAATTACCGATTTCTGTCCCACTCTCAGTAATTATTCTATTAATCCTTTATAGACTGCAAAAGCGTCATTAGGGCTTGGGCAGAACGACGTCCTGCTTCTACGATAAATTCATCAAAGGAAACGGATGCTTCATGGTTGGCATTGTCACTCATGGCACGAACGACTAAGAAAGGTAGGTTCAAAGCGTGAGCTGCTTGAGCAATAGCTGCCCCTTCCATCTCTACAGCAAGAACTTGAGGGAAGTGCTCTTTTATCGCTTTGATTTTATCTTCTCCAGCAACAAAACTGTCTCCTGTCGCAATCAAACCTAAATGCCAAGTTTGTTCCAGTTTAGACAAACTCTCTTGAATCAAATTGATAAACTTTTTGTCTGATTCAAAATAGAGAGGCTGTTGAGCCATTTGACCGTAATCATAGCCAAAGGCAGTCACATCAACATCGTGATAGGCAAGCTTGTCTGCAATCACTACATCCCCTACTGCGATCCCAGTTGCCACTGCACCAGCAGATCCAGTATTAATCACTGCATCAACCTGAAAGTGATCTGCTAAGATAGCGACACTCATTGCAGACATGACTTTTCCGATACCACTCTCTACGAGTACAAGTTCAACAGAACCAACTTTACCGGTATGATAGCTATTTCCCAGAACCTTTTCTTCACGAGCGTCCTCCAAGTGTTGAAGTAAGTAAGCTAGTTCTTCAGGCATAGCTGCAATAATTCCAATTTTCATGATAGTCCCCCTAAATAAATCTCATTGCTAAAATTAACAAAATCAAGAGAAGAATAACTGCAAATAGAATCTTATTCAATTTAGAATTAAAGACATTTCTCTTAGTATTTTCAATCCGACGACTTTTGTGAATAGAGGGTTCAACTTCGATAGTCAGTGTATCCTGACTAAAACCATGATCTCTGCTTCGTGAATAGCCAAAATTTTGAGAAGAAGTCGGTAAAATCTTAGTTTCCTCATCATCTAGCAAGGGAGGACCTGAGATGTCCTCTCCTCGATTGGCACGTTCAATCATTTCATCTGTTAATAAAGGTTTACCCATGGGTTCCTCCACTATTTTTTTGTAATTCCCAGTACTGGATAGCCATGATGGTCTTAGCATCACAGATATCTCCTGACTGGATCAGTGCTTTAGCTTGGTCAAGACTGACTTCAAGCAACTCCAAAGTCTCATCTTCATCCTGAGGACGAGGATTTTCAACTTTTGTCAAATCGATTGCCAAGTAAAGTTTTAAGCGCTCGTTACAAAATCCAATCGCTGAGTAAAAATCATAAAGAAGGCTTAATTTACCAGTATAGGCCGCTTCTTCTTCTAATTCACGAAGGGCTGCAGCTTCTGGATCTGCATTCTCCCCAATTTCAAGCTTACCTGCTGGAATTTCATATGAGACTTTTTCAATCGCCTTGCGATATTGTTTAACAAGGACAATCTTATTTTCTGGAGTGACTGCAAGGACACAAACTGCTCCATTGTGGAAAATCAAATCACGTTGCGCTCTACCTTTGCCAGAAGGTAGTTCAACCTGGTCTTGAACCAATTGGAAGATCGGTCCTTTATAGATTTCTTTACGACTTATAGTCTTTTCTTCGAATTCCATCGTTAGCTCCTATTTATTATTAGGATGATGAGGGAGGCGAGTTGCATATTCATCCTTATTGACTTGACGACCTCGTCCAATAGCAATGGCATCAGCTGGGACATCTTTAGTAATGGTTGAACCTGCTCCAACAAGAGAATTATTTCCAAGCTCTACTGGAGCAATGATAGTTGAATTTGAACCAACGAAAACATTGTTACCAATGGTTGTTTTAAACTTGTGTTGACCATCGTAATTTACAGTGATTGTTCCAGCACCAAAGTTGACATCACTACCAACTTCACAGTTACCAATATAAGTCAAATGACCTGCCTTAGTATTCTCCCCAATGCTAGATCCTTTGACTTCAACAAAGTTTCCAATGTGCACATCTTTTGCAAGGCTTGATCCTGGACGGATATGAGCATAAGGACCAACTGTAACACCATCAGCAACTGAGCTTTCCTCAATCATTGAATTGGTAATCACTGCTCCTGCTCCGATACTACTATCAACGATATAAGTTCCGTTGGTCAAAACAGTTCCTGCACCAATCTTACTAGAACCTTTGAGGGTTACATTTGCTTCTATTTGAACTTCTGGAGCGATCTCAACATCAATGTCAATGTAAGTAGCTTCAGGATTCACAAAACTAACTCCATTGATCATATGCGCTTGGTTAATACGGCGACGCATAATGCCTTCAGCTGTCGCAAGGGCAACACGGTCATTAACTCCGAGACTTTCATCAAAGTCTTTTAGAGTATAAGCACCAACTTTTTCCCCTGCTTCACGGAAAATGCCGATGACATCAGTGATGTAGTATTCACCTTGGGCGTTGTTGGTATTGATATTTTTAAGAGCTTCAAAAAGACGAGCATTATCAAATACATAGGTTCCTGTATTGATTTCCTTGATTTGTTTTTCAAAATCAGTCGCATCCTTCTGCTCCACGATACGAAGCACTTCAGCATTCTCATTACGAACAATACGTCCATAACCAAATGGATCTTCAGCTTCTGCAGTAAGAATTGTAGCTACGTTCTTGTGATTAACGTGGAAATCAATCAAGTTCTTTAGACTTTCACCAGTAATGAGTGGTGTATCACCAGCAATAACCAATGTTTGTCCAGAAAGTCCTTCAAGAATTGGCTCAGCCATCATAACCGCATGACCAGTTCCTAATTGCTCAGACTGTCTTACAAAATCAGTTTGACCAGCTAAAACTTGTTCAACTAGCTCTGCCTTATGACCAACAACCGTTACTGTTTTTTCAGGATTGATTGCCCCTACACTACGAAAAACATGCTCCAGCATTGAAATTCCTGCAACCTTGTGCATGACTTTTGGTAGATCTGACTTCATACGAGTACCTTTACCCGCTGCTAAAATAACTGCATAATTTGCCATATTTTTCTCTTTTCTATAGAAATTCCTTTTAATTATATCATATTTTTGCTCTTTCAAACACAAAAGAGGGCAAATGCTTTAAAACATCGCATTCTCTAGATGATTTCGAGTATTTTTTTTTGATTTTTTTCACCATTTACGATACACTATAAAAGTATGAGAAAGAAAATAAATCCTGTTTTTATTTTTACTGTATTAGCTACTCTTGTGGGTATTTTAATCATCAATAGACCCAAGTTTGAAGACCATCCAGTCAAAACAAAGCAAAATCCAGTTCAAGTAGAAACTCAAGCTTTACATAATATCAACAAGCCGATTATTGATGTTTCTGGCTGGCAAAGACCATCAGAGATCAATTATGACACCTTAGCTCAAAATATTTCAGGTGCAATCGTTCGGGTTCATAGTGGAGCTCAAGCTTCTGTTGAAAACGATGCTTCATTTAAAAATGGGGTTGATAAGGCTTATAAAGAACACATCACAGAATTTCAAAAACGGAATATTCCAGTCGCTGTTTATGCCTATGTAGCTGGTAAAAATGTCGAAGAAATGGAAAAAGCTGCCGAAGTTTTTTATAATGCTGCTTCTCCCTATAATCCTAGCTACTATTGGTTGGATGTTGAAGACAAGACTATGTCTGACATGAACCAGGGTGTTGAGGCCTTCCGTGCTAAATTAGCTTCATTGGGTGCAAAAAATATTGGCATCTATGTTGGTGTTTACTTTATGGAGGAGCATAGTATCAGTACGGAGAATTTCTCAGCAATCTGGATACCGTCCTATGGAACCAACTCGGGTTACTACGAGAGTGCTCCCAATACAGATCTTAACTATGATCTTCACCAATACACCTCTCATGGAAGCCTTGGAGGCTTTGAAAATCATCTGGATTTGAACCTTATTTCTTCCACAAAAAACAAGGAAGAAACCTTTAGAAAATTATTTTTAAATCCTTAATCACTATCACCATAAGCAAGTCAGACATTGCTTTCTGCTTGCTTTTCTTTATTTTTCAATATTAAACCACTGTTTTATCTTTATAATATACACTGAATTTTGGAGGACTTCTATGTTATCATGGCTATCAAAAATTATTAAGGGAATTGTTATTGCTCTCGGTTTCATTCTACCAGGGATTTCTGGTGGCGTTCTTGCCGCTATCTTGGGAATTTATGAAAGAATGATTCGTTTTCTTGCCCATCCTTTTAAGAATTTAAAAGAAGATGTTCTCTTTTTCCTTCCTGTCGGCATTGGGATGCTACTAGGTATTGGACTTTTCTCCTATCCAATCGAGTATCTTTTAGAAAATTATCAAGTTTATGTATTGTGGAGTTTTGCTGGAGCTATCATTGGTACCATCCCAAGTCTTGTCAAAGAATCAACTCGTGACTCTGATAGAGATAAGGTTGACCACATATGGTTTTGGGTAACCTTCATCATCTCAGGTATCGCCCTCTATGCCTTGAATTTTGTAGTTGGTTCTCTATCTGCAAGCTTCCTAAACTTTACACTGGCTGGATGTTTGTTAGCACTTGGTATTTTGGTTCCAGGGCTTAGTCCTTCCAATCTTCTTTTGATTCTTGGCCTTTATGGCCCTATGTTAACAGGGTTCAAGACTTTTGATTTGTTAGGAACCTTCCTTCCAATAGGAATTGGAGCACTTGCTACTCTTGTCATTTTTTCAAAATTTATGGACTACGCTCTCCGTGTTTATCAATCTCGTGTTTACCACTTTATCATCGGAATTGTTCTTTCAAGTACAATCTTAATCCTCATTCCAAATGCTGGTAATGCTGAAAGCATCAGCTACAGTGGATTATCTCTTGTGTCTTATGTCATCATTGCCTTTTTCTTCGCTCTAGGTATTTGGTTGGGAATCTGGATGAGTCAATTGGAGGATAAGTATAAATAATGGCAAAAAAAGTAAAAGTCAAGAAAACCTTGGTCCAACAAATTTTAACTAAGGCAGGAATAAACCATACGGGTATTCAAATTAATGCCTTGGAAGGTGAGATGCCTCAAGGTTATGAAAAGAGTCAGATTTTTAAGACTTTAGCCCTTCTGGGAGATAAGACTGGACCCATTATCGGAATCCTTCCTATCACTGAACATCTTTCTGAAAAGAAACTGGCTAAGATTTCTGGTAACAAGAAAGTCAGTATGATTCCACAAAAAGACCTCGAAAAGACAACAGGCTATATCCACGGTGCCAATAATCCAGTTGGGATTCGTCAAAAACATAACTATCCTATCTTTATCGATCAAACTGCGCTTAAATTCAATGAAATGATTGTTTCCGCAGGGGAGATTGGTCATAGTATCATTATCAACCCTAAAGATCTAGCAGCCTTTGTTAAAGCTGAATTTGCTGACATTTTGGAGGCAAGTAACACATGAAATTCTATTTTATTCGTCACGGTAAAACACTTTGGAATCTTGAGGGACGTTTTCAAGGAGCAAGTGGTGACTCTCCACTCCTTGAGGAATCCATTGAGACCTTAAAAAAATTGGGTCAGTATCTCCAAGAAACTCCATTTGATGTGATTTATTCTAGTGATCTTCCTCGGGCTAAAACTTCTGCTCAAATTATCCAAAGTCAACTGAAAGATAGATGTCCTTTAGTAGAAATAGCCTCTCTAAGAGAGTGGCAACTCGGGAAACTTGAAGGAGCAAAATTTGCAACCTTAGAAGCCATCTATCCCGAGCAATTAAAAGCTTTTCGTACCAATCTAGCGAAGTTTGATTCGACTATGTTTGGTGCTGAGTCTGTCTATCAAACAACTCAGCGTACCATTCAATTTATCAAATCATTAGAGTCCAAACCTTTTGAACATGTCATGATTGTCGGTCACGGAGCCAATCTCACAGCCAGTATTCGAACTCTTCTAGGCTATGATACTCCACTACTTAGAAAAAATGGTGGTCTAGCAAATGCCAGTGTTACTATTGTCGAAACAGAAGACTTTAAAAACCAGAACGAAGACAAACGTCATTTTTGGTGTTTGTCTTTTTCTGTTTTCAAAAATATTTTGTCTCATCATCTGATATTCCATTCAAAAATCGAATTTAGAACAAAATAAAAAGGGATATTCTCTATCC
>NZ_WIJK01000016.1 GCF_009496285.1 Streptococcus mitis
TAACACAATCAATATTATATTTTTTCGCAACCCTATTTAAATTATCTATACAATTCACTTTGTGCTTCTCATCTATTTCATTTCCGTATATATCATTTTCCAATCCATAGATTATCCTATCTTTAGAAAAATTTTGTTTCAAGCAGTCAATAATATATCTATCAACAATTTCAACAAGAAAAGCTCCATCACCACAAGAATTTTCTAGAACCTTTTTCCCATATAGCTTTTCTATATACCCAACTTGATTTAATATCTCAACGACAATATTGTGAGGAGTAAACACTTGACATTCAATATTAATACTTTCCATATATTCGCTCTCCTTTTTCATATAATTTTTAACTTGAATTAGCACCTTTTCTATTAAATCATCTTAAAATACCTTAAAGCATCGATGATAGTTTCCTCGTTTTCCGGTATGCATTGTGGAATAAACTATTTCTCTTTTTCCAATTTATTATAATGCTCCCTCAGTACAATACCAAATTTCTTTTTAATCTGTGCAATAAAATGTGTCGAAACCTTTAAATCAAACTTTTTCAATATATATATTCCTTGATTGTTTTACTTTCAGCACTTGTCAAATCGAGCTTATTAAGCTTAATTTCACCATCTATATGCTTATCGACGTCGAGTTTGGACAAAAGTGCCACACACTCAACGTGATGCGTTTGTGGGACTCAAAAGGTTTGGGTGAACCTTTTGAGGATTAACTCCGTTTCACTAACAAACTCACACACTCAACATGTGGTAATATTCTGCTTTTATACTAATAAACAAAAGGCAATGAAAATCATTTTAAAATGATACTGTGGAACGGAAAGATTATCATCACTTCCAAAAGAAACGACATCCATAACTCCACTTAGAATTACAATTGATAATTCTCTAACATTAATCATCTAATTATAAAATCGTTACTTTCAATAATGGATAAGCTGATCTAAAATTTAAAATCCTTTTCTTTACTAATTCTATTACTAGCCAATATAGTATAAATTAAATGACCAATAAAAATGATGATAAAAATAACATAGCAGCCAGTCTTACAACTTACTACTTTTCATATGATAATTTACAAATGTCTTTCCAGCCACTCGATCTTTTTAAAATCCTTATTGTTATTGTGATCATTTCGATAGGAGTCTTGAGAAGAAGCTTTGTAAATACTTCGATACTGCTCCAGACTTGGAAGACGAAAAGTGATGCCTTCAATGTGAATAAGCTCTATATCCGACTCCGAAACTCCTGCAAAATCAAGTAAGGAATCGATACTTCCAAATTCAACACTCACTCGATCCTTTTGGAATTCATGCTCATGAATATCTATTAAGACGTAGCCTAAGTCTTTCATCACTTTCATTATCTTGTCCCAGTCATAAATTCTGAGATGATCAGGCGCTTCCCAACCTCTAGGGTCACCAGGCACATGAATGTCAATGTCAGACGGCCCCCAATTTTCTTTCGTTCTAAACTCCAATCCCAAAGAACCCATCAGTGTCGGTGTAATTCCGACTCGATTTAAATGGAAACAAATGGTTTTAAATTCTTCAAATAAGAGACTCATGTTTACTCTAAACCTTTCATCTAAATGTTGGTTATTTCTACTTTATTACCTTGAACAAAATCATTTTCATTTTCTAGAGTATATCCAGTTATTTTAGATACAAATTCTTTTTCTTCTTTTAAGGTCCCAAATGCGACTAGATCTTTATAAGAAGGATTTTGATATAATTCCAACATATACATCTCTAGTCCTTCTGATTTTTGAACGATTATCCACATTTCACAAACAAGCTTAAACATTCAGCGGTTCGCTATTACCGTATCGTTTCGTCGTATACTTCTTACTCTACGACACCTATCCCATGGGCTGATCATCTGCTTCTACTTCGCTACTCTGTAGCTCGTACAAGCAGTGATACTACCTTGACATGGTGCGTCTGCGGGACTCAAAAGGTTTGGGTGAACCTTTTGAGGATTAACTGCGTTTTACCAACAAGCTCACACACTCGACGTGGTGCGTTTGCGGGAAAAGATCAACCGGCTGGACTTTCTTCAATTCATAGCCTAGCTCTTGATAGAGTTTGATATCTCGAGCCATGGTTGCTACATTACAAGAGATATAGGCGATGCGATCAGCTCCTGTTTGTGCACTTGCTTTGATGAAGCTTTCGGTCAAGCCCTTCCGTGGTGGGTCAACCAAGATAACGGTTGGTTGGATACCTTCCTTTAGCCAATTCTTCATGGCATTTTCAGCTGTATCACAGACATAGTGAGCATTGGTGATGCCGTTTAAACTAGCATTCCTCTGGCTATTCTCTACCGCTTCTGGGATGACTTCAACTCCATAGACTTCCTTGACGTGTTTAGCGACGGATAGTCCAATGGTCCCAATTCCTGAGTAGGCGTCAATCACTACATCCTCTGCTCTTAACTCCGCAAAGTCAATAGCTGTCTGATAGAGTTTCTCTGCCATTTCAGTATTGACCTGGTAAAAGGCTGGTCCAGAGATTTGGAAATCATTGCCCAACATTTGGTCCGTAATATAGTCTTGACCATAGAGAACTCGCCATTCTTTCCCAAAAATGGCATTGGTATTCTGGTCATTGATGTTCTGCATGATAGATACAATTTCTGGAAATTGCTTGATGAGTTGTTCAATCAACTGTTCAACTCGGAAAACTTTAGGACGAGTTGTTACCAAAATGACCATGATTTGACCTGAATGATGTCCACGACGTACAACAAGGTTACGAATCAAGCCAGACTGCTCTTTCTCATCATAAGGCTTCAAGTCATATCGACGGAGTAAATCACGTAGGGCTAGAATAACCTGATCAATGACTGGATCCTGAATGTAAAAATCTTCCAATGGCATAAGGTCATGAGAATTCTTACGGAAAAAGCCAGTTTCCAGAACACCATTTACTCTACGTACAGGAACCTTGGCCTTGTTGCGATACTTGATAGGATTTTCCATACCAAGTGTATCAGCAACCTCTACATCTCTGATTCCTGCAATTTTATAGAGGCTGTCTTTTACTTGCTTGGTTTTAAACTTGAGTTGCTCTGGATAAGCTAAATGACCAAAGTCAGCTATTCCTGAACGCAAATAAGCCAAATCTAAGTCTTGATTACGGTAAGGAGATTGTGTAAGGTATTCCTCAACCTTACCAAAGCCAATCTTCTTGTTGACTTTAAGGACACGCATGAGGATTTTCTCAGTTGGTAGAGCATTCTCTACAAAAAAGACCAAGCCATCTACCTTGGCAACACCTGCTCCTTCATGTGTCAGATCGACAATCTCTACTTCTACAATATCATTTTTCTTTAACATCATTTTCACTTTCTATCAGCCGACAAAAAAAGACGGCAACTGTTCTGTTACCATCTATTATACCATGAATTACCCTAAGCACCAAAACTCTTGAAAAAGTTTACAATTGCTTGCCAAATAGCACTGAGGATATTGCCACCGTCTTGAATAGCTTTATTAGCATCAAAGTTAAGGTCTATATTGCTAAAACTATCTCCTGCTTGCGCGACGATACTTTGTTTCAGATCCTTTAGAGTCTTTGTGAAATCTTCGTTATTGAGAATATCACTCTTGGAAAGATTGAAGGCAAAGTTGATGATGATATTGATCTGATTTCCTGTTATAACCTGATTCAACTTATAATTTTTCAATGTATCTTCAACAATCTTACGAACATCATCTTCAGTAAGCTCACCCTTGGACTCTTTAGCTTTAGCGATAGCAGATTTGATATCGGCAAGGGCTACATTGAGTTTATTGGCATCGTAGCCTGATTTGTCCTTGTTTTCATCGTTGATGTCTGACAAGGCTTTTAGTTCTTCCTGAGCCAGGTCTTTATTTTCTTGAGGAAGTTGAACACCATTAGCTTCTAACGAATAGTAAATACCTGCTAGGGCACTTTCACCTGTTACAGGGATTGGTGCAGCTACGGTTATACGAGCATGTTCAACACCCAAGGTAACGGCCGCATTACGGTACATGTCTTGGGTCACTTTAGTGATATTTTCAGGGGTTTCAATCTTCACTTCAAGTGGAGATTTTTCACCTAATTTTTGAATTTTGGCAGACGAATAGAGCTGGAGACTAGAGTCATTGGCGACATTCATAATCTTTGAGTAGACATCTGGCGTCATAGTCTTCAGTTCTTTGGTATCTGTAGAGGCGTTATAGCCGAGTTTTTTTAAAGTTTGATTTTTTTGATCTTCAGTGAGAGAAGAACCCAAGACGTACTCAGGTTGAACATAAGTTTCATCAATTACTTTTTGAACATCAGTGGCTGCTTGAGCGCTTTGCAAAGTTGCAACTGCTAAAAGAACAGCAGCACTAGTCAGAAAGAATTTCTTTCGCATGAGACGTTCCTCCTTTTCCTATCTAGGATAGTCGATTAGCCTTAAAGAAAGCTTATAAAAGCACCTAGAATTTTCTAAGTGCTTAAAATAGATTAAAAAATTTAATAATATAGAGATTTAGTTGAACCTGTCTAGAGTAATAATAGTTCCCTCCATCTACATAAAGTTCTCCACCTTGAAAGATGGAAATTGGATTGACATATCGATAGGTTTTTCCAGTTGTATTTCCTAAAATCGGAGCAACGGTATCTCTTGAGTATTGTTTAGCTAGGGCAAGGGTATTTTCTTTCCCATTTTGGGCGATAAAATCGATATAAGCAGGCCCAAAGTTATAGGCCTGTACAGCAGTCCAAGCATCTACACCCTTTTCTTGTGCTAAATAAAGATTCTCGGTCAAGGTTTGAATTCCCTGACGAATACTACTCCTATTGTCAGAAATCGTATTTGTAGTTCCGCTGGCAGACTCACTAGACTGCATCACGTCGCTTTCTTTACCTTTGGTTTCGGTATAAATCATGGCCAGGACTAGTTCTTCATTTGCTGGCGTATCTTGCTCACTTAAAACCTCTCGTACCAAGGATTGATAGGTCATGACCTGCTTCACATCCCGATACATATGAAAAAGTTTATAACCAGTAAATAAGATAAGAACAAGCACCAAGACCCTTCTTATAAATTTAAACATTATTTGCTTTGTATATCCTCGATGTTTTTGATTAAGATAGAGTAGGTACCATTGTCATTTTGGATAAATTCGACCGACTCAGCATCTTGGTAAATATTATTGGGTACGATTAACTCAATCCCATTTGACAGAGAAAGCTTTTGGTTTTCAAATTTCTTTAATTGACGACTAGCATCGATTTCATCAAACTGAACTGGCTCTGGCACTGCTTCCTTGACTTGGTCAATAAAGCTAAGACGTGCAGTGAGATTGTTGTCAAAAAGGTCATTTGCCAATTTTTCTGGAGACAATTCATTGCTTTTTTCAAGATTATTAAAAATAGCTGATTTGACCTTGGATTGAAATTGAAAATCATCTGTATTAAATGTTTCAGCAATTCTCTGAGCTGTTTTTTCCAGTTCCTTGATTGACTTCTTAGGTGAAATCTTTGGCTGAGCCTGTATCAGATTCTCAGAAAAATAGTTCAAAAAAGTTCCGTTATACTTGATTCGTTTTTCAATCAGGTGATATTTTCGGCTTTGAAGATTGACCACCAAGGCCTCATCTGCGCCTGTACCAAATCCTGGAAGATTGTTTTGAGTTAGCTTGATTGGATTATCAACCTCTCCACCGAGGTGGGTCAAGGTCTCACGCAGTGCAATTCTTAGGAAGGCAAAATGCTCTACACCTTCTTTAGAAAATTGCACAAAAATCAAGTCGTTGGTCTTGAGATTTTCAGAAATGCTGAACTCCTCTTTCCAGAGGTTTGCCAGTGTCACCGACGTCTCCAATAAATCATCTGTAATATGATTGAAGAAGGGATTTTCTTCTTCGAAAATCCCAGTCTTGGCTTCATCTGAATACACACGTTCGATTTTCTTGCGTAGGTATTCCTCGATTTTTGGAGTGATATTGAGAAATTTATCCGCTAGAAACAACTCTGTGTCATCCGGGCTGAACTGATGGATAATAGCTTTCTTAATATAAATGTCCATAAAAATTTTAGTCCTCGTATAATGGGAAGGCATCTGTCAAGGCTTTGACATCGCTTCTTACTTCATCTAAAATAGCTTCATTTTCTGCATTCTTAAGAGTTTTAATGATAAGTTCAGCCACTTTACGACTTTCTTCTTCACCAAAACCACGTGCAGTTGTTGCTGCTGCACCGATACGAATACCACTTGTCTTAAATGGTGACAAAGTTTCGTATGGAATTGAGTTTTTATTTAGGGTAATATTGACCTCATCTAGCAAGTTTTGAGCAACTTTTCCGTTTTCTACAACCTTAGTTACATCAACTAGAAAGAGGTGATTTTCAGTACCACCAGAGATAATACGGAAATCAGGGTCTTGCAAGAAGACTTCTGCCATAGCCTTGCTGTTCTTAATAACATTTGCTGCATATTCCTTGAATGCTGGATCCAATACCTCTTTAAAGGCAACAGCCTTAGCAGCAACAACGTGCTCTAAAGGACCGCCTTGAATACCTGGGAAAATTGCTGAATTTATTTTCTTAGCTAGTTCCTCATCATTAGTCAAAATCAAACCCCCACGTGGACCACGAAGGGTTTTGTGAGTCGTTGTTGTTGTGATGTGAGCGTATGGCACTGGACTTGGGTGAAGACCAGCTGCAACCAAGCCAGCGATATGAGCCATATCAACCATGAGCTTAGCTCCAATAGCATCAGCAATTTCACGGAATTTTGAAAAGTCGATAATTTGAGAATAGGCTGAAGCACCTGCTACAATCAATTTTGGTTTTACTTCTTGAGCTTGTTTCAAGATGGCGTCAAAGTCTAAAAGTTCGGTTTCAGGATCAACACTATATGAAACGAAGTTGTAGGTTTGACCTGAGAAGCTAACAGGAGCCCCATGAGTCAAGTGTCCACCTGCTGCCAAATCCATCCCCATAACGGTATCACCTGGTTCAATCAAGGCCATGTAAGCCGCACAGTTGGCTTGGCTTCCTGAGTGAGGTTGGACATTAGCGAATTTAGCGCCGAAAATTTCTTTTGCACGTTCAATAGCTAGAGTCTCTACCACGTCTACTACATCAGTTCCACCATAATAACGGCGTCCTGGGTAACCCTCGGCATATTTGTTTGTCAAGATAGACCCTTGAGCTGCCATAACAGCCTTGGAAACTACGTTTTCCGAAGCAATCAACTCAATGTTATTTTGTTGGCGTTCTTCTTCTTTGGCAATAGCATTCCAGAGATCAGCATCGTATGCTTTAAAATCATCTTTGTCAAAAATCATAGGTCTTCTCCTTTATAGTGTGACAGGTCTTTTAGTTTGTTTTTACAACAAGAATATAAAATCCAAACTAAAAAATGCGAATAAACCGTTTCTGCGTCTTATCGCAGGTATAACCAACTTTTTCATAGAAAGCATGCGCACCTAAACGATGGTCTGCAGAATTTAAGCGAATAAAGTTATAGCCTCGTTTTTTTGCTTCTTGTTCCAATCCTTGGAGCAAAGTTTTTCCGATACCCTGACCCTGTGTTTGAGGCAAAACAGCTAAAGCTAGGATATTAAAACCTGGTTTTGAATAAAGGGATTCATAAACCTCGGCATGGACATAACCAAGTAAGTCATGGCTGGTCGAATCCTCGAAACCCAGTAGGTAGTGATGAGAGTCCTGAGATAACTTAGCTAGTTGACTAGACGTTTCCTCTAGACTAAACGAATAACCTAAAGCTTCTTTATTAATCTCACAAATAGCTGCAACATCTGTTGTTTTCAAATCACGTAGCATATCATACCTCCTCAAAAGGGATTTTAGGTAGCTTGGCAAGAATGTCTTCTTGAGTGATGGAACCTTGCCGTAAAATTTTTACCTTGTCACCAGATAGGTCTAAAATAGTCGAATCCTGACCTGTTAAAAAAGCATCATCTTCTAGTCCCAAGACCTCTTGGTCAAAGTCTTGAAGAATCTTGTGAAAATTAACTCCACTTGATTGCCCTGAGATATTGGCAGAAGGTCCTATTAAGGGGCCAAACTCACGAATCAAGTCCAGAGTTACTGGATGACTAGGCATGCGAAATCCAACAGTCATCAAATCTGAATTGACCCAGTAAGGAACCTTGTTATTATCTTCTAAGATAATGGTCAAAGGGCCTGGCAAAAAACTTTCAACCAGTTTATTGAGATAAGGTGGCTGATTCTTAGAAAAGTTCAAGATATCGTCTAAACTTGCGACATTGAGATTAAGTGCCTTGTCTCTTGGGCGACGTTTAAGCTGATAAACATGGTCAACTGCCTTTTTATCCAAAGCTTTTGCAAAGAGACCATAAACTGTTTCTGTCGGCAAAACTACAGCTCCACCTTTTTCCAATTCTTGCTTAATCTTCTCAATCATCAATGACAACCATCCTATCTTGGCCAAATTGGTCTTTCAGAGTTCGAACTCGTTTCTCTGGAAGATTTTCCATAAAGAGAGCGGGCACACTTTTTCCTTGTTTGTAGCCAATTTCAAGATAAATCTTACCACCATCATTTAGAAAGTCCTTTGATTCTTCCGCAATTCTGCGATAGATCGCTAGACCATCCTCATCTGCAAAGAGGGCTAAATGTGGCTCTGAATGGAGAACATTCAAACCTACTTCTGCCTCATCTACTCGAGATATGTAAGGTGGATTGGATACAATTATATCATATTTTGAAGAAATTTCGGAAAAACAGTCAGATTTAATAAAGGATAATGTTAGACCTTGTTTATTAGCGTTTTCCATCGCCAGATCCAAAGCATCTTGAGAAATATCGGCAGCTGTGATTGTCCAATCAGGTCTATTTTTAGCTAAGGCAAGAGCAATAGCACCACTCCCTGTTCCAATATCCAGAACTTTAAGATTTTCCTTTGGATTCTCAGCCAGGGTGAGCTCCACTAGTTCTTCTGTCTCTGGTCGAGGAATCAAGACCCGCTCATCTACTTTTAACTTCATCCCAAAGAATTCAGCATGACCGATAATATACTGGGCGGGTATATGATTTGCCAATTTCCTGTAAATGTCCTCTATAAGCTGTAACTCTTCATCTGTTACCTCTCGCTGGAGAGCAAAGACAAAGTCTGTAAAAGATAGATTTTTCAGGCTACGATAGACAAAGGAGAGGCTTTCTGCTTCCTCTCCTTGTGCTATCAACTTTTCCTCAAAATCCTTAAAAATTTGAGCTAATTTCATTATTTGTTTAATTCTTCCAATTTTTGAGTTTGGTCGTAAAGAACCAAGGCGTCCACAACTTCATCTAGTTTACCAGACAAAATCGTATCTAGTTTTTGAAGAGTCAAGCCAATACGGTGGTCGGTAACACGGTTTTGTGGGAAGTTATAAGTACGGATACGTTCTGAACGGTCACCAGTACCGATAGTAGACTTACGCTCTGCGTCTTGCTCGTCTTGAGCAATCTGTGCAAAGTGGTCAGCAACACGCGCACGGATAATCTTCATAGCCTTCTCACGGTTCTTTTGCTGAGTACGTTCTTCCTGCATTTCAACCTTGATATTGGTTGGCAAGTGAACAATACGAACGGCAGTCGCAACCTTGTTGACGTTCTGTCCACCAGCTCCAGATGCGTGGTAAATATCCACACGAAGGTCTTTGGGATCAATATCGTATTCTACTTCTTCGACTTCAGGCATGACAAGGACAGTTGCTGTTGAGGTATGGACACGCCCTTGGCTTTCTGTCACAGGGACGCGCTGTACACGGTGAGCACCAGACTCATACTTGAGTTTAGAGTAAACAGACTGACCAGAAACCATAGCAACTACTTCTTTAAAACCGCCAACACCGTTCATTGAAGCTTCCATAACTTCAAAACGCCAGCCCTGAGCTTCAGCATATTTTTGGTACATGGTTAGCAAATCGCCAGCAAAAAGTGCTGCTTCATCACCACCTGCAGCTCCACGGATTTCAAGGATGATATTTTTGTCATCGTTTGGATCTTTAGGAAGGAGCAAAATCTTCAGTTTTTCTTCATATTCTTCTTTTTCAGCCTTAGCGTCTTTCAATTCTTGCTTAGCCATTTCTTCCAAGTCCGCATCTCCGCCTGATTCTTTAATCATCTCTTCGGCATCAATGATATTTTGAAGGACTTGTTTGTATTCGCGGTAGGCAGTTACAGTATCGCGAGTAGAAGCTTCCTCTTTTGAAAGCTCCATGAAACGCTTGGTATCAGAGACCACATCTGGGTCACTGAGCAATTCTCCCAATTCTTCATAACGGTCTTCTACTGCTTGTAGTTGATCATAGATGTTCATTTTTTCTCCTTATTTCTCAATTGTTGAATCGTATATTGCTACTACTTCGTTCTCAAATATTTCCCCAGTTTCTTTAAATCCATAACTGAGGTAACAAGATCTTGCATGTTCATTTTCTGGTTCATAAGACAACCAAAGTTTATTGGATAAACCTGCTGGCGCTGTCCGAACATAGTCTAGCACCTTATCCATAATTGGTTTAAAATATCCTTGATCTTGAAAATGCTTATCAATCATGAAACGAAAAAGTAAATAATTTCCATTACTAATTCCGATTTTTTTATCATAAGCTAACATCACAAAACCTATGATTGCATCATTATCATAAACTGCCAATGGAGCTACAAAATCTCCATTTTTTGTGTAGACATATGCTTCAGCTAAACTAATTGCGTTGGTAGCAATAAATTGTTTTTGATATTCCTTAACATCCAAATTCAGAACATCAAAATAATTTTCCATTGTAACATCTCTTAGTTCAATTGTCATAGTCTTGTTCCTTTTTGGATGTTATCAGTGGTGCAAAATAATGTTTACGGCAAACCGAGATATAGGTTTCATTGCCACCTATCTGGATTTGCTCTCCATCATAAACGGGCAATCCGTCCTGCGTACGCAAGACCATGGTCGCTTTTTTCTTGCAATACTGGCAAATGGTCTTGATTTCGTCAATCTTATCTGCTAAGAGCAAAAGATATTTTGAACCTTCGAATAGTTCATTACGAAAGTCATTTTTTAAACCAAATGCCATGACAGGTATATCTAACTCATCGACAACACGAGCTAGGTCGTAAACATGGTGACGCTTTAAAAACTGGGCTTCATCGACAAGTACACAGTAAGGTTTTTCAGGTAAATCTCGGATGAACCCAAAGATATCCGTCGTTTCCTCAATAGCAACTGCTGGTCTTTTCATCCCAATTCGACTTGAAACATAGCCAACACCGTCACGCGTATCCAGAGCCGAAGTCATAATCACAACTCCCTTTCCTTGCTCCTCATAGTTATAGGCTACCTTGAGAATCTCAATCGTCTTGCCTGAGTTCATGGTCCCATAACGATAATACAACTGTGCCATGCTTCTATTTCACGTCCATTTCTAAATTTTTGCTACATTCTAGTATACCATATTTTCTCAAAGCTTTAAACGGCAAATTGTGGTAAAATAGAAGAAATCAAATAACTAGTGGAGGACGCAATTATGCCATTTGTACGCATCGATTTATTTGAAGGACGCACGCTAGAGCAAAAGAAAGCCCTAGCCAAGGAAGTTACGGAAGCTGTTGTTCGCAACACTGGTGCACCTCAATCTGCTGTTCATGTCATTATCAACGATATGCCTGAAGGAACCTATTTCCCACAAGGCGAAATGCGCACTAAGTAAAGCTTAAGCAATCTGCTTATGCTTTTCTTTATAAGTAACATTCATTGAAGAAAATACTAAAATTTGTTACAATTTGAAGAGATATTAGTCTATACAAACAAATAAACTATAAAGGAATTGAAATGATTACACGGGAATTTGATACCATTGCAGCCATCTCGACACCGCTTGGTGAAGGGGCTATTGGGATTGTTCGTTTAAGCGGAACGGATAGTTTTGCCATTGCGCAGAAAATCTTTAAAGGCAAGGACTTGAGCAAGGTTGCTAGCCACACTCTTAACTACGGCCACATAGTTGATCCTCAAACTGGTAAGGTCATGGACGAGGTTATGGTAGGGGCTATGAAGTCTCCAAAGACCTTCACTTGTGAGGATATTATCGAGATTAACACCCACGGTGGGATTGCCGTAACCAATGAAATCCTGCAATTGGCTATCCGTGAAGGGGCACGCATGGCAGAACCTGGAGAATTTACCAAGCGTGCCTTCCTCAATGGTCGTGTGGACTTGACTCAGGCTGAAGCTGTTATGGATATCATTCGTGCTAAGACTGACAAGGCTATGAATATAGCAGTCAAACAACTTGATGGATCCCTATCTGACCTCATTAACAATACTCGTCAGGAAATTCTCAATACCTTGGCTCAGGTTGAGGTTAATATCGATTACCCTGAGTATGACGATGTGGAAGAAGCCACTACTGCTGTTGTCCGCGAAAAAACAATGGAGTTTGAACAACTCTTAACCAATCTCTTAAAAACGGCACGTCGTGGGAAGATTCTCCGTGAAGGGATTTCAACGGCTATCATTGGTCGCCCCAACGTTGGGAAATCAAGCCTACTCAACAACCTCCTACGTGAAGACAAGGCTATTGTAACGGATATTGCAGGGACTACTCGAGATGTCATTGAAGAGTACGTCAATATCAACGGTGTTCCACTGAAGTTGATTGATACTGCTGGTATTCGTGAAACAGATGATGTCGTGGAACAAATCGGGGTTGAACGCTCCAAAAAAGCTCTCAAGGAAGCTGACTTGGTACTACTTGTCTTAAACGCCAGCGAACCTCTAACTGCCCAAGACCGACAACTTCTTGAAATCAGCCAAGATACCAACCGTATCATCCTACTCAACAAAACTGACCTACCTGAGGCAATTGAAACTCAGGAACTTCCTGAAGATGTCATCCGTATTTCGGTCCTAAAAAATCAAAACATTGATAAGATTGAAGAACGGATTAACAACCTCTTCTTTGAAAACGCAGGCTTGGTCGAACAAGATGCTACTTACTTGTCTAATGCCCGTCATATTTCATTAATTGAAAAGGCGGTTGAAAGCCTACAAGCTGTTAACGAAGGTCTTGAGCTGGGGATGCCAGTTGATTTGCTTCAAGTTGATTTGACACGTACTTGGGAAATCCTCGGAGAAATCACTGGTGATGCTGCTCCAGATGAACTCATTACACAGTTGTTCAGCCAATTTTGTCTGGGTAAATAAGAAAAAACTAGGTCAAAAAAATGCTAGTCACCTAAAAAGAGGTTGGGACAAAAGTCCTAGCCTCTTCTTGTCTTTGGATTGTCGAGCAAGATGCAGTGGTTGAGTGGGCTCTACTACGCTGATTTCATCAGCTTTTACAGCCCTACTCAACTGTACGGAGGTGGGACGACGAAATCGAATTCTAACGAATTACCGATTTCTGTCCCACTCTCTTTTTCTTACAATTTCTAAATTATATCCTACCTTAGCAGATATCTGAAACAAACCTTATACTCAATGAAAATTAAAAAGCAAACTAGCTGCAGGTTGCTCAAAGCACTGCTTTGAGGTTGTAGATAGAACTGACGAAGTCAGTAACATATATACGGCAAGGCGACGTTGACGCAGTTTGAATTTGATTTTCGAAGAGTATAACCAGTTCTTTTCTATTTTCACTTAGTCTTTAGGTAATTTGCCAGCTTTTTCAAGCATTTTTTTGATTAAATAAGGCATCTTGACATTTTCACGACCTTTTTTCTCAATTAATTTTTTAACAAATTCTGGCATTTGTAAGTCTTGTGATTCATCTAAAATGTTCTTAGTTTCATCCGAAGGGACTAATTCATCAAAGGTTTCTTCTTCTGGGAGGAATTCTCTAAATTCTTTATGTTCGTTAGCTCGGACAATATTGACCAAGGCATCAATCAAACGAGAATCTGTATTTGGCATTGGTGGACGATGGTAGTTCACCTCCAATTCCTGACACAAGTCATGACATTCCACATCGTTGTCAAACAAGACTTCAATATGCTCACTGATAAAACTAATAGGCACAAAAATATAATGCTCTGGATGTTCTTCCTGTTCTCTAAGATACTCCAATACATCTGGTTTGATCCAAGGAATACCAATATCACTTTCGCTCTGCCAAGTGTTGGTATATTGCTCTGGTTTCAAGCCTAATTTCTCAGCAATTAACTTGCTATTTTCGAAAATCTGGTCGATATAGGGATCACCAAAATCCAAGGCAAAAATGGGCACACTGTGGGCAGAAAAGATGACTTTAAAGCTATCCTGTTTCACCTTTTCTTTTAAAATCTTATCAATTTCAGCTGTCCAATAATTTAATAGTGCTTCTTCTTGATACCAGTCCTTAATAACTAAAAACTGAATTTGTTTGCTTTCCAGAAACTTTTCGTACCCCATGACAGAGTAAAAGGAATAGTGTGGCTCCAAAATCAAGCAAATACACTTTTCAATTCCATCTGCTTCCATTTGCCGAATTACATCTGGAATAAAAGGGGTTGAAAATTTATTGGCAAAATAGACACTATATTCATTTCCTAACCTAGCTTCTACCAAGGCAACTTCTTCACGGGTAATTCTTTGAAGTGGAGTTCCTCCAATTCGAACATAATTATCATAAAGGGTTTGAATCTCGTGGTCTTGAGGTCGAACTCCTCGACGAATGTTGGTAAAAAAATCGGCTACCCCTTCAAAGGTAATCTCTTCTGGTGAACCAAATGTCATCATTAAAATCGCTTTTTTCATATTTGCATCCTTGTGATATTTTTATCTTTTTTATTGTATCACTAAAGAAGCCATAAGTAAACGCTAACATAAGAATTTTATCTCCTTTCTGACTTTTGTTTTTCTCTTCCTTCTATGATACAATGGTTTTAAAAGAAGTAAAAAAGGAGTTTTTATGAAATACCCAACTTTGTTGGAGCGTTTTTTGACTTATGTCAAAGTCAATACACGTTCTGACGAACATTCAACCACTACACCAAGTACCCAAAGTCAAGTAGACTTCGCAACCAATGTCCTCATCCCTGAGATGAAACGTGTTGGTTTGCAAAATGTCTACTATCTACCAAACGGTTTTGGTATCGGTACACTTCCAGCTAACGATCCTAGTTTGACTCGTAAGATTGGCTTTATCTCCCACATGGATACAGCAGATTTTAATGCTGAAGGTGTTAACCCACAAGTAGTTGAAAAATACGACGGTGGCCTTATCGAGCTTGGGAACTCTGGTTTCAAACTAAATCCAGCGGATTTCAAGAGCTTAGAGAAATATCTAGGGCAAACCTTGATTACAACTGATGGAACTACTCTGCTCGGGGCTGATGACAAATCTGGTATCGCTGAAATCATGACAGCTATCGAATACTTGACTGCTCATCCTGAGATTAAACACTGTGAAATCCGTGTCGGCTTTGGTCCGGATGAAGAAATCGGTGTCGGTGCCAATAAATTTGATGCAGAGGATTTCAATGTTGACTTCGCTTATACAGTCGACGGCGGACCTCTTGGAGAATTGCAATACGAAACCTTCTCCGCTGCCGGTGCAGAACTTCACTTCCAAGGACGTAATGTTCACCCAGGAACTGCTAAAGGGCAAATGGTTAACGCTCTCCAATTAGCCATCGACTTCCACAACCAACTCCCAGCTGGTGACCGACCAGAATTGACTGAGGGTTACCAAGGATTCTACCATCTCATGGATGTAACAGGTACTGTTGAGGAAGCGCGTGCCAGCTACATCATTCGTGACTTCGAAAAAGAAAACTTCGAAGTACGCAAAGCCGCTATGCAAGCTATTGCTGATAAGATGAATCAAGAACTTGGTAGCGCTCGTGTAACCTTGACTTTGACAGACCAGTATTACAACATGAAGGAAGTCATCGAAAAAGATATGACTCCAATCACCATCGCTAAATCAGTGATGGAAAGTCTTGATATTGCACCAATTATCGAGCCAATCCGTGGAGGAACAGACGGTTCTAAAATTTCCTTTATGGGAATTCCTACACCAAATATCTTCGCTGGTGGAGAAAATATGCACGGTCGTTTTGAATACGTTAGTCTACAAACAATGGAACGTGCAGTTGATACAATCATCGGAATTGTAGCTTATAAAGACTAAAGAGGTCGGGAAAAAATTCCCGACCTCTTTTTTATCAGCAACCTACTTTTGACACGGTAGCTGACTGAACATTTTGTTATTCTGCTACTTTTTCTCTTGTTTCTGGAGATGTAGTTGCAGGAGTTAAGGTTGACTCAGCTTGTTTATCATTTGTTTCTTTATTGGCTGTTTCGGTGTTAGCTTCATCTGGCTTGACTTTGGATTGAAATTCTTGGTTTAAGGAGACAATTTCTTGAGCAAGAGCTAGAAGAGCTTGCTTGTCTTTGCTTGCTGCACTAAGCTTATCAAATAAGGCGTCCACTTTTTCAAAATCAGCATCAGAACCATTATTCATTTCTAAATAAGTATGAAGGGCAATGACACCATTATAAAGTTTTTGGTAGAGAACTAAAACTTCTGGGTCTTGGTTAGCATTCTCACGTTCAGTCTGAATGGTTTGTGAAATACGCTTCAGAAGATCTTGGACTTGCGTATTTAATTCATCTAGGTCAGCATCCTCTTTGTCAAAGGCAACTTTCAGATTCTTCACTTCGTCAACAAGTGAAGCTTTAACACCTTCTTCTTTGACTTGAGCTACTAATTCTTCAGCTTTTGTTAAAAGTCCTGCCACCTGACCTTTTAAGACATGGTTACTTTGTTCCTCAGGTTGAATATCATCAAACAAACCTTTCAAGAATTCATAGACTGCCGTTTTAGCACTGTGACCATCAACTTTTTCTCTATCTAAGATTGTTTCAGAAGACTTGCTTGCAACTGGTTCATTTTTAAGAGCTTCTTCAACTTCTAGTTTTGTTTGATAGATTTCAGGGAAGAGTTTGTTCAAGTCAGTTGCCTTAAGGAAAGATTGTGACTGATAAAGAGTCCAAGTTAAGTTAGCAACTTTATTTCTAAGAGTGTCGTTTAAACGACCATCTGACAGATGTTGATAGAAATACTTAATGTATTCGACTGTCGTAACACCAGTACGATCATTAAAATCTTGCAGAGCTTGTAGTTTAGCTTCAACTGCATCTAAACCTGCTTCATCTTGGGCTAGTTTATTTTCTTGAAGTTGAGTCAAGAGATCCTTTTTAGGTAGTCCATAAGCATCTGTGTCTAATGTATTAATCTTATCTACTAAAGCTTGATATTTCTTGTCTAATGGACTGATTTCTGTTGGTTTTACACTAGAGTCAACGTGGATATACTGCTTGTCAAAAAGATCTAAAGCAGCCAGATAACCAGCTGTTGAGTTGGTTGAGAGCTTCTTCAAATTTTCAGAGAATTGTCCCAAGGCAAGCTCAATTTGTCTTTGTAAAACTGGTTTATCTTTATAGACTTCACGACTTTCTGCTAGAAGTTGATCAACCTTATTTTGAACAGTAGCTTCATCAAAGGCTCCTGGTTGGTAGTTAGATTGCAAGGCAGGAATCTTATGTTTCAAAGCCACTTCATAGCCTTTAGTTTGTACTTTGATGTAGTGATTATGGTCTCCATGAGGAATGACGAAGCTACCATTTTCAACCTGCAAACTATAAGGAGAAACGCTATCACGTAAAGCAGTTGTATAGAGTTCGTTTAGGAAATCAAGCTCTGCATCGCCTGTTTGAAGCGGAATACGTACGTGTTCTTTTCGAACTGCATAAGGGTGAATGTGAGTTGGGTCATAAGCCTGGTCTGGATTTCCAAATACAAAGAATCCATTTGAAATTCGGATAGCTTCAAGCGGAACACCATAGGTTTTAGAGATGTAAGCTATCTTTTCTTCATCGCTGGTATCTCGAGAGAAACTTTCTACAGTCTTGGCAAGAGGTTTTACAGGCTCTGCCTGATGGTGACCATGTAAATGTTCTTGCGCTGCTTTAATCTGTTCTGCTGACAAATCTTTCTTAAAGAAATAGTGAGCATGGTCTCCATGCGAAACTACAAAACCTTGCTCATCCTCACTAATCACTCGCTCAGCTGCAAATCCATGATCATGTTCATCTTCATTGTGATGATGATCTGCATCTTCATGATCATGGTGGTGTTCATGATCTTCACTTGGTTTGTTTGGATTTTCTACAGGATTTGACGGACTTACTAGACCTGAAAGTGGCATCAAACGAGCAATCTTTTGCTCCAAAGCAGATAGACTACTATAAGGAATGAAATGGTAGTGATTACCGTGTGGAATCGCAACTCCTGACGGTGTTCGACTGGTAATTTTAGCTGGGTCAAATACCAAACCATCAGATTCTTGATAGCGTTGACTAACTGGTAAAGCATATAACTGAGCAAGAAGACTTTGAAGGTCGTCCGCTTGAGCTACTGGTTTGTTTGTAGCTGAGTTATCTGCTTGAGGACTTGGTTCAACACTTGGATTCGGTTTATAGTCCGTCACACTCGGTTGACTTCTCCTGCCAGCCAGATAGGCTTGTGCAGCAGCCAACTCGCTTGAGGAAAGTGCACTCTTTGGAACGTAGTGATAATGTCCACCGTGAGGAACGATATAGGCATCACCTGTATCTTCAATGATATCTGCAGCATTAAAGACATAACCATCATCCGTTGTATATCGGCCTTGAGCTCGTGCAGCAAGGACTTCCTTAGTTTCATTTCCTCTATCTGATGTGCCTTCTCGTTTCTGACGCTCAATTTGGTCTTTGGTACGAACATTATCTGCATGGCTAGCATCTTTTAGATAGACATAGTATTTGCCATCAACTTTGATGATATAGCCACCTTTAATCTCATTGACAATATCTTCATCCTTCAGCTGATAGTTTGGATCTTTCATGACCAGTTCTTCACTAAAGATAGCATCATAAGGCACCTTACCATTATAGTAATGGAAATGGTCGCCGTGTGAAGTCACATAACCTTGATCAGTGATTTTGGTAACAATCTGTTCAGCTTCTATGCCTTCCTTCTTGCTAACTTGGTCTGGTGTCAGAGTTTCATTCTTTTTAGCTTCAGACTCTTTACCATCAACGTAGGATACACGGTTGTCATCTTTTTTCTCAGGTGCTTGATGTTGATTTAAAGCATAAGCACAAACACTTAAGGCAAGGACCACTGCAGATCCCGCTAGATATTTTTTATTAATCTTCATAATCTCCTCATTTCAATTCTTCAGCTAAGATAGCCATATTTTCTTCTAAATTTTCCAAGTAGGACTTGTCATTTTGTGGATCTGCCTCTAAAGGATTGAGGGTTTTAAGACTCACACCTGTTGATTTGACAAGAGTGTCCGCTACCTTAGATGATGCATTGCTCTCTGTAAAAATCGTTTTAACCTTATAGGTTTTAACAAATTCCTGAATTTCTGTTAGTTGTCTTGGGCTTGGTTCTTGGTCAGGAGAAATCCCTGCAATCCCAAGCTGATTTAGTCCAAATCGTTTTGCCAAATATGAAAAGGCTGTGTGTTGGGTTACAAAAGTCTTTTGATTAGCTTTTTCAAAGATGGGTTGGTATTTCTTAGTTAATTCTTGAGCTTTTTTGATAAAGGCTTGCGCATTTTTCTGGTAAGTTTCTTTATGCTCACTATCAACCTCTGAAAGTTTGTCAGCGATAATTTGCGCTTCTTCGCCAGCTTTTTCAGGATCTAACCAAGTATGAGGATCGTACAAGGTTTTCTCATCAATCCCATCTCCAGCTTCCATATCTTCTAATCCAGGCACGCGCTCCAAGGTCATACCTTCTGATGCTTCTAAGACCTTTACCTTGGATTTTTGCAGGCTTGGATCCAAACTTCCCGCCCATGACTCTAGTGTATGAGAGTGATAGACAAAAACATCGGCATCATATATTGCTGCGATATCATTTGCCGAAGGTTCAAAGGAGTGAATTCCGCTACTTGACTGAATCATTCGAACATCATTCAAGTCACCAGATACTTCCTTGACCATGGCATAGATAGGATAAAAACTGGTCACAATTTTCATACCTTTAGTTTCATCACTCTTGTCTTGACTGGTCTTTTGTCCACATGCTCCTATGGTAAGAGCAAATAAGGCAATCATGAGCCATAGGATACTTCTTTTTTTCATAACAACTCCTTAACTAGTATTTAACCATTTAATTAACTAGTAAATAGTTTATCTTTATTTAGAAAATATGTCAAGAATTTTTACACAATTTCATAAAAAAGAGAACAGAATCCATATTCTGCTCCCTTTTTATCTTCTATAATAGTTGTATAGTTACTTACTCTCCTTTAATAAGACTAATAACTTTTCAGCTTCTACCATAATAGTATTGTTGTCCTGAGAACCAAATAACAGGTTATTTTTTAATCCTGTGAGAGTTTCGTTGGCATTGGACTTAAGAATTGGATCCTGAATCTTTTTAAGTAACTCTTCCGCCTCTCTCAGTTTTTCTTCAACCTTTTCAGTTTCAACCTGAGGTTCCTCTGGTTCCGATGGTGATTCTTCTTCTGATTCCTCTGGTTCTTTTAGTTTTGGAGATTCTGCTTTCTCATTTTTCGGTTTTTCTTCGCGAGGTTTTTCCTCCTCAATTTTTTCTGTCTGAGGTTTCTCCTCAGTTGGTTTCTCTGTTTGATTGTTAGCAGCTTGACTATTGTGGTTTCTTTGAACATGGTCGCTCGCATTACCCCAACCACTATCTGAATGCGGACGTTCGTTTGGATGTTCGACATAATACTTCACAGTTTCAAATAGCTCTTCTAAAGTATACCCCTTAGGTGCCTCATAAAGACCTTCGTCAAACCACTCAAATTTGATGTTATGGTAATGGTCATAATGAGGTATAATCAAACTTCCATTTTTAACTTCCACAGTATGTTGGAGATTGTAAGGCATACGGTCAAGTGGTACCTTCTTAGCTGCTTTTACTCGATTGTAAATCGCTTCTGCTCCCTTAGCCTCAGTATTTCCTGAACTTTGATGATTTGTTGAAGGAGGTGTCAAACCTTTCGCTTTAGCATAAGCTTGAGCTGCTGCTCTTTCAGCTTCAGACAAACTATCTTTCTTAATCCAATGACTGTGGCTCATATGCGGAGTTACATAGGCATCCCCCTCATCACTGGTGATATCACGGGGATCAAAGATATAGCCATCTTCTGTTGTATACTTGCCTGCCAACTTGGCTACTTGAATCTCATTATCTGTGTAAGTTATTTGTGCATTTGGTTTTCCTAAACGTTCTGGATGACGAATCGGCGCTAGAAAAGCAAGGATATCATCAACTAACTTGACTTTATCACTTGACTCATCGTTGAGACGTTCCAATAGTCTATCCAAAGCGTCAAAATCAGCTTGGCGCCCTTTATTGGAAATCAAATCTTGATGAACTGTTGCTAGTAAATCATAAACTTTGTTGTAAAATTTTTGATCACCAGATGCAAGATTGGTTTTCTTAGCTCCTAACTCATGAGACA
Organism: Streptococcus mitis; assembly: GCF_009496285.1. GTDB lineage: Bacteria > Bacillota > Bacilli > Lactobacillales > Streptococcaceae > Streptococcus > Streptococcus mitis_BP. The sequence continues at coordinate 21,465 of NZ_WIJK01000016.1, forward strand.
AACTTTCTTGTTTGGTAAGTTTATTATCAATGGCTGCAACAGTTTCTGCTGAAAGTTCCTTGGCAAAAATATAACGCGAAATTCCATTCTCTTCGAAGACATAACCATCAACCACCTTTCGAATCGCCTGTTTTACCAATTTTCCATCAATTGGATTGCTTGGACCTGGTTGAGGATTTGGTACAGGTTGTGGACTTGGTATTGGGGTAGGATCTGGAACAGGGATTGGATTTGGAAGACTTGGAGTCGGAATTGGTTTTAATTCTTTACCACCTGCAGTTGTATGATTTCCTTGATAATTTTCAGAAATCATTCTCGCAATCCTCTGCTCTAAATCAGACATTTGAGAATAAGGGATAAAGTGGTAATGATCTCCGTGCGGCACTGCAACACCATTCGCAGTTTTTCTTGTAATTTGCGCTGGATCAAAGACAAGCCCATCTGATTCCACATGTCGTTGGCTGAGTGGCAAGGCATAAAGTTGTTTCAAAAGACTAGATACGTCTTCACTTGGACTTGCTTGATAACTATTATCCACTTGTGGGCTAACACTTGGGATCCATATTCTAGTATTTGCCTCAACATTACTATGATTTGTTTGTCCATATGAACTACTATTCGATGACTCTGATGAGCTGCTAGAAGAATTTGTTGACGGTCGATACCCAACTGAGCTTGTTTGGCCACCTTTACCAGATAGGAAGGCTTGGGCCGCAGCAAGTTCGCTAGCTGATAAGTCACTTTTAGGAATATAATGGAAGTGATTGCCATGTGGAACGATGTAAGCATCGCCAGTATCCTCAATAATGTCACTTGCATTAAAAACATAGCCGTCATCCGTTGTATAACGTCCCTGAGTCCTTGCTAAGGTAACTTCATTGCTAACTTTTGTTCCACTACCATGTCCGTGTTCTTGCTTCTGTCGATTGATCTCATCCTTACTACGAATATTTTCTGCATGGGATGCATCTTTGAGGTATACATAATAACGACCATCAACCTTAATCACATAGCCACCCTTAATTTCATTGACAATATCTGAATCCTTCAACTGATAATTCGGATCTTTCATTAGCAATTCTTCACTGATGATAGCATCATAAGGAACCTTGCCATTATAGTAATGATAATGGTCCCCATGTGAAGTTACGTAGCCTTGATCCGTAATCTTGATGACAATCTGTTCAGCATTAATCCCCTCTCGCTGACTAACTTCATCTGGTGTCAGATTTTCAGTCTTAGTACTAGCCTGATTCCCTTCTATATAAGCCACACGATTAGACTCTTTGCTAGTCTGTACCGCTTGGAAACGCCCCAGTTCATAACTGGAAAGGCTTAAGGCTAAAAGAGCTACCGAACCAAGAACATATTTTTTATTGATTTTCATCTAAACACACTTTCTATTTTCATTTATTCGTTAAAGAAGAACTACACTTTTTCCTAAAGGGCTTCCTTAACCGGTTAAATATCTATTTAGAAAAATAACTCACTTTTAAAACTCCTCCTTCTATTTTCTATTTATCAAACAAGATTTGAGCGAGTGAGTTACCTCTTTATGTACTTAACCAGTTATTTAACTAGTTAATAGTTTACTCCTATCACATAAATCTGTCAAGAATTTTTTTGACTTTCAGGTAAAATCTAGATAAAAAAGAGGAATATCCCCTAGTATGAGATAGATTCCTCTTTATAATATTTTAGTGTTGAAATGGCATAAAATCCGAAACAAAGGAAATGTTATCCTTATCTTCTGCGTTGACAAAATTTAAAAATAGCTTTTGAAATTCTTCAAATTCATAGTCTGAATGACAAATCCACTCCTTACCCGTCGAGACATACCATTTTCCAAGACTTGCAAGTTGCTCCTTGGTCAAGGATGGTACATGAGAGCAATGTTCAAAGTTAATAATATAAACTTTTTCATAGATTGATTTGATAAAATCTTTGAGCATAAACTTTCCTCGCTTAAATTCTATACCTAATAACTAGTTGTACTATTCAATCACTTGGGTCTCAGCTAGTTTTTTGTACCAGTGAGCTGATTTCTTTGGATAGCGTTCTTGTGTATCGAAGTCCACATAGAAGAGACCATAGCGTTTTTCATAACCATTTGACCATGAGAAGACATCCATAAGTGACCAAATGAAATAGCCTTTAACTACTGCTCCGTCTGCAATAGCATCTGAAATAACTTCCATGTGCTTCTTCACATAGTCGATTCGACCGTCATCGTAAACTGTGTTATCAACGAATTCATCCTTGTAACCAAGACCATTTTCTGTGATGTAGATTTTCTTGTAGTTTGGATAATCCTTTTTCACGCGCATGATTTGGTCGTATAATCCTTGAGGATAGATAATCCAGTCCCAGTCAGTACGAGGTACATAGTCAGGAGCTACACGACGACCAACACCCTTGATCTGGTATTTAGAGCTTCCTTTCTCCCCTTTACCATTATGGATGATTTCTGTCTCACCATCAAAAGCTTCCATCCAATCGCTCATATAGTAGTTAATTCCGAGGAAGTCATTCAAATCTTTAGCTGCTTCAAGCGCTAAAAAGTCTTCGTCACGCAAGTCAAGCTTTCCACCATTGGCAGCCAAGATAGCCTCTACCCCTGCCAGGGTCTTTTCAGAGTAGTGCCCCAGATAAGTTGCATCTAAGATAAATTTGTTATGGATAATGTCCTCCAACTCTGCCGCAATAACATCTGCAGGATTTTTAGGATCCAATGGATACTTAGTTGGAAGGGCGTGAACAACCCCGATTTCACCTTTATAGCCTTTGTCTTTGTACAATTTCACAGCACGAGCATGAGAAACCATCATATTGTGGTGGGATTGGAAGACTTTCGCAAGGTCATATTGAATACCTGGTGGGAATTTACCGACCAAGTATTGACCGTCACCGATTGGACCAATTTCATTAAAGGTTGTCCAGTAGTTTACTTCTGGGAATTCTTCAAAACAGAAGGCAGCATAATCTACAAAGTGTTCGATATTTTCACGATTCAAGAAGTCTCCGTTTGAGTGAAGAGCTTCAGGTGTATCAAAATGGTGAAGAGTTACGAACGGTTCTACATGACGTTTATGACATTCTGCAAATAACTTATGATAGAATTCTACCCCTTTTGGATTTACTTCACCATAACCTGTTGGAAAAATACGTGACCAAGCAATTGAAATACGGATACCGTTTACCCCATATTCCTCAGCAAACTTTAAGTCCACTGGATATTTATGGTAGAAATCACTCGCTGGTTCAGCTGTGTACCAATAGTTATCTGCTAGGTATTTGTCCCAGGCAACAGGACCTTTACCATCTGTATGCGTAGCTCCTTCTGCTTGATAAGCCGCTGTTGCGCCACCGAAAATAAAATCTTTAGGAAGTGTTTTTGTCATTTTTTCACCTATTTCTTGATTGGATAAAATGAAAAGTGAGCGGAGAGGAGCTAGTGAGCTATCCATCTCCATCTCACTTCTTGTAGCAAGTCACCGAATTGTGACATGAGGAGGTAAAAACGATATCTTTTTACCGACGAATTAATAAGGCGATTAGGAAATTCGCCATAGCGATTTCCGTAACGATAGGAGACTATTTCAGAGTCCCTATCGTTAATCGAATTGAGCTTGAACAAAGGCTAGAGCACCTTGTCCATCGCGTGTCAATTTAATGTACTGTGCACCTTCTGTCTTAGCAAGTTTGATACCTAATTTATCAGTTTCAGCTTTCATATCCTCAAAGTTTGAAGCAACTTGTGGTGCTAAGATAACCAAATCAAACTCTGGTAGCATCTCACGGTGAGCTCCATAGCCACCAGCGGCTGCCTTAACAGGAACATTGTATTCTGCTGCTGCTTTGTTCAAGGCGTTGGCAAGAAGACCACTTGTTCCTCCACCTGCACAGAGAACGAGTACGTTGGTTTCTTCAGTGATTGTATTTTGTGCTGATTCTACTCCAGCTTTTTCAAGGATAGCATCAGCTTTAGCAGTGTTGAAGTTTGCTGCAACTTTTTCTTTTAATTCATCATTAGCTTTGCCTGAACGTTCTTCTTCAAGAATTTGTTCGTCATAAACCTTGAGGAATGGATAGTAGATAACAATATCTACTACGATTAACAATGCTGCAAGAGCAAATGACAAGAACTGGAAGTTTGTACCAAGGACAATCCCCAAAGGTCCAGGAGTAACCCATGGAAGGTTGGCAGTAAATGAGTTCATGCCGAGAGTTTCGATAAAGAATTTGAAAATCCAAACGTTTGCAATTGGAGCAAAGATAAATGGAATAAAGAAGATTGGGTTCAAAACAAGTGGTGCACCAAACAGGATTGGTTCGTTTACACCGAAGAATGTAGGAACTACTGAAGCGCGTCCGATGGCACGGTTACGCTTAGACTTACACAACCACATAAACATGAATGGAACTACAAGAGTTGCTCCTGTACCACCCATAGTGACGATAAACATTTGTGTACCAGATGTAAGGATCTTATCAGCGTGCATACCTTGTTGAAGAAGGTTCAAGTTGACTTCGGCATTTGCATAAGTGATCGCTGCAATGGCAGGTTCAACGATAGATGGGCCGTGAATACCGACAAACCAGAAGAAGGCAAAAGCACCAAAGATAATGGTAATACCAAGATAACCGTCTGCTGCTGAGAATAATGGGGCAAAGAATTTACCAATTGATTCTGCAACGCTTGCACCAACAAATTGACGAGCGAGCAAGTCAAGAGCATAAAGAGAAACAACTGAAAGCGTAAACGGAATAACGTCTTTAAAGACTTGTGAGATATTCGGTGGAACTTCGTCAGGCATGCGAATAGTAACGTTGTTCTTCACACAAACCTTATAGATAGCTACAGTTACAAAAGCTGCCAGGAAGGCTGAAAGCAACCCTTTTGTACCAAGGAAACCAGTTGCAAAGCCACCTTCAATTGGATCAGCTGCCAACATCAATAATCCAACAATAGCCGCCAATAGCGTTGACATATAGTTGATTTGGTTGGTTTTTTCCATGCTACGGTTAACAGAGTCTGTTAATGATTTAGCAGTCGTACCAGCTAGCAAGACTGCTAGAATTCCCATAGAGTAGCTGTAAGGTTTCATCAAAAGTGCTACTACTTCATCAGACCATTTAAAGCCCCAAGAGTTTGGAACAAAAGCAATCAAGATAAAAATACTTGAGAATAGAATGACTGGCATTCCTGCGATAAATCCATCCCGAATAGCACGAAGATAGATATTTCGAGATAGTTTTTCAAAGAAAGGCTTCCCTTTCTCGATATAGGCAATTAACTTATTCATTATTTAGCTCCTCTTTTATAAAGTTCGATTAAATGGTGCATCAAATCTTTTAGCAAGATTGTTGTCATCAGGTGATCTTGACCATGCATCATGGTCACGCTATAAGCCAAATCGTCACCAGCAGCTTCCTTGGTTAAAAGACTAGTTTGCGCGTGGTGTGCTTCAGCGATACAGCTACCAGCTTCCTCAACTAGGCTATCCGCTTTCGCGAAATCACCAGCTTCAGCAGCCTTCAAAGCTTCCAATAATTTTGAACGAGCATCACCTGCATAGGCAACAATCTCAAAACCTAACAATGTTACTTCTTCTCTATTCATGATAGATTTCTCCTTATATAATTTTTAGTAAATGTTATGACAATAAACGTTGGATGTGTAGAACAAGATAAACTCGTTCACTCTTGTAGAGGTCAAGACTAGTTTCCTGAGCAATGACCTCATAAATTTTACTACCAATCTCGAATGCTTCTGGATAGGTATTCTTTATATGTTCTTCCATATCGAGCAAGGATTGATTATCATCGCGACTACGATCCAGATAATCCAAAAAATAATTTAGATGAATCATAAAGCGGTCGTAAAAATTATTATTTTCAGGTGTTCGCTGGATTTTATAACTCTTCAAAACGCTTTCGACCCTCTTTAAAATTTCCTTTCTCTTATCAATTGACTCAACAACTTCGACTTCATTCTCACCTTCGGCATTTATGAAATGATAAGCGATACGAATGATTTCGTCTTCAGGAAAATTTTCTGTCAGTTTTTGACGATAAATTTCAAAAGCTTCTTGTGCAATTTGAAAAGCGATAGGATATTTGGCAGAAATGTCAGGTAAGTTACTATCCTTATAGCGTCCTTGGCTAATAGCCTGATAAGAACAATAGATATGGTCTGTCAGAGTGACGTATAAATACTCTTGGACAGGATATTGATATTTTTTAGAAAGATTATCAATAATCTCATAAGTGACCGTAATAAAATCAAGCGGTACATCCTTGAGAAGAGCCATAAAGTTTTCTCGCGACTCTTCTGTTTTCATCCGAAAAACTTTTTCAACCTGATCCTCAGAAATCAAATCTCCCTTCTTCTTACCGAATGAAATACCCTTACCAATTACGATCAACTCCTCTCCCTTGCTATTTCGCACGAGAGAAACATTGTTATTCATTGGATTTAATATCCGATACATGGCAACCTCCTTGCCCTATTATTTAAGTTTTGTGAGCATAAAAAATGACCACAAATGAGTTCAGAAAATATACCTCTGAGTCATCTGTGATCATGCCTAATATTACTTAGTAACACTCACTTTGTATTAACTTGTAACTTAAGTATAGCACAAGATTTTTATTTTGTAAACCTTTACATACAACTTTTTTAAAAGTTTTTTAGCTAGGTTTTAGGACATAAAAGGGGGGAAATTTAGACACGTTCAGTCCAAGAAGTAGCTGTTGTTTGAAGAACCTTATTAAGTTCATCGATGTTTTCAAATCCAGTTGTACGAAGCCATTCGCGAGCTGCTACTTCACCGTCTTTGATGTAAGCTTCAACTGATCCAGCCCATGTTGCACGTCCACAAAGAACACCATTGAAGTTTGCGCCTGATTCGTGGGCAAAGACAAGAGTTTCTTGGAAGAGTTTAGCTGATACACCTGCACTCAAGTAGATGTAAGGAAGGTTAGTAGCTTCGTCTTGGGCTTTGAAGAAGGCTGCAGCTTCTTCACGTGTATGAACGATTTCACCATCGCCAAATCCTTCAACGTATTTCACGTTAACTGGAACTTCTACTTTCAAGACATCGATGTTGAAGCGTGGGTCTGAGAAGACCTTCATAGCACCGATAACCTTGTGTGGTTTTACTTTTGCGTATTCTGCAGAACCTGCGTCAGCAATCTTTTCATCGTAGGCAAGGATTTCAAGGAAGAATGGAATGTCTTCAGCCACACACTCAGAACCAATACGTTCAATGTAGGCTTGTTTTTGTTGGTTGAGCTCATCAGAGCTATCTACATCATAGTAAAGCAAGAACTTAACAGCATCTGCACCTTGTTCTTTGATGCGTTTTGCAGACCAAACATCCAAGCAGTCTGGCAAACGTTTTGTGCTTGTTGTGTCGTAACCTGTTTTTTCATAAGCAAGGAGAAGACCAGCTTTTTCATCAAGAGCTTTTGTAGCAGGAAGACCATATTCAGGGTCAAGGAGCATTGATGAAGCGTATTTAGTCAATTCATCTGCTACCAATACTTTAAGTTCTTCCATTTGAGCTACCGTTGGCTCTTCTGTCTGGTATTGAGCCATGAGGCGTTTCAAAGCACCACGTTGGTCAAAAGCAAGAGCTGAGATGATACCATTCTCATCAGAGAGTTTTTCCAAACATGCACGTTTATTTTCTGTTAAAACCATTTTATACCTCTTTCACTACTAGTTGGTCATATAGGCCTTGATAGTTAGCCATATTGACATGACCGGTCATTTTTTCTTGAGCATTTAGCATACCAAGGACATTCGCCTTGGTCAGTAATTCTTGATCAGATTCTTTATGGAACAATCCTGATGCAATACCTGCAACGGTTGAATCACCTGACCCAACTGGGTTTACAACTTGGATTTTTGGAATATCTACTTTATAGAAAGTATCCCCGTGTTTTGCAAAGGCACCATTAGCACCTAAGGAAACGATGATCCACTCAATTCCTTCAAATAGGGGTTCTTGTAGAACTTCTTTTAATTCATCCAAGTCTTTAGAAATTTCTCTACCCAAAAGTTGAGACAATTCTTCATTATTTGGTTTGATGACTGTTGGTTTATGTGGAGATTCAAGAACCGCCTGAAGTGCAGCTCCTGAACAGTCCAAGACAACAGGTTTACCAGCTTGGTTAGCAAGTTCAACTAGACTAGCATAATAGTCAACAGGAAGTCCTGCTGGTAGACTACCTGAAATAGCTACTACCTCTACAGTCTCTAAAAGTTTCTTGAAATGAGCCAAGAAATCTTGACCTTCTTGTTCTTGAACTTTAGGACCTTTTTCTAGGATTTCTGTTTGGTTTTCTCCATGTAGAATTGCGATACAGTTACGAGTTTCTCCTTGGATAGAGAAGAAACGTTTAGAAACTTGATCATCAATATTTTCTACTAAAAAATCACCTAGTTTACCACCAACAAGTCCAGTTGCGACTACAGAATCACCAAATTCTGATAGAACTCGTGTAACATTGAGACCTTTACCACCCGCTGTTTTTGTAACATCGACAACACGGTTGACAGTATCAATTTTCAATTCATCCAAAGGATAGGAAATATCAATGGATGGGTTCATTGTGACTGTTAAAATCATGAGTCACCTCTTAGTCGTGGTATTCACCGCGATCCCATTTTTCAAGGAACTCTGTAAAGAAGTTGGCATCTGTTTGATGATCGTTATGAGTTTCAACGTGTTGGATTTTAGCGATCAATTTTTTATTTTCTTCAGATGGTTTGTATTCAGCGTTGATGAAAGCTTCAATGATATCGCACATAAGCAATTCACCAGTGATTTTACCACCAAATCCGATAACGTTGGCATTCAATTGTTCTTTAGCGTAAAGAGCTGTTGTCATATCACGAACCAAAGCAGAACGAACACCTGGAACTTTGTTAACAGCGTTATTGATACCTACACCAGTACCACAGATACATACACCAAGATCAGCTTGGCCACTAACTACTGCTTCACCAACTTTTTTACCAAAGATTGGGTAGTGAGTACGAGCGTGGTCATAAGTACCAAAGTCGATGACTTCATGTCCTTTTGATTTCAAAAATTCTGAAACCGCCATTTTTTCATTTGTTACGATGTGGTCACATCCAATTGCAATTCTCATTAGTTATTCCCTCCGATTAATTATATAAATCTAATATCATTTATCCTTACTCAAGAAAAATCAAGATTAGCTTAGGAAGCGAGCTGCGAGCATAACTGAGGTTAGCTAAAGTGAGCTGACGACAGATTATCTTGATTTTTGAAGAGTATTAGCACATTTTGTTCAACATGTCGACACGAATCTGGTGACGACCACCGTCATACTTGCCATTTACAAAGCCTTTAGCGATGTTTTTAGCCAATTCGTCACCAACAAGTTGAGCACCCATAGTAATCATACGTGAGTTGTTGTGACCACGAGTCATATAAGCTGAACGTTCGTCAGATACTTCTGCAGCAACCATTCCTTTGATTTTGGTTGCAACCATAAATGGACCTGCACCATAAGCGTCAATGACAATACCAAGGTTTTGTTCTTCTTTTTTAACTTCTTCAGCAACTGCAAGAGTTACATCAACGAAGTCTTGACCTTCAGCTGTAACATCCATAACGTGGAAGTTTTCTTTTTCCAAGAAATCTTTAACGACTTCTTTCAATCTCAAACCTGCAGCATCTGCACCAATAACAATAGACATATTGTATACTCCTTTTTTATAATAGACCAGTAAAATTATTTTGGTTCTGGAAAGAAAATGACCATCACCAAATAGTTACTAGTAGTTTTTGTTGACAATTTTAGATTAAGAATGAATCATCTATTCACTCTTAGTAACTTCTCCTTGGAGAAATTGGAAGAATAACTTGTCAAAACAAACACAAATTGTTCTTTATAAACATAATATACTACTATTATTTAAAAAAGTCAACAGTTTATGTTTGTTTTTTGTTTGTTTTTTAGAAAATTTCTATATCAAAACCAATTTGATCACTTTGACCTGGATTTAAGATTCGAACATTTTTCTTATCTTCTAGATGATCGCCCTCTTCGAGTGATGTTGATAAACCTGACCAAGGTTCAAGAGCAAGGAAAGGACCTTTATTCAGAGTTGACCACACGATGAGGTTTGGAAACTCTTTAAAATCTAGTTTCAATCCCTTATCATGCTTGCGTGATCGTAAGGAAACAGAGCGAGAGACTAACTCATCTAAAGTCACAGCATCATAGCTAAAGAAATCATAGTTTAGATCTAATTCTTTTTGGTCTTTTAACCAGCTACTTCTATCTTGAAAATCTAACATCCCTGTTTCTGGAAATGTTTTAGGAACTGTACAAGTTTCAGATTTTTCAAATTCAAGATAGTAATCTTCATAGGCTTCATCATCAAATAAAGGACAGTTAAAGCCTGGATGTCCACCAATAAAATATGGCATTTTCTTATTTGTTTCCTTATTGGTAACTTGATACTGTGTTCGAATAGTCTTTCCAGTAACAGTATAAGTTATTTCTAGACGAAAATGATAGGGATAATTCTCATACATTTCTTGGTCATCTTCGATAGCAAAGGTGACAGCATTCTCTGTTTGTTCTACTAATTCAAATTCTTTTTTTCGAACCAATCCATGACGTGGAATTTTACCTGTTACTTGACTACCATCTGCTTGATGATATAAGACAGTATCATTTCTAACGGATCCACAGATTGGAAATAAAACAGGTGCTTGTCCACTCCAGTAAGTTGGATCTCCCTGCCACAAATACTCAATACCATCTTTGTCTTTTATTGAAGAAAGTGCACCACCAAAAGTTTGAAACTGTACACTTAGCTGTTCTGTTTTTAATTCAATCATTAGAATTACCTCCATTTATTTAAGGCCTAAAAAAACTAGGCTGTCGACTCCAGATTTGGAAACTGACAACCTAGTTTTTACAATTTACATTTTTAGGAGCGAATTATTTTGCGTTTGCTGCGTATTCTTCATTACGTTTGATCATTTGTTTTCTGTACCATGCAAAGATACCAACGTAGAATACTAGGAATACTAATGCGCCAAGGATAGCTTTGATATCACCAGTTGTAGCGTTACCAATTGCCCAACCAAATAGTTTTTCGATTGGTCCTTCAAGAGTTGAGTGAGTAATCAATTGAGTTTGGCTTACACCTTCTGGGAATGCACCTACACCTTTAGCAAGTTCTGTTGCGAATGGTGCGATAAGTGTACCTGAAAGAAGGAAGAGTGGCAACAAGAGTGTTCCGAAGATAATCATACGGAGCAATTTACCACGAGTAACTACCAAGAGAGCTGGAGTTACACCCATTGCGATGATACCAGCAAGTGGCAAGATACCATTTCCGACATTTGAAAGAAGCACTGCTTCAACCAACATGATTGGTGCAAGTACGTTGGCACAAGCCCAGATTTCAGCACGACCAGCGATAAATGGCCAGTCAAGACCAATGTTGAATTTACGCCCTTGAAGACGTTTAGTAGCAACGTTTGTAATACCTTGTGAAAGTGGTTCTACGGCTGCGATAAACCATGAACCGATCAATGAGAAGAGCTCCAAGCAGACACCGGCAGTCAAACCAAGTGACAACCAACCTTTAATAACAAGTTCCCATTTATCAGCACCTTCAACACCAGGAACTGGATGTGGAGTTCCCATCAAACCGATAACGATACCAAGGATGAAACCGATGAAGAATTTAGATCCCCAGAAACCGATTCGTTTATTCAATTTAGCAGCGTCAAAGTCGTATTTATCAAGACCTGGGAAGAGTTTATCAAAAATCTTATCCAAAACCATGATAACTGGGTTCATCATGTAGTTCATGTGAGTTGAAGTCATTGGTGATGAACTTGGTGCGTTAAGAAGGTCATCAAATGTTGGTTTCATCAAGTCAGAGTTGATGATTTTAAGAACCCCAACAAGAACAACTGCTGCAGTCGCGATGAAGAGTGAAACTCCTTGGCTAACTCCATTGTTGTCAGCGTACCATTTGATCAAAAGACCTGTGATAGACAAGTGCCAGATATCAAAGATATCGACGTCAAGTGTATCAGTTTTCTTCATTGCAAGCATGACAATGTTGACGATCAACATCACAAGCAAGAAGTAAAGTGTCCAAGCTGAACCCCAAGTGATTGTAGCAAGTGGTGCCCAACCAACGTCGGTAATATTCAATTGAATACCAGTGTTTTCAACGAATTTTGCAAGAGACGCTGAGAAAGCACCATTTAACATACCGATGATAGCACCGATACCAGTAAGAGCGATGGCAAGTTTGATACCACCTTCAAGCGCTTTGGAGAATTTCACTCCAAAAAGTAGAGCCAATAATGTCAAAATGATCAGCATGATGATCGGTCCACCCATTTCCAAGATAGGTTTGAACAGCTTATTGGCTAGTTCGATAATGATATCCATAATTTTCCTCCCTTTATTTTTATGGAATATTTACAAATTAATAATTAGCTTAGACCATGTTCTTTGATAGCTGCTTCAATATTGTCATAAACTGGAGCGCTCATAGCTGGAATACGGAACAAGATTGGTCCTGCTTCAACAACTGGAATACCTGGTTCAAAACCTAAATCAGTAGCAGCGATTGGTGTGAAGATATCATAACCTTTAATCAAGTCTTCATTGACATCTTTTACCATAACGGCATCACATTGAACATCGTACCCACGGTTAGAAAGTTCTTCTTCAAGAGCACTTTTAATTTGGTGGCTTGAGTTAACACCTGCACCACAAGCAGCAAGAATTTTAATCATTTGGATTTCCTCCGTTTTTATATAAAAATTATTAACAAATTAAGCAGTCGCTTCTGAGATATATTGGAACAAGGCTTCAGGTTCCGTAATCTTAGACAGCGCTTCAAGATGACCATTGCCTGTAAAGAAGTCCATCAACTGTGCAAGAATATTTGTTTGACTTGAACTTGAATTGTTGATTATAAAGAAGAGTAATGATACTTCTACTTCCTTATCAGGTGCAATCATATTGTGGAACGTTACTGGTTTTTCCAGACGAACCACGACAACATTTTCAGTTAGATTATGAATTGTATCAGTATGAGGGATAGCTACGTTAGGCAAATCCTTCCCTAAAAACTCCATATCCAAACCAGTTGGGAACGATTTTTCACGTTCAATCAAGGCCGATCGATAGGTCTCTGTAACAACTTTCTTTTCTTCCAATAGGGTTGCAACTTGATCGAAAAGTTGCTCTTGATTATCTGCTTCTAAGCAAAAGACTAGGTCTTTGTCAAAGAAATGATCTAATCCCATGACCTTCTCCCTTCATATTTAACTTTTATGGTATAAGTATAACACTATATGAAACCGTTGTCAATATTTTTTTGTTGTATTTTGTTTGATTTTTATTTTTTTTGTTTACGAATTAAACATTTAATCATTTCAAACATATTTTTTATAATTTCCTAATAAGTATAATAAAAAAAAACAGGAATGACTCCTGTTTTCACGATGTTAACTCTTTTTATTGGTCCAACTTTCTTCCACCATTGGAAGGAGATTTTTTAATACCTCTGGAGCACCTTCAAGAGAAACATATCTAAACTTACCATCATCTGATTTAAATACCCAGATAATTAGATATTTCCCATTCTTAGCAATACAGTTTACTACATAGGCCTCATAGCCACCGATAGTTGATTTTGACCCCCATACCTTGGAAAATTCTTGACTTTTCTGTTTAGATTCATAAATGCTAGTTAAAATTTGAACAGTTTCAAGCGCAGCGTACTCACTTTCACTAATACCAAACTGCTAAGGTTTAAAGGTATTGAGAGTTACAATATTGACATCCGTCCCATCACAGTACTGAATGTCACCTCCACCTTCAATTTCTTTGAAATGAACCCATGATTTAGGAATTTTCACATAGCCATAATCATCTGAACCTACTATTTGAGTTTCTTCTGTCTGGCTAGATAAGAAAGGCGATGATTAAGTGCCACTGGTCCGGACGTGGTTCGCAACCACGTAAAAAAAGCCTCAGCATTCGTACTGCTGGTGCTTTTCCATTGCTCATGGCTTAGAAAACTATCACTTTTTCGCAGAATCCGTATAACACATTTACGGAGCAGGTGCAAGAAAATGCGTTTTTCGAGAGGTTCTGACTAAAAATACGTCTATTTATTTTTTATTGTTTTTTATTGTAGAGCAGACCCAACCGAATGAACATAGGTTGTAGAAAGCAAATGAAAAAACTGCAAGGATGATAGCTCCTGTATCTAAATAACCTCTTTCAAGACCGTTTTTCAACAACAACAAGCCTGTAGTTTCGACAACGATCAAACATAAAAATATATAAAAAATTTTCGCATTAAGCATATTGTTACCGCTTTCTTTTTATTTAGTTTTATTGTATAATAAAAGTTGAAAAAAATCAAAAAAACATAACCACCCATCTAACGGGTGGTTTGCACTAGGGCTATAAGTCCACATTACCAGCCAGCGCCTAAAGACGCTGGTTTTCACCTTGTTCAAGTCTCATCGCTCTTGACTCGTCACTTGCCTCTTAAAAAGGCATAAGTATTACTTACCACTATCCCTAAAGGGATCCTCATATTCTTTTACACTCAATTTATCTAGTGATAGATCATGCTTTACTTATTTTCAAATTTTCATACTCGTTTAGAAATCATCCACTGGATAATTTCTTTAATCTTGGATATATTTCCTTATTGTGGCTTCATTAAGCCCTACTGTACTCACATAATAACCTTCCGCCCAGAAATGTCGATTCCAAAACTTGTATAGTTGATTGAAATAATATATGAACAAAGAGATTAGGAAAGTCAAATCAATTTCTAAAAATGTTTTAGAATCTGTAGTGTACTATCCCAAGTTCAATCTGCTATACTTGAGGTTGGCGCGTTTGTCAAACATTAAGAAAAGAGGCTGGGCAAAAAATCTTTAAAATCAGAAAAACGCATAATATCAGATGTTGAAAACCTTGATACTATGCGTTATATTTTTTCATTTTCGGAGAAAATTGACTTTTTACCCAGCCTCTTAAAAAATCATTATTTTATATTTATCTTATTTTTTCTTGAGATCTCAACTATTCTTCATCCATGCTCAATACGCTGAGGAAGGCTTCTTGTGGTACTTCTACAGAACCGATGGCTTTCATGCGTTTCTTACCAGCTTTTTGTTTTTCAAGGAGTTTGCGTTTACGAGAAACGTCACCACCGTAACACTTAGCAAGTACGTTCTTACGAAGAGCCTTGATATCAGTACGAGCCACAATCTTGTGCCCAATAGCTGCTTGAATCGGCACTTCAAATTGTTGACGAGGGATGATTTTCTTGAGCTTATCAACAATGAGTTTCCCACGTTCATAAGCAAAGTCTTTGTGAACAATAAAGCTAAGAGCATCCACCTTATCACCATTAAGAAGGATATCCATTTTCACCAGCTTAGATGGACGATACTCTGACAACTCGTAGTCAAAACTTGCATAACCACGTGTTGAAGATTTGAGCTTATCAAAGAAGTCAAAGACGATTTCAGCAAGTGGAATTTGATAGATAACATTGACTCGGTTATCATCAATATAGTCCATAGTTACAAAATCACCACGTTTGCGCTGAGCTAATTCCATGACTGCTCCCACGAACTCCTGTGGTACCATGATTTGCGCCTTAACATAAGGCTCTTCAATGGTCGCAATCTTAGTTGGGTCTGGGAACTCAGATGGGTTAGAGACGTCCATCGACTCACCATCGGTCAAATTAACTTTGTAAATAACAGACGGAGCTGTCATAATGAGGTCAATGTTAAACTCACGTTCCAAACGTTCTTGGATAACATCCATATGAAGAAGACCAAGGAAACCACAACGGAAACCAAATCCAAGAGCCTGGGATGTTTCTGGTTCAAACTGCAAGCTAGCATCATTTAGTTGCAATTTTTCAAGGGCTTCACGAAGGTCGTTGTATTTATTTGACTCGATTGGATAGAGACCTGCGAAAACCATCGGATTCATCTGCTTGTATCCTGAAAGTGGTTCGGTCGCTGGATTTGTCGCCAAGGTAACGGTATCACCCACACGTGTGTCCTGAACAGTCTTGATAGAAGCCGCGATATAACCAACGTCACCCGTCGCAAGGAAATCACGCCCAACTGCTTTAGGTGTGAAAATTCCGACTTCAGTTACATCGAAGGTTTTACCATTGCTCATGAGCTGAATCTTATCACCAGGTTTGACTACTCCATCCATGACACGAACTTGGAGGATAACACCACGATAGGCATCATAAACTGAGTCAAAAATCAAAGCTTTCCATGGTGCTGACACGTCACCAGTTGGGGCTGGTACTTTTTCGACAATTTGCTCGAGAATTTCTTCGATACCGATGCCCGCCTTGGCTGAAGCCAGTACTGCTTCGCTAGCGTCTAGACCAATGACATCTTCAATTTCTGTACGCACGCGCTCTGGATCTGCTGCTGGTAGGTCAATTTTATTGATAACTGGAAGGATTTCCAAATCATTATCTAAGGCAAGGTAAACGTTTGCTAGAGTTTGAGCCTCAATCCCTTGGGCAGCATCAACGACCAAAATAGCACCTTCACAGGCAGCTAGGGAACGTGAAACCTCATAGGTAAAGTCCACGTGTCCAGGTGTGTCAATCAAGTGGAAGATATAAGTCTCACCATCTTTAGCCGTATAATTAAGCTCGATAGCATTAAGCTTGATAGTAATTCCACGCTCACGCTCTAAATCCATACTATCAAGAAGTTGGGCCTGCATTTCACGACTGGAAACTGTCTCTGTCTTTTCCAAAATGCGGTCTGCTAGAGTCGACTTTCCGTGGTCAATATGGGCGATAATAGAGAAGTTACGAATCTTCTCCTGTCGTTTTTTCAATTCTTCTAAGTTCATCATTCTCTTCCTTTCAGGGTATCTATTAATTATAAATTGTTTTTAACATTTTGACAAGACCATACCCTGTTAGGAGTACTAATCTTCAGCAACAAAGCCATCATTTTCGATGAAATAGTGCTCAGTCATACCTTGGTCGGTAAAGACAATACCGTGAAGGACACCGCCGTAAACAGCTCCTCCATCCATTCCAATCTTACCGTCTTCTGTCATCCAAAGTTCAGATGTACCAGGTTTTTGATCCAACAAACCATAGACTGGTGTATGTCCAAAGACAATGTTTTTTCCAGTATGATTGGCTGCTTCGTGAAATGGTTTTCTGAGCCATACCTTCTTATAATCAGTAGTATCATGCCAATCATCCAAAGTCAAATCAATACCGGCATGAACAAAGATATACTTATCTGTTTCAATGACAAAAGGCATCTGACGGATAAACTCCACTAAGTCTGCTGCTTCTGTCTCAACTCGTTTAGCATCTGCTACTCCATCTACTGGTGCATCCAGTGGACGCCCCAAAATAGAATTAATAGTTGTATCCCCACCATTTCGACGATAGTGGTCATAGCTTTCTTCAGGGTTATCCAACCAAGTTAAAAACATATACTCATGGTTTCCTGATAAGCAGATAGCTCCCTGATTGTCGACCAAGTCTTTGACCATTTCTAGAACTCGGCGACTATCTTCTCCTCTATCAATCAAATCTCCAAGAAAGAGTAATTGAGTCTTACCATCCCATGTTTTAAGTAAGTCTTCTAACATTCCAGCTTTTCCGTGGACATCACCAATTACATAATAGTCTGTCATTTATTTCTCCTTACTTTGTAATAATTCTCTCGCTTGAGTCAATGCTGCTTCTGTCACATTCTCTCCAGCCAACATCTTAGCGACTTCTTCAATCCTTTCTTCAACTGTCAACAAGCGAACTGTTGAAACGGTCGAATGTTCATTGCTAATCTTTTCGATGAAGAACTGATAATCTGCAATCGCAATAACTTGAGGAAGGTGAGAAATAGCTAATACTTGACCGTGCTGTCCAATTTTATGAATCTTTTGCGCGATGGCTTGAGCTACACGACCTGAAACTCCCGTATCCACCTCATCAAAGACGATACTGGTCTTGCCTTCCTTACGAGAAAAAGCGGACTTGATAGCTAACATGAGACGAGACAACTCTCCACCAGAAGCTACTTTTACCAATGGTTTAAAATCTTCTCCAGGGTTGGTTGAAATGTAAAATTCAACACTCTCATTACCTTCACGACTGAATTTGCCTTGACTAAAACGAACTTGAAATTGTGCTTTCTCCATGTATAGGTCTTGCAATTCTTGCTTGATTTCAGCTTCTAAATCCTTCGCTATTTTATGGCGAGCTTGAGCAACTTGACCTGCTAAACCCACAAGATTTTTTTCAAGCTTCTTGAGTTCGATTTCCATATCTTCAGAAGATAAATTATTTCCTGTTAGAAGATTGTATTCGTCTGTAATCTTGGCAAAGTATTCAAGGACATCATCTACACTACCACCATACTTACGGGTAATGGTGTGAATTAAATCTAGTCTGCTTTCAACCTGCATCAAACGATTACCATCAAAATCTAAATCATCAATAATGGATTCCAAGCGCTTGGTGATATCTTCTAGAACATAATAGGATTCAGAAAGGGAACTTGAAATCTCACGATACTCTGAATCGAACTCTTCAAGACTTTCCATATCATTCATGGCCGAACGAACATTTGCAAGGCTTGAAAATTCTTCATTATCAAGCATACTATAAGCATTTGTTAAAGTATCGGCGATATGTTTATGGTTAAGAAGTTTGTCTCTTTCTTGATTAAGGGCAATATCTTCACCAGCTTTCAAATTAGCTGCTTCAATCTCAGCCATCTGAAATTCCAACATTTCAATTCGAGCCTTGTGTTCCTGCTGATTTTTTTTGATGTCAAGCACTTGCTTACGCATACGGCGATAGTTATCAAAGCTCATCTGATAGGCTTCTTTTAATTCAAAGAAAGAAGCATCCCCAAACTCATCCAACATCTGGATATGTCGATGTGGGCGCATTAACTCCTCTTGGTCATGTTGACCATGGATATCAACTAGCTGTTGACCAATCGCCCTCAATACTGAAAGATTAACCATCTGTCCATTGACACGACTGATGCTTCGGCCGTTTTGTAAAATTTCGCGACGAATAATGATTTCATCACTCAATTCTAATCCTTGTTCATCAAAAATTTCTTCTAGCGCGCGATTACTTTCAATTGAAAAAAGACCTTCAATTTCCGCTTTGGGAGCCCCATGACGAATAACTTCTGTTGTAGCTCGAGCTCCTAACATCATATTCATAGCGTCGATGATGATTGATTTACCCGCACCTGTTTCACCAGTTAAAACTGTCATCCCTTGTTCAAAGTTCAAAGAAATTGATTCGATGATAGCAAAATTTTTAATCGAAATTTCCAGTAACATATAATCCTACCAATTTTTAACTTGCTCAAAAATATCTTTGGCTGTTTCTTCACTTCTCAATACCATCAAGATGGAATTATCATCAGCAATACAGCTAAAAATTTGGTCAGAAAAAACAGTCATCAACTGACTCTTGACGAAAATAGTATTCCCTGGAATAACTTGCAAATTGATCATATGCCCCATGCGCTCAGCATGAATAATATTATTTTCTGCCAACTGCAAGCTTCTAACGATTGATTTTGGTAATTCATAGATGTAAGTATTGTCTTTTAATGGAATTTTTACAATACCTAATTCTTTAATATCTCGGGAGACTGTTGCTTGAGTAGCAGAGATCCCCGCTTCTCTCAAGTGTTCAACGATTTCTTCCTGTGTTCCGATTTGATAATCTGTAACAAATCTTCTAATCTTCTCAAGTCTCTCTTTTTTATTCATCTTTAAACTCTCTATGTGCTCTCTCTACAACTTTTTCTATTTCAGTAACAACCTGATTGCTCGCCTGGTCTTCCTTCCGTAAATAGGCTAAGAATTCAATATTTCCATGTCCTCCTTGAATAGGAGAATAGTCCAATCCTAAGACTGAAAATCCTTCATCAACTGCCATTTTAGTAACTGATTCTAAAACATTTTGGTGAACCTTGGCATCTCTGATAATTCCATTCTTACCAATCTGCTCACGTCCAGCCTCAAACTGAGGCTTGATGAGTGCGACAACCTGCCCTTGATCAGCTAAAACTCGGTGCAAAGCTGGCAGAATAAGGCCTAGGGAAATAAAACTGACATCGATACTTGCGAAACTTGGTTCCTGATTAAAGTCGGTCTTTTCAGCATAGCGGAAATTAAACTGCTCCATACTGACAACACGAGGGTCTTGACGTAATTTCCACGCCAGTTGGTTAGTACCAACATCGACTGCAAAAACTAGTTTAGCACCATTTTGCAACATGACATCCGTAAAACCTCCAGTTGAAGCTCCGATATCAATGGTCGTTTGTCCCTCAACTGATAGATCAAAAATATCTAGCGCCTTCTCAAGTTTCAAGCCACCACGACTGACATACTTAAGTTTCTCGCCCTTGAGTTTCAACTCTGTATCGTCAGGAATTTTTTCTCCTGGTTTATCAAATCGTTCGCCATTTAAAACAGCGACTACCAAACCTGCCATAACACCACGTTTTGCTTGTTCTCTCGTTTCAAATAAACCTTGTTTGTAAGCTAGTACATCTACTCTTTCCTTAGCCATGGATTCTCAAACTTTCTACTATTTTCACAATTGGTTCCTTATCAAAGCTCACGACTTGGCTAATCTCTTCAAGTTTCGCATTAGCTTGATCCAATGTTTGATTGCAAAATGCTATCGCCTGATCTAATCCCAACAAAGCAGGGTAGGTTGACTTTTCGGCTTGCAAATCCTTCTGGGGTGTCTTGCCGATTTCCTCAAAACTTGCTGTAACATCAAGCACATCATCTCTCACTTGGAAAGCCAGGCCAATCAACTCGCCAACTGTTTTAAGCTGTTTCTGAAGATTTTCATCCAATCCAGCAATGATTCCAGCCGCTTGGAAAGGAAAGGCTAAAAGTTTACCGGTCTTATTAGCATGGATAGTCTGAAGTCCCTCCAAATTCAAGTGTTTTCCTTCACCTTCCATATCTAAAACTTGTCCAGCCACCATTCCCATACTTCCAGAAGCAAGGGATAAATTTGATATTAAATCTACCTTGGTTTGACTCGGCAAATCAGCTTGAGCAATTAAAGCATAGGGATCCAAAAAAAGCGCATCCCCAGCTAAAATAGCTAGAGCTTCACCATACACCTTATGGTTGGTCAAACGCCCCCGACGAAAATCATCATTATCCATAGCAGGAAGATCATCATGGATCAAACTTCCTGTATGAATCATTTCTAGTGCCGCTGCAACTTGAGCATGTTCCTGAGTGATAGGCACTTGCAAGGAGTCCAAAACTTCTAAAAGCAAATAAGGACGAATCCGTTTACCACCAGCATGGACGGAATAGAGAACAGCCTCTCTTAAACTGGATGCAAATCGTTGGTTGCCATAAAAGCCTTCAAGAGCTGATTCGACCAAAGCTAGTTTTTTCTGCTTGTTCATACCAGTTCACTTTCTGTTCCATCTTCTTGCATCACCTTGACCAAAGTCTTTTCTGCTTTATCAAGTGTTGCTTGCAATTCTTTTGAAAGAACCATTCCTTTTTGAAATGCAGCAATAGCATCTTCCAAAGCAATTTCACCATTTTCTAAGCTTTGAACAATCGTTTCAAGCTCTGCTAAATTTTCCTCAAATTTCTTTTGTTTTGACATCTTTAACCTCTAATTCTACCTGACCGTCCCGCATCAACAGTGATACTTGGTCATTTTCTTTCAAATCCTTCGCAGAAGCCACTACGACTTCTCCTTTTTTAACAATTGCATAACCTCTGGCTACAATTCGACTAGTATCTAGCATAAGGAGAGCTTCTGATAGGCGTTTTACTTCTGCTACTTTTGCATCATAGGTCACAGCCATCTGGCTACGCAGCAGTTTCTTTAATTGCTGGATACGATCCTGATAACGCTGAATCTTGATGGTTGGTGATAATTGTTCCAAACGGTGGACTAGTTCTTGAACCTTTTGTTGATTACGAACCAATTCAGCATTCAGTCCTTGTTTCAGTCGTAGCTGTAACTGATCCAAGCGTTGTAGATAACCGTCATATAAACGCTCTGGTTGTCTGAAGATGACCGATTGACTTAGGATTCTCAAAGCTTCTTGTTTCTTTGACAAACTATGCTTAGCCGCTGTAGTCATGCGTTTTTCTTGATTCTGAAGATAGGTCAAAAGATCTAACTTAGTTACTGGTGTAGCGAGTTCAGCAGCTGCTGTCGGCGTTGCCGCTCTCTTGTCAGCAACAAAATCAGCCAAAGTGACATCTGTTTCATGACCTACACTCGAAATAATCGGTAAACGAGATTCAAAAATTGCTCGAACTACAATTTCTTCGTTAAAGGCCCAAAGATCTTCAATGGAACCTCCCCCACGGCCAATAATCAGAACATCTAAGTCATCGCGTTCATTGGCTCGAGTTATGTTACGAGCAATTTCCTCTGCAGCACCCTCACCTTGAACTTTAGTAGGATATAAGACAATTTCCACACCAGGGAATCGTCTACTGACTGTAGTAATGATATCTTGAATCACAGCACCACTTCGACTGGTCACCACACCTATTTTTTTTGAAAATTGTGGTAAAGATTGTTTAAATCGCTCTTGAAACAAACCTTCTTCTGCCAGTTTCTTCTTAAGTTGTTCAAATTGGATAGCCAAGGCACCAACACCATCTGGTTCAGCTTTTTCAATGATAATCGAATAACTTCCGCTTGGCTCATAGACCTGGACACGACCAACCACATTGATCTTCATACCTTCTTCCAAATCAAAACCTAGTTTCTGATAAATACCTGACCAAATGGTTGCCTGAATAACTGCACGATCATCCTTAAGAGAAAAATACTGATGCGTTGGACGCTTGCGGAAGTTAGAGACTTGACCAGTTAAATAGATCCGTTCCAAGTAGGGGTCTTTATCGAATTTCATTTTTAAATACTTAGTCAAAGTTGTAACCGATAAATACTTTTCCATCTCTACCTCCTTCTTTTCTCTAGTTTTTCCTGGGTATTATTATACCAAAAAAACGTTTAAAAATCTCTTTTTTCACCTCTAGAATACGAAAACAAGACTGGATTTCTTTGACCTTGTCTTATAATATACAAAAGCCCTTCGGATAAAATCCGAGGGGCTTAAATCTTGTTTAATCAAGAGCCGAACTTTTGAGTTTCAAGGTTCGGGATAAAATAGTTCACTGAACTATTTTATTTTTTAAGGTTGTAGAATGATTTCAATCCACGGTATTCAGCTACTTCACCAAGTTGGTCTTCGATACGAAGCAATTGGTTGTATTTAGCGATACGGTCAGTACGTGAAAGTGAACCAGTCTTGATTTGTCCTGCGTTTGTTGCAACTGCGATGTCAGCGATTGTTGAATCTTCAGTTTCACCTGAACGGTGTGATACAACGGCAGTGTAACCAGCTTCTTTAGCCATTTCGATAGCGTCGAATGTTTCAGTAAGAGTACCGATTTGGTTAACTTTGATAAGGATTGAGTTAGCAGCGCCTTCAGCGATACCTCTTTCAAGGTAAGCAGTGTTTGTTACGAAGAAGTCGTCACCAACCAATTGAACTTTACCACCAAGACGTTCAGTAAGAGCTTTCCATCCATCCCAGTCGTTTTCGTCCATACCATCTTCGATAGTGATGATTGGGTATTTGTTTACCAATTCTTCAAGGTAGTCGATTTGTTCTGCAGAAGTACGAACAGCAGCTCCTTCACCTTCGAATTTAGTGTAGTCGTAAACTTTACGTTCTTTATCGTAGAATTCTGATGATGCACAGTCAAATCCGATAAATACGTCTTTACCTGGAACATAACCAGCAGCTTCGATAGCAGCAAGGATAGTTTCAACACCGTCTTCAGTTCCTTCGAAACGAGGAGCGAATCCACCTTCGTCACCTACGGCTGTTTCAAGACCACGAGATTTAAGGATTTTCTTAAGAGCGTGGAAGATTTCAGCACCCCAACGAAGAGCTTCTTTGAATGTTGGTGCACCAGCAGGTACGATCATGAATTCTTGGAAAGCGATTGGAGCATCTGAGTGAGAACCACCGTTGATGATGTTCATCATTGGAGTTGGAAGAACTTTAGTGTTGAATCCACCAAGGTAGCTGTAAAGTGGGATTTCAAGGTAGTCAGCAGCAGCACGAGCTACAGCGATAGACACACCAAGGATAGCGTTAGCACCCAATTTACCTTTGTTAGGAGTACCGTCAAGTGCGATCATAGCACGGTCGATAGCTTGTTGGTCACGTACATCGTAGCCGATGATTGCTTCAGCGATGATGTTGTTTACGTTGTCAACAGCTTTTTGTGTACCAAGACCACCGTAACGAGATTTGTCACCATCACGAAGTTCAACTGCTTCGTGTTCACCAGTAGAAGCTCCTGATGGAACCATACCACGTCCGAAAGCACCTGATTCAGTGTAAACTTCTACTTCAAGTGTTGGGTTACCGCGTGAGTCTAGGACTTCGCGAGCGTAAACATCAGTAATAATTGACATTTTTTACTCTCCTTATTGAGTTAAATTTTTTACACCTCTATGATACCTTAAAAAGACTCCTTTTTCAAGGAAAAACGTTATCTTTGTGCAAATTTTCCTTAAGTTTATAAAGTAATCGCTTTCTTTTATCTGTTTTCTCCTTTATTTTATGATATACTATTTTTATGACTGATCTATCTAAACAAATCCTAGAAAAGGCCAATGGTGGTCTTAAACTAAATCCTGATGAACAAAGACGTTTTCTCGGAACATTTGAAGAACGTGTCCTTGGCTACGCGGACCTTGAAACAGCTGATGATGATAAATTTAAAAATGGATTTTTAACAATTTTAGAAACCTTTAGAAAAGAGACTCAACCTCTATTTGTCAAAATTTCTCCTCAGGTAGAGTTTGAAAAACAAGTTTTTTATCTAAAACAATCCAAAGATGCTGACTGCCAAGCGACCATCGTTTCTGAAGATCATAACTCTTCTCCTTTCGGCCTAGTTATCCATAGCGATGCCCCTGTTCAAACAAGTGAAAAAGACCTAAGAAAGGCCTTTTCAGACTTATGGCAGGAAAAAGAGATGAAAAAAGCTCCTACTTCTCTTTGGAAAAAATGGTTTGGTTAATTTTTCTTCAAAGCTAAAATTTGACCAATGTTTGCAGCTGTATCTTCTAAATAGATAGCTGCATTTTTTAAACTATCTTCTAATGGTTCGCTTTTTTCTAGTATTGAAAAAGCAGCTATGACATTCTCAAATGGTAAAGGAGGTAAATCCTCAGCTAAACTACCACAAATAGCAATAACTGGAACACCAACTGGTGTTCTTTTTGCTACTCCGATTGGAGCCTTACCAGATAAACTTTGAGAATCTAACCTACCTTCACCAACAATAACTAGATCTGCATCTGCAACATTTTTATCAAAATTGATTATATCTAGACAGGTTTGAATACCAGATACAATCTCTGCTCCAGCAAAGGCACACAAGCCAGCCGCAATACCCCCACCTGCTCCAGCTCCTTCAAGGCTTAAAATTTCAGGGGCAACTTTGTGGTAAAAGTTTTCAATAGAAGCATCAACTTCTTGAAATTTTGTTGGATTCAATCCTTTTTGCTTTCCGAATGTATAGGTAGCACCGTGAGTTCCACAGAGTGGATTGGTAACATCTGCTAAGATTTTGATATGCACATCAGAAGGAATAGATATAACTTTCTCCTTTGAGATATCAGTAATTTCAAACAAAGACTGACCTATAGCTAGAAGTTCATCTCCATTTTTGTCATAGAACTGGTAACCAAGTCCTGAGGCAATTCCAATACCACCATCGTTACTGGATGTCCCACCAACTCCGATATAAATTTCTTTCATTCCTTGTTCAATTAAATAAAGGATCAGTTGACCAATCCCCTTTGTTTGAATCTTCAGTGGATTTCGTTTTTCAATAGGAATTTTAGCAAGCCCAACTAAATCAGCCACCTCGAACAGAGCAAGTTCTCCTTTTTGAACATATGTCATTTGAACCTCATCTCCAAAGGGACCTGTCACTAAAGCAGTTTTTTCTACAAGACCAAGTGAATTTTTAATGGCATCTACTGTTCCTTCCCCTCCATCGCCAACAGGTAAGAGCAAACATTTCGATTCAGGTAGAGCCTTTTTAAGGCCTCGTTTAATAGCTTTAGCTACTTCACTTGCAGGGAGACTCTCCTTAAAAGAGTCAGGTGCGATAACAATTTTCATACACTCATCTTTCTAATCAAAGGAAATCTATCAGATGCAATACTTTTGTTAAATCTCTATCTTCAATTTGAAGGGGAATTTCCTCTTTCACGATTTCTTTGGCACAGAAGCCAATGCCGATTCCAGCTCTCTTCAACATTGCTAAATCATTAGCTCCATCTCCAATAGCAATGATCCTTTCGATAGGTACTTTTAATTCATCAGCCCATCTTACTAGGGTTTCTTTTTTAACTTCTCTGCTTATAATAGGACCAACAAGATTTCCAGTTAAATGACCATCTCTGATTTCCAGTTGATTAGCAGCAAGTAATGAAATCCCTAAATCTTTTGCTAATCTTTCAACAACAGGTGTAAATCCACCCGAAACTAAACCCATTTCTATCTGATTTTTTTGCAGAGTGTTAATAAATTGCGCAGCATTTTTACTAAGGTGTAGTTCATGATAAATCTTATCAAAAGTATCTACAGATAGTCCTTGTAATAAAGAAACACGTTTTCTCAGGCTTTCTTCAAAATCTAGTTCTCCTCTCATAGCTTGGGCAGTCAGTAGAGCTACTTCTTCTTCACATTCTGCTTCTTTCCCCAACAAATCAATAACTTCCTCTTCTATCAGTGTTCCATCAACATCCAGTACACAGAGCCCTCTAGCTTTATTCATATAACTTCCTTACTTTTTTCATTTCAAAAAAGAGGTTGGGACAAAAGATCCCAACCTCACTTTTTATTAGCAATCAAACTTTGACGCGGTTGCTGATTGAACTTTTTGTTCGTCTTTTAGACTCCAAAAAGCTCCTAATCATCCTCGCGGGGCTGGGACTACGAAATCGAGACTTTGTCTATCGATTTCTGTCCCACCGCCTTTTAACTATTTAGTTTGCTAAGCTATGGTACAAATCAAGATAGGACTTGCAGGCTGTATCCCAAGAGAAATCACATTCCATAGCTTGAACTTGCATATTTTTCCAAACATCAGGATGGTTGTGATAAACATCCAAAGCTGTTTGCAATGCCCAGTTGAGCCAGTATGGAGTTAGGTTGTTAAAGCTAAAGCCTGTACCTGTTCCTTCAATTGGATTAAAGGCTTGAACTGTATCTCTAAGTCCACCCACCTCGTTTACTAAAGGAAGCGTACCATATCTCATGGCCATCATTTGTGAAAGTCCACACGGTTCAAAGCGACTTGGCATGAGGAAAATATCACATGCTGCATAAATCTCTTGAGCTAATTTCACATCGAAAGTAATATTGGCAGAAAGTTTTTCTGGGAATACTTGACTAAACCAAGAGAAGGCTTGTTCAAATCCTGAATCTCCAGTTCCCAAGAGAACGATTTGAATATCCTCTTGAAGCATACGATGCAGGCTTTCAACCACCACATCAAAGCCCTTCTGACGAGTCAAACGTGACACGATACCAATCATTGGAACATCTTGACGTACTGGAAGACCAACTCTTTCTTGAAGTTTCGCTTTATTTTGAGCTTTTCCTGACAAATCAGTTTTATTAAAATGATACTCAAGTAAAGCATCCGTCTCTGGGTTGTACAAATCTGTATCAATACCATTAACAATACCTGAAACCTTACCAGATTCCATACGAAGAATCTGATCAATACCGCAACCAAATTCTGTAGTCATGATCTCATAAGCATAGCTCGGTGACACGGTTGATACACGATCTGCATAGAGAATACCTGCCTTCATCCAGTTAAGACAATCATTCCAACGAACTGTTCCATCAGCATAGCGCTCAAATCCAACCCTGAACAAGTCCCAAAGCATGCTTTCAGAGAATTGACCTTGAAATTCTAAGTTATGAATGGTCAAAACAGTCTTGATTCCTTGGTAAGCTTGAATCCATCTGTATTTTTCTTTTAACAAGAACGGAATCATTGCTGTATGATAGTCATGAGCGTGGAGGACATCAGGAATAAATCCGATACGCTCCATAGCTTCAAGGGCAGCAAGTTGGAAGAAAGCAAAACGTTCGCCATCATCGAAATCTCCATAAACATGCCCACGGAAGAAATAATATTGATTGTCGATAAAGTAGAAGGTAACACCGTTTAAAACAGTTTTCTTAATTCCACAAAATTGTCTCCGCCAACCAACGTATACTTCAAATTGGAGAACATCTTCAATTTGATCACCAAACTTGGCTTCCACCATGTCATAGTATGGCAGGATAACAGCAACTTCATGACCAGATTTAACTAATGATTTTGGAAGAGCCCCGATAACATCTCCCAAGCCACCTGTTTTAGAAAAAGGAGCTCCTTCGGCTGCTACAAATAAAATTTTCATGAAAGAATGTCCTCTGTTACTTTTTCACCTTTTTTGATGACAACAGGATTTTCTGCTGTACCACGAATAACAACTCCCTCAGCTATTTCAGCTCCTTTATCTACAATTGCATACTCAACTTGTGCACCTTTTCCAACGACAACACGAGGGAAGATAAGAGACTCTTTAACCAAGCTGTCTTTATTGATACGAACATTACGCGAAATAATAGATTTATCCACTTCACCTTCAATGATACTACCAGAAGCAAATTGAGAGGTGTTCACTTTTGAACCAGATGCGTAGTAGGTAGGTTCTTCGTTTTTAACTTTAGTATGAATCTTTTGATTTGGTGAGAACAAAGAGTAGAATTTTTGCTGATTCAGCATATCTAGATTCGCTTGATAGTATGTTTCTACTGAATGAATATTGGCTAGGTATCCTGTGTATTCATATGCAAAAGCACCTTCTTTGGCTGCCAAATCACGAAGAACATAACGTAATTTTTCTGGATATTCTTTTTGAGCTTCTTCTTCCAAACGTTTAATCAACCATTGAGTGTCTACAACAAAGATATCTGTTGACATGTTGTAAAAATCTTGATTTGATTTTTTATCAAAGAGTTTGTGAGAAAGCACATGGTCAGTTTCATCGATATCAAGGATTGCATTTACTTCTGAAATGTCCTTCTTAGGCAATTTCTTGTAAACAACTGTAATTGGTGATTTTGTTGTATTATGCAAATGGAATACTTGATTGAGATCAATATTCACCAAAACATCACAGTTCAAGGAAACTGTTTGGTCTGAACCTGAACGTTTTAAGTAAGTTAAGAGTTGTTGATAGTACTCTTTACCAACAGTGCTACTTTCTACACGAGTATTGTAGATTCCAAGATAGTAGTGGCTAAGAAGTGTATTCAAGCCCCATTCACGTCCTGAACGAATATGGTCAAATACAGAGCTGATGTTATCTTGTTGGAAAATTCCAAAGATACTACGAACACCTGCATTAGCTAAACTTGAAAGTGGGAAGTCAATCAAACGATACTTTCCTCCAAATGGTAAAGTTGCCACTGGACGGTTACTTGTCAAAGTTGACATATCATGGAAACCAACGGTATTTCCTAAAATCGCTGAATATTTATCAATCTTCATCTGTTGCTACCCCCACTACTTCGTTATATCCGACTACTTGTACTTCTTCTGTACCATCAATTTCTACACCATCGGCAATGACTGCACCTTCACCGATGATTGCACGTGTAATTTTAGCACCTCTACCAATAACTGCTCCACTCATGATGACAGAATCAACGACTTCTGCCCCCTTACGAACTTGAGCAGCTGTAGAAAGGATAGAGTGTTTCACTGTACCATTTACGTAACAGCCATCCACTACAAGAGAGTCTTCTACTTGAGCGAATTCTCCAAGGAAGTTTGGTGGAGCGATAAGGTTACGAGAATAAATTTTCCATTGACGGTTACGGCTATCTAGAGCATTCTCTGGAGAGATGTATTCCATATTTGCTTCCCAGAGTGATTCGATAGTACCAACGTCCTTCCAGTATCCATTGAATTCATAGGCATAGACACTTTCACCTGTTTCAAGATAGTTTGGAATAACATTTTTACCGAAGTCTGACATGTCTAGGTTGGCCTTTTCAGCTGCAACTAGCATATTGCGAAGTCGTTTCCAGTCAAAGATATAGATACCCATTGATGCCTTAGTTGATTTTGGTTCCGCTGGTTTTTCTTCAAACTCAACAATACGATTATTAGCATCTGTATTCATGATACCAAAACGGCTAGCTTCTTTAAGTGGCACATCTAAGACAGCAACTGTCAAGCTGGCATTATTGTCCTTGTGTGATTGGAGCATATCATCATAGTCCATCTTGTAGATATGGTCACCTGAAAGGATCAAAACATACTCAGGATTGATACTGTCGATATAGTCGATGTTTTGGTAAATGGCATGACTTGTACCTTCAAACCAACGATTTCCTTCACTTGCAGAGTAGGGTTGAAGGATAGAAACACCTGTGTCAATACCGTCTAGACCCCAACTAGAACCATTACCAATGTGGCTGTTGAGAGCTAGTGGTTGATACTGTGTGATAACCCCAACATTATGGATACCAGAGTTGGCACAGTTTGAAAGAGCGAAGTCAATGATACGGTAGCGCCCACCAAATTGCACGGCAGGTTTAGCAATGCTTTGAGTGAGTTTACCGAGACGAGTTCCTTGCCCACCAGCAAGGATTAAAGCTAGCATTTCATTCTTCATTTTCTACTCCTTTTTGAGTTTTATTAGCGACTTTCTTAGTAGGTTTTATGCGACGTTTGATTTTCCAAATACTTGCTCCCATAGCTGGCAAGGTAAATGTCAAAGTCTGCTCATAATCCTTCCACAATCCTTCTTGAGTTTGAACAGTTTGGTTATGCTCTTTCCACACACCACCCCATTGTTCTAACTCTGTATTCCAAATTTCTTCATAAATACCTGCAACAGGAAGACCAATTGTGAAATCAGGACGTTCAACTGGTGCCATATTGAAGACACAGACTAGCATCTCGCCTTTCTTGCCTTTTCGGATAAAGGAAAGAACACTCTGATCTCTGTTATCCGCATCAATAATTTCAATACCGTCATAGCTTGTATCAATTTCCCAAAGACAACGGTGGTCTTTATAAAGCTGATTCAACTGTGATGTAAAGTATTTCATCTTGGCATTCATCGGATCTTCTAGGTTAGACCACTCTAATTGCTCTTCGGATTTCCACTCTAGGAATTGACCAAACTCACTACCCATGAAGAGTAATTTCTTACCAGGGTGACAAATTTGATAAGTGTAGAGGTTTCTCAAACCAGCAAACTGATTGTATCGATCACCCCACATCTTATGCATCATACTTTTCTTACCATGTACAACCTCATCATGTGAGAATGGTAGGAGATAATTTTCATTAAAGACATACATGAAGCTGAAGGTCACTAGATTAAAGTCATACTTGCGGTAAATAGGATCTTCTTCGTAGAAACGTAGGATATCGTTCATCCAACCCATGTTCCACTTGTAGTCAAATCCAAGTCCACCCATTTCTTTCATACCGGTAATCTTGGTACCTGAAGAAGACTCCTCTGCAATCATCATAACATCCGGATGAGCTAGCTTAATAACATCGTTCAAGCGTTGAAGGAAATAATAGCCTTCATAGTTGAGATTGCCTCCGTCTTTATTTGGTGTCCATGGAGCATTGTCATAATCTAGATAGAGAATATTACTTACAGCATCAACACGAATACCATCTAGGTGATAGAAATCAATCCAAAACTTAATGCTAGAAATCAAGAAAGATTGGACTTCATTTTTACCAAGGTCAAAGTTAAGTGCTCCCCAACCGTAGTTGTTAGCCTTATTATGATCTTGGTATTCAAAAGTTGGTGTGCCATCATAGTATGCCAAAGCATCATCATTGATGGTAAAGTGACCCGGCACCCAATCCACAATTACACCGATATTGTTGATATGACATTCCTCAACAAAATCTTGGAACTCTTCAGGACGACCATAGGCATGCTCTAAAGCAAAGTAACCCATGAGCTGATAACCCCAACTCAAACCAAGTGGGTGAACCATCAAAGGCATAAACTCGATATGAGTATAGTTCATCTCAACAAGATAGGGGATGAGCTCTTCTTTGAGTTGAGCAAAACTATAAGGTGTTCCATCAGGATTTCTCTTCCAAGATCCTGCATGCACCTCGTAGATATTGACCGGTCTTTCGAAAAATCTCCAACGTTTTCTACGAGCTAACCAGAGACCGTCCTTCCATTTTTTCTCAGGTATTTCTGTTAAAACAGCTCCTGTTCCCGGACGAGCTTCATAGCGTACTGCCAAAGGATCAATCTTCATAAGCTGATGACCATTAGCACGAGTAATATGATATTTATAAATATGCCCCTCTTGAGCTAAAGTTGTAAAAACTTCCCAAACTCCAGATTCATTACGAACCATGGGGATTTGATTTTCAGCCCAGTTAGTAAAATCACCAACTAGATGGACAGCCTGCGCATTTGGCGCCCAGACACGGAATGTATAGCCATACTCACCGTCTCTTTCTTCACGATGCGCTCCCAAATAGTGCTGAAGATGAAAATTTTCGCCACTAGTAAAAGTTCTTAAAGCCTCAAATTTATCCATTGAATCCCCCTTTTATTGTAAGCGTTTTCTATATTTCTATTATACTACCTTTTAAGAAAACTTTCAACTAATTTCCGAATTCTCCTAAAATTTTTTTCGAAAATCTTCATATAGTTATCTTAACATTTCTAAAATTTTCATAAATTATAATAAGCGATGTAATTTTCTATTAGCTACTATTA
>NZ_WIJK01000017.1 GCF_009496285.1 Streptococcus mitis
TGGCTTGAACACCTTTATTGTATCGCGTTTGGAGTTTTTTTGGTATAACCTTCGACGCGCACCCGCATAGCGGGTGGTTTATTTGTCTCGCACCTCACGGAGCGAGACGGACTAATAGTCACATAAAAAAGACCTATCATACAAGCTGTAAAGCTTGATATGATAGGTTTTTTAATGTTAGATTAACGTACAGTGCGGATACGCATTGTGTTAGTACGAACTGCTTCACCAAGTGGCACACCTGCAACGATAACGATATCGTCACCAGATTGTACAAGACCTGCTTCAACTGCTTTACGTTCAGCAATTTCAAACATGTCATCAGTTGATGATGGAGCTTCTGTCAACATTGGGATAACACCCCAGTTCAACATCAATCCACGTTCTGTCAATTCGTCAAATGTCAATGCCAAGATATCAGCATTTGGACGATATTTAGAGATCAAACGTGCTGTGTGACCAGTCTTAGTAAGAGTTACAACCAATTTGATGTCCATTGAGTTTGTAGCGTCTTTAACTGCTGAAGCCATAACTTCTGTCTTAGAGTTACGTTCAAATGAATCTGAGTTCAAACGTCCGTATTCGTTAAGAAGAGTTTGAGCGTTCTTATCGATAGTTGCCATTGTACGAACAGACTCAAGTGGGTATTTACCATTTGCTGACTCACCTGAAAGCATTGTAGCATCAGTTCCGTCGATAACAGCGTTGAATACGTCTGATACTTCTGAACGAGTTGCACGTGGTTTTTCAGTCATTGTTTCAAGCATGTTTGTTGCAGTGATAACAACTTTACCAGCAGCATTCACTTTAGTGATGATCATTTTTTGGTAAACTGGAACCATTTCAAATGGTACTTCGATACCCATGTCACCACGAGCGATCATGATACCGTCAGCAGCTTCAATGATTTCGTCCAAGTTATCGATACCTTGTTGGTTTTCGATTTTTGCGAACAATTGAACGTGACCGTTACCAGTTTCTTCACAGATTGCACGAACTTCGTTAACGTCTTTTGCAGTACGTACGAATGAGATCGCGATGAAGTTGATACCTTGTTCAAGACCGAAGCGGATATCAGCGTTATCACGTTCAGCAAGAGCTGGGAAAGGAATTTTAGTGTTAGGGATGTTTACACCTTTTTGTTTAGCGATAACACCGTCGTTTTCAACTTCAACGACAAATTCACGAGCTGCATCGTCTTTTTCTACAACACGAAGACCAAGTTTACCATCGTCAACCAATACTTGGCGACCAACTTCAACGTCATCATAGATGTCAAGAGCTCCAGCAACGTTCAAAGCAATCACTTCACGAGTTGATTTGATACCTTGTTTAGTTGCAACACGGATTTTTTCACCAGTTTTGTATGAGTACTCTTTAGCTTCACCTTCGAACAATTCAGTACGGATTTCTGGTCCTTTAGTATCAAGAAGGAAACCAACTTTTTTACCTGCAAGTTTTTCTGCAAGTTTAACAGTTGCCATACGGTCACCTTGTTCTTGGTGGTCACCGTGTGAGAAGTTGAAACGGAAAGTGTTAGCTCCTGCTTCAATCAATTGAGCAATGTTTTTAGCTGAAGCTTCAACGTCAAGTTTTTCACCCCAGTATCCGTCTTCACCGAATTTTTTACCACCACGGATTTCTACCGCAGGACCCAAAGTTGCAACGATTTTTACACGTTTGTTCATGATTTTTGTGACTCCTTTATATAATTTGACCTTTTATGGTCATTTTACCAGTTTAGTTAAAGTTGATTATGACAAGCTCTTGTTCAAAGCAGAAAGTTCAAGGTCAGCTTTATGAGGATTGTTAACAACAATCTTACCATCAGCTGTTAGGCTAAACAAAGCTCCTTCTTCTGCAGTTCCAAGAATTGGATTTTCAACCATTTTCTCGTTACGGATACCAACAGCTACACCACCGATTCCTTGTTTAAGAAGTTTAACAGCATGTGCTCCCATACGTGACGCCAATACACGGTCACGAGCAGTTGGAGATCCACCACGTTGGATATGACCAAGTTCAGTTACACGAAGGTCGCTTGTATCTCCAGCTTCTTTTAGCTTTTGACCAAATTCAGCCGCTGACATAACACCTTCTGCCAAAACGATAATGTTGTGTTTCTTACCGTGTTCATATCCAGCTTTGATACTTGCTACGATGTCTTCCATCTTGAAGCCTTCTTCAGGGATAATAATTTCATCAGCACCAGTGGCAATACCAGCCCAAAGAGCGATATCTCCAGCATTACGTCCCATAACTTCAACTACGAAAGTACGACGGTGACTTGATGAGGTATCACGAATCTTATCGATGGCATCCATTGCAGTTGTAACTGCAGTATCAAATCCGATTGTGAAATCAGTACCTACGATATCGTTATCGATTGTTCCTGGAAGTCCGATAGCAGGGAATCCATGCTCAGTCAAGCGCATAGCTCCGTGATAAGAACCGTCACCACCGATAACCACGACACCTTCGATACCGTGTTTTTTCAACTGCTCAATCCCTTTAAGTTGACCTTCGAGTTTTGCAAACTCAGGATAACGAGCAGAGTGAAGGAAAGTACCACCACGTGAAATGATGTCTCCCACTGAAGCAGCATCAAGTGGATAAATTTCGCCGGCAACCATACCTGCGTATCCATCATAGATACCAAAAACTTCCATTCCTTCTGAGATTGCTTGACGAACTACTGCACGGATGGCAGCATTCATACCAGGGGCGTCTCCACCACTAGTCAAAACAGCAATACGTTTCATTTGGTTTTGCTCCTTTTTCTTTTAACATTCTAACTGATTATACCATAATTAAAGTTAAAATTCTTTTATTTTCATTGATTTTTAACGATAAATCGTTTTCATAGTTATTTGACTCAAAGATTCCTGCAAACTAACATCTTTTGCAACAAAATAACCCGGCAACAGAACATTTTTTTGTTCATTTTCGTAGCGTATAATGACTGGAATTTGTCCCTTGTATTGTTCTAAAATATGATAAATTTCAGAATCATGTTCATGATCAGCAGCCTGAATCCAAAATCGTTCACTCACTGCTTCTTTTAGATTATTTAACACTAACTGAAGGCGACCGTCTCTTGCCTGCACTTTTCCATTTAGGTAGTAAAATCTTCCTTCATGTAAGAGATTGTTAAATTGGCGATACTGATCAGAAAAAACAGTAACTTCCAAATTTGATTTGCTATCACTAACTTTCAAAAAGGCCATATTTTCACCTTTTTTAGTTCTGATTACTCGGATAGACTGTAGCTCAACGAGTACTGTAGCTGTCTGTCCTTCAGATAGTTCAGACAAACTCACAATTGGATAGAGGGAATTCTTTGCTAAAATCAGTAAGGGATGTGGACTAATACCGACTCCAAGCCACTCCTGTTCCTTACGAAACTTTTCGACTTGCGTAAAATCCTCACTCTCAAGCCAATTGTAGCTATTATCTGCAAACAAACTACCCAATTCTTCCACAAAAATAAACAAAGTAGGTAAATTGGATAAGATTTTTTGGCGATTTTTTTCAAAACTATCGAATAAACCAATCTCGACTAGGGGAGTTAAAAGACTCAACTTCTGATAATTTTTAGGCAAGCGAGTGACAAAATCTTCGACACTGCTAAAAGGACGATTCTCTAAAATCCAATAGGCAAAATCTCGAGGCATCCCCTTGATACTCTTAAGCCCCAAGTAAATAGTCTTGTCTGTCAATTTATCCAGATACGGAATTGTATTGATAGAGAGTGGTGTCAGTTCAAAGCCCATTTCAAGCGCATCGAGAATATAATCTCCACTGGCATAGTTGAGCATGACTTGATAAAAGATTTCTGGGTAATGTGTTTTAAAGTAAGCAAGCTGGAAGGCTAAAGCCGCATAAGCATAAGCATGCGATCGGTTGAAACCATAACCAGCAAATTTTTCCATGACAGCAAAAACCTGCTGAGCCTGTTCTTTACTATGCCCTTTTTCGAGTGCTCCTTGGATGAAACTTTCCTCCATTCGGTGCATCTCAGCTGCGTTCTTTTTCCCCATGGCACGACGTAAAATGTCGGCCTTCCCAAGGCTGAAACCAGCGTAACGCTGTGCCACTTGCATCACCTGTTCTTGGTAAAGCATAATGCCATAAGTTGGAGCCAGAATATCTTCCAAAACTGGGTCCAGAACTGTTACCTTTTCTTTACCATGTTTTCGAGCCACAAAGTTGTCGATATAGTCACTCGCTCCAGGTCTGTTGAGGGAAGTCGTTGCCACTACTTCTTCAAATCTTTCTGGTTTCACGCGCTTTAATAAGCGAATAGCACCAGGTTGTTCAAATTGAAAGATTCCCTTGGTCTTCCCAGCTGCAAAGAGGGCTAAAGTTTCTTTATCCTCAAGGTCTATATCCTCAATCCTTAGCTGAATTCCTTGAGTTTCATATAAGAGCTCCTGCATTTTTTGAGCGAAGGTTAGGTTTCGAAGACCCAAGAAGTCCATCTTGAGCAAGCCGTTTCCTTCAACTCCATGAGCATCATACTGGGTAATGAGCATATCCTCACCATACTTAAGAGGAATATAGTCCGTTAGATTTTTATCACTAATCACGACACCAGCAGCATGGATAGAAGTCTGTCGAGGATAGCCTTCTATCTTTTTGGCAATTTCAAAAGCCTTTTGGTACTCAATCCTGCTTTGAATCAGTTGTCTAAATCCTAGATTGCCTTCATAGGCGCTTGTCAAGGTATCTTTGAAACCAATTTTCTTGGTTATGGATGTCAACTCGTACTCGGGAACACCATACCGTTTAAAAACATCTCGGATAGCCTGTTTGGCACCAAAAGTCGAGTAGGTGACTATTTGAGCAGCGTGAATACTACCATAACGGTCACGAACATAACGGATAAATTCAGGACGATAGATATCAGGAATATCAATATCGATATCAGGCATGGTATAGCGTTCACGATTTAAAAAGCGCTCAAAGATGAGATTCTTAGCCACAGGGTCAATACCAGTGATATCTAGAGCATAGGCCACTAGACTTCCAACTGCAGATCCACGTCCCATACCCATATAATATCCTTGAGAACGACCAAAACGTAAGAGATCCCAGACAACTAAGAAGTAGTCATCGAATCCCATGTCATGAATCACAGATAGTTCTTCTTCCAAACGAGCCTGATAAACTGAATCTAGTAAGCCTTTCTGTTCCAAGCCCTTAATAGCTCTTTCGCGCAACTCTTCAACAGCAGGACGCTCTGGATTGAAGCGTGGAAGCTTGAGACTACTATCAATCTCATAAGTAGTTGCTCCAATCAGTTCAGATAGATTGTCTAAAGCTTTTGGAAACTTTTCTACAAAAAATTGTTCAAGACGGTCAGCAGGTAAAAACAAGCCTTGTTGCGATTGAACATCTACCTCTCGCAAGGTCACATTTTCCTTAATCGCCTTGAGCATTTGAAGCGTTTCTAAATCCTCAGATTCGAAGGAATTAACACGATAAAGTGGGAGAATGGAGTGAGAAAAATTCGACTGAGGTGTATCTGGATACACTCCGATATAATAGTCATGCCCTAAGTCCAAGGAATCAATTGCAGAATAATAGGGAACAATAACACAAACATCTTCTAGATAGGGAGAAAAATCAGTCCATTCCTTTTTACCTGTCATTTTTAGAGTCGAAATCTTCATGAGATTTCGATAGCCATGATTTGACAAGGCCAAAAATCGAAGGTTGATGAGTTCCTCCTTATGATGAACAGTCACCTCAAGACCTAATAAGGGCTGAATCCCCTGTTTTTGGCACTCTTTGATAAAATAATAAGCCCCATAGAGATTGTCAATATCCATGATTCCAAGTGCTGAGTAGCCGTATGCTTTCCCTTGGTCAACATACTTCTGAATGGAAATCATACTCTCCATGAAACTATAAACCGTTTTTGTATCAAGTTGTGCAATCACTCGCTATCACCTCCCTTTTTCTTCTTATATTATACCATTTTAGAAAATAGAAAAACAATTTCTTTCTTCCCTTGTAGAAAAAGAACCACAGCTGAATTAACTGTGATTCTCACTTATCATTCTATTTCCAAGATAGGATTTGTAGCTGTCAAGTGACTGATCTTGCCACTAACACCGAAATATTCCTCAATTTTAGTATGTAATTCTAGCATTGCTTCCCGAGCTCTTGATGCCTGTTCTTCATTGATAGCTTCAATGACTAAAACAGCATCTTTGGTTTCTTCTGTTAACATGGTTCTTTGGGCTTCACGCCAGTTTAAACACCGACAAACCGCACCTTGTTCATCAAAATAAATAATTTCATCGGCTAATGCAGAAGCATCACTTTCGGCCCCTAGTGGAAAGAAGGATTCATTCCCTTGAGCTCTTCCGAGACATAAGTCACCAACAATCTTAGCTAAATCCTCTCCCCCACAAGGAACAGCGTAAGAAAGTGAAACACTATTATAAATATCTACCAAAGGATTTATTGGATTAAATTCTCTTCCTTGACTTACACGCTTTAATAAAGCTTCAATAGAAGAACGAGCACCTTTTTTGGTTTTGAATTTAGTGAATGCCTGGCGCCATTCTTGAATCACTTCATTCTGAGTGAAATTTTCATCTGGTATAAAAATCCGAGCTTTTTTGATCCCTTCATCTAGTAAAGCTTTAAAATATGGATCCTCATTCTCATCAATAGTATTGTTGAGACCTTTTACCACCAATACAGAGATTTGAGCATCTGGAAATAGTTGCCAAAAATCATCTTTTACATGAACTTTCATGACCTTGACGCCATTCTTTTTCTTTCATTCTACTACAAATTAAAAAAACGAGTAGCATACAAGCTACTCGATAGGAACTATAATGAATTTTCACGAATCACTTCTACCTTGTATCCATCTGGATCTTTGATAAAGTAATAGTTTGGTTGAGTCCCTGGAAGTCCATTAGGTGCTGTCACTTCATAGCCTTTGTCGCTATGTTCTTTATGAAGAGCCTCAAGATCAGGTGTGCTTAAGGCGATGTGAGCAAAACCGTCACCGACAACATATGGTCCGTGATCATAGTTATAAGTCAACTCCAACTCATAATCATCACCTTCAAGTCCAAGATAAACAATAGTGAACGCATAGTCTGGAAAGTCTCTACGACGTAATTCCTTAAAACCAAAAGCATCTTGATAAAAAGCGATTGATTTTTCAAGATTTTCAACTCGCAAGCAAGTGTGTAGCATTTTAGAAGCCATTTTTTTCTCCTTTGTTAAAAAAGACTGGGACAAACTTGCACCAGTCTTATGAATAATTATTTACCAAGTTTTGCTTTAGCTGCATCTGCAAGAGCTGTGAAAGCTGCTGCATCGTTAACAGCCAAGTCAGCAAGCATTTTACGGTTAACTTCGATCTCAGCCAATTTCAAACCATGCATCAATTGTGAGTATGAAAGTCCGTTCAAACGAGCTGCCGCATTGATACGTGTGATCCACAATTTACGGAAGTCACGTTTCTTTTGACGACGGTCACGGTATGCATAGTAGTAAGAGTTCATTACTTGTTCTTTTGCAGTACGGAACAAGATGTGTTTAGCTCCATAGTAACCTTTTGCTAATTTAAGAATACGTTTACGACGTTTGCGTGATACAACGCCACCTTTAACACGTGCCATGTTTTATTTCCTCCAAATATTTCCTAGAATTGTTTACTTACAAATACGCGATTATTTCAAGCGAGTAAGCATTGCCTTGATACGTTTGAAATCTCCTGAATGCACCATAGATGCTTTACGAAGATGACGACGTTGTTTTTTAGTTTTTCCGTGGAAACGGTGAGATGTGTAAGCACGGAAACGTTTAAGTCCACCAGAACCTGTACGTTTGAAACGTTTAGCTGATGCGCGGTGTGTTTTTTGTTTTGGCATGATTTTTTCTCCTTTATTTAACTTTCTGACAATTATTTTTTGTCAGTTGCTGGCGCCAATTGCATGAACATTTGGCGTCCATCCATTTTAGCACGTTGTTCAATGATAGCAATATCTTGAGTTGCTTCAGCGAACTCGGCTAAAACTTTTGCACCAATCTCTTTATGGGTGATCATACGCCCCTTAAAGCGAATAGATACCTTCACTTTGTTTCCTTTTTCAAGGAACTTGCGAGCATTGCGAAGTTTAGTTTCGAAATCACCCTTGTCGATAACTGGGCTCAAACGAACTTCTTTCACGGTCACAACGCTTTGTTTTTTGCGTTGCTCTTTTTGTTTCTTCTGGTACTCAAATTTGAACTTACCGTAGTCCATAATTTTCGCAACAGGAGGTTTAGCTTGAGGTTGAATGAGAACCAAGTCCACATTAGCTTCGTCCGCAAGTGCTTGCGCTTCGCTTAGTGGTTTGATACCCAATTGCTCACCTTCAAGACCGATTAAGCGAACTTCGCGTACACGAATTTCATCATTGATGAATAAGTCTTGCTTTGCTATGGTTTTCACCTCTTTTTTTAATTTAGAGAAAAACAAGAGCGGACTTGCTAACGCAAACCCGCACTACATGATTGTATTTCATTTCTGAAATTTGATCCGTAGGGGCCAGACAACGTTAGTCGCAAGGCGAGAAGTTCTCACTTCTGCTTTTCTCAACTTTTATATGATATCAAGTTTTCCCCTACTTGTCAAGATTAAAACTATCTTTTTTTAATTTTTTTAAATATTTGCCTACTGTGAACTTACTGGTTACGAGAATAGTAAATCTCATGTGGCTTCAAACGAGTGTTGAGTAGATCTGATACAGTCACAAAACTATATCCTTGTTCCTGTAGATACTCAATTACTTTTGGTAATGAATTAACAGATGTTTGATGGATATCATGCATTAAAATGATAGATCCATTGCTTGCCTGACGCTGAATTTCTGTCAAAATCGCTGCTTCATTTTTACTCTTCCAATCGAAACTATCCACATCCCACATGATAAAGCTTAAATCAAAGCTATTGCGAATATCATCTGAGATTGCTCCGTATGGTGGACGCATCAATTTAGAGCTTTTACCAAGAACTTTTGTAATAGCATCTTCTGTATCTGTAAGCTGTTTCTTAGCGTCTTCCAATGACAATTTTGTTAAAATTGGATGATTCCAGCTATGGTTTCCAACTTCATGACCTTCAGATTGCATACGTTTAAGGATCGACTCATTACCTGAAATATTTTTTCCTTGAACAAAGAAGGTTGCTTTAATCTTATACTTGGCTAGAATATCTAAAGCTTGTGGAGTTGTATTTCCATCTGGTCCATCATCAAAGGTAAGAGCTACTACTTTTTTATTTTTCTCAGCCTGAGCCTTCTTATAAAGTTCTGCATCCTTTTCAGTTAGATAGGACGATTGGATAACATCAAAGAAGTCTGAAATAGGCAAAGCTATTTCTTCTACATTATTGGTTGCTTTGATTGGATAAAGAACCAATTGACTATCTTTGTATGCAAACTTCCAAGATGATAAATCGCTAGCTGAAAAATCGGCTGTTACTTGATCAACAAGTGTTTGTTCAATCTTTTTATCTTGGAGCGTTGACTTGATATCCTCAAGAAACTTCTCTTTAGCTTTGCTAGCATCTGTAAAGAGCTGATCTAATGTAAACAGAGTCCCATCTTCCTTAAGATAAAGCTGATCTAACGACGTATTTTCTAATTCCACAACAGTAGAATCACTCAGGTCATAGGCCTGTTTTTTTACAAGATGGCTCTCCACACCTTTGATAGAGGATGAATCTTTTTCAGAATAGTAAAAAATCAAATGTTCTTTATCTTCTACTTTATCCGTAATATCTTTTACAATGATATCCTGAACAGAGGTAATGACCTTGTCCCCCGTCATAGGATAGTAGGTGATGATTTCTGCCTGCCCCTTACGAAAATTCTCTTTCTGACTTCCTTGTGAATAGGAATCATCTTTTTCTTTTTTCAGTGCTTCAATTTTTTGCTCAAAAGCTTGCTTGGTCAAGACTTTATAAGCAATACCTGCACCTAATGTTAGGATTGTGAAGAATAGAAGCCCCACAATAATCCATAAATTTCTTTTCTTCTTGTCATTTGTTTTACAATTTGTTCTTTTTTTAGTCATAGTCTTATCATATCAAATCAGGCCTATAATTTCAATGATAAATAGGAAAATGTCCATTTTTAAAGAAAAGAAAGGTAAAAGAAAAGTCCTAGATTTCCATAGGACTTTCTTTTGATTCACAAAAATATGTATATCTGTGTTTACGATTACCAACCAAGATAACCATCACCGCGATCAAGACCTTCCCCACCAAAACCATTTGCTTCATCCCATTCGGCAACGGCTTTATTGTGTTTTTTCATATCATCTCTTGTGATTTCAGTATAACTATTTGATGATGACGCAGGAGTATAGGTTGATGCTGCAGGTTCTTCATATGCAGGTTCAGCATAATTTGAAGTAGGCTCTTCATACGTTGATGTATTAGCATCAGATGTATATGATGACGTAGATGGTTCGTAGACAGGTTCACTAGTTTGCTTGTCTTCTGTAGTAGAAGTTGATGATGAAGCTGATGTACTAGTAGAAGAAGCCTTCTCAGTTTCAGAAGATTGGCTAGTTTTTTCTTGAGAGCTAGTAGATGTATCCTTGCTTACATCCTTTGTTTTTTGTGATGATGCATCCTTAGTTTTCGATTCATTCACAATGGTAGCTTCTTTATTGTCAGATGCTCCTAAAAAAGAAAAAACTACAAGTATCAGAAGTATAAGAGCACCAATAAGACCATAGGTCATTTTCTTGTGCTTGTTGATTATTTTTTGTAGTTTTGTATACATGGTTCACCTCATATGTTTAGTCATTAGGTTTAATATATCAAAGAATCTCGAATTCGTCAACCATGCCAAATATTTTTGAAAGGGGCGTGAATTTTTGATCTTATTGTATATCGAATATAGAATAGTACACTGTCGCTTCTAAAACATTACTAAAAATTATTTTGACTTTCCTAATCTCTCTGTTTATATTTTATTTCATTACATTGCACTTTGATATCTATGTTCTTTACTCACATAAAAACACCCCAAAAGTTAGATTTTTGGCTCTAACTTTCAGGGTGCAATTCAGATTTCTATATAATTTTCTTAATTAAAATCGAATGATTTCTCTTGTTTTTTCATATGAGGAAACAAAGCGATTTGTTACCCCTGGTTCAGCAACTTCCAAAGCTTGGGAAATCTTTTCGAAAGATGCTTGATAATCAAAGGCATTTTCAAAGATTTCTAAAGATTCATGGAAGGCTTGTTGAATCCCTTCATCAAATGATCTGTAGCGGTTAGAATATTGAAGCAATTGCTCTGTCAAGGTTGCATATTGCACAATACTGTAAGTTTCTGTTTCCAAAACTTCCATATCGTGAGTTGCAATTTCTAGGATACGATTAACAGACTCAATGTTGACTTGTGACTGTTCCAACTCTGCCATCAAATCCTCAGTACTATGGCTAGCAGCAAAGAATAATTTCAAGAAGTTCTGTGGGATTCCTGGAAGATTTCTCTTTTCCATGTAGCGCTTGATTGTGTGGAGACGATTGACGTAAACATTTGCCTTTTGACGAGCATTAACATCATCTTTTTCAATCTGTACTAAACGTTCGCTCACTGAAACTTGATCATCTTCAATTTCTTTTAATGTAGCTTGAACATTTTCTAAACGTTCTTCCAATACAGAGTAAGCTTCTGAATATTCCTCTTGTTCTGAAGTCAAATCACTAACTGTAACTTCTAAGGAATCCAAATCCACTTGAAGACGACG
Source organism: Streptococcus mitis (assembly GCF_009496285.1). GTDB lineage: Bacteria > Bacillota > Bacilli > Lactobacillales > Streptococcaceae > Streptococcus > Streptococcus mitis_BP. Next base: position 11,785 of record NZ_WIJK01000017.1, read on the forward strand.
GACGTGATTGACATCACTCTCAGACATCAAGTAAGTTTTGCTCAAGCGTTCAATATCTTTTACCAAGACCTGATTGTTGTCTTTTAAGTGGTCAAGATAGGTTGGAAGTGTTGACAACAAGTTTTCAACAACCTTTTGAGAAGCAATCTCTCGTGTGAAAATATTATAGAGAGCATTGATTTCTTCTTGAATCTGAGTGTTTTCATATTCAGCATTATCCAATTCCAATTTTTTAATATTTTCTTGGTTATTTTTCAATGCTTCATACAACAACTGCAAACGCGATTCAATATCAGTTTCTACAAAGTGATAGTTAGCATCAAGCAACTTACGATAGCCAGCCTCCAGATCTTCAAGTTGATCAGGGAGTTCTGTCGTTAGTTTAGTAACAATTGCTGGAATTCTCTCTACGATATGTGTCAAAGCGAGGATATGGTTTTCAGCATTATCCAAAATTCCTGCTGCTTCAACTGGATCTCCTGAAGAGTTTAGCGTCACAAATTGAGAAAATTCAGATTGGATGTTCTCCAATTGTTTTTCAATTTCAGGAAGTGCTTGACCATATTTCTCAGAATCTTCTGCGACTGTTTTCTGCAGGCTTTCAAATAAATCTAAAGCATGCAAGACACGACCACTATTTTTGGATTCTTGTTTTTCTAGATCTGCTAAAGCATTTCGAATGGAAGCAATATCTTCTTCGATAAGGGTAATTTGGCTTTCAATTTGATCAATTTTGTGTTGAGCTTTCAAAAAGCGAAATGAATTATTGTACCCTTCTGCTTCAAACAGATTATTCTCAATATCTGCAAATGAGTTGAGGGATAGGTCTACCCATTTTTGATTCCACTCTCTAAATGCAATCTGACTTTGACCAATCAGATGCATATTCTTAACAGCTTCTACTTCATCGTTAACTGGAAGGTTATACAACTCTTCCTTTCTTCCTTCTAGTACTGCGAGCCTCTTTTCATTTCGTTTGCGTAACAAAATCGCTACAACATAAGCAATGATCAGAAGAGCCGCGATTACAATCATAATAATAATCAACAGATTATCAGACATATCAAACTCCTTTTTATACTTGAAACAATTGTAATGATTATATCATATTTTTCAAACCATGGGAACTATTTCCAAATTTTTTTAGACGTCAAGCGTACTGTAAACAGCATTCTCTTCAATAAATTCTCGACGTGGTTCTACACGATCACCCATGAGCATATCAAAGATTTTATCTGCTTCTGCAGCATCATCAACTGATACACGCGCCATGAGACGATGTTCAGGATTCATAGTTGTTTCCCAAAGCTGATGATCATCCATTTCTCCAAGACCTTTATAACGCTGAATAGTTGGTTTTGAACGTCCTTCACTATAGCGAGCTAAGGCTTCCTGGAGACGGGTTTCTTGATCTGCTCCAGGTTGGATGTATTCTTTAATTTCACTGCCGACCTTAACACCGTAAATTGGTGGTTGAGCGATATAAACATAACCTGCTTCTAAAACGGGTTTCATATAACGATAAATCAAGGTTAACAAGAGGGTACGGATGTGGGCTCCATCAACATCGGCATCCGTCATGATAACGAGTTTTTGGTAACGGGCCTTGCTGACATCAAATTCAGCACCAAAGCCTGTTCCCATAGCTGTGAAGAGACTGCGAATTTCTTCATTGGCAAGGATCTTATCCATGCTGGCCTTTTCAACGTTGAGGATTTTACCGCGAATCGGTAAAATCGCTTGGAATTCACGGTCACGACCAGACTTTGCAGAACCTCCTGCTGAATCTCCTTCGACGATGAACAGTTCAGTTTCAGCTGGATTGTTTGAGGAACAGTCTGCTAATTTCCCTGGAAGGTTTGAAATCTCTAAACCTGACTTCTTACGGGTAACTTCACGCGCACGCTTGGCTGCGACACGCGCCTTAGCTGCCAGAATCCCTTTTTCTACGATGCGTTTAGCAATCTGAGGATTTTCCATTAGGAAGTCTGAAAATGCTTCACTAAAGAGTCGGTTGGTAATCTTGACAACTTCACTATTTCCAAGTTTAGTTTTCGTTTGTCCTTCAAACTGAGGATTTGGATGTTTAACCGAGATAACAGCAGTCAAGCCTTCACGGACATCCTCACCTGTTAGATTATCTTCATTGTCTTTGAGGAGTTTGTTTTTACGAGCGTAGTCATTAATGACACGAGTTAGGGCTGTACGGAACCCTTGCTCATGTGTTCCACCTTCATGAGTATGAATATTATTGGCGAAACTCATGACATTTTCATGGTAACCAGTTGTGTACTGCATGGCTACTTCAACTGTGATATCATCCATTTCTCCATCAGTGTAGATTGGCGTATCAAAGATGACATCCTTGTTTTCATTGATATACTCAACATAGCTCGCAATCCCACCTTCGTAGTGGTAGTGTTTTGTTTGTTCAAGTCCCTCACGTTTGTCAGTGATGGAGATTTGAAGGCCACGATTCAGAAAGGCGAGTTCTTGGATACGTTTGTTTAATTTATCGAAATCAAAAGTTGTTGTTTCTGTAAAAATCTCTGGGTCTGGAATAAAGTGTACGGTTGTACCTGTTTTATCTGTATCTCCAATCACCTCAAGGTCAGCAACAACATGTCCACGACGGTATTCTTGGTAATGGATTTTTCCATTTTTGTGAACACGAACATCCAACTGAGTAGAAAGAGCATTTACAACCGATGAACCTACACCGTGGAGTCCACCTGAAACCTTGTAACCGCCACCGCCAAATTTACCTCCAGCGTGAAGAACGGTAAAGACAGTTTCAACGGCAGGACGGCCTGTCTTTTCTTGAATATCAACAGGGATACCACGTCCATCATCAACAACCGTAATAGAGTCATCTGGCTCAATAAAGACCTGAATATGACTAGCAAATCCCGCCAAGGCCTCATCGATAGAGTTATCAACGATTTCCCAGACTAGGTGGTGAAGACCTTCTTTTGAAGTCGATCCGATATACATTCCAGGACGCATACGAACGGCTTCCAGACCTTCCAAAACTTGAATCTGACTGGCATCATAATCCTGTGCCTGTTGGTTTTTGATTTCTTCTGTCATTTTTTTCCTTTTTCTTACATGTCTAATACTTGTCTCAATGTCACGATATTTTCAAAGAGATGCGTCGCTAAGCCAGCTGCTTGTCCAGCTTCAATGTCTATAGGTCGATCACCAATAACGATGCCAGAGCTTATCTTGTACTTATCTCGCAAATAAATCATTGACTCTGGATTGGGTTTTCTCTTGAAGCCAGAACTAGCTGTTACTACTTCTGTAAAATAGGCAGCAATTCCAGTCTTTTCAAGGATTTCCAAAACTTGGTCATTGCGATGCGAAACTAAAAAATTCCGTCCTCCCTGGTCTGAGATTTCCTCCAATAAAGCAGGTACTCCCTCAAACAAGGCTGGATGTTCAAGCTCTCGCGCTTCGTTTTCCTTGTATTTTTCTAAAAAATTCTCTATTGTTGGGGCAAAACGGTCAATCGCAAAAGCAGTTGACACTTTCAAGGCATTGTAAACTTTATCATGTTCTTCTTCGATTCCAAATTGAGCTAATGTTTCCACAAAAGCAGCGGTCGAAGTCTCATAATTATCAAGCAAAGTTCCACCTAAATCCCAGATGTAATCGTGATATTTCATACCCTTCATTATAGCATTTTTTTATCAAAAAAGCGACGATTTCCTTCTATTTTAACAGTAAAAAACGAGAAGAATCCCCTAATTGATAGATTCTTCTCGTTTCACTTAATCTAAACCAAATACATCACGATAAAGCATAGCTTCTCTCAAACCATTTGCATCGCCACCAAGTTGTTCCACTAGGTTATAAGCAAAGGCAAGTGCAGTAGCTGGACCGCGACTAGTTGTTAACTGACCGTCAATAACTACTGTTTCCTTGCGATAGTGACCATCAGTAATTTGCTCTTGAACACCATCGTAGCAGGTGAACTCTTTATCCTTGAGGAGACCAGCGCGATTCAGAACAATTGGTGCTGCACAGATGGCAGCTATTTTTTTACCGACTTGTTCACATTTTTGAAGTTCAGCAATCAAAAGTTCATGATCGCGTAAATTTGCTGATCCTGGCATACCTCCTGGTAAGACAATCATGTCGTACTCAGATAATTCACCATCAAACACACGATCTGCTTGTACTTGGATGGCATGTGATCCTGTCACTTGGGCTTCAAAACCAACCATATGACAAGCAATATTGGCACGACGTAATACATCCACAACTGTTAGGGCTTCGATTTCTTCAAAGCCATCTGCTAAGATAACTGCAACTTTAGCCATGATTTACTCCTTATTTAACTTTTTTCAAAACAACTTTCTTCCGTTTAAATCTTGTCTTACCGCTCTTTTCTTCGGCTAGATGCGTTTGATAACTCATCGATAGAAGCAATCCAACACCAATCAGATTACTGATAATGGCCGATCCCCCTTGGGAAATGAATGGGAGAGGAATCCCTGTCAGAGGAAGGAGGCCTGTCACTGCACCGATATTTTCAAAGATATGGAACAAAAGCATCATAATAAATCCAGTTGAAATGTAGGTATAAAATTGGTTATTGGACTTCAGAGTGATTTTTAACATTCGATAGATAAGTAGGAGATAAAGTGTAATTACAAGGACAGATCCGATAAAACCAAAATCTTCTGCAATGACTGTAAAAATCATATCACTCTCACGAACGGGAATGAGGAGATTGGATACATTAAATCCTTGACCAAACAAGCCTCCACTACCGATGGCGATTTGCCCTTGGGCCTGTTGATAGGTGGTCGTTTGTGCATAATCAAATGGATTGAGCCAAGCAAGGATACGGTTAATCTGATAGGTTGGCATCCCGATTTGATGTATGAAAGCACGCCCATCTTTTGTGATGAAAATTGCCAAAAATCCTGCAATTCCCGATACAGCTGTTACAAAAATTGGAATGATGATTTTCCATGATACTCCAGAAAGCAAGACCAGTCCCGCAAAGATTGCGACAAAGACCAAGGCCGTTCCTAAGTCACTCTGCAGGGCCAGTAAACCTAAGACTGGCAGCGTGAAGATAATCATCCACAATATCAAGAGGAAATCTAAAGGAATCGTTCGTTCACTTTCCTTGTGTTTCTGTGTGAATTGAACAACAACCCGAGCCAAGATCAAAATATAGGAAATTTTCATGAATTCGGAAGGTTGGAAAAGTGTCACTCCTCCAATTGACACCCAGTTTTTAGCCCCTGTTGCTGCCACTAAATTAGGATTGTAAAAAATCAAGGGTAAAACCATAAGGGCTAGACCTAGGGCATAAAGATAGGGAGTCGCCTGCCATAAAAATTTTGTATTAAAGAACATGACTACAAAGCTGATGATAATTCCCAAGACGATCCATGCTAGTTGCTGACCGAGAATTGGCCAAATATTATGTGGATAGTCATGACTGACAGCTATGTAAATAGCCACAACTCCAATCACCAGCAAACAAAATACTGGTAAAATCAAACTATAATCGACTCGAGAGTCGAGAGAACGTTTCATAAAGGTCTCCTTCATTCTTTCAGATGTTTATTTTATTTTTTGTGTAAAAATTCTTGAACTTTTGAGAATACTTGCTCTTTGCCAACTTCTCTCACTCGACTAGTCTGTGACAAGGCCTTGCTAATCTGCTTTCCATATCGTTTGCTTGTCATTCGGCTATCCAAGATCAGGACAGATGAGCGCTGTCCAAGACGACGCATGGTTCTACCAATCGCTTGTTTGAGGCGAATAATAGCCATCGGCAGTTGATAGTCATAGAAAGGATTTTTCCCTTCAAGACGCAGTTCCTGATTCATTTTTTTCGTAAAGGGATCTTCTGGATTTTGGAAGGGCAAGCGAGTCACCACTTCAATTACTCGAGGGTGAGTCGCAAAATCAACTCCCTCCCAAAAACTTCCTGTCCCTAGCAAGAGGTGAGAGTCTCCTCTTTCAAATCGTTTCTTGAGTTGAGCAGGATCCCCGTTCTTATATTGAGCTAAATGAGAAAGAGATAAAGAATCTGATACCTGCAACAAAAGGTCTTTTGAAGTGAATAAAACGAGCATGGGTTCTTCAAGATAGGACAAATCTTCCAGCACTTCTAAGAGAGCCTGAGCATAGTCTTCTTGAGAGGTTTCTGTCACCAATGGAAAATCCTTGACGACAAAAATTTCTTGATTTTCTTGAAAATTCTCATCCAATTTATCAAAAGCTGCATGTGGGAATCCCATTAGTTCTGGTAAAGATACTCTGCTACTAATTTCCAAGGTTGCAGAGACAGCTAAGAGTTGACAGCTTTCTGGAAAAATCTCCGAAAAGAGCAGACGTTGATTGCGACTGGAAGAAATGACAACCTTCTTGCTAGACAAGTCTGAGGTTGATAGCCAAAATTCTCCATCAGTGCAGAAAAATCGCTGATAGTCCTGGAAACCTTGAACGTCTAGCTCAGAGAAATCCTGTTGGAGTTGTGCTATTGTAGTCGTCGGGCACATTCTTCGTTTGCCAGATAGGAACTGATCCATCAAGTGACAAAGCTCAAAGCGAATACTCTCCATCAAGCGTCTCTGAAGCATCCCTTTTTCGCGAACCAAGGCTTGATCTAGTTGGTCTACTATGTCGTTTAAAACAAAACTCTTTTGTAAAAGATTTTCCAAAGTTAATAAGATCTTCTGGGCCTCATCCAAAATCAAGAGACGCCCTTCTAAGAGACTAGGATCATCTTCAAGTCGAGTAACGAGGTAAGCATGATTGGTCACAAGTAGCTGGCAAGAGCGAGCTTTTTTCTGCCCCCGTCTCCAAAAATCCTCTAGCCAAAAGAGAGAAGCTTTGGGAAGATTACCATCGTGTACCAAGTTTGGTAAAAACTGCTGGTAACGGTAAAGCTGACCAATCTCGTCTAGGTCCCCCGTTTCTGTCTCGGTTAACCAAACCAAGAGTTGCATCTTAAATCGAGTGTACAAACGATTGGATTCTTCTTCCTCTAGTGCTGCATGAAAGGCATCTAGTTTTAGATAATTCTGTGGTCCTTTAAGATTATGAATCGAAAGGTGAAAGACCTCTTCCAGCCTACGAGCTTCTTCTTGCATCACTTGATTTTGTAGAACTTTAGTAGGAACACTGAGAAGGATTCCTTTTTCGTTTTCTAGTGATAAAGCGGGTAACAAATAGCCGTAGGTTTTCCCAATTCCAGTCTGAGCTTGCACAAAAGCAATTTTCTCATTCTGTAGAAAATCTTGAACCTTTTGAGAAAAACTAGCTTGTGAGGCTCTATCTTCCAAATCCAACAAGGCAATATTGGTTTGGAAATCTTTTGAGAGTTTACGTGGAGAAAGGGCTAGCTTTTCTTTTCTTAAAAATAAACCTTGCACCTCTACCAAGTCATGTTCAACTAGGATCGACTGCTTCTGATAAACTTCCTCGATGACCAGATAAGACTCATATAATAAACCATCTGACAAACTTAACAAGCGCTCCAATAAGCCTTTTGGCAGTCCAAACATTTTTTGTCGCATACAAAGAAAGAGCTCTGCTGTTGCTTGGGCATCTGATAAGGCAGTATGGGCTTTTTCTAGTGAAATTCCCAACTCTTGACAGAGAATCCCCAGATTATACTTTTCAAGTTGAGGATAAAACACCTGAGCCAACTCGACTGTATCGATACGAGGAGTGCGCAATTCATAGCCCTCAAAAAAGAGAAATTCTGCCAACAAATTGGCATCGAACTGGACATTGTGCGCAACAAAAACACCGTCCTTGACCAAGTCAAAAATTTTTCCAGCCACCTGAGAAAACTCTGGTGCCTCTGCTAGTCGCTGGTCGGTCAAACCCGTTAATTCTTTGATATGAGAATCCAAGGGTTCGTGAGGATTGACATCCGTGGCATATTGGTCAACAATCTCGCCATTTTCAATGACCACGATTCCTACTTGGATAATTTTTGCCTTGCTTCCGGTACTGGTCGCCTCTAAATCCACGACAACGTACCGATCATTTCTAAAATTCATCATTAAAAATTATATCAAAATTTACAGCATTTGACATCCATGAACTTGATTTGAAGAGTCAAGTTTCTTGCAAGTTTTGAACAAAAATGATTGAATAGAAGTGTAGAAAAGGAGTTACATCATGAACCCATTAGATTTGTTTAATCAAGTAAAAGAGCTAATCGAGAAAAAAGATTTGGCTGCCGCAAAAACCTTTGTCGAAGAAAATAAGGACCAGCTCGGTGAATACCTTAGTCAGGCTCAAAGTTTGATTTCAGGATCAGAAGGAATCGGTAATCTTGTTGATAAGGTCAAAGGCCTCTTCTAATAGTCAAAAGGCACCTGAAAACCTCGAGCCCACTGAAAAAGTAACTCTCTTACTTTTAATAAAATGAAAACCGAGGAGTCTCTCACCGATTTGAGCGAAATCCTCGGTTATTTTTTATTTATTAAGGTCATAATTCGTTTCATATTGACCACGAAGATGCTTGTGGCTGCCTGTAACTCCATGTTGAAAAGACCCGATGCCCTTGCAACATCAAAGCCATGTCTCTGTTTTAGTTCGGCATTCTTCGCTTCGATTTTATAGCGATGTCTGGCCATTTCTTTAAAATAAGGTGTTTCCTGAAATTTCTTCTGGAAAAGATGGTCGTTACTCTTAATGGTTATTGAATAAGTTTTAGACTTTGCCCCCTCCGTATAACACCCTTCCTTGGAAAGGCAACTCTTGCACTTCTCAATGTCAAAGTAATGAGTGACAACTTGATTTTTATTTTGATATTTTTTTCCTGTCCTTGCTTTGCGAACAGCCATGTGTCCTTCTGGACAGACAAATAGCCCTGCATCTTTATTAAATTCAAACGCATCCTCTTCTTTACGGTAACCTTTTGAAACTGAAGGGTTCAGTTTTGACACCAAATGAATCTTTTCTTTGCGAGCTAGTTGAATGTTGTCCTTTCCTGAATAAGCCGCATCACCAATAATAGTCTCGATGTCCAGACTATTTTCCTTTGTTTTGGCATATAACTCAGGTAAATATTTCCCATCGCTTTGTTCACCAGAAGTGACCACACAAGCAGTAATAATCCGTTCATCTGTCATAGCGATATGACTTTTATATCAGCTGTCTTATGTCCAAGTCTAGCCTGCTCCTTAACAGAAGCTTCCAAGTGTTCTAAGTCATCATCGACAGCCTCTTTTAGGTAATTGAACTTTTGAGAAACAGCCGGTAGGGCTAAGAGTTCCTCGTGTTTTTCAACCACAGCCATTAATTCCTCTGTATAGGTCAACTCTGCTTCGAGGTTATCTTCTTGAGGTTTCTTTGGAAATTCTATTTTGATATCTTCTGAATGTTTATAAATCGTTTTACGTAAAGCTTTTGAACGCTCCCTAAGAATTTCTTGGGGCTTCTTATGATTATAATGAGATTTGGTGTGAGTGGCATCCACAATGAGGATTTTACTCTTAATCAAGTTATGTTCGAGTGCAATTTGAACAGACTTTTGAATCAATACATCAAGCAGTTTGTTATCTTTAATTCTTAGCTTTCTAAATTTTGTCAGAGAGGATGGTTCGATAACAGAATCCTCCGGAGCTAGACCAAGAAAAAATTTAAAGGCCATATCTGACAAGGAACGTTCCACCACATCGACATCTGATAACTTATAAATATCTTTCAACAAGAGATATTTGAACATCATAATCGGTGAATAAGCTTTACGCCCAAAATCGGGACGATAATTCTTTTCTAGTTCATCATAAATAAAGCTGAAATCACAGAGTTCAGTTAGCTGACGTAAAAAGTGGGTTTTCGGAACAACGATATTATACAAACTAGAATAAGGACTGACATCCATAGTTAACTGATTATCAAGCATTATTTCACCTCATCTCTAGTATAACAAAAAAGCCATCAATTTGATGACTTTTTCAGTGGACTCAAAACCTCAGGTGTCTTTTTGTATCCTCTTCATGAAGGCTAGGATATGTTGACTAATCGTGGTTGGCAGAACTACAAAATTGTCCTCAGCTAGTTCTTGAGCAATTGCTGAATGTAGATAGGTCGCTACAGTCACTCTTTCATAGAGACTAACTTGTGGAAATTGGCCTGCAAAGCCAGCAATCATACCAGCCAGAGTATCCCCCATGCCTCCAGTTGCCTGATAGGGGCCACCGACACTCAGCTGATAACAATCAACTTGTCCAGCTTGCCAGATTCGAGTCGCAGGACCTTTTTGAACTAAAATCGTTCCTGAAGGAAATCTCTTCAAAGTCTCTCCTGTTTCCTCAGTTCCTTGGGAAGTCAAATCTAATCCTGACAAGACTTGCCATTCCCTTTGATGAGGAGTTAAAACAAGCTGATCCTTAGGAAATTTCATTCCCGTCTTAGCAAAAATGGATAGGGCACCACCATCCAGTATGAGGGTCTGGTCTTGATTTGAATAATGAAAGACTGTTTGGAGAAGCTCTTCTCCACGCTCATCATCCACTAGTCCAGGTCCGACCAAAACAACACTTGCTTTCTGTAACTGTTGCTCCAGTAATTGCTTATCATCAATGTCAAAAGCCATGGCCTCCGGCAGATGGCTATGCAGAGCTGGAATATTCTCTTTATCCGTCGCTACTGTCACCAAGCCTGCGCCACTTTTAACAGCCCCTAAGGCAGCCATAATAATCGCTCCCCCATAGGGATAAGTCCCACCGATCAAGAGAAGACGCCCGTAGTCTCCCTTATGACTAGAACGAGGACGCTCGATGATCACTTTTTTCAGTAGAGCTTGATCAATCTCTTTCATACACTACTCCTTCAACTTATCCTTACAATGTAGTACTTGATTAACCTTGGTATTCCAAGCCTGTAACCCTTCTCCCTCATAGTCTAGGTAAATCACTCTATCTTGTAATTGACAAGGAATCAAACCTTCAAAACAAGCCTTATCTTTTGACGGGATGATACACAAATGAAGAAAGGTATTCAAATCTAAACTATCTCTTACCTTCGCAACATGATAGCCATCAAAGATATAACCTGGCGCTTGAATTAATTCTTCATACAGAAAATGAAAACTAACGCCAGGAATGAACTTTTCTTGCAATTCCTCTTCAGAAGGTGCCCTTCCTAACAAACGCTCCATAGCGAGTCGGTAACCCGAAGTCGTATTAGACCATCCGAACATGATATAGTCAAAATAGTCTGCTGGATCAGAAGCTGCATTACGACTATCTGTAACTATCTCAGCCCCACTTTTACCAAATACTTTTACCGCCGACATGATTTTTCCAGTCTGAAAAATAGCCTGAGCCACCTCAACTGTACAAGTATGACTACAATAATTTGAAGTAACCAACTTCCTCTGGATATCATAGGTAGAAGCTACAAGGCGATGACTTGGTCTGTAGGGAGGAAAAAAGCTATGCTCTTGCAAGTAATCATGAATTTGTATTTTTAATTCAAGATTCTCACATTCCACAATGGTCTGACGATGATGGTCCTGTTCATAAGCAATAAACTTTGCTAGCTTCTCCAATTCCCATTCTTGAATCTGAGGATAGTTTTCAAGAGCAAATTGATACATCCCATCCCACTGGAGACTATAATCTGCATTACAAACTTTTACAATCATGGTCCTTCTCCTCACATTCTCTTACTTCAATTATACACCTCACTACCCAATTAATAAAGACTGTGGGACAGAAATCGGTAATTCGTTAGAATTCGATTTCACCGTCCCACCTCCGCACAGTTGAGCAGGGCTGTAAAAGCTGATGAAATCAGCGTAGTAGAACCCACTCAACCACTGCGTCTTGCTCGACAATCCAAAGACAATCGAGAGGCTAGGACTTTTGTCCCAGCCTCTTCTTTTATAATGGTTAGCTTTTTAAGAGCTGGAAGTTATCAGCCTTATTTTTCTTTACGTTTAACAGTTAGTAGAGCCACTGATAAAACAAGACTGAGGCTTGCTAGGAAGGCAGCTGTATCAGATTGAGTTTCACCTGTTTCTGGAAGTCTTGCTGCACTTGCTTTTCCTGAAGCATTTTCAAGGGCCTCTCCATTAACTGTAGTTACACGATCTGATTCTACTGGTTCTTGGTTTTGTTCTTTATAGACAATCGCATAAAGTCCTAGATCTTTGGTGACAAATTCAACTGTGTCACCTACTAGCGTCACCCTTTGGACCTGCAAGCCTTGATCTAAGCTCATGTGATAAACCTCTTGAATCTGATCTTTAACTGGTAATCTTACTAGAACCGCACCTTTTGGAGCAACCATCTGGTTGTCTTTATCCAGTAATTTCACTTGATAAGCATCATATTGCTTACCAGCTAATTCTTGGCGTAGAACTTTTTGAACTTGAAGCTTGAGATTAGCATCCAAGTCTTGAGATAGCCCTGCTACCAGAACTCCAGTTTCCTTATCAGATAAGATTTGAACCTCTGCAGCTGGTTTTTCCACACTTGGAGCTGGCTCATTTCCCACTGTAGCCAATGTTCCTGTGTATTCTGGCAGCTCGTTCTTGGCTGCTTCCACAGCATTAACGCTACCTGTAAATTCTAGGACTTCGTTCTTAGCTGCCTCTACCGCATTGACTCCGCCCTTGAATTCTGGGACTTCTACTACCGGAGCTGGTTCGTTGCCTACTGTGCCGATTGCTTCTGTGTATTCTGGCAACTCGTTTTTAGCGGCTTCTACTGCATTGACTCCGCCCTCAAATTCTGGCACTTCTACTACAGGAGCTGGTTCGTCGCCTACTGTGCTGATTGCTTCTGTGTATTCTGGCAATTCATTCTTAGCGGCTTCTAGAGCATTGACGCCACCTGTAAATTCTGGGACTTCATTCTTAGCTGCCTCTACTGCATTGACACCACCCTTGAATTCTGGGATTTCTACTACTGGAGCTGGCTCATCGCCTACTGTGCCAACTGCCTCTGTGTATTCTGGCAACTCGTTTTTAGCGGCTTCTATTGCATTGACGCCGCCCTCAAATTCTGGCACTTCTACTACTGGAGCTGGCTCATCGCCTACTGTGCCAACTGCCTCTGTGTATTCTGGCAACTCGTTTTTAGCGGCTTCTACTGCATTGACGCCGCCCTCAAATTCTGGCACTTCTACCACTGGTGCTGGCTCGTCGCCTACTGTGCCGATTGCATCTGTGTATTCTGGCAATTCATTCTTAGCGGCTTCTACTGCATTGACACCACCTTCAAATTCTGGGACTTCTACTACTGGCGCTGGCTCATCACCTGCTGTCCCGATTGCATCTGTGTATTCTGGCAACTCATGCTTGGCAGCTTCAGCAGCATTGACGCCACCATCAAATTCTGGAATTTCTACGACTGGAGCTGGCTCGTCACCTTTGCTAGTAGTAATGGCTGGTTTGACCTTAACTTCAACAACTCGATCTTGCGCCTCAGTCGTATCTATATGAACAGTGGTACGGTTAAATCCTAGAACCTCAACATAATCAACTCTTTCACCCTTCTTACCTTCTGAGATTACACGACGTTCATCTTGAGCTAAGTCATTGTTTTCACGAATAATTTCCTTAAATGGAATTTCGCTCTTGACAACTTCTAGACTTGGTCGTTCGAGAACAGGACTTTGGTCGCCTTCTTCAGGAACTATACGGTGACTAGGTTTGAAATGAATACGATATTCCTTGACAAGACTACCATCCTTAGCAAGAAGACGGACAAGAGTAGGAAGGTTATCCTGACTAGACTCAACAACCGTTGTCACACCGTGACCACTTGCTTGAGCAGTCACCTGTGGTTTAGTGCCATTTAAGCTCACTGTATAATCTGAAACCTCAGGATCAAAGTTTTCTAATGCTTTTCCAGCAACCGAAATAGTCACTGAAGGAGTTTCCACATCATTTGCTTTAGCAGGCGAGTAAGCACTAAATTCGACCATTGCTAGACCATTAGTTGTAGATTTACGAGTCATGCGTGCTCGAATAGCTGTTGTCTGAATTGGATCAAAGGTAAATTCGATTGGCTTACCAGCCACGATTTCTCCAGACGCCTTATAAGGAATTTCTTGCCAGTTCTCTGCCTTGTTAAATGGATGATCCGCATTCTCTTCATAGCGAGAAATAGTGCTTGGTTCTGTATAGGCAGGCCCAACATATCTTTCTAATACCATTGTCGCTGGTGCGTCTGTTCCACTGTCCTTAAAGAACTGAATAGCTACTTTTCCAACAGACTGAGGTGTAATCTGACCATTCTTCTTAAAGAGAATTCCCACAGATGTTTCTTGATCTTTCGGAGTACGAGACCAGTTAGTCCAACGTCCATCTTCGTTAAAGTGACCATCGTTGATATAGAAAATTTTATCCCGAGAAGCTGCTTGTGTATCATTTGTAGTAGATGCAAAGGCTTTAGAATCTGTCGCATTATTGCTTGCATTTTCTGAGATAACTTGATTACCTTTTGTAACAACTGTTACTTGCATCTTGGTTGTTAAGTCTGTTCCTAGAACATGACCAAGCACTTCAAAGTTACCTTCTTGGGCAGTCGCATGTTCTGGAACTGCATCCCATTGGACAGCAAGGTTAGCTTTAACCCAGCCAGTCTGTGATGGATAGTAGACTGTTACTTCGGTAGGCAATTGAAGTTGATCGCCAACTTTCAAGGTCTGGGCACTATTTTCCGCAGCTGCTGGTTGTGTTGACTCTTTTTCGTCATCACGGAAGATACGATATTCTTTAAGAACAGTTCCATCCTCAGCTTTCAAGATAAGACGTGTCGCACCTTTTTCACTTGTTGCTGGAACAACCGTTACCAAACCGTTGTTGCTGGCTGTGGCAGTGATTTCCTTGCTAGCTTGAGGAATATAATAATCTGTCTTAGATGGATTGAAATGTTCGAGCTTCTTACCATCTACTTGGATAGAAATTTCTGAGCTGGTAGCACTTGGAACCTTACTTCCTAAAATAGTAATTTCTGTTAAACCAACACCAGCCTTTCCATCTGCCTTCTTCATACGCATACGAACAGCATAAGTTTCAACCTTATCAAATGTAAAGTGGTTTGTTTGACCTGCAGATAATTGTCCAGGAGCGTGAAGATTTTCTACAGCCTTCCAGTTGGCAGCATTGTTAAATGGATGCTTCGCATCTCCTTGAGCATGATTGACATCGTTTGGAAGATCCGGAACTTCTTGACCGACATAGTATTCGATGACATATTCTTTTGGAAGTCCGATAGCTCCGTCTGTGTAGAAATCAACGGAAAGATTATCAACAAAGCGTTTGGTCAAATCTCCTGAATTACCAAACAAGATAGATGCCCAGTCATTATCAGTACCTGTTTGCCATGTAGTCCATCGATTCTTAACATCTGTACTGGCTCTTGAAACTGTCAAGTCGTTCAAAGTACTTGCCGAATCATCCCCACCCGTATTGGATACAATAGCAGCTGGCAATTGAGAACCAGTCCACTGTTTAGAGATATTATTTCCAGCAACAACTTGACTAGAAACACGAACATGGGCCTTGGTAGTTAGATGGCTACCCACTAATTGACCCTTGATTTCATAGATACCTTCAGTCTGACTCAAGTTTTCAGGAACCTTGTCCCAAAGGACATCTTTATAGACAGTTGTTCCATTAGAATGATAAGCACGAACACTAGCAGGTAATTGAACCGTTTCACCCTTAGGAAGAGTGAGGCTGATTTCTTCTGCAACCTGCAAACCTTCAACAGTTACATTTGCTAAAGCTTCAATATCTGTACCTTCGACATGACCTTTAAGGGTAAAGCTATGATAGTAACCAAGTTCTTTGACATCTACCTTGTCCCAAGTTACAGCTACCTTACGAGGCAAGCCCTTGTCAAATTCTGCTCCGATTTGATCAGGCAAATTCGGTTGCTGATTGATATCTGTAGAGATAGAAACAGGATGCAGCTTGACAATTTTCTTGTCTACTGTATTTTCTTTTATCACAAGTTCAGTTGCTACAGACTGAGTCTTATCAGTTTGATTGTCAATACGAGGAGTGAGGGTTACACTACCTTTCTTGTAAAGAAGCAAGTTCTGGCCGTTCACTTCAAGATGTCCACCATCAGCTGACTTAGCTTCCAAATGGATATCTGACGCTGAAAATTCAGTTTGTGTACCATCTTCGTAGTGCCCAATGACATGATAAGGGAGAACTTGGTCTTCTGTTGCAGTCTCTTTTCCTTCAACGCTTACTTCCAAGCGTGTCAAGGCAGGCGCTTCTTTCACAAATTGAATCAAGTAAGTTTGAACTAAATCGCCCTTCTGGTCACTCAAGAATACAGAAGCCTGATAATCATTAGCTGCTGAAGCTTGTTGAACGGTTACCTGATAGCCTGTTGTCTGTGCTCCAACACTTGGGATTTTAGCAGTATAAGGAAGGGATACTCGGTAGTAGGTCTTTCCAGGCTCAAAGTTTTCAAGAGTCTTATCTCCAACCGTGAGACCTGTAACCGTATTTTCTGTTTCCTGATCACTCGCGATAAAGGTTGCCGTAACCTCGTAGTCATTGCCTTCCAATTTACCAGTTGCTTCGGTACGTCCACCTTCTTTTGTCAAGGCAGATGGATCTTTCAAGGTCCAAGAAACGACTTCCGCATCAACTAAGTTACCATCTGATAAAACAGCTGTTACCGTTTTATCCAAATCTTCTGCTGCTGTTCCCACTGGGACTGTTGCTACCTTAGGCAACCACTTATCGAGTGCAACCACCTTAACAAGAGCTTCAGCCTTGGTTTCGAGACCTTCCACACTACCAAGAACTTTTTTCTCACCAGCACTTGAAAGGAGATCTTCTGGGATGTCCCAAGTCACAGCTTTTTCTTCGACACTACCATCGCTATAAATAGCTGTCACAGTCTCTGGCAATTTAGGATTTTCGCTGACATCAGTTCTTGCTTTCACAGGGGCAAAAGCAACAAAATGGCGATTTTCTTTCTTGCCTGAAACGGTTGTGACTGTTGCATGATCAGAGGCTAAACCTGCAGAATCCGCATAAAGAGTGAATTTACCTTCTTTTTCAGTCGATTTTACAATGACAACACCTTTACCATTGAAGGCTTTTCTTTGCCATGTACCATCTTTCTGAGCCTTATAACGTTCACGGCTAGCTTGTTCCCCATTGTCCACACCGACGATTTGGCCTTGGCCATGAAGATTGAAATGAACAAGATTATTGGCAGTTGGTACAACATTGCCGTCTTCATCAACGATTTCATAATGGATATAAGACAAATCTTTACCGTCTGCAGTAATGACATGTTCTTCCTTGGTGAGACGAACTCTAGCTGGCTCCCCTGCTGTTGTCACACTGTCACGCGCAATTTCTTTGCCATTTTCATCACGAGCAATAGCTGTTAAGGTACCTGGTTTATAGTCCACCAACCACTCAAGGTACAATTCACTTGGTTTAGCTCCCTCGTGATAAGGGCGACCATCTTCAGTTGTTTTCTTAACAAATTCCTTCTTACCAAGGGATTCATTGTTCAAGAACAATTCTACGCTGGCGGCATTTGAGAAGGTCCGAACTGGAACCTTACCATTGACCAGCATATTACGTTCCTTGAGCGTTTCTTCAGTCCAATTCCAGTGAGGCATGATACGAACAGTTGGTTTTTCTTTGGCACTATACCATTCACTACGGTAGAGATAGAAATCATTCTTAGGCAAGCCTGCCGTATCAATGATACCAAAATAAGAGCTTTTTACTGGTGTATTATCTTGGTTATGCCATGGTGTAGGTTCACCGATATAGTCAAAACCAGTCCAGATGAACTGACCTGCATAGCCAGCACGATCACGGTCAAAAGTCCAAGATTCAGTAGCTGTTCTACCCCAGGCTACACGGTCATTACCATAGTCTGATTGTTCATAGTGACGATTTGGGCGATTGTCGTGCCAGAGTAAATGAGCAGGATCAAAATAAGAATCTCGAGTTCGAGTCGCTGAAGAGGTTTCAGAACCATAAATCAACCAATCTGGATGTTCCTTACGAACCGCATCATAATTCCGTTCCCCATAGTTCATACCAACAGCATCCATGATTGCTGCTAATTCTAAGAACAAGCCGCTTGATCTACGACTGAATTTGTTTTCACCCATAGTCACATAACGTTCTGTATCAATTGCTTTGATGATGGCTTTCAAACGCTTAGCTGTTTCTAGAGAGCGCTCACCACCATCTGCTTCATCAACTTCGTTACCGAGTGACCACATAACGATAGATGGATTATTTTTATCACGTTCAACCATGGTTCTAAGGTCAAAATCAGACCACTTCTCACCCTTCTTAGCTTCTGGGTGAGTTGCATCTTGGTCAAAGAAACGTCCATAGTCATACGTTTTCTTGCCACGATACCAAGTATCAAAGGCTTCTTCTTGGACCAAAAGTCCTAGACTTGCCGCAGCATCAAGCAACTGTGGACTTGCTGGATTGTGGGTTGTACGGATAGAGTTAACTCCCATATCTTTCAGGAGTTTTAATTTACGGTAGGTTGCCTTATAGTTTTCTTCTGCCCCCAAGGCACCGTTATCATGGTGGATACTAACTCCATGGAATTTCATTCTCTCGCCATTAAGAGAGAATCCTTCCTTAGCTGTCCAGTTGAAATAACGATAACCAAAAGTATCTTCTGTTACATCAACTAGCTGACCTTCATTATAAACCTTTGTTTTAAGAACATAGAGTTGAGGATTATAACTTTTCGTTGTCCAGAGAGTTGGCTTGTTAACCAAGATCGTTTGTTTAAAGTCTGCTGTCTCATTTCCTGATAGACTCTTAGTTACAGAACGAACCAAATCTGAGACAGCCTTACCTTCCTTAGTAAAAATCTGTTGCTCCACAAATACCTTGGCTAAAGTCTTGGCAGTGTTTTTTATCTTGCTTTGAATTTGTGTTTCAACATTGCCATCTTTTTGTTCAGCCAATTTTGGAGTTGTAATATGGTTTCCATTTTCAGCCACTTGCACCTTGTCACGATAGCTAAGTGTCACATCGCGATAGATCCCACTTCCTGAGTACCATCGACTACTTGGCTGTTTATTGGTAACTTGGACCGCAATGGTATTTTCACTACCATCCTTATTTAAAAATTCAGTGATATCATATGAAAAATGATTGTAACCACTTGGATAATGACCTACAAATTTACCATTGACATAGACCTTGGAGTCCATGTAAACTCCATCAAAATTAATACGAACATCTTTATCCTTAGCAGCTTCATCAACCGTGAAGGTCTTACGATACCAGGCAGTACCACCATTTAGTTGACCACCTTCATTACGAGCAGGAGACTTGTGATCGAAATCAAAATAGATACTCCAGTCATGAGGAAGGTTCAACTTAGACCAGTCATGAACATCCACATCTTTCTTAGAAAAATCACCCTGAGCGTTTAGTTTAAAATACCAGTCTTTGTTGAAATTTTGTTTTCTTTCCTGTAAAAGTTGGTCTTCTTTTTCCTTCTCTTTTGTGGCTTGAGGCAATTCACTTGCAGAAGCTTTTTCTTCCTTGCTTTTATCGTCCGTTACAGGTTTATTCTGATTAGGTTTAGCAGTATGTTCTTCTCGAACTGCTGGCTTGTCAGAACTTGCTTCTGAATCTGTAGACTCTTTCCCGTCCACTTCAGTAGCAGGTTTTTCAGTTTTTTCAACTTTGTCTTTTTTAGGGCTAACTACTTCTGCTTCCTTTTCTTCCTTAGGACTTGTAGCCTCAGTCATCTTTTCTTCAGTTACTGGTTTTGCTGCTTCAACCGCATCATTTTCTTCTCCAGTAGCTGAATCTTGTGGGCCATTTTGCTCAGCTTTTGCAACGGCCACAACATGATCATCTGGAAGCTTATCTAAAGGTTGAACTTGGTGAATCGTTTCTTCGCTGGGACTAGTTGTTTCAGTTTCCGCAGCTTGCGCTACCTGAAGACCAAATATACTAGCTCCAATCATAACCGAAGCCGCACCAATGGCGAATTTACGAATACTAAAATGACAGCGTTTTTCAAAAAATCTCTTATCCATTAAATCCTGTTTTCCTTTCTTATATATTTAGTAAGCGATTACATTCTTTGCTAAAAAATAAACCTCCTCCCAGAACGCCCACTAAATTTTTAGATATAAATATTGTTAACCTTAATATATCAAAATAGTAGAAGATTTTCAATAATTTGTAGAAGTTTTACTGTAATTTTATTAAAATAAGTGCAAGAAAAAACAAGTTCGTTTTTTAGAACTTGTTTCTTCACTATATAAAATCAATGCTTGTATTATCTATCCAAACTACGCAATGCCGCCTGATAAGTCTGCTCCATCAACATAGTAATGGTCATAGGTCCAACTCCACCAGGTACAGGTGTGATATGGCTAGCGATTGGTGCAACGGCATCATAGTCAACATCTCCACAGAGCTTGCCATTTTCATCTCGGTTCATCCCCACATCAATAACAACAGCCCCAGATTTGACAAAGTCAGCAGTCGCAAACTTAGCACGACCGATTGCTACGACAAGAATATCGGCCTTAGAAGCTACCTTGGCAAGATTGTGTGTTCGTGAGTGGGTCAAGGTTACAGTTGCATTCTTAGCTAATAACAACTGGGCCATTGGTTTACCGACAATATTAGAACGACCAATGACAACTGCATTCTTACCTTCTAGTTCAATCCCATACTCGTGAAACATTTCCATGATGCCAGCTGGAGTTGAAGGGATCATAACTGGATGACCAGACCAAAGGCGCCCCATGTTGAGCGGATGAAAACCATCCACGTCCTTTTCTGGATCAATAGCCAATAAAACAGCTTCTTCATCGATGTGTTTTGGTAATGGTAACTGCACCAAAATACCATGCCAAGCTGGATCTTGATTGTATTTGGCAATCAAATCCAACAATTCCTCTTGGGTAATGGTTTCAGGAACTCTCACAACTTCACTTTGGAAACCTGCAGCTATCGCTGAACGTTCCTTGTTACGAACGTAAACCTGACTGGCTGGATTGTCCCCAACCAAAATAACCACCAAACCAGGCACCAAACCTGTCTCTTCCTTCAATTTCGCAGTCTTTTCAGCCAATTGTCCTTGTAGCTTGGCTGCTAAAGCCTTGCCATCAATAATCTGTGTCATGTGTTTTCTCTTTTCTAACAAATATCCTCTATTATAACAAAAAAACGCTCGACCTTCTAACACTTCTTACCTAAGATACCCTATAGTCTGAAACTATAAGAAAAAGCCCACTTGGAGCTTTTCATGATATTCTTACAAAACCTTACTCAAAAACTCCTTGGTTCTTTGTTCTTGGGTTTGTTCAAAGACCTGCTCTGGAGTTCCATCTTCGACAACAACACCGTCAGCCATAAAGATGACACGGTCTGCCACTTCACGCGCAAAACCCATCTCATGCGTCACGATGACCATGGTCATACCTGACTTGGCAAGTTCTTGCATAACCGCTAGTACTTCCCCTACCATTTCTGGGTCTAGGGCAGAAGTCGGTTCATCAAATAGCAAAACATCTGGTTCCATGGCTAGACCACGCGCGATAGCGATACGCTGTTGTTGCCCGCCCGACAAGCTTTGTGGATAGGCATCGGCCTTATCTGGCAAACCAACCTTCTCCAAGAGCTCATGCGCTCTCTTTTCAGCCACTTCCTTACTTTCTCCCTTAGTCTTAATTGGAGAAAGTGTAATGTTTTCCATAACTGTCATATTTGGGAAGAGATTGAACTGTTGGAAAACCATTCCCATCTTTTCACGCATGGCAAAGAGGTCGTTTTTCTTATCTGTAATGTCTACTCCTTCAAAGATAACCTTTCCTTTTGTCGCTTCTTCGAGGAGATTCATAGAGCGAAGGAGGGTTGACTTACCGCTACCAGATGGTCCGATAATCACCACAACTTCCCCTTTTTTGATTTTAAGATCAATCCCTTTTAAAACTTCATTCTTCCCAAAGTTTTTATGAAGGTTTTCAATTTTTATAAGCGTTTCAGTCATTATTTTTTCTCTCCTTGTCCCATACGATTTTCAAAAGCTTTCAAGGCTAGTGTCAAGATAGAGGTCATAATCAAGTAGTAAAAGGCAGCAAATAAGAGTGGAGTTAAAGGCAAGTAGGTGGTTGTTGACACCGTAGTAGCTCCATTCCACAATTCCATAACACCGATTGCTGACAAGAGTGAACTATCCTTGATAATGGTAATAAACTCATTCCCCAAGGCTGGCAAGATATTCTTGATAGCCTGTGGCAAGATGACATAGCGCATGGCATTTTTAGGACGAATCCCTAGAGAGTAAGCCGCCTCTAATTGACCTTTAGGTACTGCATTGATACCAGCACGAACTGTTTCTGATACATAGGCACCACTATTCATAGAGATAATGATAATCCCTGGAATCAAACGTGAAAAATCAACTCCCAAAACTCCAATCTGAATTGTCGGAGCATTGATATGCATAAGAGCAAAAGCAATCATGATCTGTACCATCATAGGTGTTCCACGGAAAATCCAAATATAAACATTGGCAAGCCAAGCTATGGGCTTCATTTTTGAACGTTGAGCAAAAGCCAAGACTACTCCTAAAATTGTCCCAAAAAAGACAACCAAAACAGAGATCAAGACTGTTACGAGAGCACCATAGTTAAAATATGGCAGATATTTAGGTAAAAAAGAAAAATTCATAAATCCACTACTTTCTAATTTCTAACTTAAAACTTGTATGAGTATAACATGTTTTGAATAAAAATTCAATATTTTTCCTTTTATTTTCAATAAAATTTCAAAGAAAACAGAAATAGCGAGAAATCTTAGTTTTTTCTAGTCAAGTGGATACTCTTTATGGTAAAATAGTAACGATAAGAAATGGAGGAGAATCAAAATGGAATCACATTTGGTTAGAATCATCAACCGCCTAGAAGCAATGACAAAAGATGGTGGTAACTTAAAACGTAACTTTGAGCGCGAGGGAGTTGTTGTAGCTGAAGTTGCTTTTAACCATGATGAAGAAAATGGCCCAATCTTTACACTTCGTGATGTTGAAGCTCGTGAAACATATACTTTTGACAGCATCGACTTGATTGCGATGGAAATTTACGAACTTCTATACTAATAATAGATATACAGAGGTTGGGACAAAAGATCCCGACCTCACTTTTTATTAGCAATCAAACTTTGACGCGGTAGCTGATTGGACTTTTCGTTCGTCTTTTAGACTCCCAAAACTCCTAATCATCTTCGCGGAGCCGGGACTACGAAATCGAGACTTTGTCTATCGATTTCTGTCCCACCGCCTTTCACCAACGAGAATCCTTTTTGTATGACAAATAGGATTTTTTTCTTGCTATCAAAATCTTCTCCAGATTAGCGCTCTACTATTTATAGTGCTAGTATCCAATCTTTTTACTTGAATTGCCCAATAATCATGATATAATTAAATTATATACTTGTTTGACTATTTTTGACCTTTTAGATTTAGTCAAGACTAAGAAAGAAATGAGGTGGCGGTATGCTCTGTCAAAACTGTAAAATCAATGACTCAACGATTCATCTTTATACCAATCTCAATGGACAACAAAAGCAAATCGACCTTTGTCAAAATTGCTACAAAATTATCAAAACAGATCCTAACAATAGCTTATTCAAGGGCATTACAGATTTAAACAACCGTGATTTTGATCCCTTTGGAGATTTCTTTAACGATCTCAACAACTTTAGACCCTCTTCAAATAACAATGTTCCCCCAACCCAGTCAGGTGGAGGATACGGAGGAAACGGTGGGTACGGTCCTCAAAATCGTGGGCCAGTTCAAACTCCTCCACCTAGTCAAGAAAAAGGACTCTTGGAAGAGTACGGTATCAATGTAACTGAGATTGCACGTCGTGGAAATGTCGACCCTGTTATCGGTCGTGATGAAGAAATCATCCGTGTTATTGAAATTCTCAACCGTAGAACCAAAAACAATCCTGTCCTTATCGGTGAACCTGGTGTTGGTAAGACAGCTGTTGTTGAAGGCTTGGCTCAAAAAATTGTAGACGGTGATGTTCCTCATAAGCTTCAAGGAAAAGAAGTCATCCGCCTAGACGTCGTGAGTCTTGTCCAAGGCACAGGAATTCGTGGGCAGTTCGAAGAGCGCATGCAAAAACTTATGGAGGAAATTCGTGAGCGCGAGGATGTTATTCTCTTCATTGACGAAATTCATGAAATTGTCGGTGCTGGTTCAGCAGGAGAAGGGAATATGGATGCAGGAAATATCCTCAAACCAGCTCTCGCTCGTGGCGAACTCCAACTGGTTGGTGCTACTACCCTCAATGAATATCGCATCATCGAAAAAGATGCTGCCCTTGAACGTCGTATGCAACCTGTCAAAGTTGATGAACCAACTGTGGAAGAAACCATTATTATCCTGAAAGGTATCCAAAAGAAATACGAAGATTACCATCATGTTCACTATACTGATGGGGCTATCGAAGCGGCCGCTACCCTTTCTAACCGCTACATCCAAGATCGTTTCTTGCCAGACAAGGCCATTGACCTCCTAGATGAAGCTGGTTCAAAAATGAACTTAACCTTGAATTTTGTAGATCCTAAGGTCATCGACCAACGCTTAATCGAAGCAGAAAATCTCAAGGCACAAGCAACCCGCGATGAAGATTTTGAAAAAGCAGCCTACTTCCGTGACCAGATTGCCAAGTATAAGGAAATGCAAAAGACTAAGGTAACGGATCAGGATACCCCAATCATCAGCGAAAAGACAATCGAACACATCATCGAACAAAAAACTAATATTCCAGTTGGTGATTTGAAAGAAAAAGAACAATCTCAACTGATCAACCTAGCAGATGACCTCAAGGCTCATGTTATTGGACAAGATGATGCAGTTGATAAGATCGCCAAGGCTATCCGTCGGAACCGTGTTGGACTCGGTACTCCAAACCGTCCAATCGGTAGCTTCCTCTTTGTTGGTCCTACCGGTGTCGGTAAAACCGAACTTTCTAAACAGCTGGCCATCGAACTCTTTGGTTCTGCTGACAGCATGATTCGCTTTGACATGAGTGAATACATGGAAAAACACAGCGTGGCTAAACTCGTTGGTGCCCCTCCAGGTTATGTTGGCTACGATGAAGCTGGACAATTGACTGAAAAAGTTCGTCGTAACCCCTACTCACTGATCCTCTTGGATGAAGTTGAAAAAGCCCATCCAGATGTTATGCATATGTTCCTTCAAGTCTTGGACGATGGTCGTTTAACGGATGGTCAAGGACGAACTGTTAGCTTTAAAGACGCTATCATTATCATGACCTCAAATGCAGGTACAGGTAAGGCAGAAGCTAGTGTTGGATTTGGTGCTGCTCGAGAAGGTCGTACCAACTCTGTTCTAGGTGAACTCGGTAACTTTTTCAGCCCCGAATTCATGAACCGTTTTGATGGTATTATTGAATTCAAGGCTCTCAGCAAGGAAAATCTCCTTCAAATCGTTGACCTCATGTTAGATGATGTCAATAAACGACTCTCAAGCAATAACATCCATTTGGATGTAACAGATAAGGTTAAAGAAAAACTTGTAGACCTTGGTTACGATCCAAAAATGGGAGCTCGCCCACTCCGTCGTACCATCCAAGACTACATCGAAGATGCCATTACGGACTACTACCTTGAAAATCCAAGCGAGAAAAATCTCAAAGCCGTCATGACTAGCAATGGTAAAATCATGATTAAATCAAAAAATAAATTGGAAACAGTTGACTCAAATGACTAATTCCACATACTAAAAGAATGTTCTTACTTGACAGTAAGAGCATTCTTTAATATGATAGAAAGAAAGCGCACACATAAAGGAGAAATTTATGACAAATCCAACCTTTGGAGAAAAAAAAGAGGGTGTAACCTACAAAACTAGATATGGTGTTTATGCAGTCATCCCTGACTCAGCACATGAAAAGATTATCCTCGTTCAAGCTCCAAATGGTGCATGGTTCTTGCCTGGTGGCGAGATTGAAGCAGGTGAAGATCATTTTGAAGCTCTCAAACGAGAACTGATTGAAGAATTAGGTTTTACAGCTGAGATTGGCACTTATTATGGACAAGCAGATGAGTATTTCTATTCCAGCCATCGTGATACTTACTACTACAATCCAGCCTATCTCTACGAAGCTACTTCTTATCAAGAAATCCAAAAACCTTTGGAGGACTTCAATCATCTAGCTTGGTTCCCAATCGATGAAGCCATTGCTAACTTAAAACGTGGCAGTCATAAATGGGCAATTGAAGCTTGGAAAAAACAGCATCAAGTTTAAATTAACTTTTCCAATTTTTCCAAAAAGTGCTATAATAGAAATAGAAACACAGGAGGAAAGCCTATGAAGCTCATCAACACTACTAATTCTCACTCAAACCTTGTTAAAAGCCAACTGGAGAGTACCGACGCTACACTCGTAGAAGTCTACTCTGCAGGCAACACTGATGTTATCTTTACTCAGGCACCGCTTCATTATGAAATCCTCATTTCCAATAAACATCGTGCTATCCGCGAACAAGAAATGGAAAAAATCCAAGAATTTTTCTTGAATCGCAAGATCGAAAAGCAAAATATCGATGAAGCTAATATCAAGACCCTCTACTCTGAAAAATTGATTGAAATCTCAATCCCAACAAAATAAAAACCAGTTCAACAACTGGTTTTTATATGCAAAAAGATTGGTAGTTTTACCAATCTTTTTTAATATTATTTAACTGCTTCTTTCAAGGCATCAACCTTATCCAAGCGTTCCCATGGAAGATCGATATCTGTACGTCCCATGTGTCCATAAGCCGCAGTTTGACGGTAGATTGGACGTTTGAGATCAAGCATTTGGATGATTCCTGCTGGACGAAGGTCAAAGATTTGACGCGCTGCTTTTTCAAGCTTGCTTTCAGCTACTGTTCCAGTACCGAAGGTATCGATACGAACAGATACAGGTTGAGCTACACCAATGGCATAAGCCAATTGAACTTCTGCTTTCTTAGCGAGACCTGCAGCAACGATGTTTTTTGCAATGTAGCGAGCTGCATAAGAAGCTGAACGGTCAACCTTAGTCGCATCCTTACCAGAGAAGGCACCACCACCATGACGAGAGTAGCCACCATAGGTATCCACGATAATCTTACGGCCAGTCAAACCTGAGTCTCCTTGAGGTCCTCCGATAACGAAACGACCTGTTGGATTGATGAAGAATTTAGTTTCGTCGTCAAGATAAGAAGCTGGAATCACTTCTTTAATAACCTTGTTAATCACATCTTCATGGATTTGGTCGTTGCTCACTTCTGGATCGTGTTGAGTTGAAATAACGACTGTATCCACGCGCACTGGCTGGTCATTTTCATCATATTCAACAGTAACTTGTGATTTAGCATCTGGACGAAGATAGCTAATTTCACCAGACTTACGAAGTTCTGCCAAACGACGAACCAACTTGTGGCTGAGTGAGATTGGAAGTGGCATGAGTTCTTCAGTTTCATTAACCGCAAAACCAAACATGAGACCTTGGTCTCCAGCTCCAATCAAATCAAGTGGATCTTGATCTGCGTTTCCACGAACTTCCAAGGCTTCATTAACCCCTTGGGCGATATCTGGAGATTGCTCTACCAATGATGGATGAACTCCTACTGTTTCAGCTGAGAATCCATACTCAGTATTGGTATAACCGATCTCTGCAATGGTATCACGAACTACACGGTTAATATCTACATAAGCAGTAGTTGAAATTTCACCAAAGACATGCACTGAACCAGTATAAACAGCTGTTTCAGCAGCAACGTGGGCTTCTGGATCCTGCTCTAAAATAGCATCCAAGATAGCATCTGAAATTTGGTCTGCAATCTTATCTGGGTGCCCCTCAGATACAGATTCAGACGTGAATAATTTACGTTCTGACATAAAAATGTCCCCCCTTAAAAAATATTCGTTATAGAGTTACAAAGTACTGGTAGAGAATCGATAAACGACCTTCACTACCACCTTATCGGGACCATATAACCTAACTATTATAACACGAATCTTTAAAAAATACTCGTATGATTACTATTTTTCTTAATCGGAAACTGTTTTCTAATCTTAACCAAATAAAAACTCTTAAAGTGGATAGGATTCCCAACTTCAAGAGATTTCTTAAAAACTAATTATTTTCTAGATAAAACTCAAAACGTTCTCCGACATATTGGCTCTTTACATACTCAAAAGCTGTACCGTCATCAAAGTAAGAAACCTGAGTCAGTCCTAAAATAGCATGCCCCTTTTCTACTTCCAGATAATGAGCAATCTTTTCCTTGGCTAAGCGAGCATAAATAGTCTGGTGAGATTTACCAATCCGATAACCATGTTTCTGTAAGGTTTGAAAGAAGTGCTTGGTTACTTCTTCTTTCTTGAAATTTTTGATAAATTTCTCAGGTATAGAAGCCACCTCGTAGACTACCGGAACTTGATCTGCATAACGAACACGTTCCATCCGAATAATATTTTCAGTGGTCTTGATCCCTAATTTTTCAACTTCTTGCTCATTAGGAATAGTTCGACGATAGGAAATCAGATGACTCGATGGTGTTTTCCCCTGAGCCTTCACAATTTCCGTAAAACTAGTCGTTCCACGCATTTTTTCCTGAACACGAGTACTAGAAACAAAGGTCCCGCTACCCACACGACGCTCCAAAACTCCTTCCTCGACCAAAAGGGAGATGGCTTGACGCAGGGTCATACGGCTAACCTCAAATTCCTCAGCTAAGTCTCGCTCACTTGGAAGTCTTTCTCCAATTTTCCAATTTCCCTCGTCAATACCTTTTTTGATTTGGTCATGAATTTTCATATAAGCTGGTAACATGCATGCTCACTTCTTTTCTTTATTTTTTCCATTGTACCCTATCTCATGGGGAAAAGTCAAACTGCACTTGTTTGGTTGGTAATTCTGGGGCATTTATGATAGAATATTCAAGAAGATATTTCTTTTAAGAAAGGGAAAAGATGACCAACATTTCAACTGATTTGCAAGATGTCGAAAAGATCATCGTACTGGACTATGGTAGCCAGTATAACCAACTTATCTCACGTCGTATCCGTGAGATTGGTGTCTTTTCAGAACTAAAAAGTCACAAGATTTCGGCTGACGAAGTCCGCGCTATCAATCCTATCGGGATTGTACTTTCAGGTGGTCCAAACTCTGTTTATGAAGAAGGCTCATTTGATATTGATCCAGAGATTTTTGAACTTGGAATTCCAATTTTAGGAATCTGCTACGGTATGCAGCTATTGACTCACAAGCTTGGTGGTAAGGTTGTTCCTGCAGGTGATGCTGGTAACCGTGAATATGGACAATCCACTCTTACTCACACTGAGTCTGCTCTTTTTGCGGGTACTCCAGATGAGCAACTTGTCTTGATGAGCCACGGGGATGCTGTTACTGAAATTCCAGCTGACTTTATCCGTACTGGTACATCAGCTGACTGTCCATACGCGTCTATTGAAAATCCAGACAAGAAAATCTACGGTATCCAATTCCACCCAGAAGTTCGCCACTCAGTTCATGGCTATGATATCCTTCGTAACTTTGCTTTAAATATCTGTGGTGCCAAAGGTGATTGGACTATGGATAACTTCATCGAGATGCAAATCAAACAAATCCGTGAAAAAGTTGGAGACAAACGTGTTCTCCTCGGACTTTCTGGTGGTGTTGACTCTTCTGTTGTTGGGGTTCTTCTCCAAAAAGCCATCGGAGATCAACTAATCTGTATCTTTGTAGACCACGGTCTTCTTCGTAAAGGAGAAGCTGACCAAGTTATGGATATGCTTGGTGGTAAGTTTGGTTTGAACATTGTCAAAGCAGATGCTGCTAAACGTTTCTTGGATAAACTTGCTGGTGTATCTGATCCTGAACAAAAACGTAAGATTATCGGTAACGAGTTTGTATATGTCTTTGATGATGAAGCAAGCAAGCTAAAAGATGTGAAATTCCTTGCTCAAGGAACACTATATACAGACGTTATTGAGTCAGGTACGGATACTGCACAAACCATCAAGTCTCACCACAATGTGGGTGGTCTTCCAGAAGACATGCAGTTTGAACTCATCGAACCACTCAACACTCTTTACAAGGATGAGGTTCGTGCCCTTGGTACTGAACTTGGTATGCCAGACCACATCGTGTGGCGCCAACCATTCCCAGGACCAGGTCTTGCTATCCGTGTTATGGGTGAAATCACTGAAGAAAAACTTGAAACTGTTCGTGAATCAGACGCTATCCTTCGTGAAGAAATCGCTAAAGCTGGTCTTGACCGCGATATCTGGCAATACTTCACTGTTAACACTGGCGTTCGTTCCGTAGGTGTTATGGGAGATGGCCGTACTTACGACTATACTATCGCTATCCGTGCCATCACTTCTATCGATGGAATGACTGCAGACTTCGCTAAGATTCCATGGGAAGTTCTCCAAAAAATCTCAGTCCGTATCGTAAACGAAGTTGACCACGTTAACCGTATCGTCTATGATATCACAAGTAAACCACCTGCAACTGTTGAGTGGGAATGATTTATAAACATGATTTGAAGTGAAATGGTTGTTTTAACAGCACTTTCTATTATTATAAAAGGTTAAAAATCAATCGAAATTGATTGGTTCCCCACCAAAAACCCCACCAAAATTTTTCTGGTGAGGTTTTTTTATATTAAATTTTATTCTTCTATTATTTGATGCTTCGTTTTAATTTCAAAAATTAACCTTTGATCACTTCTATAGTTTCCTTGATTAAAACACATAATTTACATTTAAATGAAATTATCTAAATTTTTGTGATAAAAATGTAGCATTAGAAATTTACTGATAGTCTTTAGCTTTCTTAAGGCTAGTTTAGAAACACTTTTATTTGAATAAGTTTCAATATGCGCTTAAAATCAATGTTTCCTCACATTTTTAGACAGAAGAATTTTATCTAATTTGAATAACTGTCATTTGAATGGTGTGAACTTTACCCTAAAAATACACGAGTTGAGCTAGACTTTACGAAAAGTTCACACAATTTAAATTGTTATTGTTTTATACAAACAAAACATCACAAGAAATTCTATGTGTTTGATTATAAGTATTTACGGGTACATTATAAATTATCACAAATATCTCTCAATATGCTCTACGAAGATAAAAGGCTCTATATCTTTGTGAGCAAGACCTTTAGATAGAGTAAGGCATTGTTTTGCTGTACCTTTTCCTGGTCGATGGTAAAATGTTCTAATCCCTTGAAGGAATACTCCAAAACGCGAATGACGTTCCGAAGCTGTCATCTCATCTAAATATTTGTCAACATCTAAAGCGAATACATTTCCATAATACCTATCATCGTCAAACCTTGTTTTAGTCATATAATCTCGAATATCATAAATCATGGATCTCATATTTCGATAATTGGGTGCTCCCACCAATGCTCGACTAGCTCTTTTTATGCCATCAACATAACTATAAGCGTCGTTTAATGTTGCAAAATCCCAAAACCTTTTAGAATCAAAATACTTATACTCTATGTCTAGTTGTGATTTTAATATTTTTAAAATGGACAGAGCTTTACTGTCATCATTATTTTTTATTGCAACATAAGCTTCTTCAACTCCAATATTAAAAAAATCAATATGCTGATTAATTTCAGAACCTAAAACACCTGTAATATCAAATTCAAGAATTTTTTTTCGTAATGTAATCATACTTTCTCCTTACTAAATTTAAGTTAACAAATATTATTATTTACGCTTTGTCTAAACATAGAACATCAACAATATCACTGGATTCAAAATAATCTTGAGCTTTTTCAACAATCTGTTGATCATTACTTGGCATGTAAACAATTAAATTTTTCATTGCTCTAGTGATTGCAACATAAAAAAGTTTCTTAGTCCTGTTTTGAACATTCTCATTAGCTGAACCTTTTCCAAATATAGTGTTAAAATTATATTGATTCCATCTTCCGTTGTCTAACAAAACTAAGACATTCTCATACTCACTACCTTTAACCTTATGCTGGGTTATGACTGATACATATTCTCTAAGATAAGCAATACTATTTACATATTCTTGAAATGGTAATTTCTCGAGTCGTAACCATAAATAACATCCCTTATTTTCAATAAAACTAGTAAATAAGTCGTCCTTTGAAATTAATCCTGTTCTCTCTGCAAGTTCTATGACTCTTCCAATTGTAGTATCATTAGCAGAGATTTCCGTCATAATTTTAGATAGAGTAATTTTATCATCTGACGAAGTTATTTTAAAACGAGTAATACGCAAAAATTCATTATGTTTACCTATTTTATATAGTTCTAATAGTTCATAAATTAAATCTAATCTTTTAAGAATCCTATCTCTATCTGTACCAGCCTCATATCTATTATTTAAACCATTAAATTTATAAGCCAATAAAGAATCTTTATTAATTTTACTCTTACTAATCACTTCTTCAAACGAAAATGTCTTAATTATATTGTAAATAGCTAAAAGTTCTGGAGTAGATTTTACAATATCAATTATTAATGGACCGCCCTTTCCAAAAACTATTTTTGCCTCTTCTACTAGTTCTTCAAACGATTTTCCTTTATCAACTAGCTCGTTTGCACTAATTTTTTTCTTCATATTTGTAATTAACTTTACAAATAAATCAGAATTATATAATTCAAATAGCTTAGAGAAACCTGCCATTTCAGCATTAAGTTTATGTGTCAGGCGTAATTCCTTTGTTTTTTGAGATATATCAAATTCTAAATCTTTGTATAGTTTACTATTTCTAAGATCTTCAAGATGATTAATTCCATCGCCATAGATGAATTTCACCACCCCTTGAATTACATTACCATTATTCATGTTCGGAGCGTCTACATCCCCCGAAGGAATTTGGACTAATCCATCATCTCTAAATTTATTAGCTAAATCAATAACTTTTTTAGGATTGCGACGATTTTGAGCTTTTGCTATCTTTTCCAAATTATATGAACTTAAATCTCCTATTCCTGAGTCATAGATGGATTGCATAGAATCTCCAAAAAATCCCACAATATTTTTCTTTGTTCTATTCTGTATATATTCCAATAAAATTTTTACAACTAACGGACTAGTATCCTGGTATTCATCTACAAAAATATAATCAGCTATATCGATCAAAATATCGCATAACTTAGGATATGTAGAAAACATTTTTTCAGCAACTATTACAATATGGTCATGACTAATTTGAACGCGATTATCAATTATACTCATTGAATAACGCTCATCATAATCTACACGAATGTTTTCAAAATAAGTATCTGTAAGTGGATCTTCACTCGGGTAATCAAGAGGTCTAATAAATGCTTTCTGCTCATCATCATTTATTAGATCAATTAAACAGCATTTTATTTCATTTTGAAATTGTTCTATGATACTCCAGATAAATTCATGAATCGTTGATACTTTTAATTTATCATTAGTTATCCGCTCTCTAATTTCAGCAACAGCATTGTTAGTATATGTAATACATACAATGGATTTATCTGGTTCATCTCTTGATATTTTTTCAATTATAGAAATTAATGAAAAAGTTTTTCCACTTCCAGCACCACCTTCAAGAATGAAATTTTTATCTTCTTTGATTGCTTCAAATACCTTTTCTACTTCTGGCTCTATTGTTCTCTCAACCATAATAATCCCTCCGAAATGTATTTAGGAACTTTCCAAGTATTTTGGTCATCTTCAAAATACAATAGACTTGATGCAAAGGCAGATTTTTTGTTCACTTTATCCCTAGCAAAATGATACAAATCGTAAATATCACTTTTACTAAAACTCTTAAGCGCCTCATATTCTATTAAATTCTCTTTATTATCTAAGATAAACTGACTATTCAAGCTAATAAAAGCATCTTCAAAACTAGCTGGCTGATAGCTACTCTCTGGATCGCCAATTTGATATGCGATACGAATGCTATTATCTGAATTGATTTTGTCTTCAAAACGTTTATTACTAACTGCTAAAAAATTATTATCCCCAGAAATATCAAAAAAATTTTTAATTGATGAATTTGAAGTAGATGTTGCTTTTTGGGCTGAACAAGAAGTAAGACGACCGTTTTTTTTCTTCTTTACTGGATCAATGTCAGTAATAATCAATATTCTAAGCTCTAAAAATTCAAATAATTTCCTAAATACTTGTGAATGAGCACCTGTTTCAATAATAGAGATATTTTGCGAAAGCAAGGGCATGATAGTAGAATTTTGTTGAACTGGGTTAGCTACATCCACTTTTTTCATCATTGTTGGTAGTAAAATTCTTTCTGTATCACCTTCAATACAAATAACTTTATCAGAAAAAAATAATTCACTACTATTTAAAGTCAGATATTGCTTCACAAATTTATATCCGAGTCTATCTGTACCATATTCTTCTTTTAAAGAATTAAAAGCCTTCGCTGTGGCAGTACCATTATTGCGCTTAAAATAAATTAAATCATCAAAATCACAATCAGATACAA
This sequence comes from Streptococcus mitis, assembly GCF_009496285.1. Taxonomy (GTDB): domain Bacteria; phylum Bacillota; class Bacilli; order Lactobacillales; family Streptococcaceae; genus Streptococcus; species Streptococcus mitis_BP. The sequence goes on from NZ_WIJK01000017.1 coordinate 46,294, forward strand.
TATGCGATGAATGAGTTGTAATTAAGGACTGGATGTCACATGCACTACTTTTTTCTTTAAGCTCCTTTACATGTTCTGCTAATAAATCTTTGATATTCTTGATAAAAATATACTGTAATTGTGGATGCGTATGCGATTCTGGCTCTTCAATATAAACTAGGTTAATATCTGCAGGGTCTTGTTTTATATCTGCCATTACAGTCTCAATTTCAAAAATTATTCCATATAGATTTAAATATCCCAAACCATTATATGTCTCAGGTAATAGACTATCATCATGTTTATAATATAACGTCGTATTATTACTTAAAATATCCTTTTCAGACAGTGATGAATGAATTGCCAACTCTGCTTCACTATCATGTCCACCAAATCTTTTTACTCGTTCAAAGACTGGAGTAAATATACCTTCATTGCTATCATCACCACTATAAGCTTTCGTTAAAGTCTCGTCTGCCTTTAAAATTGCAGATCGAAGTAAATTATTTGCATTGCTGTCAATATCTTCACCATTATTTAATTTATAAAATTGATTTGACGTCTTAGACAATGAATGGTTATTTTCTTTATTAGATACTTCTCGACTAGCACTGATCCCTCTTACTTTAATAATTTTATGAACATCTTTCATTTCAAGTAAATCAGATTTTTCTTCTGTTAATTTTTGAGTATAAGGATTGTATCCTAGTGAGTAAATCTGCATTTCGAAAAGTTTACTCATATTTTTCTTCATGAACAACTCAAACTTTGAAAAATCATCTATGAAACCACTAACCTGAAGATTTAAGTCACGAAGTTTTTGAATCGGGATTATATACGTAAATTCAAGAATAATAAAATTATTATCGGGATTTAGATCCATCATAAATGGCTGGATGTTTTGATAAGAATCTTCTTCTGAGTACTGAATCCATATTTGAAGGTTGATTCCTAAAATAGATTCTAATTCCGAGTCAGAAGTATCCGAGACCTTTTTTATATTTTCAAAAATTACTTTTCTATGATTTAAATTTATATCTTCCCAGGTTAAACTAGATCTTTTATTAATTACCTTTTCCAATATAGATAAAACTGAGGTTTTTCCGCAATTATTTTTCCCAACAATTAACGACAATTCACTCTTCAATTCTAAAGAAAAATCCTTCAATAGACGATAATTTTGAATATTAATTTTTTTAATTTTCATAAATTCTACCTTTTTTATTTCCAATAACTATCTCAACCGTTCTTGTCCTAATTTCAACAATTCTTCCAAATTTTTTATCTTCTCAAAATACAATTTTGTCATCCATCTACTACTTTGATTCATATACTTCAAAGCCATACATGAAAATAAACAAATATGATTTAAAGAAAAATACTCATTTAAAAATTATTTTCAGAAATTAGATTTAAAACTTTTTTAGCATCTCAAATTATAAAATTAAAATAACTAAATTACTTCTGAACTGTATATGTTCTTTTGTACTTTAAGATACTCTTTTAGATTAATAATTTTGTCGTTATGATTAGTTTTTCTTTTAGTTTCATTATTATATATATAGTTGTTTGCTTCAGCAAACTGCTCTGTATAAGTTTTCACCAATTCAAATAATTCATCAAGAGAGGTATCTAATTCTAATTTCTTTAGCAGAGATTCATTTTTATTTAAGAAATTTAAAAACTTATCAATATCTTTCTCAGTCAATTCTCCTTTTTGAGCGGTAATTAAATACTGAGTTAACCTCTTTATTAAAGTTTTTGATACACTATTCATCTGAATACTACGATAGCCGTAATAACCAACTCCTCCTACAGCTAAAACTCCTGCACCTATTAGCCCAATTTTTATAGCCTTGTTGCCAATTAATTTATTTGCAGTATCTTTAGAAAGATCCACTGCTCTAAGATGTTTAATAATTTGTCCCTTATTATTTCTGATAACAGAACCAAATTGTTTGTATATACCTGATTCTAAACCCTTTTGAATTTCGTTATGTATAACTAAATTAATATTATTGTTAACCATAATAAAACTCCCTTATAAAAAACTTCCCTTAAATTGTACCATCAATTGTGACTCTTAACACTACACTAATATTTAAATTTAGAAAATGAAAAGAAGTTTAATTCAATGTGTAACAAAGATAATTGAATTTGATTAAATGAATATATATAGCCTTAAAAACAGAATCTCAAATCTAAATTATAGCTAGAAACTAGTCTCGTTACTAATTTTTATTTCATTAATCTTATTCTTTAATCATTTATAAATTTTATTAGACCACTATATAGAAATCTGTTGAATAAGATGAGTATTCAAAGATTTAATTTATCCAAAAATTGTTTTTCGCTCTTTTTTATACTATCCACAAATTCTTCATATCTTGAAGCTTTTGGAATTTTGAGCCCAATCTTTTCTACTCGGACATCTTCATTTTTTGTAGGAGTGACTTCAGTTCTTACTCCCGTCATTAAATAAAGTATTTTATGATGTTCCTCTTTTGAAGGATGGAAAAAATACGCTTGTTTACAATCAAATCGAAACATGTAGGATAAAATCTGAGAATAATCACTGTTTTTAATATTATTTTGAGGTTTATAT
>NZ_WIJK01000018.1 GCF_009496285.1 Streptococcus mitis
AAATAAAGAAACTGGTGATTATAGTAAAATAATAAATGACATATTACAGATTGGACTATATGTATTTATTGTTATTTTAATATTAGCGTTTATAAATAAATGGAATGAAACAAGGAACAAAAATATTTTACTTGAAGAGATTTTCGAATATTATTCCATATTGATTCAAGATAATATAATTCATTTATCTCATATAACTAAATCATTTGAGCAATATGATTTACTTTCCGAACAACTTCAGTATCAAGATGGTCGAGACTTTTACGAAGCAATAAACTCCCTCAGGAGTATAGATGTTTTAAAAAACGAGAGCGCATTAACGACTGAACTAGATAGAATATCCAAAGAAGCTTCGTTTATTGATGTGAATAGTGCAATTATAAACCAAAGATTAGTTAGAATTTTTGATAAAATCTTTTGTAAAGGATTGAAAAGATTTTTTAAAGATTGCTTAATGAAAAATAAAGAAGCTTTAAAAAAAATTACAAACTGCTCTATTCCCATAAAGATTTATCTATACGAATCTGATAACAATACGGATTATATTTATGAAGCTTTTATAGATGACGATTTATATTTCTCTGAAGGAGGACCAGATAAAACAAGTCGTATCACGGTATCTAATAGTGTTTTCTATGGTAGTACAAACGCTGCTACAAAAGAAGAATTACATCTTAACGCTAATAACTTATTAATTTTTAATATATCAAGCAATAATATTTCAAATACTGAGAAAGTTAATTTGGGGTATATTATGTATGATTTCACAGAGTATGTCAATACAAAGAAAAGTTTTAAGGATGATTTAGCATTAAAACGCCTTTTGAAGAATATCGGTATTGCAATAACTGAAACAATGAGCTACAACATGAAAGTTATGCGTAAAAATATGGAAAATATTAGAATACAAGGACATTTTATATCTGACGATACTGAAAAAGACAGTAATGAAATAAATTTTTTAGAAATAATTAAAGATAATTTTTAATTTTGGAGGTTGTATAGTATGGCAAGCATTTTTCAAAATAATTTTAGAGAAGCAAATCAAGAATTCATACGCATAGCTTCTAATACAAAATATTCTGCACGTAAGCAGGGATTACTTATAAATAAAATGCGTAAAGAGATAGAAAATAAATTTGATGTAAGTGAGTTTTATAAAAAAGAAGGGAGTATAACTCTAAATGTTCAAACAGAGGCTATTGAATGGGAAAATGTGATGACTTCTGGTAAATAAACTATAGAGTAATTGTTCTGCCCCCAAAAAGTTAGTTAGTTTAAGTAAAGGATTTGGTTCTGTATTGCACAGTACTAAATCCTTTTATAGTGGATTGAAATAAGATATGAACAAAGAAATTGGGAAAGTTAAATTTATTTCTAGAAATGTTTTAGCAATCACAACATACTATTTTAGATTCAATACACTATAGTTTGTTCGAGCTCTTTTTTCTACAACAAAATAGGCTCCATAATATCCATAGGGAATTTACCCACTACAAATATTATAGAGCCTGCTTTTTTATATTTTGATTAAGCTGAGTTAGTAGTGATTGGTCAAACCACCACAAATAGTATCCTCATCAACAATTCTTTCTATCCATTAACTTTTGGATATAGGATATCCTCCCAGGATTTGCTTCCATGAGTTAGATAAGTTGACTATCCTCAATCCTTGTCTGCTTCATTTTCTTTTGCGCGATCGTTTTGTAAATCTTTTTCAGAGAGTTTTTGTTCGATATACTTGTCAATGTTTTCGTAAAATTCCTTGGTCGCTTCACTATCTAATGTTGGCGAGTTCTGAACTTGATTCACTTTCAATTGAACAGATTGAATACCGTAAGAGGCTTGTTTTTGGTGGAGTGTTTCTAATTCTTCTTCTGAAATCGGATCTCCAACAACCGTCAAGACTAATTCATTGCTACTTGACTTGTAGACTTGATTAATGACCGTATGATTGGCGAACTCATTTTCTACAAACTGTTTGATCCCTTCTTTTCGCGCTTGATCCATCGTCAGAGTGACTGCTGAATAGCTGGCTGGAAGGACCAATAATACAATCAAGGATATCAACCCAATTTTCATTTTAATGTTTAGCTCATTAAATGAACTTAAGGGAGATTTTCTCATAAAAATTCTTGTTCCAACAATGTTGATTAGCATGATAAAGACACAGTTGATCAAGAAAAGATAAAGAGCCCCAAATAAAAATCGTACATTTCCATTAGCTAAACCATATCCTGCAGTGCAGATAGGTGGCATCAGAGCTGTTGCAATGGCTACTCCTGGTACGATATTGTTTGCTTCTTTTTTCCTTGACCCAATTACACCTGCTATCCCACCAGCAATAGCAATGAGAACATCCCAAATGGTTGGAGAGGTTCGTGCAATCAACTCGCTACTTGCATAAGATAAGGGGGAAATCCAGAAATACAAAGTCGAGACAAGCAAACTGACCAATATTTGAGTAAATAAAACCTCTAAAGATTGCTTGATTAAACGCGTATCAAAAATAGCTAAACCAAATCCGAGTCCAACAATCGATGTCATAAGAGGGGAAATCAGCATGGCTCCAATAATGACAGCTGTTGAATTCATATTTAAACCTATAGAGGCAATAAAAATCGCACACATCAAAATCACTGTATCTCTTAATCGAACATGAAGATCATCATATAATTTCTCACGGTATTCCCGTGTTGAATAATTGGCAGTCATTTGTCCTCTCCTCTTTCCTTATTTAAATCGGTATAATAATTAATAATAACAGCTGATAAACAGCCAAAAAATATGAGCCCATAAATCGTCAAGAAGACACTGGTAATCCTTCCAATCAAGGTCACAGCTAGGAGATCCCCGTAGCCGACAGTCGTCGAAGTCACAAAAGCATACCAAAGACCGTCTCCGTAATTTGTGATAGCAGGTTCAACTAGGAAAAGCACGCCTCCTGACCCAAAAACAAAGGTCACAAAACTCAGAGCAAACCGAGTAAAACCCGTAACCTGTATAATATGCCATAACATTTTTAAACGTCTCATTTGTTCTCCTTATTCATACTAGCTCCTGACCGAGCCGTTTTTTCCAATAATCAAAGTGAAGATAGGACATGATCTCCATCAGAGAAAGATAGACAAACTGATAGATCTGATTTAAGCTGATTATCAACTGATATTGTTTGAAAAATGACTGGAAGAAAGACCAGATATGACTGTCTTGAATCAGTCCCTTCTTAACATCAGACAGGATATTAGCTAAAGCTCCCAAGGACTGAAACGGTAAATCCTTGACATTTATATAGATCCGGTCCACCACCTCATTCAGACTGGTATCTTGGATGGCATGAAATTCTCCAAAGAGAACTCCTGCCGCTCCAAGAGTAGAAACAAATTCCACCAAATAATTTCTGAGGAAATTTTCTCAACCTTTTCCCATAATGTGTTTAGTGCCATCCATAACGATCCCAACCAGAAAAAGAAAAGAAAACAAGCAAAGAAATTTTGCCGTAAATCCCAAAAAGCTTCAAGACTTGGTGTTGTTGGTTTTTCTAACTCTAAAATCAAGATGGTCATAATAATTGCTAGAACAGCATCTGTCAATACAATTAATCTGTCTTTCTTCATCGGATTGCATCCCCTTTCTTTTTTGTAACATTCTATCTTATCGCATAATATTGGATATTCTTTCATAATCCGACTACAAACAAAAATAAACCAAAAAGTCTGTCCCTATTATGCTATATTTAACTCTAGAAGTATTCATCCATCTAATTAATAAGTATATCATATTTCACAATAAATGAATACTATCAAAGATTCATCCCCTTTCACTTCATCATTTAGTGTTGCTTAGATTTATCAAAAACAACCAAATTTGTATTAATTTCAAGTATCACCTAGTTACAAAAATTTGGGGTGAACAGAAAAAGCATCCCGTATTTTTGATACGAAATGCTTTCAATAAGTTTAAATAAGTTTTAACGTTTACTAAATTGTGATGCTTTACGAGCTTTTTTCAAGCCTGGTTTGGAAAGTATGAATTTCAGTTGGACTAAAAACAGCGTAATATCAAGACTTTTCTCCGCTTTTATAAAAGCGTTTTTCCAATCAAATTCAACTAATTTTATCTAAATGGTGTGGATTTTACCCCCAAAATTACAGAGAATGGAGCTGATAAACACTAAACGTTCACACCATTAGTTAAATGATTTTTTTCATCATTTTTCTTAGATGATAGAACTTCTAATTTATTTCTTATTCAAGCAAAAACAACCTGCTATAAGTAAGAAAGAGGAAGATACAAGAAAAACACGGCGTAAAAACCGATTCAGTTCATTGTCCTCAATCCTTGTCTGCTTCATTTTCTTTTACGAGATCGTTTTGTGAATCTTTTTCAGAGAGTTTTTGATCAATATACTTGTCAATGTTTTCATAAAATTCCTTGGTCGCTTCACTATCTAATGTTGGCGAGTTCTGAACTTGATTCACTTTCAATTGAACAGATTGAATACCGTAAGAGGCTTGTTTTTGGTGGAGTGTTTCTAATTCTTCTTCTGAAATCGGATCTCCAACAACCGTCAAGACTAATTCATTGCTACTTGACTTGTAGACTTGATTAATGACCGTATGATTGGCGAACTCATTTTCTACAAACTGTTTGATCCCTTCTTTTCGCGCTTGATCCATCGTCAGAGTGACTGCTGAATAGCTGGCTGGAAGGACCAATAATACAATCAAGGATATCAACCCAATTTTCATTTTAATGTTTAGCTCATTAAATGAACTTAAGGGAGATTTTCTCATAAAAATTCTTGTTCCAACAATGTTGATTAGCATGATAAAGACACAGTTGATCAAGAAAAGATAAAGAGCCCCAAATAAAAATCGTACATTTCCATTAGCTAAACCATATCCTGCAGTGCAGATAGGTGGCATCAGAGCTGTTGCAATGGCTACTCCTGGTACGATATTGTTTGCTTCTTTTTTCCTTGAACCAATGAAACCTGCTATCCCACCCGCGATAGCAATGAGAACATCCCAAATGGTTGGAGAGGTTCGTGCAATCAACTCGCTACTTGCATAAGATAAGGGGGAAATCCAGAAATACAGTGTCGAGACAAGCAAACTGACCAATACTTGAGTAAATAAAACCTCTAGAGATTGCTTGATTAAACGCGTATCAAAAATAGCTAAACCGAATCCCAGTCCAACAATCGGTGTCATAAGAGGGGAAATCAGCATGGCTCCAATAATGACAGCTGTTGAATTCATATTTAGACCTATAGAGGCAATAAAAATCGCACACATCAAAATCAATGTATCTCTTAATCGAACATGAAGGTCATCATATAGTTTCTCGCGGAATTCACGTGTTGAATAGTTTCCGGACATTGGTTACTCCTTTTATTTCATATAATCTTGTTTCTGCATGGATGATGGTAGAGAGACATCTGTCTAAACTGACATGTTTTTAATTCTTACCTGTGATTCTTTTGAACATTATCTTTTAAATATCCATCAGTCCATCCTACATATTATATCAAAAATTTTACAGTCTTTCTCTGAAGAAATCAATTAATTGAAAAGATAGAGAAATGAAGTAATTTTTGTTTCCTTATCCGAAGAAGAAAAAACGATATCTCCTCTGAAAGTAGATACTTTTTTAATGTTTAAACATGATGAGTTTGTAGCAGCAATCCTAGCTGATATCGCCAACAAATCACGTGTTGAGAAACAAGAGATAAAACCCGGTACAAAATCCAAGCTACTAAAAAAGAGGCTGGGACAAAAGTCCTAGCCTCTCAATTGTCTTTGGATTGTCGAGCAAGACGCAGTGGTTGAGTGGACTCTACTACGCTGATTTCATCATCTTTTACAGCCCTACTCAACTGTGCGGAGGTGGGACGACGAAATCGAATTCTACCGAATTAACGATTTCTGTACCACTCTCTTTTTTGATGTTTCTGTTTTTACATTTGAACAATTCTACGATAACTTCTTGAAGTAATTATAAAGATTAGTACATAGACTAAAGCAAAGATACCACAGATAGAAAGTGTTACGCTTAACATCATAGCTGTATCTACTACCCCAATGACCTTAAGAATCAAACTTAACATATGATAGGCAAAAGCCAAGTGTAGGAAAGCAAAGATTACAGGGAGGAAGAAAACAGTCAAGACCTGCTTGTTAATGGTTTGTTTGATTTGTTTTTGATCCAAGCCCACTTTTTGCAAGATGACAAAGCGTTCACGATCTTCATAACCTTCTGAGATTTGTTTATAGTAGATAACGAGTACAGTTCCAATCATAAAGATGATAGATAGGAAAATACCAATAAAGAGAACTCCTCCAAAGAGAGCATTCATTTGGGCAATTGCGTCACTCGCAGTATTTCCACCGTATACCATACCACCTTCGCTCTTAAGATTATGACTGAAATTATTCACATACTCATGAAAATCGTCAGCTAGCTTTAACTGTTCCTCTTGACTGGCGGTTACATCCATACCACCGTATAACTGAGTATAAATAGCAGAATCCTGATATTTTTCTAAAAAGCTTTGAAGATCTGGTACGACAAGGTAGTTATAATCCGAAATCAAGAGAACATACTGATTTGAAACATGATTGATGATAAAATCTTGCTGGATTTCTTCCTTGATACGATACTCTTGATTGTTAAGACTGAATGTTTTCTGACCTTTTAGTTGGTCATTTTTAGCCCAAAGACCAACTTCGTTATCCGTTAAATGAAGCTTTTGTCCAGTCATTTTCTCATAGTCTTTTTGTTCAAAAACTAGGAAGACTGTCTTAGGCATGACATTGTTTTGCCCTTTTTCAAAGATGGTTAATTTGGTCCCATCTTGACTAGAAAGACCAAAACTTGAAAAGCTGAGAACATCCTTATTGCTGATCGTTAGATTCTTTTCACTGGCATATTGACTCAATAGTTGGTCTAAATCCTCAACTTCTACATTTTGTCCTGAAACTGACATATCGTGAGGATATAGGATTTTTTTCATATTTTCAGATCCGTTGTAGATACTAGTAGCTGCAGACATAGTAACCAAAACCATGGTTGAAAGGATGGCAATTGTTGCTAATCCGACAGCATTTTTCTTCATACGAAAGATAAGGTTAGAAACAGAGATGAGGTTGTTAGGTTGGTAGTAATATCTCTTGTTTTTCTTGAGCAACTGTAAGAAAACTGTAATACCAGCATTGAATAAGAGATAGGTCCCTACAATAACTAACATAACCGCAATAAAGAAAGTAGCGATAGCTTTGAAAGCATCTGTTACGCTTAGTGCTAAGTAGTAGCCACCACCTAGTGCAATTAGCCCTACAAGTGTCTGAAGGACTAGGAAACGCCCCTTCTTCTCACCTTTTGCTTTCTCACGAGAAAGTTGCAGAGCATCCATTCGGATAATGCGGATAGCATTTAGGAAGACAAGGGCTAAAAAGATAAAACCGAATACCAGAAGGATTGAAAGCACTACGGACCATTGGAAAGTTGCAACTAACTCCACTTTCATCTTTGAAAGTTTGAGCAATAAAGCGAAAATCAGATTGTCAAAGAGAGCACCAATCCCAATCCCAGCAGTGACTGTTACTAGACCAAAAATCAGGAGTTCCTTAAAGGTCATACCAATTAAATGGCGCTTTTCTAGTCCCAACATACCATAGACACCCAGTTCTTTTGAGCGATTTTTCATGACAAAACTGTTGGCATAAAGCACGATAATGGCAGATGCAAGTGTCACAACGACAAGCCCTAGTTGTAGGGTAAATTGAATAGCAGATGCACCACGTAAATCCACAATTTTAGGATTAAAGGCTAGGGAATAAAAGAGATAGCTAATTGTGACTGCCAAAATGACAGACAAAGCAAACGGATAATAGAGTTTGCGGTTTTTAATTAAGTTGGATATGGCCAACTTATTGGTTAATCGAAACATACTAGTTCACCTCACTTGCCATAACAGTCAAGGTATCAGAGATTTCTTGGAACATCTGACGATCCGTCTTTTCACCACGGTAGATTTGATTATAGAGAATACCGTCCTTGATGAAAAGAACACGTTTTGCACGGCTAGCCGCTGCTGTTGAGTGGGTCACCATGAGAATGGTTTGCCCTTGCTCGTTGATCTGATCAAAGATATCAAGGAGGGCTGCAGACGATTTAGAGTCTAGGGCACCTGTTGGCTCGTCCGCAAGAAGAATTTCTGGTTCTGTGATGATAGCCCGTGCAACTGCAACCCTTTGTTTTTGCCCTCCAGAGATTTCATAAGGGTACTTCTCCTGCAATTGATTGATGCCAAGATTTTCGGCCGTCACGACCAATTTTTTCATCATTTCTGTAATAGGCTTTCTAGACAATACCAAAGGGAGTAAGATATTGTCTTTAACAGAAAGCGTATCTAACAAATTGAAGTCTTGGAAGACAAAGCCTAACTTTTCACGACGGAAGCTTGATGCTTCAGTATTTTTAATGGTAGCTGTGTCTGTTCCGTTTAGGAAGACCTGACCACGAGTTGGTTTGTCAAGCATGGCGAGAATATTGAGTAGGGTTGATTTCCCAGAACCAGACTCACCCATAATGGCAACGTAGTCGCCTTTTTCTACAGTGAAGTGAATATCTTTCAGGGCTTCTACTTGGTTGCCTTGGAAACGTGTTTTATAAATCTTTTGAACGTGTTTTACATCTAATAGTGTCATGATAATCTCCTTTTTAATATCCCATTAATTGAAACTGAGCCTGCATAATAGCGCAACCGAGCTGAACTCGCTCGATCTCTTTTGGACTTGGTTTACTTGTATCTTTCTTTTGTAAGATTGTTTTCATGGTTTCTCTCCTTTTTCTTTATGCTATAAGTTTACTCCAAATAAAGAGGACTTGCCATAACATAACCTTACAAAAGAGGTCTTTAATCTTACATTTTTGTAAGATTACATTTTTTTATCTGATTGAAGCCTGCTTTCTTACCATAACAAGGTCTAAAGAAGAGCCTGAAAGGATTCTTCCAAGCTCTTAGTAATTCTTTTCACTCAATCAGTAAATTCACTTCAGAGAACTTAATCCTCACCGTTGTTCCTTGCCCAAGCTCGGATTCTATTTGAATCTGATGCCCTAATTCTTGGCTGATTTTCTGGGTTAGATAGAGCCCAAGTCCAGATGACTGCTGGGTCATTCGACCATTATATCCTGAAAAACCACGTTCAAAGACTCGCAATCGATCACTGTTTTTGATACCAATTCCGGTATCTTTGATGCAAAGGTCTGAACCATCCATGTAGATTTCAACCCCACCTTCATTTGTGTACTTGAGGCTATTTGACAGGATTTGTTCAATAACTACCAACAGCCATTTCTTGTCTGTAACAATGCTTCTATCCAAGTCATGCAGATTAATACTTAGATCTTTCTGGATAAAGAAAATGGCATATTTGCGAATGACTTCCTTGACCAGATCCTCCACATTTTCTTTCTTCAACACCAGATCATCATGGAAGCTCTCTAAGCGTAGGTATTGGAGAACGAGGTTTGTATAGGAATCAATCTTAAAAATTTCCTGTTCTAGCTGTTGCTTCAATTGGCGATCTGCCACCTCGCTCACGAGGAGTTTACTGGCCGCAATTGGTGTTTTTATCTGATGCACCCAGAGTGTATAGTAGTCCACCAAATCATTGTAGCGGTTTTCAGCATCTGATTTCTTTTGGTAGAGTTCCTCTTCACTTTTCTCTAGTTTTTCAGTTAGTAGGACCTCCATTGGGGACTTGGCTTCTCTTTTTCCGTAGAACAGTTCCTTACGGTAGCGTTGCAATTCTATCAAGAAATCATAGACCAAAAACAAAAGTGTCAAAAAGGTAGATAGAAAGAAGAAATAGTTAAAGTAGGGCACTTGGTTATCAAATAAGACCTCAAAGAGAAAAAGTAAACCTGTAAGTAAGAGAATAAACACGAAAAAACGGCTACGCGAACGGATATAAGCTAGAAAAAAACTTTTGAAATCAAGCATGTTTCAATCCGTACCCTATTCCTTTCTTGGTTTCAATAAAACCAATCAAACCTTCTTCCTCCAGTTTCTTGCGCAAACGAGCGACATTAACAGACAAGGTATTGTCGTCAATAAAAAAGTCACTGTTCCAGAGTTCCCGCATCAAATCATCACGCGCTACGATATTTCCCGCATGTTCAAATAAAACCCGCAAAATCTGAAATTCATTCTTGGTTAGGCTGATAGCTTTGCCATTGACATGCACATCCATAGACTTGGTATTGAGGATAACTCCAACATACTCTAAGAGACTTTCATCCCGTCCAAACTCATAGGAACGACGCAACAAGCCCTGTACCTTTGCTAAAAGGACCTGCTGGTCAAAAGGCTTGGTCACAAAATCATCCGCTCCCATATTAATGGCCATCACAATGTCCATAGCCTGGTCTCTCGAAGACAGAAACATAATGGGAACTTTAGAAATCTTGCGAATCTCCTGGCACCAATGATAGCCATTAAAGAGAGGCAAGCCGATATCCATGAGAACCAGATGAGGCTCAGACTGAACAAATAGTGTTAGAACTTCCATGAAGTCTTCTACCATGACTACCTCAAATCCCCATTCAGAGAGCATTTTCCCAACTTGTTGACGAATAACTGGATCATCTTCTACTAGTAAAATCTTATGCATCTGCTCCTCCTTTTTCTATATTATAGCAAAATTCTCCTCACTACTAGCGAAATTGATGTAAATCTGATAAGATAAAAGTTAAGAAAGGAGTTCCCATGGCCAATATTTTCGACTACCTAACTGATGTTCAATACGATTCTTTTTACGATCTTCCCTTGAATGAACTGGATATACTTGCTTTGACAGAGCTGACCTATCTTTCTTTTGATAACCTATTGAACCAGCCTGTCAATCGTTTAAGCGATGTCGCAACTCGCGTCCCTCGAGAAAGCACCATGTTGACCAATAAAGAACGTCTTCAGCTCCTCGATCAGTTATCCCAGCACAAACGTTTTAAAAATAGCAAACTCTCTAACTTTGTAAACGAGATTGATACGGAGCAACAGAAACAGTTCGCTGCTATGACCTATCGCCTTAACTTAGATACTTATCTGATTGTCTTTCGAGGTACAGACGATAGTATTATTGGTTGGAAGGAAGATTTCCATATGACCTACATGAAGGAAATCCCTGCCCAAAAACATGCTCTTGAATACTTGGAAGATTTCTTTACCCAACACCCAAAACAGAAAGTGATTGTAGCTGGACATTCTAAAGGTGGGAATCTGGCTGTCTATGCTTCCAGTCAAATCCAGTCTGAATTGCAAGACAAGATATCTGCAGTTTATACCTATGATGCCCCTGGTTTGCAGGCTCATCTGACTGAAACCACTGGTTATCAAGATGTCATTCCAAAAATTCACCGTTTCGTCCCACAAGGTTCTGTCATTGGCATGATGCTAGAAGTTCCTGATACTCCTACCGTCGTCAAATCTACAGCTCTCGGTGGCATCGCCCAACACAATACTTTCAGCTGGCTAACTGAGGGACACCACTTTGTCCAACTAGAGGCCATCAGTAGTGAAAGTCTACAAATCAAAGACACTCTTAAAGAATGGGTGGATAGTGTTCCCGATGAAGAACTAGAGCTCTACATTGATCTCTTTTTCGGAACCATCCTAGAATCTGGAATCACTTCCATCAATGATTTATCTTCTAGAAATGCTATTGAACACATTCAACAACTTGTTTCTCAAGCCCAGACACTGGAGCCCAAGCAAGTTGAAATCTTAAAAAACCTGACACAACTCCTACTGGATGCACGCTTCCAAGCCTGGAAGAATCATTTTTAATCAATAACAAGGTCTCTTCTCTGAAGGGACTTTCTTCTTGATTCCTTATTTTATTCTTCTGTGTTATACTAGTAGGAGTAAATTCTTTGAAAGAGGAAACCTATGAAAATCCATAAAACTGTGAATCCTGTTGCTTATGAAAATACTTATTATCTCGAAGGGGAGCAACACCTGATTGTGATCGATCCTGGTAGCCATTGGGAGGCCATTCGCAAGACTATCGAGAACATTAACAAACCAGTCTGTGCCATTCTTCTGACCCACACTCACTACGACCATATTATGAGTCTTGACTTGGTCAGAGATACTTATGGAAATCCTCCAGTCTATGTGGCAGAAAGTGAAGCATCTTGGCTCTATACTCCTGTCGACAACCTTTCAGGACTCCCTCGACACGATGATATGGCGGATGTCATCTGCAAACCAGCTGAACACACTTATGTCTTTCATGAAGAATACCAGATTGAAGAATTCCGCTTCACAGTCTTACCAACGCCAGGCCACTCTATCGGTGGAGTTTCATTGGTTTTCCCAGATGGACACTTGGTCTTAACGGGAGATGCCCTTTTCCGAGAAACCATTGGTCGGACAGATTTGCCAACTGGTAGTATGGAACAACTCCTTCATAGTGTCCAAACCCAGCTCTTCACCCTTCCAAACTACGATGTCTATCCAGGACATGGTCCGGCTACGACTATCGCGCACGAAAAAACCTTCAATCCATTTTTCTAAAACATAAAAACCAAGGACAATCATCCTTGGTTTTTATGTAGCTTCAATTTCTACATCACTACTTGCTCAGAAGAATCAACATTGACTAGAAAAATAATTTAAAACTAATTAGTTGGATTCAATTCTTTCCAGTCAATGTTAGACAAATCAAGCTTTTCAGAAGAAATATCTAAAACTTGCTCTGCTTTTTCATTACCACCGATTTGAATAGTTGCTTCTTTAATCTTCTGCACTCCATTTTTATCAAACGAATATAGAGCCAGGTTCATTTCTGGACGAGTTGACTGCCAGTCTGCATAAGAGACTAGACCATTTTCGTAAATAACAAAGCCTGAGCGAAAACCACCTGCAGAAGCTACATAAGCTGTGTGAAGTAAGTTTGGTTTTTGATTTTCCAAATAATAAATGGCTGAAACGAATTTTTCATCCCCAATAAGTAACTCATCTTGCCCATCCTTATTCAAATCAAGAAGGGCATATTTAAAGTCTGGTGCATTTTGATAATCCATTCGAGAGAAAATCATGCCATATTCTTCTGATGCAATCTTGTGTTGTTTATTTTCCTCGTATAAATCTTCTCTATTACCTTGTTTTAAAAGCTCTGTATAGTGATTATAACGTTCAATCACTTCTTTATACAAATCTGGTCCCGTTTCCTTCTTATTTTCAGCAGTTGATTGTGACGCTTTGGTTGACGATTCGCTTGTATTTTCAGTCTTTGCTTCTGTTGATGTACTAGACTTATCGTCTTTGGAAACAGATGATAGTGCAGATGAAGGTTCTGTATTGCTATTATTTTTATTGAGACCACAAGATGCCAAAACTGAAATCGAAAGAATAGATGAGAGCATCATTAAAAATTTCTTCATATTAACCTCGATAGCATTGCATTTTCAGATGTATAAACTTCAAAAATGAATCATTCACGTCAAGTTATACTTGGTTAAGAAATCATTTTACCAAATAATCACACGGTCTTCTGGTGAACGCCACATTCCGTCGCCTTCTTTGACATCATAGGTCGTAAAGAAGTCGTCAAAGTTTGGCACTTGGACGTTAACACGGAGTTTAGCTGGCGCGTGTACGTCAACGCTAGCCATGAGTTTCATCAACTCTGGGCGACCTTTCATACGCCAGATACGAGCAAAGTTATGGAAGAACTCTTCAGCTGAGAAATCTGGCTCTCTCTTAGCAGCTTCTAGCGCTGCAGCGATTCCTCCTAGATCGGCAACGTTTTCGGATACAGTTAATTTCCCATTGATTTTTGCGCCGTAAGATTCTTGGCCATCAAACTGGTCGATAACCTTCTGTGTCTTTTCTTTAAAGGCTGCATAATCGCTCTCTGTCCACCAATCCTTGAGACTTCCATTTTCATCAAAGGAAGCCCCATTTGTATCAAAAGCATGAGAAATTTCATGGGCGATAACCGCTCCGATCCCACCATAGTTGGCAGAAGATGACTGATGCAAGTCATAGAATGGTGCCTGTAAAATAGCAGCAGGGAAGACAATCAAGTTCTTTTGTGGATTGTAGTAGGCATTGACCATATGAGCAGGCATTCCCCACTCCTTGTAGTCAACTGGCTGATTCCACTTGCTCCAACTGTGCTTGATTTCCACACGCGCAAAGGCTAGGGCATTCTCAAAGAGGCTAGCAGATTCATCCACTACCTTATCTTTATAGCGGACTGGCAATTCTTCTGGATAACCGATATAAGGCTTGATGACATTGAGTTTGACGATGGCTTTTTCTCGAGTTTCAGGAGTCAGCCAGTCATTTTTAGCTAAACGTTCCTTATAAACGTCAATCATGGTCGCCACTTTTTTCTCTACGTCTGCCTTGGCTTCTGGAGAGAATTTTTCGTGGGCATACCAAAGGCCAAGAGCTTGTTTAAAAGGTCCTTGAGCTAAATGGTAAGCTGCCTTACGTTTGTCTTGAGCCTCTGGAACTCCTGAAAGAGCTCGTCCGTAGGCACCTGACAAGATACGAATCTCATCTGTTAGATAGCTAGTTGAAAGATTAACTATACTCAAGATCAAGCTTGCCTTGAGCAAAGGCCAAGCTTCTTCACTATAGAATTGCTCTGCTGCTTGCCAGAAACGTTCTTCATCTACAACAACCTTGTCTGGAGTTTGTCCAATCACTGCTTGGAAGAAGTCATCTAAAGGTAGGGCAGGCGCAAACTTTTTGAAATCTTCATAAGAATAAGGATGGTAAAGTTTGGCATATTCTGAACTTTCTTCGTTTGAAAGTACGACAGCTGCGATACGGCGGTCCAATTCCAATCGTTTCTCTAGCAAATCTTCGATTTCTTCATCTGAGAAGTTATAGGCTTTGAGGAGATTAGAAGTACTTTCTTTCCAAAGGTTCAATAATTCCTCACGCTGAGGATGGTCTTCCGCATAGTAGGTTGTATCAGGCAAAATAGTTCCTGGAGCACTAGCCCAAAGAACATTGGTTCTAGCATCCATAAAGTCTGGTGATACTCCAAATGGAAGGAAGTTTGGTTTACCAGCTAATTCAAATGCAGCTAGTTTACTTGCGAAATCCGCAAAACTTTCCAAATCTTGATATTCCTTCAGTAAAGGGAGGACTGGCTCGATTCCATCAGCTTCTCGCTTATCGAAATCTCTGACCATAGCATGGTACTTGACAAAGTTTTCTAGGATAGGATCTTCTGGAAGATCTTCTCCTGCCAACCACTTGTCAGTCGTCGTTAGCATCAACTCTTCGATTTCTTCGTCAAGGTCGATAAAACCACCTGTTCTCGATTTATCGGCTGGAATAACAGCAGTCTTTTCCCACTCACCATTTATTGCATCATAAAAATCATCTTGATAACGTGTCATCTTGTTCTCGCTTTCATTTTTCACTTATTCTTAGCTTAGCAAAAATCCCTGGGGAATGCAATTAAAAATGCCGTCTTCTTCTGATTGTTTTCTAGTTAATATTTTAAATATTTACAAAAATTAACTTGACTTAATTTTTATTTTAAGGTATATTAAAAGATAGGAGGAATATAACTGTATGATACGTATCGAAAACCTCAGTGTCTCCTACAAAGAAACGTTGGCACTAAAGGATATTTCACTAGTGCTCCAAGGACCAACGATTACCGGAATTATTGGCCCAAACGGCGCTGGGAAATCAACATTATTAAAAGGTATGCTGGGAATTATCCCACATCAAGGTCAGGCATTTCTCGATGACAAGGAAGTTAAAAAATCCTTACATCGAATCGCCTATGTCGAACAAAAAATCAATATCGACTACAACTTTCCCATCAAGGTCAAGGAATGCGTCTCGTTAGGACTGTTTCCCTCTATTCCTCTCTTTCGAAGTTTAAATGCTAAACATTGGAAGAAAGTGCAAGAGGCCCTTGAAATCGTCGACCTAGCTGACTACGCTGAACGGCAAATCAGTCAACTCTCTGGAGGTCAATTCCAGCGGGTCTTGATTGCCAGATGTTTGGTGCAGGAAGCCGACTATATCCTCTTGGATGAACCCTTTGTTGGGATTGACTCAGTCAGTGAGGAAATCATCATGAATACGCTGAGAGATCTGAAAAAAGCTGGAAAGACGGTCCTTATCGTCCACCACGACCTCAGCAAGGTTCCCAACTACTTCGATCAAGTCTTGCTTGTCAATCGAGAAGTGATTGCTTTTGGTCCGACCAAAGAAACCTTTACCCAAGCCAATCTCAAAGAAGCTTACGGTAATCGACTCTTTTTCAATGGAGGTGACCTATGATTGCAGAATTTATCGATGGATTACAAAAATTCCATTTCTTACAAAATGCCTTGATAACAGCTATTGTTATCGGGGTCGTAGCTGGAGCTGTAGGATGTTTCATCATTCTACGTGGGATGTCACTCATGGGAGATGCCATTTCACATGCTGTCTTACCAGGTGTAGCCCTCTCCTTCATCTTGGGCATTGACTTCTTTATCGGAGCCATTGTCTTTGGACTGCTAGCTGCTATCATCATTACCTACATCAAGGGAAACTCGATTGTCAAAAGCGATACCGCCATCGGCATTACCTTTTCTTCTTTCTTAGCCCTCGGTATCATCTTGATTAGTGTCGCTAAAAGTTCAACTGACCTTTTCCATATCCTTTTTGGTAATATCCTGGCCGTCCAAGATACGGATATGTTTATTACCATGGGGGTAGGGGCAGCCATTCTCTTGTTAATCTGGATTTTCTTCAAGCAACTCTTGATAACGTCCTTTGATGAACTCTTGGCCAAAGCCATGGGAATGCCTGTCAATTTCTATCACTACCTTCTCATGGTACTCCTAACTCTCGTATCTGTGACAGCCATGCAAAGTGTCGGAACTATCCTGATTGTAGCCATGCTGATTACCCCAGCTGCAACTGCTTATCTGTATGCTAATAGCCTGAAAAGCATGATTTTCCTTTCCTCAACCTTTGGAGCGATAGCTTCAGTTTTGGGGCTCTTTATCGGCTATAGCTTTAACGTTGCGGCAGGTTCTAGTATCGTGCTCACAGCTGCTAGTTTCTTTCTCATTAGCTTCTTTATCGCTCCAAAACAACGATATTTGAAACTGAAAAATAAACATTTGTTAAAATAAGGGGCAAAACCCCAATAAATTGGAGGATCTAATGAAAAAATTAGGTACATTACTCGTTCTCTTTCTTTCCGTCATCGCTCTTGTAGCATGTGCTAGTGGAAAAAAAGATGCAGCTTCTGGTCAAAAACTAAAAGTTGTTGCCACAAACTCAATCATCGCTGATATTACTAAAAATATTGCTGGTGACAAGATTGATCTTCACAGTATCGTTCCTGTTGGTCAAGACCCACACGAATACGAACCACTACCTGAAGACGTCAAGAAAACTTCTCAAGCTGATTTGATTTTCTATAACGGTATCAACCTTGAAACAGGTGGAAATGCTTGGTTTACAAAATTGGTAGAAAATGCTAAGAAAACTGAAAACAAAGACTACTTTGCAGTCAGCGAAGGCGTTGATGTTATCTACCTTGAAGGTCAAAACGAAAAAGGAAAAGAAGACCCACACGCTTGGCTCAACCTTGAAAACGGGATCATCTATGCTCAAAATATTGCTAAGCAACTCATCGCTAAAGACCCTAGCAACAAGGAATTCTACGAAAAGAATCTCAAAGAATACACTGAAAAACTAGACAAGCTTGACAAGGAAGCCAAAGAGAAATTTAACGCTATTGATGCTGACAAGAAACTCATCGTAACCAGCGAGGGATGCTTCAAATACTTCTCTAAAGCTTACGGTGTACCAAGTGCCTACATCTGGGAAATCAATACTGAAGAAGAAGGAACACCTGACCAAATCAAGACTTTGGTGGAAAAACTTCGCCAAATGAAAGTTCCATCACTCTTTGTTGAATCCAGTGTCGATGATCGTCCAATGAAGACTGTTTCTAAAGACACAAACATCCCAATCTATGCTCAAATCTTTACGGACTCAATCGCTGAAGAAGGTAAAGAAGGCGATAGCTATTACAACATGATGAAATACAACCTTGACAAGATTGCTGAAGGTTTAGCTAAATAATCATTTTAAAAACGTCAGTCACCTTGAATTGGCGTTTTTTTTTGATTCAAAATCCAGTCAAATTATTGGAAAACTCTGAACATTTAATGTAGAATGAAAGAAAAAAGATTGGAGTAGCTTATGACTACATTCCTTGGAAACCCTGTTACTTTTACGGGAAAACAACTACAAGTGGGCGACAAGGCACTTGATTTCTCTCTCACAACGACTGACCTCTCTAAAAAAACACTGGCTGACTTTGAAGGCAAGAAAAAAATCTTGAGTGTCATCCCTTCTATCGATACAGGCATCTGCTCGCTACAGACTCGTCGCTTTAACCAAGAATTAGCTAGCTTAGACAACACTGTTGTCTTAACGGTGTCTATGGACCTCCCCTTCGCTCAAAAACGCTGGTGTGGTGCTGAAGGAATTGAGAATGCCATCATGCTCTCAGACTACTTCGACCACTCCTTTGGACGCGATTATGCCCTCTTAATCAATGAATGGCATCTGCTTGCTCGAGCCGTTTTTGTTCTCGATGCTGACAATATTATCCGTTATGTTGAGTATGTGGACAATATCAACAGCGAGCCAAACTTTGAAGCAGCCATTGAAGCAGCAAAGTCGCTTGACTAAAAGAAAGCCCACTTGTAACAAGACAGAAAGCTAGAGAAATCTAGCTTTTTTTGGTATACTAGATGGAGATAATAAACAAGGAAATGCGAATGACACCAAATAAAGAAGATTACTTAAAATGTATTTATGAGATTGGCATGGAAGTTCCTAAGATTACCAACAAGGAAATCGCTGCTCGGATGCAGGTATCACCTCCTGCGGTAACTGAGATGATCAAGCGCATGCAATCCGAAAATCTTATATTAAAGAATAAAGAAAATGGCTATATACTAACGGATATTGGCTTAAAGCTGGTCTCTGAGCTTTATCGCAAGCATCGACTGATAGAGGTCTTTCTAGTTCACCATCTAGACTATACCAGCAATCAGATTCACGATGAAGCTGAGGTATTAGAGCATACAGTTTCAGACCTTTTTGTGGAGAGACTGGAGAGTATGTTAGGCTTTCCAAAGACCTGTCCCCATGGAGGAACCATTCCTGCTAAGGGTGAGCTTCTAGTTGAAGTTAATAACCTGCCACTTTCTGATATCAAAGAAGTAGGAAACTACCTTCTGACAAGAGTTCATGACAGCTTTGAAATCCTCCAATATTTGGATAAACATGCTATCCATATTGGAGACCAACTCCAAGTCAAGCAGTTCGATGGCTTCTCTAATACCTTTACCCTGATTCACAACAATGAAGAACTTCAAGTCAGCCTAGAAATTGCCAAGCAGCTCTATGTTGAAAAACTGAACTAATTTCTCAAGTCCCCTACCAACCCTGAAAGCTTTATTTTCAGGGTTTTATTTCTAGCATTTGATGTTACTCTCATTTTGTTGTAGAATGTTTGTAAAAAAAGAAAGATATTTTAACCTATGAAAAAATCACTAAAAATTTTTGCGACATCCAAATGGTTTGACCTCTTTGGGGTTGCTCTGGTCGTTGGAATTGCGATCGCATCTGGTTACCTCAACTCCCGTCTCAATAAATTCGTAGACTGGGGCTCATGGACTGCCCTTGTGCCCTTTGGATTGATTTCCGTAACCAACGTTGGGATTTCCATGTTGTCCACTCGTTTCACGGGAAAATTAAGCAAATGGGGAAATTACTTTGGCATTGTCAATACGATTTTGTCCGGCACCATTGACTATATCCTTGGAAATAAGGCGGCCATTATCACCTATCCTGTCACCTTCCTCATTTATACCTTTGCTATTAAGAAATGGGAAGCTTCGCAAGAAGGCAGACCCAACCAAATGAGCCAAAAACAGATAAAATTAGCTGCCATCATCATTTCAATCATCGCCTTCCTCTTTGCATTTATGACCAACTATATCGGCTATGGAGGAAAGATGAATCTCCTTGCCTACGTAACAACTATTTCCTTTGCACTCTCCCTCATTGCCAATGCTTTGAATGCATTGAAACTGACAACTCAGTGGGGATTTTGGTTGATTTACAATTTCGTTCAGCTGACAAAGGCTGGCATTCAAGGAAACTTTGCCAATATCGGAAAATACATCTTTTATATCCTCAATGCAATCGGAGCTTTATTTGTCTGGAATGATGAAGAAGTGGAAAAATAGAAGGAAACTCAAATAAAGAAAGCAAGCCGACTTAATAGAATTTCCTTACTAAAATTTTTTATCATTTTACTTGTAACTCCCATTCTTTTGGAGTAGAATGAAGCTAGATAAAAGAGGGAGGTCATCTTATGAAAAATCTCTTTAGAATCCATTTTACAGCCATCGTAGTCAGCGATTTGCTACTGTTGGTAACTTTCAGACCTCGATACGAACTTTCTTTGGAGAGAGGCCTGATTTTTTGCTTCATTTTCATCCTTGCTCAAGGACTACTGCTATTTCGCTTGGTCAATCGACTCAAAAAACATTTCTCTGAGATTTATCCTCAGATGAACAAAAAAATTCGCCTTTACTACTTAAAGATTCTCTCCACTGACCTACTATTATTTGTCTTTTTAGCCATCACTGGCCCTCAACATTTTTACTCTCTTACTCCAGTCTTTACTTCCTGTCATTCTACTTTTTATTATATAACGGCTAGCCACCTAAGAGAAAACTATCCAGACTTTTATGACAAACATATCTCTTTGTGGGAGTGTCTCTAAGGAAAAAAAGGTTTTATCATGAAAAAAATCATCTACATCAAAACCATTCAACTCCTTATCATCGATGGAATCATGCTGGCATTTTTGACATTTAAAGAGGGACTGACGTGGGATTGGATTTTGATTTACAGTGGTTGGCTCATTTTCTTTCATCCTGTGCTATTGACCTATCTGTCTAACCAGCTTTGTGACCACTTCAGTCAACTCTATTCCCAGATTAGACCTAGATTCTGGCGTTTTGCCTTACAAATCCTCCTATGGGATAGCCTGATAATTCTCTCCTTGCTGTTTTTAAGGGGTGTCCCACTCTTCCTTCAGGGAACTCTCCTCATCCTAGGACATTTCATCCCTTCCTATCGCACCTGCCAAATCCTGAAACAAGACTTCCCCAAAGCTTATCAAGAACCGATTTCATTTTGGAATATTTTGTGATAGATGAGAAAAACCAAGCCGGTCGGGCTTGGTCTTTCTTATCTATTTTTCGTATCAAGGATAATGGTAACCGGTCCGTCATTGACCAGCTCAACCTGCATATCCGCTCCAAAGATGCCTGTCTGAACGGGCACTTCTTGAGCTAATTTTTTGTTGAAAGCATCATAGAAGTCTGATGCCATATCAGGCTTGGCTGCGCCTGTGAAGGCTGGACGATTTCCCTTTTTGGTATCTGCAAACAAAGTAAACTGAGAGATGGAGAGGATTTGGCCTTGGATATCCTTAACCGATAAGTTCATCTTGCCTTCAGCATCTGAGAAAATTCGCATATTGACAAGCTTTCTGACTGCATACTCCAAATCTTCTTTTTGATCCTCAGGTCCAACACCTACTAAGAGTAAGAGCCCCTGCTGGATTTTCCCATATACTTGACCCTCAATAGAAACTTGTGCTTTCTTGACACGCTGAACGATAATTTTCATAGCAATCCTTTCTGATGATATCAAGCCAACTTAACCATTGGTACGTTTAACCGAGTAGACTTCTGGTACACTCTTAATCTTATCAACCACGGTGGTCAGCATTGAAAGGTTTGAAATTCCAAAGGAAACATGGATATTAGCAAATTTCATATCCTTGGTTGGTTGGGCATTAACGGTTGAAATATTCTTAGTTGTATTTGATAAGACTTGCAAGATATCATTCAATAGACCAGAACGGTTGAGCCCGTAGATATCGATGTGAGCCATATACTCCTTGCTTGAGAATTGGTCTTCCCATTCAACATCGAGTAGACGTTGCTCATAGTTTTCCTGTGAACGAAGATTCATACAGTCTACACGGTGGATGGCAACTCCGCGTCCTTTGGTAATATAGCCGACGATATCATCACCTGGAACAGGGTTACAACATTTAGCAATCCGGATCAGGAGCCCAGAAGCACCTTGGATGACTACTCCACCCTCATGCTTAACCTTAAGCGTGTCCTTGTTCTCCACCTTGACTTCGCCACCCTTGACCAGTTCTTCTGCTTCTGCCTTAGCTTTGGCCCGCTCTTCTTCACGACGTTCCTTCTCAGTCAAACGGTTAAAGACAGTGATGGCTCCGATTTCTCCAAAACCAATCGCCGCAAATAGCGCTTCTTCTGTCTTGTAGCTGGTTTTTTGAAGGACTTCATCCATGTGGCGTTTGTCCATAAATTTATTGGCCACATAGCCGTTTTCTTGGAGCTGACTAATCAGCAATTCACGACCTTTATTGATGGACAATTCTTTATCTTGGTTTTTAAAGAACTGACGAATTTTGTTACGAGCCTTGCTGGTCTTGACCATATTGAGCCAGTCACGGCTTGGTCCAAATGAATTTGGATTAGTGATGATTTCAACCTGGTCACCCGTTTTTAACTTGGTCGTCAATGGAACCATACGGCCATTAACCTTGGCACCAGTCGCTTTTTCCCCAATCTTTGTATGAATTTCATAAGCAAAGTCAATCGGACCTGAATCTTTTGGAAGTGAACGAACCGCCCCATCTGGAGTAAAGACATAAATCTCCTCAGCCAGATAGTTTTCCTTGACAGTATCCACAAATTCCTTGGCATCATCTGCTTGATCTTGGAGCTCCATCATCTCCTTGATCCAGTTCATTCCAATAGCAGATTCCTTACTATTAACCTGACCCTTGATTCCTTTTTTGTAAGCCCAGTGAGCCGCAACCCCGTACTCAGCAACCTCGTGCATCTCCTTAGTACGAATCTGGAACTCAATCGGCCCTTTTGGTCCATAAACAGTCGTATGGATAGACTGGTAACCATTGGCCTTACGATTGGCAATATAGTCTTTAAAACGTCCCGGCATTGGTTTCCAAAGCTCATGAACGTAGCCCAACATCGCATAGACATCACTCTGAGTGTCTAGAATACAACGAATGGCAATCAAGTCATAGATCTCTTCAAAGCGTTTTTTCTTGTCCTGCATCTTGCGATAGATAGAGTAGATATGCTTTGGACGACCGTAGATTTTTCCTGTAAGATGGCGCTCAGATGAGTATTCCTCGAGTTTCGTCACAACTTCATCGACCAAGGCTTCACGCTCTTGACGTTTTTCCTTCATCATGTGACTAATCTTGTAAAATTCAGTTGGATTGAGATAGCGGAAAGAGAGATCTTCCAGTTCCCATTTCACACTTGAAATCCCCAAACGATGAGCAAGCGGTGCATAGATTTCCATTGTTTCTCTGGAAATACGCTCCTGCTTGTCCTTACGAAGGTGCTTAAGAGTTCGCATATTGTGCAGACGGTCAGAAAGTTTGACCAAGATAACACGGATATCCTCTGACATAGCCATGAGCATCTTGCGATGATTTTCAGCCAGCTGCTCCTCGATAGACTTATACTCAACCTTACCAAGCTTTGTAACACCGTCAACAATCACTCGAACATCATGGCCAAACTCACGCTCTAAGTCATCCAAGGTAGCTTCTGTGTCTTCTACCACGTCATGCAAAAAACCACAGGCAACAGTGACAGCATCTAGCTTGAGTTTAGCCAAAATACCTGCTACCTGAATAGGGTGGATAATGTAAGGCTCGCCTGATTTACGATACTGGCCACTATGGCATTCTACAGCGTAAACCAAGGCCTTGTGTACAAAAGCCACATCTTCTTTCGATAAATATTTTTGCGTTAAAGCGACGACTTCATCGCCTGAATAAATTACTTCTTTCGGCATGCATACTCTCCAATTCTTCCTACCATTTTAACACTTTTTTGAGGATATGAAAACTAGTAAAGCCCATTCTAGATTAGAATCACTTACTGATTATTCTAAAAAGAAAAAAGTACAATTTTCAGATAAATGTTCACATTTTCCTGCATTTTTGTTATGTATGACAAATAAAACTTCCATTTTCAAATTTTCCCTGCTTCTTTGTTTAAAATCTATAAAATAATATTCGTAACTAACTTGATACCTAGCCTGTGATTTTGTATAATCAAGTGAAACTATTTTTTAGGAGAATGTTATGACATCATTTCGCAAACCAGCCGCCCTTTTAGGGCTTACTGCCGCTGTCTTTGCAGTATCTACTGCACAGGCTGATGAGACCAGCACAAATTTAGATGCTAGTATCAAACCTAGTTCAGCAACAAGTCCAGCTGAAAAACCAGTCACTAGTAAAGCAAGTGACACACTAGCTGATTCTGAAAAAGAAGGGACTATTGAAAAAGGGACTACAGAAGTTGCCCTAGCACCAACTGCTGAAGCTAAAGCTTCAAACGAAGGAAGTCTCGCAGAAGATGAAGCCAACCAACCTGTCGAAGGGCAAGAAGTTGATGTCCGTATCCTTGCAACTACCGACCTGCATACAAATCTAGTCAACTATGACTACTATCAAGACAAACCTGTTGAAAATGTCGGTCTTGCAAAAACAGCAATCCTCATCGAAGAAGCTAAAAAGGAAAATAGCAATACTATCCTCGTTGACAATGGGGATACCATCCAAGGAACACCTCTTGGAACCTACAAGGCTATCGTCAATCCAGTTAAAGAAGGCGAACAACACCCTATGTATACAGCACTTCAAAAGCTTGGTTTTGAAGTGGGGACACTCGGAAATCACGAGTTTAACTATGGATTAGACTATCTTAAACGTGTCATCGAAACCGCTGGTATGCCTATTGTCAATGCCAATGTTGTCGATCCTAAAACAGGTGCTTACATCTACGATCCTTACAAAATTATCACCAAAACTTTTGTAGATAAAACTGGTCACAAAACGACTGTCAAAATTGGGGTTACAGGAATTGTCCCTCCTCAAATTCTTAGCTGGGATAAAGCTAACCTTGAAGGTAAGGTTTTGGTTAATGATTCAGTAGAAGCTATCAAAAATATTATTCCTGAAATGCGTAAAGCAGGTGCAGATATCACTCTCGTTCTATCTCACTCAGGTATTGGAGATGACAAGTACGAAAAAGGTGAGGAAAACGAGGGCTACCAAATTGCTAGCCTACCTGGTGTTGATGCCGTAGTCACAGGTCACTCACATGCCGAGTTTCCTAGTGGAAACGGAACAGGTTTTTATGAAAAATATCCTGGTGTTGATGGTATCAACGGTAAAATCAATGGCACTCCTGTCACCATGGCTGGAAAATACGGTGATCATCTAGGTATTATTGACCTCAATCTTGTATATAAAAATGGAAAATGGTCAGTTGTCAACAGCAAAGGATCTATCCGTAAAATTTATACAAAATCCAAGGAAGCCGACGAACGCATCAAAGAAATTGCTAAAGAATCTCATGAAGGAACTGTCAAATATGTCCGCCAGCAAGTCGGAACAACAAGTGCCCCGATTACTAGCTACTTTGCCCTTGTAAAAGATGATCCATCAGTTCAAATCGTCAACAACGCTCAAATTTGGTATGCTAAGAGAGAACTAGCAGGAACTCCTGAAGGTAGTCTCCCGATTCTTTCTGCCGCTGCTCCATTTAAAGCTGGTACCCGTGGGGATGCAACTGCCTACACAGACATCCCAGCAGGTCCAATTGCGATCAAAAACGTAGCAGATCTCTACCTCTACGACAATGTTACAGCTATTCTCAAAATTACTGGAGCCCAATTAAAAGAATGGTTGGAAATGTCTGCAGGCCAGTTCAACACTATTGATCCGAGTAAAAAAGAAGCTCAGCAGCTCATCAACTCTAGCTATCGTACCTATAACTTTGACGTCATCGATGGTGTAACTTACGAGTATGATGTAACACAACCGAACAAATATGACCGAGAAGGCAAGTTACTTCATCCAGATGCTAATCGTGTTCGCAATCTTAAATACCAAGGCAAAGATGTTCGTCCAGAGCAAGAATTTATCGTTGTAACCAACAACTATCGCGCAAATGGTCAATTCCCTGGTGTTCGTGATGCTAGCCTCAACCGTCTACTTGGACTTGAAAATCGTCAAGCAATTATTAACTATATCCTTGAAGAAAAAAATATCAACCCAAGTGCAGATAAAAATTGGCGCTTCACTGATAGCATTAAAGGATTAGATATCCGTTTCTTGACAGCTGATAAGGCTAAAAATTTGCTAGGCACAGATGGCGATGTTCAATATCTCGCAAGTTCAGAGCAAGAAGGTTTTGGTGAATACCGACTTCTCTATGTAGAGCCAAAAGTAGATCCTACAACACCAGACCAACAAGATTCTGGCAATCAGAGCCTTAATGGACGAAATGAGACTATTACTCTTTCAAATGGTGGTCAAACTATCACACTACCAACAACTACTAAAGCAGCTACTACTAGTTTGCCAAATACCGGAGAAGAAACATCCATCCTTACACTACTAGGAATCGTCCTAGCAGGATTCGGACTTTCTCTTAAAAGCAAGAAAAAACAAGGCTAATTAAGTCAAAAGAAGTAAGATGATGTTCATCCTACTTCTTTTATTATGGTTACAAGAAAGGCACTGCAAATTCAACAGTGCCTATTTTTATTTCTATATCTTAGTAAACTGTTCTTTCAGTTTCTACGTCGAAGAAGTGTGCTTTGTTCAAGTCAAATCCAAGTTCAACTGTTGCACCTGCTTGCAAGTAGTCACGAGCGTCAACTTTTGCAACGAACTCATCTTTACCAACTTGGCAGTATAGGTGAGATTCTGAACCGAGCAATTCTGATACAGAGATTGTTGCTTTCACAACTGATTCTGGGAATGTTTCAAGAAAAGCAGGTTCTGCATTTACGTCTTCTGGACGGATACCGAAGATCAATTCTTTTCCTTCGTAGCCTTTTTCACGAAGAACTTTCAAAGCACCTTCTGGAACTTTCAAAGTAAATCCGTCAGCAACAATGCGGTCACCGTTCAATTTAACGTTGATGAAGTTCATAGCTGGGCTTCCGATGAATCCTGCTACGAATTTGTTAACTGGGTTTTTGTAAACTTCTTGAGGAGTACCGATTTGTTCAACACGTCCGATAGTACCTGTACCAGCAGGGTTTTTAGTTGCTGACATGATAACGATACGATCTGCAAGTGTCATCGCTTCTGTTTGGTCGTGAGTTACGTAGATAGTTGTAGCTCCGATACGACGGTGGATTTTAGCGATTTCAGCACGCATTGATACACGAAGTTTTGCATCCAAGTTTGACAAAGGTTCGTCCATCAAGAATACTTTTGCATCACGGACGATCGCACGACCCATGGCAACACGTTGACGTTGACCACCTGAAAGGTCAGCTGGTTTACGATCCAAGAATTCTTTCAAACCAAGAATTTCTGCTGCTTCTTGTACACGTTTGTCAATGTCTTCTTTGCTATATTTACGCAATTTCAAACCAAAAGCCATGTTATCGTATACAGTCATGTGTGGGTAAAGAGCGTAGTTTTGAAATACCATGGCAATGTCACGGTCTTTTGGAGCCACATCGTTGACAACCACGCCATCGATAGATGCAGTACCTTCTGTGATGTCTTCAAGACCTGCAATCATACGAAGAGTAGTTGATTTACCACATCCTGAAGGTCCTACGAAAACGATAAATTCTTTGTCTTTGATGTTCAAGTTGAAATCTTCAACTGAGTAGTGTTCGCTGTTTGGATATTTTTTGTAAATATTTTTAAGATTTAATTCTACCATTGTGGAGAACTCCTTTTGTCATTTGATAGTTTTATTATAGATGAAAACGCTTAACTAATCTATGGCAAGTTGACCAAAAAACAAAAAAAGTTCTGTGCAACTTGCACAAAACTTTAGATTATATCTGGTAAAATTAACTGATAACAAAAGGTGAGGTCAGTCAATTCTTTCAACTGAAGACCGGTCAATTCTTCCCATTTATCAATCTTATATTGGAGAGAATTACGGTGCAAATACAACTGCTGAGCTGTTTTTGTCAAGACTGCACTGTTTTCCCACATTGAAAGGACGATTTCCTGAATCTGATCTTGATCTAGAATTTGCTGACGGAGATAGTCCTTGATAAGTCTAAGATCAACCTGTCTTTCTCCCAAACTCCAAAGATAAAGTTGAGAAAAAGTATGAACTCCTTGATGACCTTGACGCCACCAAGTCTTAAAGAGCTCACGCTCTGCCTTAATCAAGGCCGCTAAGGTTTGGTGGGCATTCTGAGCCCAGACCTGTCCCAGCATGATTGATAGACGAACTCCAAAGTCATACTCTACCGCTTCGATAGTGTCTGTTAGGATAGAACGAACTGACGAGTACTTATCCTGTTGAAGAACAAAAATGTAATCTTGGGCTCCCACCTGAAGAACTGTTTGACAATTTGGAAAGAGGGTTCCCATCATCTCTAACCAAGACGTTAAATTTTCCTGTTGGAAATAGGATAGGTGACAATAGACAAGTTGCAACTTTTTAAAGTTTTGCGGTGCCTGTCCCTTACCTTCGATCAGATAAGTATACCAGGGATTCAGGGAAATGGTTTGCTCCTGTTTGGTTAAGAGAGCCACCAGTTGTTTTTCACGCTCGCTAAGACTAGCTTCGTCAAGCAAAAGCCACTGATAATTTGACAGAGGTAGACTTAGATAACCCTCTTTATCAACTGGCTGATCTAAGATTTTACCATCAGGAAACCAAGCCAGTAGTTCTTTTGCAATCATTTCTAGCCCTCCACTTTTTGGATGCACCAAGAAATCAAGGTTTCGAGGCGCTCCACATTTTCTGTCATATGAAGATAGCCCATGACCGCTTCAAAGCCCGTGGACATACGGTAGGTTACCACATCCGCATTCTTAGCCTTGGTATGGCTGTTGGTGTTGCGACCCCGTTTATAGATTTCTTCTTCTTTTTCCGTTAGAACTTCTTCTTCCAACATGAGGGAAATCAAATGTGCCTGAGCCTTGGCCGACACATACTTGGTTGCCTCTTGGTGAAGTTTATTGGGCTTGGTCATACCTTTGAGGATGAGATGACGACGAATATACATAGAATACACCGCATCTCCTTCAAAGGCTAGAGCAATCCCGTTAATGAGATTGACATCAATCACGTGTCCACCTCACTCCATCCTTGGTATCAAGCAATTTAATCCCTTGTGCAGCTAGTTGGTCACGAATTTGGTCAGCTGTTGCAAAGTCTTTATTTGCACGTGCTTCTTGGCGTTTTTGGATCAAGGCTTCAATCTCTTCATCCAAAGCTTCCTCAACAAAGGCAATACCAAAGACTTCTAACATAGCTGCAAGAGTTTCCTTGACAGCTACATCATAGTTGCCTGAGTTAATCCACTTAGCCATTTCAAAGACAACGGTGATTCCGTTAGCTGTATTGAAATCTTCATCCATGGCAGCCACAAACTTGTCTTTAAATGCTTGCAACTCCGCCGCATCTACAGTTCCAGTAAATGGTTGTTCATAGGTGTTCTTCAAATACTTGAGATTGGTCTCCGCATCACGCACTGCTTTTTCCGTAAAATTGATAGGCTTACGGTAGTGCTGAGTCGCAAAGAAGAAACGCAATACTTGACCGTCGATCGTTTCGAGGGCATCGTGTACCGTAATAAAGTTACCCAAAGACTTAGACATCTTGACATTGTCGATATTGACAAAACCATTGTGCATCCAGTAGTTGGCAAAGGTCTTGCCTGTTTTAGCTTCAGATTGGGCAATTTCGTTGGTATGGTGAGGAAACTCAAGGTCAGCTCCACCACCGTGAATATCGATGGTATCACCCAAAATCTCCGTTGACATGACCGAACATTCGATATGCCAACCTGGACGACCAGGTCCCCAAGGACTGTCCCAAGAAATCTCGCCTGGTTTAGCAGCTTTCCATAGAGCAAAGTCCACAGGATTTTCCTTGCGAGCTGTTTCCTCATCTGTACGACCTGAAGCTCCTAGTTCCAAGTCTTCTAGGGTTTTATTGGCCAATTTAGCATAGTTATGAGATTTTTCCACACGGAAATAGACATCTCCTTGACTCTCATAGGCAAAGCCCTTCTCAATTAAATCTTCCACAAAACGGATGATGTCAGCCATAAACTCTACTACACGCGGATGGCGAGTCGCAGGTTTCACGCCCAAGGCCGTCACATCCTCACGAAAGGCAGCAATGTACTTATCCGCAACCTCTTGAGGCGTGATGCCTTCTTCCTTGGCACGGTTGATAATCTTATCATCCACATCCGTGAAGTTGGAAATGTAGGCAACCTCATAACCACGATATTCAAAATAGCGACGAATAGTATCGAAGGCTACTGTCGAGCGGGCATTCCCCACGTGGATATAGTTGTATACAGTTGGCCCACAGACATACATCTTGACCTTACCGTCCTCGATTGGGACAAATTCTCGCAAATCACGAGACATGGTGTCATAGATTTTAATCATAAAATAATAGTCAGGAAAGCTAAAATTCATAAACAGATATTTTCATAACTAACTGTTCAACGAAATTTTAGTCCGATTGCCTGTCACAAATCGGAATTCCTTGCTCCTTTCTAAACATAAAAGAAGAATGAAGTAAAAAGATGAAGGGAGTCACTACGGAAGTTTTATTGCTATGTTTTCCGTTAGGCTCCCTTTCTTGTTTCGAATTTATCGTAAAGACTAGTCTAAACTAACTCTTGAGCAATAACTAGGGCAATCTCAAAGAAAGTCATAGCATCCGCTTTTCTATCCTCGCGTCTAGCATCCCATTCATGATTGTGATGGTCGACATAGTCAGCTGTGTAGAAAAATTGATAGACATTGGCTTGTCGATATTGGGCCCAGGCCATGATAGCTGAAGCTTCCATATCTACAACTCTAGCTCCTGCCGCCAGTCTTCGTTTGACTTTAGCAGCTGTCTCACGATAGAAGGCATCTGTGGTCCAAGACTTTGTTCGAATATGCTCAATACCAGCTTTATCCAAGGATTTTTCCATAGTTAAGAGTAGAGATCGCTCATAGGCTATTTCATCACTTGCTGGAGCATAGTGATAACTAGTACCTTCATCACGTAAAGCCGAGCTTGGTAGGATAATCTTATCTGCTTGAATAGACTGGTCCAGAACTCCGCAAGATCCCAAAACGATAAAGTTTTTAAAACCTCTCGCTTTGAGTTCTTCTAAGAGTCCAACAACCATTGGAGCACCAATCGTAGCCATAGCAACTGCTACCTTACTCCCATCTTTTTCATAGATATACCATGGCAGTTTGCCATTTAGATTGGTAAGATAGCCACCTTCGTAGACACCATCTATCTGCTTTACTCGTCCAAGGATTTCTCCATTAAAAGATAAGATTATGGTATCACAAACTTCTCCACCACTAAGGAGGCTTCGATCAGTTGGCTCGATAACAGCAGGTACATTTTCAAATTCTTCTAATAGCATTTATTACTCTTTCGCATTCAGATAAACCACTTGGGTTTGTTTGACAAAGCCAATCTTTTCAAACGGACGAAATCAAATGTTAAAGCTCAGACGATCTATGACTGGCATCTCTCGCTTGCTCGAGTTTATTGACGTAATACTCTCGTTTTTCTTCGACTTCGTGAATGGTTGGTTCATCCTTTTGACCATGCACTCGGACAATCTTAGCAGGAATACCGACAACCGTTACATCGCTAGGAACATCTGCCACAACGACCGCAGCGGCACCGACTTTGGCATTTTCACCGATTTCTACAGGCCCGATAACTTGGGCATGTGCAGATATGAGAGCTCCCTTACGCACGGTCGGATGACGTTTGCCAACATCCTTACCAGTCCCACCAAGAGTCACTCCGTGATAGAGAAGAACTCCTTTTTCAACGATAGCCGTCTCCCCAATCACAAGGCCAGAACCGTGGTCGATAAAGACACCTGATTCGATCTGAGCTCCTGGATGAATCTCAATCTGCGTCCAAAAGCGCCAAAACTGGCTGTGCATACGAGCTAAGAGCTTAAAGCCATTCTTCCAGAGAAAATGAGAGAGACGGTGGGCAGCCAAGGCTTTGACACCAGGATAGGTCAAAAGAACCTCCAAAGTGGTGCGGGCCGCTGGATCATTTTCTTTTACGATATCAATGGTTTCACGCCACCATCCCATACAATTCTCCTTTTCTTATTCTGAGTCTTTTGGTGTTTCTGTAGTTTCTTTCTTAGGTTTGTTGTCCTTGTGATGGTGACGAGGACGATCGCCATGACGATGCCCCTTTTCACCTTTTTCTTCTGAATGTTCAGGTTTCGGTGGACGTGGCAAGAGTGCTTTCATCGAAGCATCTACACGACCTTTTTCGTCAATCTTGATAATCTTAACATCCACTT
Organism: Streptococcus mitis; assembly: GCF_009496285.1. Lineage (GTDB taxonomy): Bacteria > Bacillota > Bacilli > Lactobacillales > Streptococcaceae > Streptococcus > Streptococcus mitis_BP. Next base: position 32,546 of record NZ_WIJK01000018.1, read on the forward strand.
CATCACCAATGGCTACCAAGTCTTCGACACGGTTAGTGCGAGTCCAAGCCATTTCAGAGATGTGAACGAGAGCGTCAGTCTTGTCAAAGAGGTTGACAAAGGCACCGAATTTCTCGATACGAACTACTTTGGCATGGTAGACTTCGTCCACTTTGGCCTCACGAACCAAGCCAGCAATGATTTCTTTAGCGCGGTTAATGGCAGCTTGGTCACTAGAGTAGATAGATACGTTACCTTCTTCGTCGATATCAATCTTAACGCCTGTTTCAGCGATGATCTTATCAATCGTTTCTCCACCCTTACCGATGACAATCTTAATCTTGTCAACATCAATCTTGATAGTATCAATTTTCGGAGCAGTTGGAGCCAATTCTGGACGAACTTCTGGAATGGTTGCTTCAATCACGTCAAGAATTTCAAAACGAGCTTTCTTGGCTTGAGCAAGAGCTTCAGTCAAGATTTCTGCAGTAATTCCTTGAATCTTGATATCCATTTGAAGGGCTGTAATCCCGTCACGAGTACCTGCAACCTTAAAGTCCATATCTCCAAAGTGGTCTTCCAAACCTTGGATATCTGTCAATACGGTGTAGTTGTTTCCATCTGAGATGAGACCCATGGCAATACCTGCTACTGGAGCCTTGATTGGCACACCACCAGCCATAAGGGCAAGTGTTCCCGCACAGATGGATGCTTGAGATGAAGAACCGTTTGATTCCAAGACTTCTGCTACCAAACGAATCGCATATGGGAATTCTTCCAAGCTTGGTAATACTTGAGCTAGAGCACGCTCGCCAAGAGCACCGTGACCAATTTCACGACGACCTGGAGCACCGTAACGTCCAGTTTCCCCTACAGAGTATTGTGGGAAGTTATAGTGGTGCATAAAGCGTTTCTTGTACTCTGGATCCAAACCATCAATGATTTGAGTTTCTCCCATTGGCGCCAAAGTCAAGATAGAAAGAGCTTGCGTTTGTCCACGAGTGAAGAGACCAGAACCGTGTACACGAGGAAGGAAGTCAACAACCGCATCCAAAGGACGGATTTCATCGACCTTACGGCCGTCAGGACGAACCTTGTCTTCTGTGATCAAACGGCGCACTTCTGCATGTTCCATTTGTTCCAAGATTTCAGCCACATCACGCATGATACGGTCAAATTCTTCGTGGTCTGCATATTTTTCTTCATAAACTGCTGTGACTTGGTCTTTCACTGCTTGAGTCGCAGCTTCACGAGCCAATTTTTCTTCTACTTGAACAGCTTTTTGAAGGTCGCTGTTGTAGGCTGCGATGATTTCAGCTTGCAAGTCAGCATCCACATGAAGCAATTCTACTTCTGCTTTTTCTTTACCGACTGCCGCAACGATTTCTTCTTGGAAGGCAATCAATTCTTTAACAGCTTCGTGCCCTTTGAGAAGAGCTTCCAACATGATTTCTTCTGACAATTCTTTGGCACCAGACTCTACCATGTTGATAGCGTGCTTGGTACCAGCTACTGTCAATTCAAGAAGAGAGCGCTCTGCTTGTTCTTGCGTTGGGTTGATGATGATTTGGCCATCGATATAACCCACTTGTACCCCAGCAATTGGTCCGTCAAATGGAATGTCTGAGATAGACAAAGCCAATGATGAACCGAACATCGCTGCCATTGGTGCAGATGCATTTTCATCGTAAGAAAGGACTGTGTTGATAACTTGTACTTCATTACGGAAACCTTCCGCAAACATTGGACGGATTGGACGGTCAATCAAACGCGCTGTCAAGGTCGCATCTGTTGAAGGACGTCCTTCACGTTTCATAAAGCCACCAGGAAATTTCCCAGCCGCATACATTTTTTCTTCATAGTTGACTTGAAGTGGGAAGAAATCCCCAGTCGCCATCTTCTTAGACATAACGGCAGCAGTCAAGACAGTTGACTCACCGTAACGCACGACAACAGAGCCATTTGCTTGCTTAGCAACTTGACCAGTCTCTACGATCAACTCACGACCCGCAAAAGTCGTTTGAAACACATGTTTTGTCATTTTAATCCCCTTTGGATTGATAATATTATACGCCTTGCCTACAAAGATCAAGATACAAATCATTAGAAAGGTTTGATACTAAAGCATCTAAGCCTTTCACGCTAATCGCTATCAGGCGATTAGCTAAATGCTTTACTAACTCCCTCGTCAAATAATATCGATTTGACTCGCTCGTGTCGCTAAACCTTGCAGTTTGAATGCATTGTATTATTTAATACCCTCATCTTTGTATCAAGTACGTACAGAGTCTATTTTATCATATTTTTCTTAAAAAGTGCTGGCTTTTCTATTAAAAAGGAACCATTCCTCCATGAAAAGAAGAATGGTTTGCTTTTTATTATCCTAAAGATTGGTGATTAAACAAGGCATGGGTTGCTTGGTGAATGTACTGAGCAGTATCTGCATTGTTCATGGTGTAGAGATGCACACCTGCTACGTCTTGCGTTACCAAGTCCACGATTTGGTCTACGGCATAGGCAAGTCCTGCTGTTCTGAGTGACTCAGGGTCATTCTCATACTTGTCCAAAATAGCCTTGAACTTACGTGGGAGATGGATATTCTCACAAGTCTTCAAGAGACGAAGCGCTTGGTTACGATTCAGGATTGGCATAATTCCAGCATGGATAGGAACATCAATCCCAGCCAAGGTACATTTATCTTGGAAATCGTAGAAACGCTCATTGTCAAAGAAAAGCTGAGTGACAAGACTTGAACAGCCTGCATCTACTTTTCTTTTCAGATTTTGAATATCTGAGATTTGGTTTGGCGAATCAGGGTGCCCTTCTGGGTAACAAGCTCCAATAATTTCAAAATGTGGCGCCTGCTCCTTGATAAACTCAATCAAGTCTGTCGCGTAACGGAAATCCTTTTGTGGCTCCACATCAGGAATGATATCTCCACGAAGAGCCAAGATTTTCTGAACCCCAACCTTATCCAAATCTGCAATAGTCTCAGCTACCTTATCCTTAGTTAGGTAGATAGCTGGCAAGTGAGCAATGGTTGGAATCTCCAAGTCATTTTGGATATAGTCTGCCAAACGAACCGTCGTCTCTTTGATATTAAATTTATTATTGCTGGCAGTCACACTGATGAAGTGTGGTGCTAAGCCCTGCATGTCTTTCAGAGCTGCAATAATTTTGTCATTGCCTACTGCTGGGTTTGGAGGGAAAACTTCAAATGAGAGGGACGGTGTTTGACGTGACATATTTATGAACCTTTTCTAGTTGATTTCTTACTGATCAACCATGTATGGAGAAATATCTTTTCTTACAATTTCTCACGCGCAGCTTTGGCAGCTTCTACAAGGCGGATCAAGCTTTCTTTCGTTTCTGGAATACCACGTGTTTTCAAACCACAGTCAGGGTTGATCCAAACTTTCTTGCTTGGTACTTTCGCAAGGATAGCTTCGATTGTGTGGTCGATTTCGCCTTCGTTAGGCACACGAGGTGAGTGGATATCGTAAACCCCAGGTCCAACTTCTGTTTGGAAGTTTTTCGCTTTGAGTTCGTCCAAGATTTCAAGGTTTGAACGGCTAGCTTCAAATGAGATAACGTCTGCATCCATGTTGTCGATAGCTGGGATGATATCTGTAAATTCTGAGTAACACATGTGAGTGTGGATTTGTGTGTCTGGTGCTACTGTTGAGTGTACCAAACGGAAGGCTGGAATAGCCCAGTCAAGGTAGTCTTCGTACCAGTCGCTACGACGGAGTGGCAATTTCTCACGAAGAGCAGCCTCGTCGATTTGGATGATTTTCACGCCTGCAGCTTCAAGGTCAAGAACTTCATCCTTGATTGCAAGAGCGATTTGAAGAGTAGAATCCTTGATAGAGATGTCTTCACGTGGGAATGACCAGTTAAGAATTGTAACAGGTCCAGTCAACATACCTTTAACAGGTTTGTCCGTACGGCTTTGTGCGTAGCTAGACCATTTAACAGTGATTGGGTTGAGACGAGTTACATCACCCCAGATGATTGGTGGTTTAACCCCACGCATACCGTATGATTGTACCCAACCGTTCTTAGAGAAGAGGTAACCTGACAAGTTTTGACCGAAGTACTCAACCATGTCGTTACGCTCGAATTCACCGTGTACAAGCACGTCAAATCCAACTTCTTCTTGCCATTTGATCCATTCGTCGATGGTTTCAGCAAGGAAGGCATCGTATTCTTCTTGTGACAATTCACCCTTACGGAAGGCCAAACGTTTAGCACGAACTTCCTTAGTTTGAGGGAATGAACCGATTGTTGTTGTTGGAAGAGCTGGAAGTTTGAATGCATCTTCTTGGATAGCTTCACGTTCTGCGAAGGCTGGCAAACGAGTGTAGTCTGCATCAGTCAATCCAGCGATACGCGCACGAAGTTCCGCATTTTCACCAACACGTTCAGTCGCAAAGAGTTCTTTGTTTGCTGCAAGAGCCTCTGCACCTTGACCGTTGCGGATAGCATCCAAGTCACGGATTTCATCCAGTTTTTCAACTGCAAATGCAAAGTGGTTCAAGATAGCTGGTTCAAATTCTTCATTAGCTGTTGTGAATGGTACATGAAGAAGTGAGCATGAGCTTGTCAAAACGATGTTTTCAGCTGGGATTTGCTCAAGAATAGCCAAGCTCTTCTCGTAGTTGTTGCGCCAGATGTTCTTACCATTGACAATACCTGCATAAAGAGTCTTGTCAGCTGGGAAGCCACCTTTAACGAGTTCAAGAGTTTTCTTACCTTCAACGAAGTCAAGACCAATCGCATCTACTGGCAATTTTACAAGGTCAGCGTAAACGTCACGAACGTCACCAAAGTATGTTTGAAGCAAGACTTCAAGACCTTTTTTGTCAGCCAAGAGTTTGTTGTAGATGTTCAAGAAGAGGGCTTTTTCTTCTTCTGTCAAGTCTTTGACAAGAGCAGCTTCGTCGAGTTGGATACGAGTTGCACCAAGTTCAGCCAATTTCGCAAAAACATCTTGGTAAGCAGCTACTAAGCTATCTACGAAGTCTTCTGCTTTCACACCTTCTTCAAAGTCTGACAATTGAAGGAAAGTGAATGGTCCTACAAGGACAGGACGAGTGTTAAGACCAAGTTCTTTAGCTTCTTGGAACTCATCAAAGATCTTGTGACCAGCCAATTTTACTTGAGTGTCTTTTTCAAATTTAGGAACGATGTAGTGGTAGTTAGTGTTGAACCATTTCTTCATCGGAAGGGCACGAACATCCCCTTTTTCTCCTTGGTAACCACGTCCCAAAGCAAAGTAACGTTCAAGATCAGACAAGTCCAAGTTTTGAACAGATGCAGGAACTACGTTGAAAAGGAAGGCAGCATCAAGGAAGTTGTCGTAGTGAGAAAAGTCATTTGATGGGATTTCAGTGATGCCTTTTTCTTTAACGATGTTCCAGTGTTTTGCACGCAATTCTTTCGCAGCAGCCAAGAGTTCTTCTTCTGAGATTTCTTTTCTAAAGTATTTTTCAGTTGTAAATTTTAATTCGCGGAATTCACCCAAACGAGGGAAACCGATAATTGTAGTTGACATGTTTTGTCCTCCAAAAATTGTTGTTGAAACTATCTTAACAGAAAAGAAAGCGTCTGTATAATTGTAAAAAATTAGGCTTTGATATAGTTTGAAACTATATCACTTTTTAAAGTACAAAAAAAGATTTGGAGAAGATTCCCCAAATCCTTGATAGACAATGGTTAATAGATTTTCAAGATAGCCATGTTCATAGTCAAACTTGATTAAACCGAAAGATGACTATGGCTTGTTATTAGAAAAGACTATAGGTCAGTTTAATCAACTTTTTTCCTGTTCAAGTGGAACGACTGCTAGTGTCTTTCCTAAACTGGCTAAAACTTTTAAGACCGTATCCAACTGAGGGCTGGTCTTTCCTGTTTCCATCCTAGCTATGACAGGCTGGCTCACTCCACTAAGTTCTTCTAACTTTTTCTGGCTAATTCCTTGCTCATGCCTAGCCTCAATCAACTCACTCATGATAGCCACTCGCATATCACTTTCAAGGATTTCCTCCTTGGTAAATAGTTGAGACCGAACATCCTTCCAGTTACTCCCAACGGCACTATTCTTCATCACTTATCCCTCTTTCTTTTAAGTCCTTTAGTTCACGCTTGGCTTTTTAAAATTATAACTCAAAAGTTATTAAAAGTAAATCCAAATACTTACAAAAAGAAGACCTTAGAATCATTCTAAAGGTCTCATTTTTATTATTCGAAAAAATTACAAGAAGAGTCTTTAATTGAAGATAATCCTTACTATTACTCCAACTCGATCCCCTTCTCTCGGAGATTAGCCAGGCACTCCTCATAGTAGGCAGCGTCATGCTCGCTATAGATAGGACTTTTCAGCTTTTCCTCTCCTAAGTCTTCATAGGAAGGGCAGGTCTTGCCACGGTAGTTCTTGTCCAGCCACTCTGGACTGACATTGTAGCCACGGTCAGCCATCTCCTCCATGATCAAGCGATGATAGGCATAGAGACGATAAGGCGAGTGGGTAAAGACATAGTCAACCGTCGCATGCTTTCTGCCCCAGCCATTGCCACGAAGGGCACAGCACTCTCGATGTTGCCCCAAGAGCTGAGGACGGGGCAGTTGTGGGATTAAAGTCTCATGCCAAAGTCTCATGGGAGTCTCCTTTCAACAAGGTAGAATGTTGCAGATAAGCATTTGGATAACGTTCAAGCAAATCTCTAGTTTTCGCAATCAAGTCTTCCTTGGAAGCCTGACCAAAGCGATAGCGATCTAGCAAGAGCATATAGTCTTTGCGCTCGTCAAGGCTGGCTTGCTTTTTAAAATAGCCCCAAATATGCTGAAAGGCATCGCAAACCTGACCCCTGTGTTCCGGAATCTGGCAGGCACGGTCAATCATCTCTTGAACCTGACTAAGCTCCACCACTTCTTGCTTGAGATACTGGCGAATGTCCTTGTAAATATTGCTAGAATGGCTCAAAACAAGGTATTTATTTTCCGCCCAGAGTTGCTGACAAAGGGCACGTTGGTTGTTATTTTCCATATTTCTCCTAACTTTCTACTAGTTCCCAGGAAATACGGAAACAAAGTTATTTCTATAAAATGAGCGAATTAATTACTCCATCACCCTTTAAAGTTTTTCAAAAACTCTTTGAGTTCTGCATCAGCTTCTGGTGTGGTTCCGTGGAGTTGACCGAGCATTTCAAGCAGGGAAGCTGTTTGGCTTTCGATAGCTTCATTTGTCTTGTTAATCTTGCTGACGATATCTGTCAGAGGCTCGACTTCTTCTTCCTCAAAGGTATCCACATAGCGAGGGATATTGAGGTTGTAGTCATTTTCGACGATTTCTTCATAGCTTTCTAGGTGGGCAAACTTATCAATCTCCTCACGAGACTTGTAGGCTTCCAGAATCTTCTCGATATGGGCATCCGTCATGATATTCTGGTTTTTCCCTTTATCAAACTCCTTAGAAGCATCGATAAAGTAGACATCACGGTTGGTACGGTTCTTTTTGAGAATGATAACCGTAGTCGGAATGCTGGTGTTAAAGAAGATATTGGCTGGTAGACCGATAACTGTATCAATAGCCCCTTCTTCTAACAAGGCCTTGCGAATGGTTCCTTCCGCATTGCCACGGAAGAGAACACCGTGGGGAAGGACGATAGCCATGACCCCATTATCCTGCTTTAGGTGGTAGTATCCATGCAAGAGGAATGCAAAGTCAGCCTTGGACTGAGGCGCAAGTTTCCCAAAAGGAGAGAAACGAGGGTCATTCAGGAATCCAGAGCTTGCTGACCACTTAGCAGAGTATGGAGGGTTCATGAGAACACCGTCAAAGTTGGTCGGTTCTTGAGTTGGCCAGTCTTCGTCTAGTGTATCGGCATTGTGGAGGAATTGATTTTCAACCGGAACACCGTGTAGGATCATGTTCATCCGAGCTAGGTTATAAGTCGAGGTATTGAGCTCCTGACCAAAGTAGACAACCGTCTGCGGTTTATGAGAGTACTTCTTGGCATTGAGCAAGAGAGAGCCAGACCCCATAGTCGCATCATAGATGGTAAAGCCTTCCTGGTCTTCACGACCTAAAAAGGCAATCTGGGTCATGAGCTTGGCAACAGGCTGAGGCGTATAGAACTCACCAGCTTTCTTACCCGAGTCAGTCGCAAACTGACCGATCAGATACTCATAGGCATCCCCCAGCATATCGCCAGCATGACCAGCCACATCCAGCACAGCCAACTCTTTCATGACTGCTGCTACTGTTTGGTTTTGCTTTTGCGGAGTTGCCCCTAGCTTTTTAGAGTAGAGGTCGATATCTTCAAAGAGATTTTCATAGAGGTCGTCACTCTGCTCGATATCACGAAAACCTTGAGCCAAGTCTTCCAGCTGGAAAGTCCCCTCATTGACACGTGCTACTAGAGCCGTAAAGGTCAAGTCTGGCTTGATGATATAGTTGAGCTCGTCATTCATGACAGAGACCAAATCCTCATGGGTATCCGCATCCTCGTAGTAGTTGCGATAGACCTCAAGGGCATCCTCCAGACTATCTGTCCCCTCTTCCATAGTCTCAGCCACGAAAAAGAGCATCTTGTCTGACAGATACTTATAAAAGACCATGCCCAAAAGATAGGACTTGTAGTCGTTGGCATCCATCTTAGAGCGGAGAACATCCGCTGAGTTCCACAGGGCTTGGTAAAGCGACTGGGAAGTTTGTGTTGTTTCCATAGTGTTTCTTTCTTTTTAAATTAACCTATTTTTAATTAAGTTTTTTTGCATAATTAGCTTCCATTTTATGATGAGTTATTGGATTTGTATATAACCGTCCAAGTGCTAACTTTAGAAAGCATGTTAATTTTCTATTACTATCAATTATAAAATTTTGATTATTATCCAACTCAAACTCTTGACTAGGATACTGACTGTATGTTCTCAACAAAGTACTTTTAATAGCTATATCATCCAAATCTATCTCATAATCTTTTAAAACTGCCAACATCTTTAAGTTATTAGTCTTAATTTCAAAATCTGAAACAAAATGCACTAGATTAACTTCTTTAAACTCATCAACTTCTGCCTGACTTGCTATACGATAATAATCATCAATCCCATTAAACAAGCTACGAATCGTTTTAAAACTTTTAAAATACAATTTATCATTTCCATCAAAGTAAGCATCAATTTCAGATTTTAATTCTATACCATTCTCGATAATTGTTCTTTCTGGTCTTCCAATGTTAGGTATCCATCTTAAAATTGATTTTTCAACCATTCTCTTTGATTGTGTAATTTTTTGAAAAACTAACCCATCGTTATCAACTTTACGAAAAATTAAGTCAATTTTCGAGAACTCATCTCTATTCACATCATTTAAGCTTGCAGTATTTAAAAACTTGTCACTATATTCACTGATCATCGTTCTATGATCGGCATCAATTTCAATATAGAACCAATCCCCTTGTTCTAATTTTGTTTCTGGATCAAACTCTCTGCTATTTTCAGGCCCAATCTCTGGGGCAACTAGTTCAGAAATGTCATCTGAGTTATCCAATTTTCTATATTTTCGATCTACTTTTACCAATAACATACTATTTCTTCTCCAAAAAAGTAAAATTATTAATTCTTACTAAATTCTGAATTTTACCAACTTCTTTTACATCATTTTCCTTACTGTAAATTATATAAGTATTACCAATCTCATCTTGTACCTTATAATACCTATATTTAAATACAAGTAACCAAATAAGATTAAAGTAATATGATTTTTCCATTAAGACAAACCATATCACAAATATAAAAAACACAATAAATATTTGATAAATAAAACTTAAACTACCTAGACCAAGCATTATGACAAACAAACCTATATACGTTGGAATAATTTCATGCTCAACTGGTTGAATTGATACGATGTTAGCCGTATCAGATTTTTCTTTTTTTTCAAAATTGTTTAGTGTTACAAATGCAACTACTAGCATTACTATAATCAAAATAATTATTTTTGTAATACTCGCCAATAAATTTTCAACGTTAGGACAAATATTTATAGTAAAAATAAACAAAATTAAACCAGGAAAAAAAGAACTGAACGACAAAAATAATCTTTTTAAAAATTTCATTGGGGAACCTCAAATAAACATATCTTGCAATAATTTCTTTTTCAAAGTCTCGAGCTGAGTGATTTTATCTTGATAAGATGTGATAAGCTGTTCAAGGTTAGAGAAATAAGCACCGATGGCTTGTTGTTCTTGAATATTAGAAGGTACTAATACTTTAATCTTAGAAAACTCTTTCTTTGTAATATGTGGTTGTGCTGAACCAACTTGATTTACTTTCATAAAATCACTAATCAAGTTTCCACGTAAAACAGCTAAAATATAATCTGGAGATATTTTGTCGCCTAATAAAGGTCTTAAAATCAGCATAGCCGAATTTATCCTAACAGAACTATATCTTTTTTGGATATTTTCATTATAATACGCTACATTCCCAAGTGTCCCTCTACTAGTTAGAATAAAATCCCCTAAGATTAATTTACCATTTCTTAATTCTTTATCCTTCTCTTCTGATATAAATTTAGTTGTACTAAAATCTAATCCTGACTTTTTTACATTCCCTGTGTCTAAAAACAAGGTATGACCAACACTATAGAAGTCACTTTCTCCCGGATAACTTTTACCTCTATCTCCATCTATTATTTGGAAAATCTCTGCTATTTTTAAACATTCCCACTCACCTTCAAATCCATCTAAACGAATCTCAGGAACGGTCTGTCCAGCTTTGGGAAACATCTTGGAAAGCATGGTCGTCTTAAGAGATTGGTAGTTGGCAAGATTATCCTTGTAGCTAGCTAGAAGCTCGTCAAGGGTGCGGAAGAGGGAGCCGATGGCGGATTGTTCAGCGAGTGAGGGCAGTGAAATAACAAATTTACCAATTTCTGTTTCCGTCAATGTTGGAACAGCTCCCCCAATTTTAGCTTGAAATATTTGTTTTTGTATACTATCTGTAAGTAAATAAACAGCTAAATAATCAGAATCGACATGAATCGTTTTTATTACTATTAATTGAGGATTTATGGTGGCAGGTTCAGTAAGTTCTCTTACTAGTGATGACTTTCCTAGAGTAGAACCTGTCTTTACAAACAATATGTTATTTTTTTTTACCATTATTTCAGGAGATTCTTCATATTTAGCTTGCGAAATATAGGTATCATTTTTTCCATTCACAATCTTATTGTTCAAAATATTAGTTGGACTATATGCCAGAACACCATTACTACGTTCAACAATATCTTGTTTTGTATATCCCCTAAAACCAATTCTACCATCCAATTTTACCAATTGTTTTAATAACTTTCTGCGTACTTCTTCTGAGTATCCTTTAAATCTAATTTTACTAATCTTACTCATCTTTTTCTCCAAGCCCCCAATCTTTTGTTAAAAAATTAGGAATTTCATCTGCTTTAACTGGTTTATAGTTCATATTAAAAATATCAAAAATACTGACCCTTCCAAAATTTGGATTCTGATATAATTCACGACTTAGTTGGATTAGTTTCTTATCACTTTGAATTTTTTCACAGATTTTTTTCGAAATAAAAAAATTTTCTGTATAGGCAAATACAAGATAATTTAAAAATTCTTTTGTTTTTTTAGAATTTTCACTATTAAACTGATGTCTTAAAGTTCTATATTTTTTGTCTTTATTATGATAGAAGGCTAAAACAAGGGATGATTCTTTCAAAGGAAAGATTACCAAATGCAAATCTTGCATCTTAATTTTGGGATCTGGATTATAAACATCATTTAC
>NZ_WIJK01000019.1 GCF_009496285.1 Streptococcus mitis
GGGATAGCCTTTCTAAATGGTTTATTAAGCAATTCTATTTTACCAAGACTATCGCAACCATGCAAAAAGCAACGGCAAAAACCGTTGCTTTTTTGATAGAATCGAGACACTATTGTCCCAGACTCTTATTTGATATTCTTTACAATTTCATTAAATGAAGATATAATTTTTCCTTGTTTTTCTTTGGGTAACCTTGTTAAATTTTCAAAAAGTATTTCTGGGGAGTCTTCTCTTTCTGATGCATATGATTGTAGATTAAAGAACTCCTCGACCGTTAGATTTAGGGCTTTGATCACGGATTCAAGAGTTTTTATCTTAAAATCATACTTCATGTTCTCTATATTTTGAATCGCTTTAACACCTAGGCCAGCGATTTCAGATAACTTTTCCTGACTTAATCCTTGTGCTTTTCTACACTCACGTATGCGAAATGCGATATGCTTTTGTAATTTATTGTATTCCATGTTATATACCATTTTACTATCTGTTTTCTCTAAAAATAAGTATAATAAACTATCCAAAAACGATAAAAGTATGGTAAAATAGTACTATAGTTTAATAAAATGCATAGGGCATTGTACAAAAGGAGTTAATAAATGTCAAAAGCTACGGAAAATAGTCATAGTACTGCTAAAAAATTGTATACAGGTACGGTTATTTCTGCCATCGCAGCAACTGGTCTTGTCGGCACAATCGGAACTGCTCACGCAGATACAGTAGAGCTTCCATTACCTACAACTGCTAAAACTGAACCAGCTTTGGTTGAAAAAGAAGCACCTAAGAAAGTGGAAGTGAAAACTCCTACTAAGGAAGAAGTTGCTGAACTTGGTGCTACTGCTAAACAAACCCAAGAAGATGCAGATAAGGCAAAAGAAGTCTTGGATCAAGCGAATGAAACATCTGATAAAGCAGAAAAGAAAGTCGCTGACTTGAAACAAGCTAAAGACGATGCTCAAAAGATTGCGGACAAAGCAACTCCTGAGGTTATTCAAGGTGCTGAGAAGAAAGTGGAAACTGCGAAAGCAAACGTTCCTACCAAAGAACAAGGGGTATCTTCTGCGCAAACTGAACAAGATGATGCAGACCGTAACGTTGCTATTCAAGGCAAAACTGTTGGTACAAAACAAGCAGAAGTGACTCAAGCGCAAAATGGTGTGACTGATGCTAAAGCAGAAGTGAAAAGCGTTGAGGATGCTTTGAATGGTGTTGGTCTTGCAAATGCTAAAGAAGCGCAAGCAAGTGCAATCAAAGAGGAAAGTGACAGTAAGCAAGCTCAAGCTGATGCGCAAACTTCTCTTGACGCTGCTAAGAAGTTGGACGGTGAGCTTGCTGACCAACTAAACCAAGCTGAAAAGACCGTTAAAACTGCTACAAAAGATGTAGAGCGTACTGAAAACGAAGCTAAAGAAGCGAAAACTAACCGTGATAATGTTCTTGCTACTTATAATCAAGCGGTATCAACTCTTGATGCTCTTCAAGATAGCTCTAAGAAACAAACCATCACTCTTTCACCAGCTTTCATTCAAGCAGTTAAAGATGAAATGGAACTCATGCGTCAAATCCGTTCAGGTGTCGAAATGACTGAGGAAGAACGTAATGCTAAGAGCGATGCCATTTATGACCGTATCGTTGGTTCACAAGTAGAACACAAGAAACTCAATAAATATGTTCCAAGCAAAGCAGACCAAGCAGATGAAACTCGCTACGATATTAACAATCTCCCACAAGAGATTAAAGATGAGTTGAACTACTATGTGGTTGACCTGATTAACCAAATGCGCCGCCAACTTGGACTTTCAGATGTTGTTCTTTCAAAAACTTCTCTTGAATTTGCTGATAAGGTTGCTAAAGAGTATGTGAAAGCGAACTTCTCTAAAGCTATGAAAGATGACTACCGTGCTAAAGGTGGTGTTGGACACTACGCCATCGGTATTAACAAGGTTGCCAAAGAATATGGCATGCCTACAACAGATGCAGAGGAAGAAAACAAAGGTCAACAGTATTATGAGAATACTGTAACGACTTATACCTTCCATAACTTTGACGATGCTGATGGGGTTTACCGTAAAACTCTTGGTGAAATGAAAGAGAAGTTGTACGAAGACCTTGTAATGCTCGTTTCAACTAAAGGTGATTATGGACATACACAGGGTATCCTACAATTTGACTATGCGAATGAAACTATTTACTTCGGTGGTGTCGCACAAAGTAAGACAGATGATTTCTATACTACTCACTTCTTAACTGCTATTCGTAATGAAGAAGTAAAGGACTCTAAATGGGATAAAACACCTATTGCAAACCCACTTAGCGATGAAGTGATTGAGCGCAAATTGAGTGAAGCTCGTCAAGCACTTGCTGATGCTATGACTGCTCGTGATAACACACAAGCTACTTTTGAAGCAAAAACAAAAGCAGAGTCAGATGCAAAACTTGCTCTTACAAATGCTGAAGCTAACTTGACTGCTTTGAAGAATGGTGAAAGTCCACTTGCCAACGCTCAAAAAGCCTTTGATGAAGCGAAAGACCGTCATGATAAAGCAGTTGTAACCCTTTCTAATGCTAACGCTCTTGTTAATAATTTGACTGTTTCTAAAGCTACAAAAGAAGCAACTCTTAAACAAGCGCAAGAAAAATTGAAAGACGCTGAGCAAGTTCTTAAAACTGCACAAGAAGCTCTTAAAGCAGAAGAAACTAAGATGGCTGAACTTGAAGCAATTGCTGAAAGCAAAGCCCAAGCGGTATCAACTGCTAAGAAAGCACTTCAAGATGCACAAGAAGAAGTTAAACAAGCTGAAAAAGAGCTTGCAGACCTTAACGGTGCGCACACTCGTTTGAAAGAAGTAAAAGCAGAGCTTGAAAAAGCAGAAGCAGAGCTTAAAGATGCCTACAAAGCACAAAACGAAGCTAAAGTAGACTATGAGGTTAAGAGCCTTGCAGCAGACCAAGCACAAACTGCTTACGAAACTGCCAAAGCGAAGTTTGAAGAAGCAGAAACAAAACGCTTGGCTGAACTTGCAGACGCTAAACGTAAAGAGCTTGAAAAAGCTGGCTACCAACCAGTTCCAGTTGTAGATAATAAAGGGAATGTTGTGGATTATACAGCAGAAAAAGTAACCGTAGGAACTAAAGACGATAGAACATATCAAGCTCCTGCACAAGCTACAAATGCAAAAGCAGAACCTAAGAAACAACTTCCAAATACAGGAACAAAGGATTCAGGACTTTTAGCATTGCTTGGAGCAAGTGTTGGACTATTTACTTTAGCAGGAAAACGAAGATATAATAGATAAAAAGAAAGAGAGCGGTGGCTCTCTTTTTAATAAATGAAAGGATTGACGATATGAGAACCCCTAAAAGATACTCAGATTTACTCAAACGAAAAGAACTCACTAATGCTATTATTGCAGAATGTATATACTCTGTAAATAAGCGAGCTAAAAACTATCGCGACAAGATAAAAGAATATAAAAACGCAAGATATTATTTACATCAACAAAATAACATTGAAGATGCTGAAGAAAATATGGAAAAATACTATGATATGAAAGAAAAACTATTGAGTAAATATAAACCAACAATGATTCATAAACAGTATATAGGAGAGAAAAAACAACGAGTCTATAGTTATGAAAAAAATTATGAAAAGCTATATAACGAAAAAAGAAATGCTATAGTTTGGAAAAATAGTTACTATGACTATGACACTAACAAGGAAATTGAATTTTTTGATTATAGTTTAGGTAAGAAAGAATATCTTTATTTTTTGTACTATGAAATAGGTGAATATAGTTTTCATTCTCCAATTGATGAAAAAAGAGTAAAAAATTCTCAATTAGAAATCAAAGAGATAGATGAAGACTTTCAAACTCGTGGAGCAGATATTGTGGATTTACTATCAAAACAATTTGTACAAAAAGTAATAGATTTGTTGGAAAGTGGAGAGTATACATTGTTGGAATAGGAAAAAATTGTTCATCAAACATGTATAGTGATAAATTAAAAGAGAGCAGTGGCTCTCTTTTCTAATGAATGGAAACAAATTAGTATATATGTGAAAATTTTATATAAGGGAAACTTTTGATATTCTGGTTCGATTTTTGCTTATTTTTGATGAAAGTTTACCTTATTTTGATGAAATTACTTAAAATTAGTTGAAATTTTATTTTTTGAAAGCTTATGAAAACGTTGATTTTAAAACACTTTGAAATTAGATGAAATAAGTGGTGCCCCAACCAGGTCTTAAGAAAGCTCGTAAAGCATCACAATTTAGTAAACGTTAATTCGAAAGAATTACTGTACTTACAAAGAGCACCTTTCGGGGTGTTCTTTTTTTATTGACACCTTGTGGATTTATAATTAGAAATCTCCTTGAAGGGTATCAGGTAAATGAAAAATTTGGCGATCATATCCTATTTCTTCGTACTTTAGTCTAATACCTATAATGTAAAAAACTCTAGCTATCAGGTAGTTGATAGTTAGAGTTTTTTCTATTCATATGATTTAATGAGATTAAATAAGGCTTCTACTTCTGATGACAGTGTAGCTGATTTGAGATAAGCGTAATAAACTGTAAATGTTATCTGGTCCTCCGGTACTAGAGGAATTTTTATTAAATCATCATCTTCATCAGAAAGTGCGATATCAGCCAGCAAACTAAGGCCAATCCCTTTCTTTAAAAGTTCTTTAATGATGACAATGTCGTCACTCTTAAAGAATATTTCTGCCTTGTTTTGATACTTTTGATTAAGCAGTTCAAAAGCTTTCAAGTGAACAAAGTGTTCGTCTAAAAGTATAAAGGATTGATCTACTAAATCTTCAAAAGTGAGGGAAGGAGCGGTAGCAAGAGGATGGTTCTTAGACAAAACGACATACAGTTCTTTATGAAAGAGTTCATGTGTCTCTATTGAAGGATGATTGAGTGGTTCAATCAAGCCGAGTAGACTTGCATCAAGGTCTCCTTTGAGGAGAAGATTTAATAATTCTACGGAGCCACCGCGGATCGGGCGTACCTTTTTTAAAAAATCGAATTGATCTTTTTCGCTTAAGGCAGCAAAGAGATACTGAATGATAATAGGAGGGAATCCTACAGTAGAGTATTGGGCCAAGGAACGATTGATTTCTTTGCGAGTAGAAATGACCTCAGGTAAGATCTTTTCTGTATGCTTTAGAAGGATTTGTCCTTGAGGAGTGAGTTTGAAGGAACGATGCGAGGGATCGTGGTGAATCAATTTGCAATTAAAAGATTCTTCTAAGCGCTTGATGGCATAAGAAATAGATGGTTGGCTGACTTTGTGTTGTTTTGCAACTTCCGTATAGGATTGAAGCTGGCAGAGGTCATAAAAATATTGTAGATCTTTTAAATTCATAGGGGCTCACTTTCATTAGTTGGAGAAGGAAAATAAGTGGAAATCACCAGATAAATACTTTTTATCCGTATCCCACAATTTGACTATACGAGTATTCGCTGGTTAAAATGTAAGTGAGTCAGGGATATCAAAGGTTATCTAAGATACTTTCAAAAATGACCAACATCTTTTCTCGTTTATCAATAGGGAGTTGTTTAACCTTCATGTTGATTCTTTTGAGTGAAAGATTGTCGGTCTTATCAGAGGTTGATTCAAGGCTATCAAAATTGAAAAATTCCTCTGGGGTCATCTTTAGGGCGACAATCAATTTTTCAAGACTGTGAATGGTCAGATTCACATTTTGGTTTTCAAGTTGATTGATATACTTAAGCCCGAGACCCGCTTGTTCCGAAAGTTCTTCCTGGCTCATTTTTTTCTGTGTTCGAAAATATTTCACTTTTTGGGAAATATATTGTTGTAAATAGTTTTTATTCGTCATATAAATAGAATACAAGTTTTGCATGACAAAAAAACATCTTAAAAAATACAAAGTATTGTATAACAAACTTATATAATATTTATTTTAATTCGGATTGCCAATTTGTATGATTAGTTTCTTTTACTCGAAACTTTTAGTAAAGAGTGATCATCGAGAGTTTTATGAGTTCAGAACTTTATAAAATATAACAACTTAAAGTGCCATTAACAATAGTGTTTTAAGTATAAAGAGCTTATTAGAAAATTGTCTTCGTAGACTCATTATAACATATGCGTACACAATAGTATTTTTTAAACAACAAAGTTTTCCAAACAATTCATTTTAAGTGGTATAATAGGAGTAAAAAGGAGGTTGCACTATGACTGCACATGATATTTTAAACAACCCTTTCCTTAATAAGGGAACTGCCTTTACCTTAGAGGAGCGAAAGGAACTAGGTCTTATTGGTTTACTGCCACCGTATGTTCAAACGATTGAAGAGCAAGCGGCGCAAACTTATGCACAAATGCAAACAAAAGCCAATGATTTGGAAAAGCGTCTTTTCCTAATGGAAATTTTTAATACCAACCGGACTCTTTTCTATTACCTCTTTTCTCAACATTTGGAGGAATTCAATCCAATTGTATACGATCCAACCATTGCAGATACCATTGAAGGCTATAGTGACCTCTTTGTAGACCCCCAATATGCGGGATATCTTGATATCAATCATCCTGAAAATATTGAAGCTACTTTGAAAAATGCCGCTGGGGATCGCGAGATTCGTCTCATTGTTGTAACAGATGCAGAAGGAATCCTTGGAATCGGTGACTGGGGAACAAATGGTGTCGATATTTCTGTTGGGAAATTGATGGTCTACACGGGTGCTGCTGGAATCGATCCTTCTATGGTTCTTCCTTTAGTTATTGATGCAGGGACTAACCGCGAAGAACTTCGTAACAATCCTAATTACTTAGGAAATCGTCACGAACGGGTTCGCGGAGATCGTTACTACGACTTCATTGACCAATTTGTTCAAACAGCAGAACGTCTCTTTCCTAAACTCTACCTTCACTGGGAAGACTTCGGTCGCTCGAATGCTGCCAATATTCTTGAAAAATACCGAAAACAAATTCCAACTTTTAATGATGATATTCAAGGTACAGGAATCGTTACCCTAGGTGGTATCTTTGGTTCACTGGATATTAGTGGTGAAAAATTAACAGATCAAGTTTATCTCTGCTATGGTGGTGGTACTGCGGGCGCAGGAATTGCCGCTCGTGTTCTTCGTGAAATGGTGAGTGAAGGTCTTTCTGAAGAAGAAGCCTATAAACATTTCTTTATGGTTGATAAACAAGGTCTTCTCTTTGATGACATGGATGACCTGACCCCTGAACAAAAACCGTTTGCTAAGAAACGTGCCGACTTTAGTAACGCAGACAAGTTGACTGACCTGCTTGAAGTAGTGAAGACTGTGAAGCCAACCATTCTTGTAGGAACTTCAACTCAACCTAATACCTTCACTAAAGAAATAGTAGAAGCTATGTGTGAAAATACAGAACGTCCGATGATCTTCCCTTTGTCAAATCCAACCAAACTAGCAGAAGCTAGTGCCAAAGATTTGATTGAATGGTCAGATGGCAAAGCTTTTGTCGCAACAGGAATTCCTGCTGATACAGTTTCTTATAAAGGTGTCGACTATGTGATTGGTCAAGCCAATAATGCCTTGATTTACCCAGGTCTTGGTCTAGGTATGCTGGCTTCTGAAGCAAGTCTTTTGACTGATGAAATGATTGGAGCAGCAGCTCATTCATTGAGTGGTATTGTTAATCCAGGCCAACCAGGAGCTCCTGTCTTGCCACCATTTAAGTATGTAGCAGATGTTTCTATTAAAGTAGCAGAAGCAGTCGCTAAAAAAGCACAAGAGCAAGGTCTTGCGCGTGCTAAGGAAACAGATATGGCCAAAGCAGTTCGTGATTTGAAGTGGTATCCAGAGTATAAATAATTCACTGCTGCTGTCTATCCTTCGCTAGCGACAGATTTGTATGGGCTGTGGACTTAAGTAATTTAGAAAGGATACCTATGTCACTCTTTTTAACCTCGATTACGAGTATCATTCCGATTATCGCTATCATTGTTTTGGGGTATATTCTTCAGGTGAAGGGATGGTTTGGAGATGCCTTTGGACCTAACCTATCTCGTTTGATCATGAATGTAGCTTTGCCAGCGTCAATCTTTGTGTCAGTAATGAAATACCTAACACTAGATAAACTAATCAGTCTTTCTGGAGGTCTCCTTTATACATTTGTGGCCTTTATCTTGGGCTATATCGTAGCTTATATTGTAGTTATGGTTTTCAAGGTTCGTCCAGGACGGCGAGGAACCATGATTAATACCTTTGTGAATGCCAACACTATTTTTATTGGTTTACCTTTAAACGTTGCTCTTTTTGGGGATCAGGCTCTTCCTTATTTCTTAATTTACTATATCACCAACACGATTTCCACTTGGACATTGGGCGTGTATTTGATGACGAGCGATAGTAAATCGGGTCAAAGCAAGAAGGAAACTAAATTTGATTGGAAGAAATTACTACCAGCCCCGCTTGTAGGTTTTCTTGTTGCTCTGCTATTTTTGATTCTCCGAATCTCTATTCCAGATTTCGCAACGAATACCTTAACCTATGTTGGAAATATCGTCACTCCCCTATCTCTGATTTATATTGGTATCGTTCTTGCAAAGGCAGGTTTGAAAACTATTACTTTTGATAAAGATACAATTGTCACTTTAGTTGGACGCTTTATCCTAGCTCCTCTAATCATGCTTCTTGTATTGAAGTTCTTTGCACCAAATATGGCGACAGTAGAATTTAAGACCTTTATGATTCAGTCCGCTACACCAGCTTTAGCTGTTCTTCCGATCCTTGCTAATCAGGGAAAAGGAGATGTGGAATTCTCTACGAATGTGGTGACTCTAAGTACGGTTCTATTTATCGTTGTTATTCCAATATTACAAACTTTGTTAGGATAAGAAGGAAGAGATAGGATTGAAAGTTTTGCGTTAAGAAATTGCACTATTTTAGATACATAAATTCTTATTTATTGAAATAGAAATCAGAAGAAACTCTTCGGACGTTTCCTATCAAGCGCTTTTGAGCTTTCCTAAAAGCCAGACTTTTCAAACCAGGATTGAAAAAAGCTTGTAAAGCTAGCCAGTTCTCTAAACGTTAATTCGTTG
Source organism: Streptococcus mitis (assembly GCF_009496285.1). Taxonomy (GTDB): domain Bacteria; phylum Bacillota; class Bacilli; order Lactobacillales; family Streptococcaceae; genus Streptococcus; species Streptococcus mitis_BP. The sequence goes on from NZ_WIJK01000019.1 coordinate 9,064, forward strand.
ATGGGTAGCAGAATACAAACGAAAACACTTTGCATCTTGCAAGGTGTTTTTTTCTATGAGAACTGGCGGTGCGCAATTAGGATAGCTCTAGCGACTTTAGTCGCTTACAAATGTGGCTGCAACCTGACGAAGTCAGTTGCCTCAAAAGGTTCATCAACACGATACTATCAACGTTTCGAAACACTTCGTGGTTCATGCCAAGGGGTATTTTTTGATGGTTTTTAGCAAAATTCACACCACTAGTCTTTGTTTTATACAATTTCTTCCTAGTATCAGTTTAGTATGATATAATTAAATACGAATAATATAAAGGAGTTATAAATGAAAATAGGAAAAGGCATCAATTGGATTTTGATTCTGTTAAGTTGCTTAATTGCTATAGTACTGATAAGTTTTATGTTCTTCTTTAATCATAAAAAGCAAGATGTAGAAGCAGTAAATGCTACAACAGAACAGGTTTCTACCACTAGTACAACAACCACTAGTACAACGACTACTCAAGATAGTGTTACGACTACTGAGGAAAAAATCTCGACACAAGAAGAGCAAACGAATGCTGAATCACAAAAAATAGATGAGCAAGCCATTCTAAATGGAGATTTCTCGACTCTAGTTGGAACTTGGAGAAATGGACTTGGGCAAGAATTTACATTCGATAAAAATGGACTAGTAAACAGTAGAAACATTGAAAAAAAGAGCATGGGTAGCCATGGAACGATTGAATTTAGCATTAGAGATGGTATCTCAGGCTATGGAATGAGTATTTATCCTGCTGGACTTATTATGCCTGGGTTAGATACTGATTTAACTCAAAATAGGCTGATTGCTGGTCAAGCTGCTCCAACCAGATCAGAACAAGTTTTTTATAAAGTAGACTAAATGATTAACCATCTCATCAAATTTGAGATGGTTTTCTTCTTTATTTGTAAGTCATGATTATTTTATGAAGATGAAGCAAGTAGGGTTCAAAAACAACTTTCAGAGGCGTTCCAGCCTGTTTAGCAAGATGTTGGAGTTTATGAGGACCTTGCTGGATATTATTTTTCTTCATAGTATGTTGTGTTATAATGTAGATACGATATGAAAAAATTAAGATAGCTCTGTAAATTCTGTAAATGTCACTTTGTGTGAACATGAGTAAATTTGAGTTTAGAGAATGATAGGAGATGGTTTACAATGATAAGGTTAGAGTTGATGTCTGAAGAAAATAGTATAGATATTTATTCTTTTGAAAAAGAAAATCGGGAGTATTTTGAGCGAAGTTTACCTCCTAGACCAGCTCACTATTTTGACTTAGAAGGTTTTAAAGAAATTACAAGGGAATTGTTAAGGGAACAAGAGAGCCATGATGTCTACATGCATCTTATTAGAGATGCACAAGGCATTATGGTCGGAAGAATCAATTTAAGTATTTTAGGGAAGGATAGAAAAACAGCAGAACTTGGATATAGGATTGGAGAAAATGTTACCAATTTAGGATATGCAAGCGAAGCAGTTAAACTCGTTTTAGAAAAGGCCTTTACTACTTATGGTTTACATAAAATCATTGCAGGAACGGCAAGGGACAATCAGGCTTCTCAGAGAGTGCTTTTAAAAAATGGTTTCACCTTTAGTAGAATCATAGAGAATGACTTTCAAATGCATAACGAGTGGATTCATACGGCAGTATTTGAGATAAGGAATCTATAGCATCATCATTCCCAGTCGTTTGCCAAAACTAAACATTTCTAGTAGACATTTGTCTACTTTTATACGGAAATTATAGTAGAATGAATCTAGAACAGTACACCAAGACTGCTAAAAATGTTTTAGAATCTATATTGTACTACTCTAAGTTCAATCCACTATAGCATTCTTTGTTCTTGTTTTTAGTCCTCTATCGTCATGATTACAAGCCAATTTGTATCTATAATATCTCTTTATTAGCCTTGTTTCTTGTCAAACTTTTTAATCCTCAGATCAAGACGAATATCTTATCAGCTAGTTTTGCTAGGGGATTTAATATTCTATTAAATGCTTTAATTTTCTTTTGTCTTTATTTTTTTGAATTAAGGAATCTTAGTTTTAGTCTTTTCTTATTCTTTTGTTTACTATATTTTATAAAAATTTTTATCATTCCTTTATGTTTGGTTTATAGTCAAAATTCTAAGTATGATCCTTATCTGGTACATAGTAATTTCTTTAAGAGGAATGCTTCATATGTGATGCATGTTTAATTTTATAAAAATGCTGACTTTCTACTTTTTGGTAGGAAGTTTTTTATTATTTCCATATCGAAATAGTTGACAGATGTAATTTAGGGTGTTACAATAATTAAAAAGTTCGATATAGAATAAAAAAGGAGACAAAATGGACAAGATGTTAGGAGGTTACCAAGCTCTACAGATTCGATTGTTAAACGGGCGTATCTTTCAAAAACTCTTGAGCAATGAACCAGATGCTCAATACAGAAGTGAACAGGGAAAAATTTTAACGATTTTGTGGAAGCAAGAGTTAGGGTGCGCTACAGCGACCGATATCGCTCTTGTGACGGGTCTAGCCAATAATACATTGACCAGTATGGTTAAGAAATTGGAAGAACAAGGCTTGGTCACGATTGAACCTTGCACACAAGATAAAAGGAAAAAATATATCTCTTTGACAGACCTCGGTTGGGCGCAAAAAGAAATTGGAGACCGTGTTAGCAAAGAATTGGGTGAAATTTTCTACCAAGGCTTTTCGGATCAAGAAATCCAAGAATTTGAAGCTTATCAAGAGCGTATTATCTCAAATCTAAAAGCTAAAGAAAATGACATCTAGGGAAAGGAAGTAACAGTTATGATCGGAATTACAGGTGTAACAGGGAAATTAGGCTCCTATGTGGCTGATCTTGTTGATAAGAAAGGAATCGCTTCAGTCCATCTAGCAAGAAGCCCAGAGCGTGCAAAAGTTTATGCGTCTGCGGAAATCCGTAGATTGTCCTATACCAATACTCCAGAGGTGGTTGAAGCCTTGAAGGGGATCGATACTTTGTTGATGGTTTCTGCTAGGGAAAATCCAGAGCGTGTCAAGGAGCACAAGGAGTTTTTAGATGCTGCAAAACTAGCAGGGGTGCAACATATCGTTTATACCTCCTTTTATGGGGCAGATGAGAAAGCAACTTTTACCTTGTCTCGAGATCATGCCCAGACGGAAGCCTATATCAAGGAGTTAGGGTTCACCTACACTTTTTTGAGAGATAATTTTTATTTGGATTTCTTGATTGATATTGCACTTGAAAATGGAGAGATTCGTGGTCCGGCCGGCAGTGGTCTTGTGTCAGCTGTTGCCCGTAAGGACACATCTAGGGTTGTAGCAGAGATTCTTTTAAATCCTAAGGACTGGGAAAATCAAACCTTGAATTTAACAGGGCCAGAGGATCTTTCCATGGAAGAAATCGTAGCGCTTCTCTCAAAAGAGACCGGTAAGACCATCGCGTATGTGGATGAAACAGTAGAAGAAGCTTATGAGTCACGGAAAAAATGGCCAGCACAAACTTGGGAGTACGATGCCTGGGTCAGCACTTATACAGCTATCAAAGTTGGGGAACAAGCTGGGGTTTCAACAGATATCGAAAAAGTTCTAGGGCATCCGGCAAGTAGCCTATTGGATATTCTTAGAGATAGAAAACTTATTGAGGAAAAACATGATTGAATACAAACATGTGGCCTTGCGCTACACGGATAAAAATATTTTAAAAGATGTCAATCTCCGCATTGAAAATGGAGAATTCATGGTGCTAGTGGGTCCTTCAGGATCTGGTAAGACCACCATGATCAAGATGATTAACCGTCTCTTGGAGCCAACGGATGGTAATATCTATATGGATGGGAAACGCATCAAAGACTATGACGAACGGGAGTTACGTCTCAGTACCGGCTATGTCCTTCAAGCTATTGCCCTATTTCCAAATTTAACAGTTGCTGAAAATATAGCATTGATTCCTGAGATGAAGGGTTGGAGCAAGGAACAAATTGCCTCTAAAACAGAAGAACTCTTGGACAAGGTGGGTCTGCCTGCTGCAGAGTATGCAAAGCGCATACCTAGTGAGTTATCTGGTGGGGAGCAACAGCGGATTGGGATTGTGCGGGCCATCATTGGGGAACCAAAGATTCTATTGATGGACGAACCTTTTTCAGCTTTGGATGCTATCTCCCGCAAGCAGTTGCAGGCTCTTACCAAAGATTTGCACAAGGAGTTCGGTATGACTACCATCTTCGTTACTCATGATACGGACGAGGCCTTAAAATTAGGCGATCGAATTGCTGTTTTACAGGATGGGGAGATTCGCCAGGTCGCAGAACCTGAAACAATTTTACAAGCGCCTGCGACAGACTTTGTAGCAAACTTGTTTGGAGGTAGCCTTCATGTCTAATTTGATTTCAACCTTTCATGATCGATTTAGTGAATGGGTAACAGCTCTGGGACAACACTTACAATTATCTCTTTTGACCTTATTGGTCGCTATTTTTCTGACCATCCCACTTGCGGTTTACCTAAATGCTCATAAAAAAGCAGCGACCTGGGTGCTACAAGTTGCAGGTATCTTCCAGACCATTCCTTCAATGGCCTTGTTGGGGCTCTTTATTCCTTTCATGGGGATTGGAACCTTACCAGCACTCACAGCCCTTGTCATTTACGCTATTTTCCCGATTTTAGAAAATACAATCACAGCCCTGAATGGCATTGATCCTAGTCTTGAGGAGGCCGGGATTGCTTTTGGGATGACCAAGTGGGAGCGACTCAAGAAGTTTGAAATTCCACTTGCCATGCCTGTCATTGTATCGGGGGTTCGAACAGCGACCGTTATGATTATTGGGACAGCGACTCTAGCAGCTCTTGTGGGAGCTGGTGGATTGGGCTCCTTTATCCTTTTGGGAATTGATCGTCGGAATGCTAGTCTCATTTTAATCGGTGCAATCTCATCAGCTATTTTGGCCATTCTCTTTAATGTTGTTCTCAAATGGTTGGAAAAGGCAAAGTTGCGTACGATTGTTGCAGCCTTTGCGGTGATGCTCCTTGGTTTGGGAGTTAGTTATGCTCCAAGCATGATTCCTCAGACAGAAAAAGAAAATCTAGTCATAGCTGGGAAATTGGGGCCTGAGCCTGAAATTCTCATGAATATGTACAAGCTTCTCATTGAGGAAAATACGGATATGACGGTGACGGTCAAGCCTAACTTTGGGAAGACAGATTTCCTTTATCAAGCGCTGAAAAAGGGTGATATCGATATCTATCCAGAATTTTCTGGAACAGTGACAGAGAGTCTCCTCCAACCATCTCCACAAATTGGGCATGACCCAGAAAAGGTTTACGAGGTGGCTCGTGATGGCATTGCCAAACAGGATCAACTAGCCTTTCTTAAACCCATGGCTTATCAAAACACTTATGCTATAGCAGTTCCCAAAAAAATTGCGCAAGAATATGGACTTAAGACGATTTCAGACTTGAAAAAAGTGGAAGGACAGCTCAAGGCAGGATTCACTCTAGAGTTTAACGATCGTGAGGATGGAAACAAGGGCTTGCAGTCTGTTTATGGATTGAATCTCAATGTGGCAACCATGGAGCCAGCCCTTCGCTACCAAGCCATCCAGTCAGGGGACATTCAAATTACAGATGCTTACTCGACAGATGCTGAAATTGCTCGTTATGATTTAGTGGTTTTGGAGGATGATAAACAACTCTTCCCTCCATACCAAGGCGCTCCACTGATGAAAGCTAAATTACTCGAAAAACATCCTGAGTTGGAAGCAGTCCTCAATAAACTAGCTGGTAAAATCACCGAGAGCCAGATGAGTCAGATGAACTATCAGGTTGGTGTGGAAGACAAGTCGGCAGAAACAGTAGCGCGTGAATTTCTCCTTCAAGAAGGAATACTTCAAAAATAAATATAGAAATTACTTTATACTAACAAAAACCCCATCTTGCTTTTTAGATAAGATAGGGTTTTTGTATTAGAATAAAAGTAGTATAAGTGTCAATACTATAGCAAATGTAATTCTGATGATATGGTGAGACTTTTTAAAGGTTCCTTTCTGTTTGTCATTCCAATAGGCCCCGTAGCAAATTAATCCACAGCCAATCAGCCAAAGAGATAGTGCGACAATCGACAAAAAGAAGTAGAGAAAGATAGATAAGGTTGCAAAGAAGTAGAGGAAGATAGATAAGGTTGCAAAGAAGTAGAGGAAGATAGATAAGGTAGCAAGGATACTTCCGATAAGGAGAAGCTGATTTCCTAGGGGATTCCTGCCTTTTCTTAATTCTGAAAGGCTAGCCAATAAATGATGAAGAGGAAAAGCAAGAAGTAAGAAGGCTATCAAAATAACAAGAATAATAACGAAGTTCATAAGATTTCCTCTCTAGCTAGAATAATGATGATTTATTTTTGTTTGTTTGTCATTTCCATGACGTCTAAGTAAAATCTCACTATTTGATCTTCCTTATAAGATTTCCCTTTTTTGAGCCACCAAGTCAATGTTTCGATGAAGTTAGTTACGACAAAATGCTTGAGATAGGAAGCAGGAATATTAGGGTAAGAAGCTTGCAAGTCCTCTACGACCATGGGGTAGACGTGGTGTTCCAATTCTTTCTGTAATTGGCGGAGGAAGTAGTCATTTTTTGAGAAAAGGAGGCTGGTGACGTGGTCTTGATTTTTCTTAAAATGCGAAAAGATATGGGACAAATAAGCTTCTGTAGATATATTTTCCTCGCGTTCAAAAAGATGATGAAAGAGATACCGGCAGAGCTCATCTAGGAGTAATTCCTTACTCTCATAGTGACTGTAAAAGGTGGAGCGACCAACATCTGCCAGGTCTATAATCTCCTGAACTGTGATAGTTTCGTAATCTTTTTGATTCAATAATTGTAAAAAAGCAGTATAGATAGCTTTTCGTGTCTTGGTAATGCGGCGATCTTGAGCAACCATATGGACAATTTGAACAAATTGTTCAGTAACTTACAAAGAGAACAGTTTGCCCCTATCCTTTCTTTTCGGAGTAAGAGATAATACTAGTAAAGGGAATATTTATACTACTATTATACCAAAGGAGGATGAAAAAATGACAACGAAACGTGCTGTTTGGCTGGCTTTTTTCTTAAATTTGAGTTATGCAATTGTCGAGTTTATCGCTGGTGGAGTATTTGGTTCGAGTGCTGTGCTTGCTGACTCCGTTCATGACTTGGGAGATGCAATCGCAATTGGGGTATCAGCCGTTCTTGAAACAATTTCCAATCGTGAAGAGGATAGTCATTACACCTTGGGTTACAAGCGCTTTAGCCTTCTAGGAGCTTTGATAACGGCTGTGATTCTCATGACAGGATCTGCTCTAGTCATTTTGGAAAATATAAGGAAACTATTTCATCCACAACCTATCAATGATGAAGGAATCCTCTGGCTTGGAATTATTGCGGTTAGTATAAATGTGCTAGCAAGTCTAGTGGTTCGTAAGGGGAAAACGAAGAATGAGTCTATTCTTAGCCTGCATTTTTTGGAAGATACCCTGGGTTGGATAGCAGTCATCCTGATGGCAATTATTCTACGATTTACCGACTGGTATATTCTGGATCCGCTCTTATCTCTTGTCATTTCCTTCTTCATTCTGTTAAAGGCTATTCCACGTTTTTGGTCTACACTCAAGATTTTCCTCGATGCCGTGCCAGAAGGAGTGGATATCAAGCAAGTAAAGAGTGATTTGGAACGGTTGGAGTATGTGGCTAGTATCAATCAGCTTAACCTATGGACCATGGATGGTTTGGAGAAAAATGCCATTATCCATGTTTGTCTAAAAGAGATCGGACAGATGGAGGTTTGTAAAGAATCCATTCGAACCCTACTCAAAGATTGTGGTTTTCAAAATATTACCATTGAGGTAGATGCAGACTTAGCAAGCCACCAGGTTCATAAGCGTAAAATTGAGGAGTTGGAAGTAGATAAAAGTCATGAACATCATCATTAATGAGATGTAGTATAAGTGAGCGAAAGCTAAATAAAAAGTGTATACTAAAGGTAGTTACATAGAGAGAGGAAATTTTTAAATGAAATCAGCAATTTATACCAAGGCAGGTCAGGTTGGTATTGAAGAGGTTAAACGTCCAAGCATTCAAGAAGCAGATGATGTGATTATCCGTGTGGTACGTGCTTGTGTTTGTGGTTCGGACCTTTGGAGCTATCGTAATCCAGATATTAAAGAGGGTCACAAAAATAGTGGACACGAAGCAATTGGAATCGTTGAAGAAACTGGAAAAGCCATTACAACAGTCAAGCCCGGTGATTTTGTGATTGTACCATTTACTCATGGCTGTGGGGAATGCGACGCCTGTCGTGCTGGATTTGATGGTTCTTGTGACAATCATATTGGAAATAATCTAGGAGGAAATTTCCAGGCTGAATATCTCCGCTTCCACTACGCCAATTGGGCCCTTGTTAAAATTCCTGGACAACCGTCTGACTACACAGAAGGGATGCTTAAATCCCTCTTGACTCTGGCTGACGTTATGCCAACAGGCTATCATGCAGCGCGTGTAGCTGGTGTAAAACCCGGCGATAAAGTTGTGGTTATTGGGGATGGTGCTGTTGGTCAATGCGCTGTCATCGCAGCTAAGATGCGTGGAGCATCGCAAATTATCCTTATGAGTCGCCACGAAGACCGTCAAAAGATGGCCTTGGAATCAGGTGCGACAGCAGTCGTAGCTGAACGTGGGGAAGAAGGCATTGCCAAGGTGCGAGAAATTCTCGGTGGTGGAGCAGACGCCGCTCTTGAGTGCGTCGGTACTGAAGCGGCTGTTGAGCAAGCACTGGGTGTACTCCACAATGGAGGGCGCATGGGATTTGTAGGGGTTCCACATTATAAGAATCGTGCCCTTGGTTCGACCTTTGCTCAAAATATTTCAGTGGCAGGTGGAGCAGCATCAGTTACTACTTATGACAAACAAGTTTTGTTAAAAGCAGTTCTTGACGGTGACATCAATCCAGGACGTGTCTTTACTTCAAGTTACAAACTAGAAGATATTGACAAAGCATATAAGGCCATGGATGAACGCAAGACCATTAAATCTATGATTGTGATGGATTAAAAAGAAAAACCTAATAGGATTTGAGAAACTCTATTAGGTTTTTTTTATGTTCAAGTGTTGTGCTTAATGCAAGGTGCTTTCTCTTAAAGTCAGTTTGGTTCCTAGCATAGTAAGGCTTGGAATTTTACGGCCGTGAAGGACTTCTCTGTTCAAAATATCCATTCCTGTGCGTCCCATTTCTTCGGTGTAGACTGTGATACTGGAAAGTGGTGGGAACACTTGCTTGGTCAGAATAGTATCATTAAAGGAAATAATGCTGACGCGCTCCGGTATGCTGATGTTGGCTTCTTGGAGGGCGCGAAGGGCACCAATGGCCAAGCTATCACTGGCTGCAAAAAATGCCTGTGGAAGCTTCTCTCCTAATTTTTCGATAGCCTCTTTCATTAAGTCATATCCAGATTGGGCAGTAAATAGACCTTGGAAAACGAATTTCTCGTTATAAATCCCTTTTTCTTGCGTATAGGATTTAAAGTAATCTAAGCGTTTATCTGCGATGACTTCCTCTTGGTCAGTGGTCGTTTCAAGTCCGGATAAGATACCAATCTTTTTAAGCCCATGATCTGTAAAGTAATCAACAACCTGGTTAACAGCATTATAAAAATCTGTAATGACACAGGTATGACCAAGAGCAATCGTATCACTGTCTAAAAATACTAGGGGTTTGTGGTATTCCTCAAATGATGCAATCTGTGCTTGGCTAAATTTTCCAATACAAAGGATTCCAATCACTTCTTCACTGAGCGTGAAAGGTTGGTCGTTAAAATAGCGCAAAATGTCATAGTCTAACTCTTGAGCTCTCTTTTCAATTCCAAGACGGATCTGGTAGTAGTAGAGATCTTCTAATTCTCCTTGTTCGCTCACCCACTGGATGATAGCAATTTTTTGTTTGAGTTTATGACTTTCGCCTGTTTTGAGATGTTTTGTATACCCTAGTTCTTCTGCGACGGTTAAGATACGATGTCGAGTTTCTTCTGTAACAGATAGGCTCTGATCGCGGTTGAGAACGCGGGATACAGTTGCGATCGAGACAGAGGCTAGCTGAGCGATATCTTTGAGTGTAGCCATAATTCCCCTCCTTTTTAGGTTATTATAGCATATTTTTGTTGCTTTTTACCTATAGTTTAGTAAAATATAGGTAAAAATGTTGACCAAAGCAAAACCCTTAGGTACAATAGAAGAAAACGATTACAGGTGAAGTTTTTTTACCTAACAATTGTCAAAGGAGAATTCATATGACACAACATCTTACTGCTGATGCACTTCGCAAGGACTTTCTTGCTGTTTTTGGTCAAGAAGCAGATCAAACCTTCTTTTCACCAGGCCGTATCAACTTGATCGGGGAGCATACTGACTACAACGGTGGCCATGTTTTCCCAGCAGCTATTTCACTAGGAACTTATGGGGCTGCTCGCAAGCGCGATGATCAAGTTTTGCGTTTCTACTCAGTAAACTTTGAGGATAAAGGAATTATCGAAGTTCCTCTAGCTGACCTTAAATTTGAGAAAGAGCACAACTGGACTAACTATCCAAAAGGTGTTCTTCATTTCTTGCAAGAAGCTGGACATGTGATTGATAAAGGTTTTGATTTCTATGTATTTGGAAATATCCCAAATGGAGCTGGTTTGTCATCTTCAGCTTCTTTGGAGTTGTTGACTGGTGTTGTTGCAGAATACCTTTTTGACCTAAAATTGGACCGTCTAGATTTAGTAAAAATCGGGAAATTGACAGAGAATAATTTTATTGGGGTTAATTCTGGTATCATGGACCAATTTGCTATCGGTATGGGGGCAGACCAACGTGCTATTTACCTTGATACAAATACTTTAGAGTACGACTTGGTTCCACTTGATTTGAAAGACAATGTCGTTGTTATCATGAATACCAACAAACGCCGTGAACTTGCAGACTCTAAATACAATGAACGTCGTGCTGAATGTGAAAAAGCAGTAGAAGAACTCCAAGTGGCTTTGGACATTCAAACCTTGGGTGAATTGGATGAGTGGGCTTTTGATGAATACAGTTACCTCATCAAAGATGAAAATCGTTTGAAACGTGCTCGCCATGCTGTTCTTGAAAACCAACGTACACTTAAAGCACAAGCGGCTCTTCAAGCAGGAGATTTGGACAAGTTTGGTCGTTTGATGAATGCATCTCACGTTTCTCTTGAGCATGATTATGAAGTGACTGGCTTGGAATTAGATACCCTTGTTCACACTGCTTGGGCTCAAGAAGGTGTTCTTGGTGCTCGTATGACAGGAGCTGGCTTTGGTGGTTGTGCGATCGCCTTGGTTCAAAAAGATGCTGTTGATTCCTTTAAAGAAGCTGTAGGCAAGCACTATGAAGAAATCGTTGGCTACGCTCCAAGCTTCTATATCGCTGAAGTGGCAGGTGGAACTCGCATCCTAGAATAGTCAAAAGGAGGTTATTAAGTGACCTTAATAGAAAATTTTGTGACCAAAGTCATTGCAGAAAGTAGCTTTGAAGAGTTGGATCGAATCTATCTAACCAATCGTGTTTTAGCGCTGGTGGGAGATGGAGTTCTTGAAGTTGAGACTGACCAGGATGATTTGATTGAACTAAAAGATCAGCTTGTCGAAGAAGCCGTTCGATTGGAAACAATTGAAGATAGTCAGGCTGAGCGTGAGATTCTCGGTGCTGACCTCATGGACTTGGTAACGCCTTGTCCAAGTCAGGTTAATCGTGACTTTTGGGATACCTATGCCCAGTCACCAGAGCAGGCAATTGCGGATTTCTACCAACTCAGTCAGAAGAATGACTACATCAAACTGAAGGCTATCGCAAAGAATATTGCTTATCGTGTACCATCTGACTACGGTGAACTGGAGATTACCATCAATCTCTCTAAGCCTGAAAAGGATCCAAAGGAGATTGCGGCAGCTAAGTTGGTTAAATCCAGTAACTATCCTAAATGTCAGCTCTGTATGGAGAATGAAGGTTATCATGGTCGTGTCAATCATCCAGCTAGAAGCAATCACCGAATTATTCGTTTTGATATTTCTGGGCAGGAGTGGGGCTTCCAATATTCGCCTTACGCTTACTTTAATGAGCACTGTATTTTCCTAGATAGCAAGCATCGTCCTATGGCCATTAGTCGCCAAAGTTTTGAACGTTTGTTAGCAATTGTGGAGCAATTTCCAGGCTACTTTGCTGGTTCGAATGCAGACTTACCAATCGTGGGTGGCTCCATCCTGACCCATGATCATTACCAAGGTGGTCGTCATGTCTTTCCAATGGAAGTAGCTCATTTACAGAAAAAATTTACCTTTGAAGGTTTTGAAACTGTCAAAGCAGGGATTGTTCAGTGGCCTATGTCTGTGATTCGACTAACTTCAGATTCTAAAGAGGATTTGACAGAACTAGCAGATAAAATCTTACTGGCTTGGCGTCAGTATTCTGACCCAAGTGTACAGGTCTTAGCAGAAAGTAATGGAACACCGCATCATACTATCACACCGATTGCGCGTAAACGAGATGGGCAGTTTGAGTTGGATTTGGTCTTGCGGGACAATCAAACCTCTCCAGAGCATCCAGACGGCATCTATCATCCCCACAAGGATGTCCAACATATCAAGAAGGAAAATATCGGCTTGATAGAGGTTATGGGCTTAGCAATCTTGCCACCACGCTTGAAGGAAGAAGTAGAGCAAGTAGCAGCTTATCTAGTCGGAGAGGATGTTTTAGTAGCCGATTATCACCAAGAATGGGCAGATGAGTTGAAAGAAAGTCATCCTGGATTGACTGATAAAGACCAAGCTCTCGAAATTGTCCAAGAATCTGTGGGTAAAATCTTCGCTCGGGTATTGGAAGATGCAGGAGTTTATAAGCAAACAGAAGAAGGACAGGCAGCCTTTATGCGTTTCGTGGAGCAGGTTGGGATTTTACCTGAATAAGTGCTTCTCCCTTGCACAGAGTCATGAAAAGTAGTATCATAGTGTCGTTTGAAACATCAGGAGGAACGTATGAAAGATTTTCACTTTGACGCTATATCTGCCTTTGAAAACTATGAAATTGAAAAAATGAGAGATGGTCACGTTGTGGTAACGACAAAAGTAGTGGACTCCTCACTCAACTATTATGGGAATGCCCATGGAGGCTATCTATTTACCCTTTGTGACCAAATCAGTGGTCTTGTGGTGATTTCGCTTGGCTTAGATGGAGTGACGCTCCAGTCTTCTATCAACTATCTGAAAGCTGGAAATCTAGGGGACATTCTCACTATCAAAGGAGAATGTGTCCATCATGGACGCACCACTTGTGTCGTCGATGTTGATATCACTAATCAAGATGGCCGAAATGTCTGCAAGGCAACCTTCACCATGTTTGTCACAGGCCAACGATCTGAAGATAGACAGGTGAGGATATAGATAAACAAAAAAGAGGCGTCTGCCTCTTTTTTATGTTTCTTTTTCCACTGTAGTGTAATTCTATTCACTAAATCTTAAAAAATAGCCATCTGGGTCTAAAACTGCAAATTCATGAGGGTAGATATATTGTTTACCAACTCGAAATTCTCTTTTAGTCAAAGGACGATAGATGGGATAGTTGGCTTCCAGCAGTTTTTGGTGGAGCTGAGGGACATCCTTGATACCAAAGGAAATATTGACACCACGACCAAAGGGGTAGTTTAGTTCAGCTAGTTCCTCCTTACTCCCCTCCTCTAGCATAAGTTGGCAGTCTTCAAGCGAAAGGAAGAGAAATTTTTCCTCTGGACGCTCGTATTCGACAGAGAATCCCAATAAGTCGCAGTAGAAGTGACGCGATTTCTCGATATCCGATACGACAAATTCAGGGATGACAGCTTGATAGTCCATTCGTTTTCTCCTTAGAAATCAATCTCCAAGACAATCGGTGTGTGGTCTTGGCGTGGGCCTGAGTCAATCATGTCTGACTTGGTAACCTTGTCTGCTACACGGTTACTTGTGAGCCAGTAGTCGATTCTCCAGCCTGTGTTGTTGATTTTTGAAGTCTTGCTGCGTTGTGCCCACCAAGTATAGCGTTCTGGCACATCGCCATGGATATGGCGGAAGGTATCTGTAAATCCTTTGGCTAAAAGGTTTGTAAATCCTTCACGTTCTTCGTCTGTAAATCCTGGTGAACGGCGGTTGCTGGCTGGGTTGGCAAGGTCAATTTCCTTGTGGGCAACGTTGTAGTCTCCGGTTGCTAGGACAGGTTTTTGCTTGTCTAGTTGAGCCAAGTACTCTGCATATTTGACATCCCAGACTTGACGTTCCTCCAAGCGTTTGAGTCCATCACCAGCGTTTGGTGTGTAAACTTGAGTCACGAAAAATGTATCAAATTCTAGAGTAATGATGCGACCTTCCGAGTCCATAGTAGAAGGGGCGCCAATCTCTGGGAAGCTAACAGTTGGGATCAGTTCTTTCTTATAGAGGAACATGGTTCCAGCATAGCCTTTACGGGCAGGCTCTTGAGAGGAACGCCAGGTGTTTTCGTAACCTGGGAAGAGTTCTTCCAGTACCTCAAGGTGTTTTTTAGTAGGACCTTTAGCTGAAAGCTTGGTTTCCTGGATAGCGATGATATCAGCATCTTCGGCTATCAAGGTTTGTAGGACATCTTGTGATAATTTCGCACGCGCAGAATCACTCGTCAGTGCTGCATTGAGGGAATCAATATTCCATGAGATTAGTTTCATAATGTGTACCTTTTCATTCAGATTATAGACAATATTATACCAGAAAAGAATACATTTCCCCAGCGTATAGTTTGAAAAATCAAGGTCATTCCTTTATAATAAAGAATGATTTATGTAAAGGATTGAAAATAAATGAAATTTTACTCATATGAATATGTCTTGAGCCAGATTGGCCAACAAAATAGTGTCATGATTGGCTTTGGAATATTCTTGCTTGCCATCACTGGATTTTTTGCTTTTAAGGCTTACCGCGACCATCGAGGAACCAAGTTTCGCGAGTTGGTGATGATCTCATCTTTGGCTTTACTGGCTGTCATTCTCGGTATTATATCTACTTATCAGTCAAATCAAGCTTCTAATAATCAATTTCAAACTTCACTCCATTTTATAGAAGTTGTTTCTGAGGATTTAGGGGTGGATAAATCAGAAGTCTACGTCAATACTTCTGCAGCCACAGATGGTGCACTTCTCAAGGTAGGAGACAAATACTACCGTGCTTTAAGTGGGAGTGAACCGGATAAATATCTCTTGGAAAAACTTGACTTGTATCAAACAAGCGACATTGAATTAGTGGAGGCAAACAAATGACATTTAACTATATCGAGATTCTTATTAAACTGGCTTTAGGTCTTGTATCTCTTGTCTTTGTTATCAACATGACAGGGAAGGGAAATCTAGCGCCCAACTCAGCAATTGACCAAATCCAAAACTATGTTCTTGGGGGAATCATCGGTGGGGTAATCTATAATAGCTCTATTACCATCCTTCAGTATGCAGTTATCTTGATTATGTGGACGATTTTAGTTTTGTCGCTTAAATGGCTTACGAACAATGTTGGTTTTGTGAAACAAATGATTGATGGAAAACCAACTCTACTCATCAAAAATGGGGAAATCGATCCAGAAGCCTGCCGTTCTGTCGGATTATCAGCTTCTGACGTAGCCCTTAAACTTCGTAGCCAAGGTATCTTCCAGCTTAAAGAAGTCAAGCGTGCTGTACAAGAGCAAAGCGGTCAGCTGATTGTAGTACAAAATGGAGATGAAAATCCTAAGTATCCTGTCATCACAGACGGTGTCATTCAGTCGGATGTCCTCGATACTCTCAGCTTAACGGAAGAATGGCTCTTAGATCATCTGAATAAGCAAGGATATGATAATGTGGCCAATATCTTTATCGCTGAGTATGATAAAGGTCAACTAAGCGTTGTCACCTATGAATAAGAAAAACCTGGGGTTCATGCCTCAGGTTTCCATTTGTCATTAGAAAGGAATTTTATGTCCATCATCCAAAAACTCTGGTGGTTTTTTAAATTAGAAAAACGCCGTTACCTAGTTGGAATTGTAGCTTTGGTTTTGGTTTCTGTACTAAACCTTATCCCACCTATGGTCATGGGGCGCGTGATTGATGCCATTACTTCGGGACGATTAACACAAGATGAGCTCCTGCTCCATCTCTTTTATCTCCTGCTGGCAGCTTTCGGGATGTATTATCTGCGTTATGTTTGGCGCATGTATATCCTAGGGACTTCCTACCGACTTGGACAAATCATGCGTTCAAGACTATTTGAACATTTTACAAGGATGTCTCCCGCTTTTTATCAGAGTTATCGGACTGGGGATTTGATGGCTCACGCAACCAATGATATCAATGCTCTGACTCGTTTAGCAGGTGGTGGTGTCATGATGGCAGTGGATGCCTCTATCACAGCCTTGGTAACTCTCTTGACTATGCTCTTTAGCATTTCTTGGCAGATGACCTTGGTTGCCATTCTGCCCTTGCCATTTATGGCCTATGCGACTAGTCGTCTGGGGAGAAAGACCCATAAGGCTTTCGGAGAATCACAGGCAGCCTTTTCTGAACTCAACAATAAGGTTCAAGAATCTGTATCAGGTATCAAGGTAACCAAGTCCTTTGGCTATCAGTCTGATGAATTGGCATCTTTCCAGGAAGTCAATGATTTGACCTTCCAAAAGAATCTGCAAACTATGAAATATGATAGTCTCTTTGACCCCATGGTTCTACTCTTTGTTGGTTCTTCCTATGCCTTAACTCTCTTAGTCGGTGCCTTTATGGTGCAAGCGGGACAAGTAACCGTTGGGAATCTTGTCACCTTTATCTCTTACTTGGATATGTTGGTCTGGCCCTTGATGGCTATTGGTTTCCTCTTTAATATTACTCAAAGAGGGAAGGTTTCTTATCAACGAATTGAGAGCATCTTGTCTCAAGAGTCACCTGTCAAAGACCCAGCATCTCCACTTAACGGGATTGAAAATGGGCGCTTAGACTATGCCATTGATCGTTTTGCCTTTGAAGACGAAGAGACGCTGAAAGATATCCATTTTAGCCTCGAAAAAGGGCAAACCTTAGGCTTGGTTGGACAAACTGGTTCAGGGAAAACAGCTTTGATTAAATTGCTCCTACGTGAGTATGACGTTGACAAAGGAGCTATTTATCTAAATGGTCATGACATTCGTGACTATCGACTAGCTGACTTACGTGGTTTGATGGGATACGTTCCACAGGACCAATTTCTCTTTGCTAGTTCTATCATAGAGAATATTTGTTTTGGAAATCCTGACCTACCTTTCTCTGCAGTAGAGAAAGCAACTCAGTTGGCTCAAGTCTATCAAGACATTCAAGCCATGCCTGAGGGGTTTGATACAGTTATCGGGGAAAAAGGTGTTAGTCTATCTGGCGGGCAAAAGCAACGTCTGGCTATGAGTCGGGCTATGATTTTAAATCCTGATATCTTGATTTTAGATGATTCCTTGTCAGCTGTGGATGCTAAGACAGAGTTCGCGATCATCGATAATCTCAAGGAAACTCGCAAAGATAAAACGACTATCATCACTGCCCATCGTCTCAGTGCAGTTGTTCATGCAGATTTGATTTTGGTCATGCAGGATGGTCGCATCATTGAACGAGGTAGGCATGAAGACTTACTAGCCTTGGATGGTTGGTATGCCCAGACCTACCAGTCTCAACAGTTAGAAATGAAAGGAGAAGAAGATGCGGAATAAACAAGAACAATGGGTTGTATTGAAGCGTTTGTTGTCTTATCTTAAGCCCTATGGGGTCCTCACCTTTTTAGCCCTTGCTTTTCTCCTTGCGACGACTGTTGTTAAGAGTATTATCCCCCTAGTAGCTTCGCACTTTATCGACCAGTATCTAAACAATCTCAATCAACTTGCTGTTACAGTTCTGCTAGTTTACTATGGTCTTTACATTCTTCAAACCATTTTCCAATATGTGGGGAACATCCTCTTTGCGCGCGTGTCCTACAGTATCGTTAGAGATATTCGACGTGATGCCTTTGCCAATATGGAAAAACTAGGTATGTCTTACTTTGATAAAACACCTGCAGGCTCTATTGTCTCTCGTTTGACCAACGACACTGAGACCATCAGTGATATGTTCTCAGGGATCTTATCTAGCTTTATCTCGGCAGTCTTTATATTCGTGACGACCCTTTATACCATGTTAGTTCTGGACTATCGTCTGACTGCTCTAGTCTTGCTCTTCCTACCTTTGATTTTCCTTTTGGTCAATCTCTACCGTAAAAAATCTGTCAAGGTCATCGAAAAAACCAGAAGTCTACTGTCAGATATTAACAGTAAGCTGGCAGAAAATATCGAAGGGATTCGCATTATTCAAGCCTTTAACCAAGAAAAACGCCTGCAAGAAGAGTTTGATGAGATAAACCAGGAACACCTAGTCTATGCTAACCGTTCAGTAGCCTTGGATTCTCTCTTTTTACGTCCAGCTATGAGTTTGTTGAAGCTGTTGGGATATGCGGTTTTGATGGCTTATTTTGGCTATCGCGGACTTTATCTAGGAATAACGGCAGGAACTATGTATGCCTTTATCCAGTATATCAATCGTCTCTTTGATCCCCTCATCGAGGTAACGCAAAACTTTTCTACTCTTCAGACATCCATGGTATCAGCAGGTCGTGTCTTTGCACTGATCGATGAGTCCAACTATGAACCGGTCCAAGAAAATGGCCAATTCAAGATTCAAGAAGGGAATATCCGCTTTGAACATGTGTCCTTCTCTTATGATGGAAAACACCAAATTCTCGATGATATTTCCTTTACCGTCAATAAAGGTGAAACCATTGCCTTTGTCGGACATACAGGATCAGGAAAATCATCTATCATTAATGTTCTCATGCGTTTTTATGAATTTCAGTCAGGTCGGGTTCTCCTAGATGATGTGGATATTCGAGAGTATAGTCAAGAGGAGTTGAGAAAAAACATCGGTTTGGTTCTACAGGACCCCTTCCTCTATCATGGGACCATCAAGTCCAATATCGCCATGTACCAAGATATCAGCGATGACCAAGTCAAGGCTGCAGCAGAATTTGTCGATGCAGATTCCTTCATTCAGGATCTTCCATTAGGCTATGATGCTCCTGTGTCTGAGCGTGGTTCGAGTTTTTCAACCGGTCAGCGTCAACTTCTTGCCTTCGCAAGAACGGTTGCCAGTCAACCGAAAATTCTGATTTTGGATGAAGCGACAGCCAATATTGACTCTGAAACAGAAGCCTTGGTTCAAAATTCTCTAGCCAAGATGAGACAAGGTCGGACAACCATTGCCATCGCCCATCGCCTTTCTACTATCCAAGATGCCAACTGTATCTATGTCCTAGACAAGGGACGAATCATTGAGAGTGGCACACACGAGGAACTTTTGGCCTTGGGTGGAACCTATCACAAGATGTATAGTTTGCAAGCAGGTGCTCTTTCCTAGGGAAGAATTCCTTTAAAACACAGATTTCTTGCACCGCCTCTTTCATTTTGTGGTATAATGTAGAATGTTTAAAGATTACATATTAAAAAACAGAGGAGAATGTGCATGCTGAAATGGGATGAACTACCTCAGGAGATGCAATTGAGCGAGGTAAAACCATATTACCAGCTCGTCTCTAGAAGAAAAGGTTCACTGATTCTCAAGCGTTGTCTAGATTTGTTTCTAGCCTTGGTCTTGTTAGTCTTGACTTCACCCGTATTTCTGATTCTAAGCATTTGGATTAAGCTAGATAGCAAGGGTCCAGTCATTTACAAGCAGGTGCGGGTAACCCAGTACAACCGACATTTCAAGATTTGGAAATTCCGGACCATGGTGACAGATGCGGATAAAAAAGGAAGTCTGGTGACTTCTGCAAATGATAGCCGCATCACCAAGGTTGGAAATTTCATTCGTCGTGTTCGTTTGGATGAACTTCCACAATTGGTCAATGTTCTCAAAGGAGAGATGTCCTTTGTGGGAACTCGTCCAGAAGTACCACGCTACACAGAGCAGTATAGCCCTGAAATGATGGCTACCTTGCTCTTGCCTGCAGGGATTACATCGCTTGCCAGCATTAACTATAAGGACGAGGATGCCATTATCAGTCAAATGACTGCAAAAGGTATGACGGTTGACCAGGCCTATGTCGAAAGAGTCCTCCCAGAAAAGATGCACTATAATCTAGCCTACCTACGTGATTTTAATTTCTTCGGGGATATCAAGATCATGTTCCAGACTGTATTTGAAGTTTTAAAATAAAGTAGTCGTAAGATTGAAACCGATCAAAGGAGTAAAACAATGACAAATTACAATATTCCATTTTCACCACCTGATATTACCGAAGCTGAAATTGCTGAAGTAGCAGATACCCTCCGTTCTGGTTGGATCACAACAGGTCCAAAGACAAAAGAATTGGAGCGTCGTCTATCTGTCTATACTCAGACACCTAAGACAGTCTGCCTCAACTCTGCAACAGCAGCTCTTGAATTGATCTTGCGCGTGCTTGAAGTGGGCCCTGGCGATGAAGTTATCGTTCCAGCTATGACTTATACAGCATCATGTAGCGTTATCACTCACGTAGGTGCTACACCAGTAATGGTTGATATCCAAGGTGATACCTTTGAAATGGACTATGACAAGCTTGAACAAGCGATTACTGAGAAGACTAAGGTTATCATCCCAGTAGAACTTGCAGGGATTATCTGTGACTATGACCGTTTGTTCCAAGTTGTTGAGAAGAAACGTGACCTCTTTACAGCTACTAGCAAGTGGCAAAAGGTCTTTAACCGTATCGTTGTTGTCTCAGATAGCGCCCATGCTTTGGGTTCAACCTATAAAGGGCAACCAGCTGGTTCCATTGCAGACTTTACGTCATTCTCTTTCCACGCTGTCAAGAACTTTACAACTGCTGAAGGAGGAAGTGCTACTTGGAAAGCTAATCCAGCTATTGATGATGAAGAAATGTACAAGGAATTCCAAATTCTTTCCCTTCATGGTCAAACAAAAGATGCTCTTGCCAAGATGCAACTGGGTTCATGGGAATACGATATCGTAACACCTGCTTACAAGTGCAACATGACAGATATCATGGCTTCACTTGGTCTGGTTCAGTTGGACCGTTATCCTAGCTTGCTTCAACGTCGTAAAGAAATTGTGACTCGCTATGACCGTGGATTTGCAGGAACTCGTATTCACCCATTGGCGCATGAGACAGATACTGTTGAATCTTGTCGTCACCTTTACGTTACCCATGTAGAAGGTGCTAGTCTCGAGCAACGCAATCAAATTATCCAAGAATTGGCCAAAGCTGGAATCGCAAGTAACGTTCACTACAAACCGCTTCCTCTTTTGACAGCCTATAAAAATCTTGGCTTTGATATGGCAAACTATCCTAAGGCTTATGCCTACTTTGTAAATGAGATTACACTACCGCTTCACACCAAATTAACGGATGAAGAAGTAGATTATATCATTGAGACTTTTATCCGAGTTTCTGAAGAAGTTCTAGGCGCTTCACAAAAATAATTAAAAAAATTAGTAAAAAATTAGTGAAAACGGTTGACAAAGAAAAAACAATAACATATAATTATCTCAACAAATCAGAAAAGTAATTATTTTTAATCTTCAGGAAGCCTGTGGTTACTGTGAACAGGTGGTTGGAACTAGTGAAATTGGGCTGATTTTAAAAGTGAATTTGAAACAATGAAAATTCGGTAGGCACACCTTACAGTGCAACTTGTTGTTAGACAAGGCAGAGATGTAAAGGGGATATTCTCTTTACAATTGAGGTGGTACCGCGTTACAAACGCCCTCACATGGAAGCAAATTCCGTGTGTGGGCTTTTTTCTTATCTTGGAAACAGTAGAAAAGAGGAATCTTATGACAACTAAAGGTTATTTTGGAAAATTTGGTGGTAGTTTTGTACCAGAACCAATTCAGGCTTTATTAGATGAGTTGGAAGTGACTTTTGATAAATACAAGGATGATCCAGAATTTTTGGCAGAATATCGTCATTACTTGAAAGATTATTCAGGTCGTGAGACTCCGCTCTATTTTGCAGAAAGTTTGACGGATTATCTAGGAGGTGCTAAGATCTATCTCAAACGTGAAGATCTTAACCACCTTGGTTCACACAAACTTAACAATGTCCTTGGACAGATTCTTCTTGCTAAACGCATGGGTAAAAAACGTGTGATTGCAGAGACAGGAGCTGGCCAGCACGGTGTTGCGACAGCTGCTGCAGCAGCCAAATTTGGTATGGCCTGTGATGTCTACATGGGGGCAGAAGATGTGGAACGTCAACGTCTCAACGTCTTCCGTATGGAGATGATGGGAGCAACTGTTCATGCAGTTGAAACGGGAACACGTACTCTGAAGGATGCGGTCGATGCAGCCTTTGGTGCGTGGATGAATGACCTTGAAGCTTTCTACGTTTTAGGTTCAGCTGTAGGCCCTCATCCTTATCCAACGATTGTCCATGAATTTCAAAAAGTCATCAGTGAAGAATCACGTCGTCAAATCTTGGAAAAAGAAGGACGTCTGCCAGACTACGTTATTGCCTGTGTAGGTGGTGGTTCGAATGCCATCGGAGCTTTTTCACAGTATGTAGCTGATGAAGAAGTAAAATTGGTTGGGGTAGAAGCTGCTGGTCACGGTTTAGATACCGACAAACACGCGGCAACAATGACCAAGGGCAGTGTAGGAATTGTCGATGGAATGAAAACCTATGCAGTCTTTAAGGAAGATGGAGAGCTCGCGCCAGTTTACTCTATCTCTGCTGGTTTAGACTATCCAGGGGTTGGACCAGAACACGCCTTCTTTAAAGACTCTGGTCGTGTAGAGTATGTTGCAGCGACTGATGAAGAAGCTGTCCAAGCCTTGCTTTTACTTAGCAAGACTGAAGGAATTATTCCAGCTATTGAAAGCTCTCATGCTATCGCAGAAGCAGTCAAACGAGCACCAAAACTAAGTAAAAATGAGATTATCGTCATTAATGTCTCTGGTCGTGGAGACAAGGACGTAGCTGCCATTGCAGACTACCTTGAAGCTAAAAAATAAAAGATGGAAAAATTATAGCTGTTTCTCTCTCAGAGAGCTTGTGGTTGCTGAAAACAAGCAGAGAAAGCTGTAAGGTTGGGTCCATCTGAATTGAGAGAAGAAAACATGATTCTCAAGGGAGTGCCCTTTATCGCACAGCCTGTTACAAGAAGGTTCTGAGACAGGAATAAGAGATAGGAGAAATCCTATAATTGAGGTGGCACCGCGAATTTCGTCCTCACGCAAGTTATTTTGCGTGGGGATTTTTTGTAGAATAAACACGGGATTTAAGAAGAACTGAAAGGGAAATTACAATGGAACGAATCATTCATGGAGATGTTTTATCACCAATCTTGGCTTATATGCGTTTGAACGGACAACACAAGGTCATACTTGAAAGTATCCCAAGAGAAAAGGAAAATGCTCGTTTTTCTATCTTGGCCTATAACCCAGTTTTTGAGATTAAGTTTGAGAATGGAGTTCTTTATCAAAATGGGCAAGTGATTGATCGTGATCCTTTGGATTTCCTCTATGAGGTGACTTGTAAGAGTCAGCACCATTCAGACCTACCTTTTGGTGGTGGAGCTATTGGTTTTGTGGGTTACGATATGATTTCGCTTTATGAAGAAATTGGTCAAATTCCTGAAGATACAATTGGAACGCCAGACATGCATTTCTTCATCTATGAGAGTTACATTGTCTTTGACCACAAGAAGGAAAAAATCCATGTCATCGAGGATGCTCTCTATAGTGAGCGTAGTCAAGAAGACTTGGAAAAAGCCTTGAACCAAGTGCTTGAGGAATTACGCATTCCTGCTCCAAATGAATTTGAAGATTTGGACGTTTCTCCACTTCAGTTTAGACCACATATTGCACCTCAGAAATTTGAAGAAATGGTAGAAACAGCTCGCGACTTGATTCGCAAGGGAGATATGTTCCAATGTGTGCTTAGCCAGCGCTTCTCCGCAGAGGTAACTGGAAATCCTTTTGACTTCTACAGAAATCTTCGAGTGACCAATCCATCAAATTACCTCTACTTTTATGACTTTGGAAATTATCAAATTATCGGTGCCAGTCCTGAGAGCTTGGTTTCCGTCAAAAATGGCATTGTGACAACCAATCCAATTGCAGGTACGCGTCCTAGAGGTGCCAATGACGAGGAAGATGCGACCTTAGCAAATGATCTACTTTCTGATGAAAAGGAAACGGCAGAACACCGAATGTTGGTGGACTTGGGACGAAATGATATCGGTAGAATTGCTGAAACAGCAAGTGTCCAAGTAACCAAGTATATGGAAGTCGAACTTTTCCGCTATGTCATGCATTTGACCAGCGTGGTTAAAGGACGTTTATTACCAGAACTGACTGCCATGGATGCCTTGAAGGCGACACTTCCGGCAGGAACAGTATCGGGAGCACCAAAGATTCGGGCCATGAAACGCATCTATGAACTAGAAACAGAGAAGCGAGGCGTATATGCAGGAGCTATCGGTTACGTATCAGCAACTGGAGATATGGATTTCGCCATTGCTATTCGAACCATGATTCTTAAAAATAAAACAGCCTACGTACAGGCTGGTGCAGGAATTGTTTATGATTCCATCGCTCAGAACGAATACCAAGAAACGATTAACAAAGCTAAATCTATGACTAGAATGGGAGAACTAAGACCATGATCTTATTGATTGACAATTATGATTCATTTACCTATAACCTGGCTCAATATATCGGGAATTTCGCAGAAGTTCAGGTTTTGAGAAATGATGACCCAAACCTTTATGAAGAAGCTACAAAGGTAGATGGATTAGTTTTCTCTCCTGGCCCAGGTTGGCCAGCTGATGCTGGGAAAATGGAAGAAATGATTCGTGATTTTGCAGGTAAGAAGCCTATTCTTGGGATTTGTTTGGGGCACCAAGCCATCGCAGAAGTCTTTGGTGGTAAGTTGGGCTTGGCTCCTAAAGTTATGCACGGTAAACAAAGCCATATTCGATTTGAGACTCCATCAGTTCTCTATCGAGGAATTGAGGACAATCGTCCAGTCATGCGTTACCACAGTATTTTAATTGAAGAGATGCCAGAAGAGTTTGAAGTGACAGCTCGCTCGACAGATGACCAAGCTATTATGGGTATTCAACACAAAACCTTGCCGATTTATGGCTTGCAGTATCATCCAGAAAGTATTGGAACGCCAGATGGTCTATCTTCTATTCAGAATTTTATCGAGAAAGTTGTAAAGTGAGGAACACAAAATGAGAGAAATTATTGAAAAATTAGCGAACTTTGAAGATCTATCAAGTGTTGAAATGACAGATGTTATCGAACGCATCGTGACAGGGCGAGTGACAGAAGCACAAATCGCTTCACTACTTTTAGCTCTTAAAATGAAGGGAGAAACACCTGAAGAAAGAACAGCCCTCGCTCAAGTCATGAGAGGACATGCTCAACACATTCCAACAAATATTCAAGATGCTATGGATAACTGTGGTACAGGTGGAGATAAGTCATTTAGCTTCAACATTTCTACAACTGCAGCCTTTGTCTTGGCAGGTGGAGGAATCCACATGGCCAAACATGGAAATCGCTCTATTTCTTCTAAATCTGGGTCAGCAGATGTCTTGCAAGCTTTGGGAATCAATATTGACCTCAAACCATCACAATTGGGTAAGGTGTTTGATCAAACAGGAATCGTCTTTCTCTTTGCCAAAAACATGCACCCAGCCATGAAATACATTATGCCAGCTCGTTTGGAATTGGGAATTCCAACCATCATGAATTTGACAGGACCGCTCATCCATCCAATGATTTTGGAAACACAGCTTCTAGGAATCAGTCGTCCTGAACTTCTGGAAAGTACTGCTCAGGTCTTGAAAAACATGGGTCGCAAACGTGCCATTGTAGTAGCTGGTCCAGAAGGATTGGATGAAGCTGGTTTGAATGGAACTACCAGCATTGCCCTTCTTGAAAATGGTGAAATTACTTTATCAACCTTTACTCCAGAAGATTTGGGAATGGAACGCATTGCTATTGAAGACATTCGTGGAGGAAATGCTCATGAGAATGCAGCCATTCTTGTCAGTGTTCTTAATAACGAACCAAGTCCATTCTTGGAAACAACAGTCTTAAATGCAGGTCTCGGATTCTACGCCAATGGGAAAGCAGACAGTATCAAGGACGGAGTTGAATTGGCACGTCAAGTGATTGCCAGTGGTAAGGCCCTTGAAAAACTCAGACTACTACAGGAGTACCAAAGATGAGTCAGGAATTTTTATCACGTATCCTAGAGCAAAAGGCGCGTGAAGTTGAAAAGATGGAGCGAGAGGAGCTTCAATCCTTGCGTCAAACTTATCGATTGAGTGAATATTTAAAAAATCACCAAGACCGTTTGCAAATCATTGCTGAGGTCAAAAAGGCAAGTCCAAGTCTAGGTGATATCAATCTTGATGTGGATATCGTAAAACAGGCCCAGACTTACGAGGCTAACGGAGCAGTTATGATTTCTGTTCTGACAGATGAAGTTTTCTTCAAAGGTCATTTGGAGTACCTTCGTGAGATTTCTAGTCAGGTAGAGATTCCGACTTTAAACAAGGACTTTATCATTGATGAAAAGCAAGTCATCCGTGCTCGCAATGCAGGTGCGACCGTCATCTTGCTCATCGTAGCGGC
This sequence comes from Streptococcus mitis, assembly GCF_009496285.1. Lineage (GTDB taxonomy): Bacteria > Bacillota > Bacilli > Lactobacillales > Streptococcaceae > Streptococcus > Streptococcus mitis_BP. The sequence goes on from NZ_WIJK01000019.1 coordinate 35,816, forward strand.
CTTATCTGAAAAACGACTCAAGGAGCTTTATGACTACGCGACAGATCTTGGTCTAGAAGTTTTGGTGGAAACTCATAATCTTGCTGAACTGGAAGTGGCTCATAGACTTGGAGCTCAAATTATCGGTGTCAACAATCGCAACTTGACCACCTTTGAAGTCGACTTACAGACCAGTGTAGACTTGGCCAAATATTTCAAGGATGATTGCTTCTACATTTCCGAATCTGCTATTTTTACAGAGGAGGATGCAAAACGAGTAGCACCATACTTTAACGGAATTTTGGTGGGAACAGCTCTCATGCAAGCTGAAGATGTAGCCCAGAGAATCAAGGAGTTGCAGATTGACAAAGGTTAAGATTTGTGGACTATCGACCAAAGAAGCCGTAAAAACAACTGTGTCGGCTGGTGCAGACTACATTGGTTTTGTCTTTGCTCCTAGCAAAAGACAGGTGACCGTAGAACAAGCCATAGAGCTGGCTAAGTTTATTCCTAGCCATATTCAAAAAGTTGGAGTATTTGTTTCACCCAGTCGGGTAGAACTGTTAGAAGCGGTAGACAAAGTTGGTTTGGATTTTGTACAAGTTCACGGTCAGGTAGTAGATAAACTATTTGAAAATTTACCTTGTGGTAGCATTCAGGCTGTTCAGGTCGATGAAGGGGGGCATGTACCCAATTCTCAGGCAGATTATCTACTCTTTGATGCACCTGTCGCAGGAAGTGGTCAAACATTTGACTGGGGGCGACTGGATACGACAGAACTGGCCCAGCCTTTCTTCATCGCAGGCGGGCTAAATGAGGACAATGTAGCAAGAGCAATTCAGCATTTCTATCCCTTTGCAGTAGATGTATCAAGCGGAGTAGAAACAGACGGACAAAAAGATCATGAAAAGATTATAAGATTTATAGAGAGGGTAAAGAATGGCATATCAAGAACCAAATAAAGATGGATTTTACGGAAAATTCGGTGGACGCTTTGTCCCAGAAACATTGATGACAGCAGTATTGGAGTTAGAAGAGGCTTATCGTGAAAGTCAGGCAGATCCAAGTTTCCAAGAGGAGTTAAACCAACTTTTGCGCCAATATGTAGGTCGTGAAACACCTCTTTACTACGCAAAAAACTTGACCCAGCATATCGGCGGAGCCAAGATTTACCTTAAACGTGAAGACCTCAACCATACAGGCGCCCACAAGATTAACAATGCCTTAGGACAAGTTTTACTGGCTAAACGCATGGGCAAGAAGAAAATTATCGCTGAGACAGGTGCTGGTCAACACGGTGTGGCAACTGCAACAGCTGCAGCTCTCTTCAACATGGAATGTACTATCTACATGGGCGAGGAAGATGTCAAACGCCAAGCCCTCAATGTTTTCCGCATGGAGCTTTTAGGAGCTAAGGTAGAGGCTGTGACAGATGGTTCGCGCGTGCTCAAGGATGCGGTCAATGCAGCCCTTCGTTCTTGGGTTGCAAATATCGATGATACCCACTATATCCTTGGTTCTGCCTTGGGGCCCCATCCTTTCCCAGAAATTGTTCGTGATTTCCAAAGTGTTATCGGAAGAGAAGCCAAACAACAGTACCGTGAATTGACAGGTGAAAATTTACCAGATGCCCTAGTAGCCTGTGTTGGTGGTGGCTCTAATGCCATCGGACTCTTCCATCCATTTGTGGAAGATGAGGCAGTAGCTATGTATGGTGCTGAAGCAGCAGGACTCGGTGTGGATACAGAGCACCACGCAGCTACCTTGACCAAGGGTCGTCCGGGTGTCCTTCACGGTTCTCTCATGGATGTGCTCCAAGATGCCCATGGTCAAATTCTTGAAGCCTTCTCTATCTCAGCAGGTTTGGACTATCCAGGTATCGGTCCAGAGCATTCCCATTACCACGATATCAAGCGTGCGACTTATGTGCCAGTGACAGATGAGGAAGCCTTGGAAGGATTTCAACTTTTGTCTCGTGTGGAAGGAATTATCCCAGCTTTGGAATCTAGCCATGCCATCGCCTTTGCGGTGAAATTAGCCAAAGAACTTGGACCAGAAAAGTCTATGATTGTCTGCCTATCAGGTCGTGGGGACAAGGATGTGGTTCAAGTCAAGGACCGTTTGGAAGCAGATGCAGCAAAGAAGGGAGAAGCTCATGCCTAAGACACTAACAGAAAAATTAAACGCTATAAAAGCAGCTGGAAAAGGAATTTTTGTTCCCTATATCATGGCTGGAGACCATGAGAAAGGTTTGGATGGACTCGGAGAAACAATACACTTTTTAGAAGATTTGGGTGTTTCGGCTATTGAAGTGGGTATTCCCTTTTCAGACCCTGTTGCAGATGGACCTGTTATCGAAGAAGCTGGCTTGCGCAGTCTAGCCCACGGGACCTCTACCCAGGCTTTGGTTGAAACCTTGAAAACCATTGAAACAGAGGTTCCACTTGTCATCATGACCTACTTTAACCCCCTCTTTCAGTATGGTGTGGAGAAATTGGTTAAAGATCTTGCTGATACAGCAGTCAAGGGCTTGATTATTCCGGATCTCCCTCATGAGCATGCTAATTTTGTAGAGCCCTTCTTGGCAGGTACAGACATTGCTTTGATTCCCTTAGTTAGTTTGACAACAGGAATTGACCGTCAAAAAGAACTCATTGAAGGGGCAGAAGGATTTATCTATGCCGTTGCTATCAATGGGGTCACAGGGAAATCAGGAAATTACCGAGATGACTTGGACAAGCACTTGTCTCAACTTCATCAAGTGGCTGACATTCCAGTCTTGACCGGTTTTGGTGTATCCACACAGTCTGATGTAGAACGCTTCAATGCTGTATCAGACGGTGTTATCGTTGGTTCGAAGATTGTTAAGGCTCTGCATGAAGGACAAGTAGCAGAAATCGCTGACTTTATCCGAGAAGCAGTAGCTTCCCAAAAATAATCACGCAAGCAGCTAGCAAGAGGAAGGGCACAAAAGGAAGTCTTTCCTTTTTCTTTAGTAGGAGAAAGGCTAGAATGCCAGTTGTGGAAGCAAATTGAATTAAAATCAGAATTTCTGTAAGTGTAAAGACGAGTGCACAAGAAGCCAGAAAGAGAAAATCACCTGCACCTATGCGAATATTAATAACATGAGCAATGATTCCAAGAATCAAGAAGAAAGCCATAGCCAGATTCCAACTACAGAAAAACATGAGGATTAGGTGGAAAGTCAGCCAGACTAGTAAGGGATATTCCTGATGGCGAAAGTCATAGATGCCCAAGGTCAAGCCGGCAGTGATTAAAATGACTTGTCCCAAAGTTAAAAATCCCACAGCCCCAGCCAGAAAGAGCAGTCCCAAGCAAAACTCAAAGAAAGCATACCAGAAAGGATAGTGGACCTTACAATAGCGACAGCGAAAGCGCCCAATTACTTGAGAGATAATCGGAATCAAATCCAGTGGTCTCAAGCGAGTCTGACAAGAATCACAGTGACTTGCAGGAAAGACGATGGATTGTTCCGGGAAGCGATCGATGACTAAACCTAGAAAGGAAGCAAGAATCGTTCCAACAAGAAAAAAGTAAAGGTGAATCATACTTATTAATTCGGAAAAAATAAGAGAAAGAGTATAATAGTTGGATAAAGGAGAAATTTTAGGAGCAAATATGAAAATTCACTTTGAAAAAGGACTTCAGATAGAAAATGCCCAACTCATTTGTCGCTGGTCTAATGCTTTGGGAGAAAGTTTTCAGAAGCAATGGATGGGACCCAAAATTTCTTATCCCTTGATTGTCCAATCCTTACAAAAGCTGGAAGGAATTTTTTCCATTTTTGCTGGAGAAGAGTTTGTAGGCATCATCCAGCAAATCAAACTAGAAGATAAAAATCTTCATATCGGCAGATTTCTCATAGCTCCACAGAAGCAGGGGAAAGGATTAGGTCGGAAAGTTTTCCAAGACTTCGTTCAAGAAATGTTTGAAAATAAAGAAATAGAGAGTATTTCCCTAACGGTTTTTGAATCAAATCAAAGAGCCAAAAATCTCTACCACAAAGAGGGATTTGAAATCGTTCAAACCATTGAAGTTCCAGAATGTAAATACATAATGAAAAAATCTAGATAAGAACTAAATTACACTAGGAACTGTCCCCTTACAATTTTTAATTCTCAAACTTGTTGCAGAGAAATTTTCTTGATAAAATAGATACATGACTAGATATAAAGCTATAATTTCCTATGATGGCTACGCTTTTGCTGGTTTTCAGCGGCAACCTCATGCGCGTAGTGTTCAGGAGGAAATTGAAAAAACTTTAACCAAATTAAATAAGGGACAAGCCATTACCATTCATGGCGCTGGGCGAACGGACAGTGGCGTTCATGCTTTAGGACAGGTCATCCACTTTGATCTTCCCTATCAGATGGATGAGGAAAAACTTCGTTTTGCTCTTGATACTCAAAGTCCTGAAGATATCGATGTGATTTCGATTGAGATTGTGGCTGATGATTTTCATTGCCGCTATGCTAAGCATAGCAAGACCTATGAGTTTATCGTAGATAGAGGACGTCCTAAAAATCCTATGCGTCGCCATTATGCGACTCATTATCCCTATCCACTCGATGTGGAGCGGATGCAACTTGCTGTAAAAAAATTAGAGGGAACACATGACTTTACTGGTTTTACAGCATCAGGGACTAGTGTGGAAGACAAGGTTCGAACGATCACAGAAGCTAGTCTTAGGGTTGATGAAACAGGGCAGTTTTTGACCTTTACCTTCTCAGGCAATGGTTTCCTCTATAAGCAGATTCGAAATATGGTTGGGACCTTGCTAAAAATTGGCAACAATCGGATGCCCATTGAGCAGATTGACCTGATTTTGGAGAAAAAAGACAGACAGTTGGGAGGCCCGACTGCAGCACCCAATGGTTTGTATTTGAAGGAGATTCGTTATGAAGAATAATCGTATTTTAGCACTTTCAGGAAATGATATTTTTAGTGGTGGTGGACTAGCTGCTGACCTTGCGACTTATACTTTAAATGGTTTGCATGGTTTTGTAGCCATGACTTGCTTGACTGCCTTGACAGAAAATGGTTTTGAAGTATTCCCGACGGATGAGACTATTTTTCAACAACAGTTGGATAGTCTTAAAAGCGTAGACTTTGGAGGGATTAAGATTGGTCTCTTGCCGACTGTTGGTGTTGCTGAGAAAGCATTGAATTTTATCAAGGAAAGATCAGGAGTCCCTGTCGTTCTGGATCCTGTATTGGTTTGTAAGGAAACGCATGATGTTGCAGTTAGCGAACTCTGTCAAGAGTTGATTCGCTTTTTCCCTTATGTATCTGTGATTACTCCTAATCTTCCTGAGGCAGAGTTGCTTGCAGATCAAAAGATTGAAAGTCTGGATGATATGAAAGCTGCAGCTCAGAAATTACATGGCTTAGGAGCGCCAGCAGTCATTATCAAAGGTGGAAATCGCCTTAGTCAGGATAAGGCTGTGGATGTTTTTTATGATGGTCATGACTTTACCATTTTAGAAAATCCAGTCTTAGGAGGTCAAAATGCTGGTGCAGGTTGTACCTTTGCATCGAGCATTGCCAGTCAATTAGTACAAGGAGAGGAGCTCTTACCAGCAGTTGAGAGTTCTAAAGCCTTTGTTTACCGTGCCATCGCACAAGCAGATCAATATGGAGTCAGACAATATGAAGCAAACCAAAACAAGTAAAATCGCCCTATTATCTATACTAACTGCTCTATCAGTAGTTTTAGGTTATATTGTAAAAATCCCAACTCAAGCAGGAATCTTAACTCTTTTAGATGCAGGAATCTTCTTTACCGCTTTTTATTATGGGCGCCGTGAAGGAGCCATCGTTGGGGGTCTAGGAGGTTTCCTCATTGACCTGATTTCAGGTTACCCTCACTGGATGTTCTTCAGCTTGCTTTTCCATGGTCTGCAGGGATATTTTGCAGGTTTTAAAGGAAAATGGCAGGGGCTTGGATTAGTTTTGGCGACTATCATCATGGTAGCTGGATATGCATGTGCGACTGCTTGGATGAAAGGTTGGGGGCAAGCCTGGTTAGATGTCCCTCACAATCTGTTACAGAATTTTGTTGGGATGGTTGTTGGGTATCTTCTATATCGGAGTATCAAGAACATTAGTAAGCAGTAAAAATAGTCTTCCATGGCAACTATTGAAAAAACTCTGATAATTTGCTAAAATGAAAGCTATGAAAACACTCTACGATGTGCAACAATTTCTCAAACAGTTTGGTATCATTGTCTATATGGGAAAACGTCTCTATGACATTGAACTGATGAAGATCGAGTTATCGCGAATCTATGATGCAGGCTTGATGGACAAGCTGGACTATCTTGAAGCGGAGGCTGTTCTTCGCAGAGAGCACAAACTAGAATTAGACTATTTAGAAAAAAATGGAGATTAGGTAATATGGTAACTTGGGTATTATGGGGACTTATTGTAGCGATGTTGGCATGGATGGGATACAACTATCTTCGCATTCGTCGTGCAGCGAAAATTGTAGACAATGCAGAGTTTGAGTCTTTGATTCGTACAGGTCAGTTGATCGACTTGCGTGATCCAGCTGACTTCCACAAAAAACATATCCTTGGAGCTCGTAATATTCCTTCAAACCAATTGAAGACAAGTCTTGCAGCTCTTCGCAAGGATAAACCTGTCCTTCTCTATGAAAACCAACGTGCGCAACGTGTCACAAATGCAGCACTTTTCTTGAAAAAACAAGGTTTCTCAGAAATCTATATCCTCTCTTACGGATTGGATTCTTGGACAGGGAAGGTGAAATCTAATTAACAATGTGAAAAAACTTGTCACATATGTTTAATATAAAGTCTTGGCTTTTTATGGTATAATTGTTAGTATAAAATTTAAGGAGTTTTTTGAAGATGAAAGAAAAGAAAAAACCATCACTTGTTTTAGGTGTCCTATCTATCGTCCTTGGTTTGCTATCTCCAATCGTAGGTCTCGTTTTGGGGATCATTGGTCTAGTCTTGGCTAATTCACATCAAAAAGAATCTGAGCTTGATTACAAAACAGAACGAATTCTTAATATCGTAGGGATTGTAATTTCTGTAGTCAACTGGGTTGCAGGGCTCATTTTAATGATGCACTAATCAGGATTCTAACAAAAAAAGCTTTATCTTTAAAAGCTCAGATTGAAGACAAAGTCCTTGGAAGTCAAGTTTCTAAGGGCTTTTCTTTGTGTAAAGTCGTATAATAGAGGTAAGAAGAGTTGTGAGGTAATCCCTATGTTTCACAAAGAAAATCCTGATTATAATCGTAAGCAATATGGTTTCTATACAATAGACGAATTGGTCCCTAAAGATCACTTT
>NZ_WIJK01000001.1 GCF_009496285.1 Streptococcus mitis
TGTTTTTTTCATTGTTCAGTACTACAACCTTAGTTGTAGTGCCCTGCACATTGGTTCGTCTTGTTCAGTTTTCAAAGGTCTTTGTCACTCACTTCTCTCAAGTGACAACTATATTAGTATATCACAGTCGCTTTCGCTTGTCAACACTTTTTTGAAACTTTTTTTAATTTTTTTCATCCAGTGTTTCATCTGCTTCATACTATAGTCCGTACGGGATTCGAACCCGTGTTACCGCCGTGAAAAGGCGGTGTCTTAACCCCTTGACCAACGGACCGGAGTTGTTATTTTCAACTCTTACTATTATACCGACTTTTCTTACTTTGTCAACACCTTTTTTGAACTTTTTTTCAATTCTACTGAATTACTTCCTTCAGCTCTCTGAGAAGGGCTTTGCGGCCTTTAAATCGTTCGTCTGCCCAGAGGCGTTCATAGGCTTCTTGCTTATCTTGTGGTAACTTTCTTCTATAACTATCCAGCAATTCATGAAGGGCGTAGTAATCATCCAACCACAATCCTCCTTCTGGTAGGCGTTGGCTAATCTCTCCTACTTCTTCATAGGCCATACGGTCCAGGCGACGTTTTTGACTCTCTTGTTTTCTGACGCTATCAAGGATTCGATTGCGGAATTTTGTTTTGAAGTAGACGTAGAGTTTCTTTTCCTCTTCCACTAATTCTGGATGGGCCTCGAGGAGTTCATAGAGACAGATCAGTCCTTCTTGGTCCCAATCCTCTTTTTCCCACAGGTGGAGATAGTAATCTTTTCGGCATCTATGGACAATACCTTTTACCTTCTCATAATACTTTTCAAGCATTTGCTTTCCCCCTTTCTCTGCTTGTAGTATAGCAGAGAAAGAGGGAAAGAAGGACTTTGATTTCTGTCTTGTGTTTTTGAGTCTGTAATGTTATTGATTATAAGTTTGTAATTCACATAAAGCTGGCTAGTTGTCATAATCTAATTTTCAGACAAAGCAAAAAGCCCACTGTTGTAGGCTTTCTGTATCATATATCTTAAAATTAAAGCATTTTGTTGTAGAATTCAACGACAAGTGCTTCGTTGATTTCTGGGTTGATTTCGTCGCGTTCTGGCAAGCGAGTCAATGAGCCTTCCAATTTTTCAGCGTCGAATGATACGAATGCTGGACGTCCAAGAGTAGCTTCTACTGCTTCAAGGATAGCTGGAACTTTCAATGATTTTTCACGAACTGAGATCACTTGACCTGGAGTTACACGGTATGATGGGATATCAACGCGTTTTCCGTCAACAAGGATGTGACCGTGGTTTACGAATTGACGAGCTTGACGACGAGTAGTCGCAAGACCAAGACGGTAAACAACGTTATCCAAACGACGTTCCAAAAGAAGCATGAAGTTGAAACCTAGGATTCCGCCTTTGATTTTTGTAGCTTGTACGAACAAGTTACGGAATTGTTTTTCACCTACACCGTAAGTGAAACGAAGTTTTTGTTTTTCAGCCAATTGCAAACCGTATTCTGACAATTTAGAACGGTTGTTTGGTCCGTGTTGTCCTGGTACGTAGTTACGACGTGCCAATTCTTTACCTGTACCTGTAAGTGAAAGGCCAAGGCGACGAGCTTGTTTCCAAGATGGTCCTGTATAACGTGACATGTGTATGTCCTCCTGATATAAATAATATTTCGGTGGAAATAGTCACTTAGAAAGCCCTGATTCGTGCAGATGCCCTTCGCCTAAACAGCCAAGGTTACTTATCATAAGACACCTGTTGACGAGCTTCATGCTTTCCTGCTGATATTTCGCACAAAATCCATTTTACCATGAATGGCTGGATTTGTAAAGGGGTTTTAGGCTTTATTTTCATTGCCAGAGAGGTTAAGAAGGAGGGTAAAGGTGCTTCCTAGACCGTACTGGCTGCTGACTGTGATTTCTCCACCCAATTGATGAGCCAATTCACGCGCAATCGCAAGTCCTAAGCCATGACCACCTGTCTTCATGTTACGCGAAGTTTCTACACGATAAAGGCGTTTGAAAATATTCTCCAAATCCTCTGGGGCAATCCCCTGCCCCTCATCGGTCACACTGATTGAAAGCTGGTTCTTCTCCAGCTTAGCCACCACTTCCAGCTTGGTTCCTGGAGCAGAATATTTAAAAGCGTTATTGACCAGATTCACCAAGATACGAGAAAGCTTGGCATAATCTCCTTCAATCCTAGCAGACTCTGGAATTACCTGCAAGTGGACATCTCGCTCCTCCTGCTCAATCAAGAACTGAAACTCACTCATACACTCAATCAAGAGCTGATCCAGAAAAATGCTGTCTTTACTAGTTGTCTCTGCCCGATTTCTAGCTGTGTTTAGAGTCAAAAAATTTAACTCTTCAACCAGTTTATTAAGCCTTTCCGTCTGACGCCCAATGGTTGCTAGATAATGCTCCTGTTCTCCTTCCTTAATAACCCCATCCAAAATCCCTTCCACTGTCGCTTGAATCGAAGTAATGGGAGTCTTGATATCATGCGATAGCTGGGCAATCATCAAGCCCTTTTCTCGTTCGCTTTCTTCCAAGGAATCAAAGGTCGCCTGCAAATCATGGGACATTTCATTGAAAGCTTGGCCTAATTGCTGAAATTCTACAGGTCCTTGAACCTCCAGATTTGAAGGAAAATCCTTGTCCGCTACTCGCTTGGCATGCTCCTTGAGTTTGCCCAACGACGTAAATACCGGCGACAGGAGAAAGAGACTAATCCCAGCACCGACCAGGCTGGCAACGATGGTCATTCCAAGCAAAAAGTAAATCTCGCTTTTCGCAATCAGCATTTTTTGAACAGCCCAAAAAACCACGATAATCGTTAGGAGTGTTGAAGTGACATACCCCACTAAAATATAACTTTTTAATTTCATTAACTACCTCGTGCTTTCTCAATTTTGTAGCCCAAGCCCCAGACAGTTTTGATAGTAGGCGTTTCTGCACTGGCATGTTTAGCCAACTCCTGTCGAAGAGCATGAATATGAACATTCAAGGTATTGGTATCATCCACATAGTCTTCTTGCCAGACCTTTTCATAGAGGTCTGTCTTAGAGAAAACCCGCTCTGGATTACTAGCTAAAAGCCATAGAAGTTCGAAGGATTTGACTGTCAAATCAAGCGCCACACCTCCAACTTGAACCTTATGGCTACCGTGATTCATCCGTAAATCCCCGAGACTGACGACCTCTGTCTCACCTCCACGATGAAGGCGACGTAAGATATTGTGGACACGCAAAACCAGCTCACGAGGGCTAAAGGGCTTGGCAATAAAGTCATCTGCCCCCAAGCTCAGACCATAAATCTTGTCCTGCTCGCTGGTCTTAGCCGTAATAAAGAGAAAAGGCTGATCCGGATATTGATACTGGACCTCACTAATCAAATCATAACCATCCATCCGAGGCATCATGATATCTGTAATAATCAAATCAATCGCTTTTCGCTTGAAGATTTCCAAGGCCTCTACTCCATCATGAGCCACCAAAACCTGATAGCCCGCCTGAACCAGATAGCGTTGATGAATATCTGTGATTTCTACCTCGTCGTCAACGAGTAAAATTGTCTTTCCCATCTGTCTCTCCTTTGAAAAAAACAGTGCTATACTACAATAGTATAACACTATTTTAATCGCTTTACGAACATTCTAATCGCTATCTGAATTTTTCAAATCCTAGATAGAAAATCTGTAGCTAGACTAGTCATTTTCCTCTTTTTTAGATTTCAAACCTAGTCCACCTAGCAGTCCGGCCAAGGCGAGTCCAAAGAAACCAAGAGTAGCCATTGAGGTTTGGGCTTCACCAGTATATGGAAGCATGTCTTTTTGCTCTTTCATCTGATCAGCCATCATTGGACTTGACACCTTGTTATTAGATGCCATCTTGCCTTCATCAGGCATTTTGCTTGAAGTTGCTGTGACTTGGTCTTGCTTCATACTTGAAGTTGCCATTGGCTGGCTAGCATTCATGGTTTTGTCCTGCTCTTTGTTAGGCATCATCTTATCCTGACTAGTAGCTGGCATTTGAGATTTCATCGGATTGAGAGACTTATACCCATTCAAGTTTACTGTCAAATCCTTAGTCGCTACAAGATTGTTCAAATCAGCCTTACCGTCTTTAGCACCGTACACCTTGATAGTAGCTTTATAACTTTGAGTGCCGTTTTGTTTCAAGAAATCAAGAAGCTCTTTGTCTGATTTGCCTTGAGTACCTGCCAAATCCACTTCATAGAAGTAGAGACCTTTGCCCAATTTTTCTACTGGTGGAAGAGCAGGATTTTTAGCTGAACCATTGTCGGACCATGGAGCCTTGTCTGAGGCTTTCAAGATAAGGCGAGTCAACATACCATCACCAGCGAAGAATTCGTATGGGATTACTTGGTTAACACCGGCTGTGAATGGACCTGGGAAGTTAGCTTTATCCAAGTAAGTGGCTGGGACGTCTACTATGTCTTTTGTATTGTCGGCTACGCCTTTTTGCACTTCAGTTGGAGTAGTCAAGCCGTTCAAGTTGATATCCAAATCCTTAGTCGCTACGAGGTTGCTCAAGTCTGCCTTGCCATCTTTAGCACCGTACACCTTGATGATAGCTTTATAACTTTGAGTTCCGTTTTGTTTCAAAAGGTCAAGAAGCTCTTTATCTGATTTACCTTGAGTACCGGCCAAGTCCACTTCGTAGAAGTAAAGACCTTTCCCCAATTTCTCTACTGGTGGAAGAGCAGGGTTTTTAGCTGAACCGTTATCTGACCATGGAGCTTTGTCAGATGCTTTCAAGATAAGGCGAGTCAACATACCGTCACCAGCGAAGAATTCATATGGGATGACTTGGTTGACACCGGCTGTGAATGGGCCAGGGAAATTCGCTTTATCCAAGTAAGTGGCTGGGACATCTACTATGTCTTTGGTATTGTCGGCTACGCCTTTTTGCACTTCAGCTGGAGAAGTCAAGCCATTCAAGTTTACTGTCAAATCCTTAGTCGCTACAAGGTTGTTCAAATCAGCCTTACCGTCTTTAGCACCGTACACCTTGATAGTAGCTTTATAACTTTGAGTGCCGTTTTGTTTCAAGAAATCAAGAAGCTCTTTGTCTGATTTGCCTTGAGTACCTGCCAAATCCACTTCATAGAAGTAGAGACCTTTGCCCAATTTTTCTACTGGTGGAAGAGCAGGATTTTTAGCTGAACCATTGTCGGACCATGGAGCCTTGTCTGAGGCTTTCAAGATAAGGCGAGTCAACATACCATCACCAGCGAAGAATTCGTATGGGATTACTTGGTTAACACCGGCTGTGAATGGACCTGGGAAGTTAGCTTTATCCAAGTAAGTGGCTGGGACGTCTACTATGTCTTTTGTATTGTCGGCTACGCCTTTTTGCACTTCAGTTGGAGTAGTCAAGCCGTTCAAGTTGATATCCAAATCCTTAGTCGCTACGAGGTTGCTCAAGTCTGCCTTGCCATCTTTAGCACCGTACACCTTGATGATAGCTTTATAACTTTGAGTTCCGTTTTGTTTCAAAAGGTCAAGAAGCTCTTTATCTGATTTACCTTGAGTACCGGCCAAGTCCACTTCGTAGAAGTAAAGACCTTTCCCCAATTTCTCTACTGGTGGAAGAGCGGGGTTTTTAGCTGAACCGTTGTCTGACCATGGGGCCTTGTCAGTAGCTTTCAAGATAAGGCGGGTCAACATACCATCACCTGCGAAGAATTCGTATGGAATAACTTGATTGACACCGGCTGTGAATGGACCTGGGAAGTTGGCTTTGTCCAAGTAAGTTGCTGGGACATCTACTGTGTCTTTGGTATTGTCTGCCACACCTTTTCGAACTTCAGCTGGAGTAGTCAAACCATTCAAGTTGACATCCAAATCCTTAGTCGCTACTAGATTACTCAAATCAGCCTTGCCGTCTTTCGAACCGTACACTTTGATAGTTGCTTTATAGCTTTGCGTACCATTTTGTTTTAAGAGGTCTAGAAGCTCTTTATCTGATTTACCTTGGGTACCTGCCAAATCCACTTCATAGAAGTAAAGGCCTTTGCCCAATTTCTCTACTGGTGGAAGAGCGGGGTTTTTAGCTGAACCGTTGTCTGACCATGGGGCCTTGTCAGTAGCTTTCAAGATAAGGCGGGTCAACATACCATCACCTGCGAAGAATTCGTATGGAATAACTTGATTGACACCGGCTGTGAATGGACCTGGGAAGTTGGCTTTGTCCAAGTAAGTTGCTGGGACATCTACTGTGTCTTTGGTATTGTCTGCCACACCTTTTCGAACTTCAGCTGGAGTAGTCAAACCATTCAAGTTGACATCCAAATCCTTAGTCGCTACTAGATTACTCAAATCAGCCTTGCCGTCTTTCGAACCGTACACTTTAATAGTAGCTTTATAGCTTTGAGTGCCGTTTTGTTTTAACAAGTCAAGCAGCTCTTTATCTGATTTACCTTGAGTGCCGGCCAAATCCACTTCATAGAAGTAAAGGCCTTTGCCCAAGTTTTCTACTGGTGGAAGGGCGGGATTTTTAGCTGAACCGTTGTCTGACCATGGGGCCTTGTCTGAGGCTTTCAAGATAAGACGAGTCAACATTCCGTCTCCGGCGAAGAATTCATATGGAATGACTTGGTTGACACCTGCTGTGAATGGGCCAGGGAAGTTGGCCTTGTCCAAGTAAGTAGCTGGGACATCTACTGTGTCTTTGGTGTTTTCAGCCACACCTTTTTGAACTTCAGCTGGGGTGGTTGCTGATTGAGCTTCACTTGCCGCAGGTTTAACCGCATCTTCTGTTTGTTTCTTAGATTCTGGTCGGGCTTGCACTTCTTCTTTGGGTGCTACCACTTGGTCTTTAGCAGTCACATCCGCTTTTTCTGGAGAGCTTGTCGTATCCACACTTGCTTTAGGTGTTGGAGCAGACTGTTCTGAAGAAAGATCTACATCGACTGCTTTTTTGAGAACCTCTGCTGGTAAGTCGCTCTTTTCACTCACCGAAGTAGCGTCTGGCACGACTTGGGCAGGAGTCGGATTGACGACATCAGCACGTGCAGAACTTGGTTGACCGACTAGGACAAAGAAGCCACTAGCCACAACAACTGAAGCAACACCTACACTGAGGCGGCGAATAGACCAACGAGTATATCTCTGATTTGGATTGAATTTCATAGGATTCTCCTTAGAGTTTTCTTTTTTTGATAGCTCTAGTATAATCTCCTAAAATTAAAAAGGATTAAGAAAAAGTTAAAATTTTTCTTAAATCCCTCTTATAAAATACTTATATTGACTCAATAGTCGTTGAAAAAAAGAATAGTCATTCCTCTTCTACTCACTAAGGCTTGCTAGGGTATCCAAATATTGGTTATTTATCACCGCCATGATATAGGTATCCGGTTTTAATAAATCATTTGGTCCAAACTGTACATCTAAGGGAGCATTTTCGTAGTCACGAAAACCGAGGATATTGAGATTGTATCGTCCTCGAAGGTCTAGTTGACTTAGACTCTTACCTGACCACGATTGTGGAATTTTCATCTCGACAATTGAGACATTCTTGTCCAACTGAAAGACATCTACACTGTTATTAAAGAGAATCGTCTGTGCCAACGAACGACCCATCTCAAACTCTGGTGAAATGACTGAGTCTGCACCGATTTTTTCAAGGACTTTTTTTGCTGTATGGCTTTTAACCTTAGCAATAACAGTCGGTACCCCTAGACTCTTGCAATGCATGACTGCAAGAACACTAGACTCTAGATTTTCACCAGTTGCGACGACTACGGTATCGCAGGTATCAATTCCAGCTGATAGCAAGAGCTCTTCATCGGTGATATCTCCAACAACACCACGCACCAAGACTGGTTCAAATTGATTGATTCGTTCCTCATGGTTGTCAATAGCGATAATATTTATATCATGCTTGGCGAGAGCAGCCAGAACACTACTCCCAAAAATACCCAAGCCTAAAATTCCGATTGTCCGATCTGACATAGTTTATCCTTTCTTATCCTATGGTAATATCCGCTTTCATATAGTGGATCATATCTTTCTTATCTGGTCGATACTCAGCCAAACTAACTAATAGCGTCAGAGGTCCGATTCGCCCAATAAACATCAGTAGCATGATGACACTAAGCGCTAGCTTACCTAACTCTGGTGTCAAATTAGCTGTTACTCCAACCGTGGCAAGCGCTGAAATAGTTTCAAACATAATGTAGATAAAGCGCTGATTTCCTTCTGCTGTTATTCCTAGTAAAATCAAGCCAACCAGAAAAGTCAATAAGAAAACAATAAACACACTGAATGATTTTTGGACTGTTCGAGGTTCAATCGTTCTCCGAGCTATATTTGCATGAGGTAACCCTAAAAGTTCACTGCGTGCGAATACCAACAAGACAAAGAAGGTTGTGATTTTTAGTCCCCCTGCTGTACCGCCAGGTGACCCACCCAGAAACATCTGCAAAATATAGATCATCAAGGTAACAGGTCTAGTCTGAGTAAAATCAATAGAAGCAAATCCTGCCGTCCGCATGCTGACAGTTTGGAAGAAACTAACCAGCAATTTATCTGGGAAGCTGAGATTGCCAATCGTTCCCGAATTGTTCCACTCTATCAAGAGGGTTGAAACTGTTCCAGCAAATAAAATCCCCGCTGTTAAGAAGAGGACTAGCTTAGTATGGAAACGAAGACGACGCTTTTTCTTCTTTCCTAACTGGGTAGCTAGATCAAACCAGACCATGAAACCTAGGCCACCTGTAATAATCAATCCTGCAATCACTAAATTAATCAAAGGATCAGTTTGAAAAGCTACTAAACTTGTACTTCCAAAATTATCAAAACCAGCATTACAGAAAGCTGAAATAGCTACGAAAATGGAAGTAAAAATTCCCCGTCCCCAACCAAACTCGGGGACAAAACGAAAACTTAGCAGAAAGGCTCCGAAGCCTTCTACTAGAAAAGTCGTCACGAAGATGGAACGTAGAAAATCCCTCAGAGACTGGGTTTCTTCGAAGCTAAAGCTCTCCAAAATCGTTTCTCGACCTCGAAGACTGAGTTTTTGCTTGCCCTGGATATAGAAAATTCCGATAAAAGTCATGAGACCCAAACCACCAATCTGAATCAAGAACATACAGATCAGCTGCCCCCAGACATTGTAGGTCGAAGCGACAGGTAAGGTAAAAAGTCCTGTCACACAGACCATGGATACTGCTGTAAAGAGATGGTCGAAATAGGTCGCTTGGGAGCTTGTTGCTTGCACAAATGGCAGACTCAAAAGGAGAGAGCCTGCGAAAATAACTAAAGCAAAACTTAAAAAAATTCGACGAGCAGGTGATAAACGCCCCAAGGTCATGTTTATTTTTTCCGAAAATGATTTGAATAACATAGCTACATTGTACCACAAAATCAGTTAAAGCTGTCACATATGACTAACGATTTCAAGACAGAGTTCCAAGGCCTTGTCAAAAGCTTCCGAACCCCAATCGCGGCTATCATAATTTTCTAAATCGGCTAAAGAATCTGCGGTAAAGAGCAACTCTCCCCAGACAACCCCACGTAGCTGGGCTACTGCCGCAAGAGCGGAGCACTCCATCTCCACAACTGCACAGCCTTCTTCCTTGCGATAGGCAACTTTTTCAGCTGTTTCTCGGTAAAAACCATCTGTCGACCAAGTCATAACCTCTTCATAAGGAATGCCTAGTTGTTCCAAGACTTGTTCGATAGCAGAAATTGCTTGAACATGCACATCCATATAACGAGAAGGTGGTGCATAATGGTAACTAGTTCCTTCATCACGCAGGGCTCGTACTGGAACCAGAAAGGCATTTTCTTCTATATTCGTTAACACGCCACAAGTACCAGTAGAGATGATTTTCTCCACACCGTAACCAATCAACCAATCCATAAACTGGGCCGCAGGGGCAGAACCAACAGGAGCCTGGGCCAGACAAACTTCCTCACCCTTGTAACTCATGACATAAACGGGGTAGGTCTTAGTGGCAGACACAAACTCCCCAACGCACTCCGCCCCTACTTCCTGAGCAAAGCGGTCAATCTCCTCCTCCAAAAATGCATAGATGCACTTCTTTGGCAACTGTAAATCTAATCCTTCGTGATTTGGCATGATGACTGCCTGAGGATTATCATCAAACTCTAAAATAGGAATGGCATGTTTTTGAATCATAGGGCACCTCCTCTAAATTTTTACTATTGTATCAAAAACAGAAAGAAAGTCAAGGTCGAGTCGAAGTTCAATTCAGAAAAATTGAATTTAAATAGGAAACAACAATTAAATGCTTTTTTCGTCATAATAAAATTGCTATAGCTTAGAAATTATCTTATAATAGATTGAATTAAAAAAAAGTGAGGGAGTTTTATGAAATTCTATTCCTATGACTATGTGCTCAGTCAGATTAGTCAACAGAATTGGGTCATGATTATTGTGTCGACGCTCTTAGTGATTGTGACTGGATTCTTTGCATTTAAGGCTTTTCAAGATAAGAGAGGGAGTAAGTTCCGTGAATTATCGCTCATTTCTATTTTGACGTTAATTGCTTTTGTATTGATTAGCATTACGAATCTTCAAAACAACCAATCCAATGATAATCAATTTCGTAGTTCCTTGCACTTCATCGAAATTGTATCAAAAGAGTTAGGTGTTGATAAGAAAAATGTTTATGTCAACACATCAGCAGTGACTGATGGGGCGATTATTAAAGTAGGTGACAATTTTTATCGTGCCATTAGCGGGACTGACCAAGATAGCTATTTATTAGAAAAAATGGAACTCTATAAATCAGATGTTGAACTCGTGGAGGTTGAAAAATGATAAGCTTTTTTGCTACGATTGCAATTAAATTGGCTTTGGGGCTTCTTTCTCTTGTTTTTGTTATTAACGTAACAGGTAAAGGAAATCTAGCACCAAGTTCTGCAGTGGACCAAATCCAGAACTTTGTTCTCGGGGGTATTATCGGTGGGGTTATCTACAATAGTTCTATTACCATCATCCAATACATTGTTATCCTCATTATTTGGACTATTCTCATTTTACTCCTTAAATGGTTGAATACCAATATTTCCTTTTTCAAACACTTAATTGACGGGAAACCTACTATTATCATTAAAAATGGTAAATTAGATCCAGAAGCCTGTCGCTCAAAAGGTCTTGCAGCCGCAGATGTAGCTCTTAAATTGCGCTCTCAAGGAATCTTCCAACTGAAGGATGTCAAGAGAGCTGTGATTGAGCAAAATGGACAGCTGATTGTCGTAAGAATGGGCGATGAAAATCCTAAGTATCCAATTATTACCGACGGTGTTGTCCAAGTTGAAATCCTAGAAACCATTGGCAAATCCGAGGAGTGGCTAACTGAGAAATTGAAAGAAGAAGGTTTCGAAGAAGTCTCAAATATCTTTATCGCTGAATATGATAAAGGTCATTTGAATGTTGTAACCTATTAAAAAAATAAACTGATGCTTTTCGTATCAGTTTTTTGCTTTTTTGCATAAAAGGGTATATACTTAAATTAATATCTGATGTAATTTAGATAATACAAAAAATTAACGGAGGTATCCCCCATGTCAATCGAAGAAAAATTCAACCAAGCTAAAGGTTCTGTCAAAGAAGGTTTTGGTAAACTAACTGGCGATACAAAAACTCAAGCAGAAGGAGCTGCAGAAAAGGTAGCTTCAAAAGCTAAAGAAGTTGCTGAAGATGCAAAAGAAGCTGTCGAAGGTGCAGTATCTGGCGTAAAAAACATCTTTAAAAAAGACGGAGAATAATTCTTTCTCGTCCTAATAACATAAGAAACTCTTATTCCAAGCTGTTAATATGCTAGGGATAAGAGTTTTTTCTTTAAATTATTATGTTTTTTAATATTAGAAAATACTTCTTATGATGTGTTGCTCAACCTAAAGCAAAAAGAACTAATTCCTATACTCCTCCTATTTCCACAAACCACCTAAGATTTGTTTTTCCAATAAGCCTAAGTCCTCTTCACTAATTTCGACATTGTCACCAATGATATATAGTTGAGAGAAGTAAGCTAACAATGGACCTATACAGATGCGAACCATTTGAGGAATCGTTATCTCTGGATTTACACGTGGATCTGCTAGCAATTCCTTATGAAGCACTCGAAGTTTATCTTGAATAGCATTCCAGATAAAAATCTGTTCATTTTTTAGTTTTTTATTTGAAAAACTCTCTTGTAGAATGATTTTCATCAAGGCACGATTTTTTTTGAGATAGCTCATACGATTATGGACGAGATAACGAACCCTCTCTTCTGTCGTTTCAAAAGCTAAGAGTTCCTCAAAAAAACTACCGAGAATGCCTGGGACTACAGGATGTAAAATAGCCGTCAGTAAATCATCCTTCGTCTTAAAATACTTAAACAAAGTTGCCTGGCTTAGTCCAGCACGCTCAGCTATGTGAAGAGTTGAGGTCCCATGGTAACTCCTGGTTGATATGAGATCCACTGCTGCCTGCATGATTTTTTTCTTTCCTTGAGGGTAATTCGCTTCTTCTAAGTAATCTTCAAACGATTCAAAAACAGTCTTATCCATCCAATCTTCACACCTTTTTAGCATTATTTATGTTGATTTCTAAACTTTACGATAACGACGCAATCCAACAATATTGAGAATTGTTAAAATGATCAAGAAAATCATTAAAACACCAAGATTTGACAAAATATCACCAAGATTGTGTCCGTAAAGAATAATCTGGCTTATTGCATCACCAGAATAGGTTAATGGCAAAAATTTCCCCACAGTTGGAGCCCATTCTCCCATGGATGACAATGGAATAATTCCTGAGAAAAAAAGTTGGGGCATAATCACGAGAGGAATAAATTGCATCATTTGGAATTCTGATTTTGCTAGAGTAGACAAGAGAATTCCAAAAGCTAGTGCTACAAGAGCCAGTACCACATTAACTATTATAACATTTAAAATATTTCCTACAACTTCTACATCTAGTAGCCAAATTGCTGCTAAAACGACAACTGCCGTTTGAAAAATCGCAATAATACCGTAAGACAACATATAGCCATAGACGATTTCAGAACGTTTCACTGGGGTTGCTAACAAGCGATCCAAGGTTCCACTTGTTCGCTCTTTCAACAGTGCCATACCAGAAATCAAAAAGACAAAGAAGAAGACCACAAAGCCAATTAAAATTGGAATCATACGTGCAAAGAATCCAGTATTTTTATCTCCATATTGGTAAGATTCTTTGATTTCAGGCGCCTTTTCATCTAATTTCAATTGTGGAAGAGCTTGTTTGACACGAGATAATAACTGATCGGTGCCTTCATTGACGATACTTGTTCGTAACACTTGTCGTGTCATAGTTGTTTTAGAAGCATCCGTATTTGCGTAGTCGACCTGATACTCACCATCTTTATACGATATGACTGCATCTACTTTCTCGTCAGCTAGAGCTTTTTTAGCCTGATCTAAGTCTTGATAAGTCTCGACGTCCACATGATCGAGCTCATCCATTTTTGTTACCAAACCAGTTGGTAGATCTTGTGTCGCTAACTTGACATTCACGGTTGTACTAGCTGAAAACATGAGGTTCATCAGCCACATAATAAATACCGGCGCTACAAACATCATAGCCAAGGTTCGTTTGTCACGAAGCAATTCTTTGATAACTTTTTTAGCAATAGCAATGGTTCTCATCTTACTCTCCTTCTGCTTTCAAAAAGACTTCTTCAATACTTGAAACTTGATAACTATCTTTTAAGTGTTGCGGTGTATCAAAAGCAATGATTTTTCCACCTAATAATAAGCCGACCTTATCCGTTAACTCTGCTTCATCCATAACATGGGTAGTAACTAATATCCCTACCCCATTGTCTCTAAGCGCGAATAATTCTTTCCAGATTTTCTTTCGAAGAGAAGGGTCGATTCCAACTGTCGGTTCGTCCAAAATCAAGAGCTGAGGATTCCCCAGAAGCGCGACGGCTAAAGACAAGCGTCGCTTCATTCCTCCAGAATAACCGGATACCGTTTTATTCAAATGCTCTGTCAGATCCACAACTTGAGCCACATGGGCAATTTCAGCTGTCAGATCTCTTTTGGATAGCCCTTTTAGCTGACCAAAAAATTCTAGATTTTCTTGACCTGACAAGGCCTCATAAAGAGCATCAGACTGAGCCATATAGCCAATATCACCTAAAATATGACGATTTGGCATAGTATGGTCCAAGACTAAAGCGATACCGCTATCCGCCTTTTCCATTCCTAGCATGGTTTTAATCATAGTTGATTTACCAGCACCTGATGGACCGATTAGACCAATGATTTCTCCAGGCTTTAAATCAAAACCAACGTGATCTAAGACCATTTGACGACCAAAAGATTTTTCTAAATCTTTTAAATGTAACAATTTTTTCATTTGAATCCTCTCAGGTGAGTGTTTACTCACTTTTTAATCATGAGACTATTATAGTGAGTGAACGCTCACTTGTCAAGTAGAAAGTAGAAAATTGAAAAAAAATCTCCCTTCTCTTTCGAGAAAGGAGATTTTTTTATGGTCGTCCACCAGGGCCTCCATTTCCTTGAGGTCCACCTCCACCAGGTATCGAATTGACAATCTCAGTCTGTTTTTCACCATTGAAATAGATGTCTCCGCCTGTGTGAGTCGCTGTTCCATCAAAGTCAAAACCAGTTTGACCAGTCATTTTGATGGTTCCTCCCGTAACAGTAATGTTACCATTTGAGTCAATTGGATCCGTGTCCCCTTGACCAACTTCAACCGTCAAGTTCCCACCATTCATAGTGAAGAAAATTTCACTTTGTTGAGCATTTTTGTTGGCTGCATTGACACCATCATCCGTTGAATAGATGGCGATATCTCCACCGTTGATAGTAATTGACTTACCTTCAAGCCCTTCTGTAGAATTCTTAACGGTATAGGTACCACTATCAATAACCAAATCACCTGATGCGTGGATACCATCATCTCCAGCAGTAACAGTGATGGTATTGTCAGAGAGATACATGGTTCCTACAGATGTGTCCTCATCATTGTCGACCTTAACTCCGTCTTCCTTGGCATCGATAGTCATAGTTGTGCCGGTAATGTTGAGTTCATCATTAACATTAAAGGCATCCCCGACTGCTGTGATGTTGTAGCTTCCACCTGTGATGTGAAGTGTATCATTTGCCTTGATACCATTGTTTTTCTTACCATCTACATTGAGAGTTCCTTTACCGTTGATGGTCAAGTCCACTTTAGAGAAGAGCGCTGCATCCGCTTTTTCGTCACTATTAGTTGCTGAATCTGATAGGCTATTAGTTGTGCCATCTGCTAGAGTTAGGTAAACATGACCGGCTGATGTTGCAGATATAGCAGCATTGGTATTGGTCATGGTCACACCCTTTAGAACAATATGTACATCATCAGTCTTTTCGGCTTCAATCTTGATTTGAACTCCGTCGGATTGACCAGATATGACATAGGTTCCTGCCTTGGAGATTGTAACGGTAGATCCTGATACGGCAACTCCATCACCTGATACCTTCGCTGTTGATTCTGACAAGGTTACAGTTGCTGCTGTCTTTTCATCATAAGAAGTATCATAGTCCTTGTCTGTAAAATAGCTAGTTTTCTTAGCTTCTGTAGTTGATGTCGTTTTCGTTGTCGCAGTATTGCTAGCTGTTGTATTTGAAGTTGACTGGGTACATGCTGTTACCAGTGCTAGAGTTGTTATACTTGTTAATAGGAATGTCCATTTTTTTGCTTTCATGCTCGTTTCCTCGTCTTTCATTTTACATGCTCTTAGTCTACGGGTCTTTCCTAAAAGAAGCCTAAACTTTTTCTGAAAGTTTTCTTAAGTTTAGTTTCAATTAAGTTAAATTTAACAAAAGTTTTAGAAACCCCCTCTAGAATTGTAGACAAGCAAGTTCACCTTGTTTAAAAATAGTATAACTGAAAGAAAGAGGAGAAAGACTTATGAAACCATTAGAAACAACTTTTAAGCGGATTGAAACCAAATATATTATCTCCAAAGATAAACTAGACAAACTGATTCAAGATTTAAAGGAATATCTAGTAGAAGACGACTATCCAATTTCAACTATTTCAAACATCTACTTTGATACGGAAGACTTTGATGTGCTCCAAGATGATGATTTTGGAAATAAGCGAAAAGAAAAGGTTCGGATGCGGACCTATCTCAGTCAACCTAAAGCAGATAGTCAAGTATTTTTAGAAATCAAAACCAAGGACCAAGAAGGAGTTGGTCGCAAGTTTAGACTACTCTCAACTCCTACTTCTATCCTTAATTTTATGACCAAAGGGCACTTGGATGCTAGCATTACTGATACAGTCGTCATTGAAAAAGTGAAAAAGCTTCATCAGGATTACAAGCAAGCAATCCAGCCTCGTATGTACATCTACTACGATCGTTATTCATTAAAAGAAAAAAAATACATCGAGGGCTACGACTATAATAAAATTCGTATCACAATTGACCAAAATCTAATCTATAGAGATGAAAATGTCAGTCTCTTCGCAGGAAATCAAGGGGCTCCTCTATTGGATGACAATACTGTAATTATGGAGATTAAAGCTCCTGGAAACAAACCTCAGTGGTTACAAGACATCCTAGACAAGTATAGTTTGATGGAGCACAAATTTTCAAAATACAGTTGTGCTTACCACAAATCTCAAGGGCTTCCTTATGCACCACGTCCCAGTATAGAAAGCGCAGGTACCGCTTATGCTTAATCTATTTAACTCAATTTTCAACAACGCCACTGCAAGTGCAGATCCCTTCCAACTACTGCTGGCACTTCTAGTCAGTCTAGTCCTAGGTTTGGCACTTACTTGGACCTACAAATATCGAACCCTCTACACCAGAGAATTTGCTATCAGCTTGACTCTGCTTCCCTGCCTTATGACCTTGGTTATTTTTCTGGTCAATGGGAGCTTGGGTACTTCAATTGCTGTAGCCGGAACCTTTAGTTTGATTCGTTTCCGTTCTGCAACTAGTGGTTCAAGAGAACTGATTGCAATTTTCCTAGCCATGATTATCGGTCTGGCTTGTGGAACAGGCTATCTCTTCCTAGCAATTCTCTTCACGCTCTTTATCTTGGGCGTTTGGTTCCTTTTGGAAAATCAACAAGTCAAAACTGACAATCAACGCCGTAGACTTTTGACAATCACGGTAGCTAATCAGGAGAAGGTACAGGAAGCTATCCAATCAGCTCTTGACCAATTCTGCTCAGAAATTGACATGATTACGATCAATAGCACAAATGCAGGGGACAACCTTAGCATTGTCTATGAAGTCGAGCTAAAAACAGAGGCAGATGATTTCCAAGTGACTAGCTATCTTACACAAAATATTGATCAATGCGATGTGGCATTGACTAAAAAAGCTAAAAAGAGAAAAAATCTCTAAAGACGAAAAACGAGGCTGGGATAAAAATTCCGACCTCGTTTTTTGCTAGCAATAAGTTTTTGACACTGAGACTGGTTAGGCTTTTCGATTCCAAAGAGCTCTTGTGAAAAAGACTTCATTTTCTCTATCTCAACCTTTAATTTCCTTTGACTGGAATCTCTTTGATAACTCGCGCTGGATTTCCTGCTAGAACTACATTGTCACCAAAGGATTTTGTAATGACCGCTCCTGCTCCTGCAACGACATTATCCCCTAAAGTAACACCCGGTAGGACAATGACACCACCACCTGCCCAAAAGTTCTTACCAATCGTGATGGGTTTGCCAAATTCTAGTCCTGAGTTTCGTTCGTCGGGGTCCAGCGGGTGAAGGGGTGTTAAAAATTGACAGTTGGGACCAATCATAGCATTGTCACCGATGGTTATAGGACAAACATCTAGCATAGTTAAATTCCAATTGGAATAGAAATTTTCTCCCAGATGAATATTGACCCCGTAATCTACCATCAAGCGAGTGTTGATGTAGAGATTTTCACCAGTAGAACCAAACCATCCTTTGATGATTTCCATACCTTTTACTGGATCGACTTCTTCATTAAAAGCTGCTTGCTTTTGTCGCGCTGTTTGTGCTAGAAAACGGAGGTCTGGGTCGAATGGGTGATAGGGTTCCCCCGCGATCATTTTTTGATATTCAGTTTTCATATCTTGATGTCCTTGTTTTTTATACTCAATGAAAATCAAAGAGCAAACTAGGAAGAGAGCCGCAGGCTGTACTTGAGTACGGCAAGGTGAAGCTGACGTGGTTTGAATTTGATTTTCGAAGAGTATTAGATGATTGTAGCATAGTTTTAAATCTAGAGCAAGTTATAGTGAAATGAAATAGAATCTGAACAAATTTACCAGAGTAGTTAAGTCAATTTCTAGCATTTTTTAGAATTCACAGTGTACCGTTTTGTATAGTGGATTGAAATAAGATATGAACAGAGAGATTAGGAAAGTCAAACTAATTTCTAGAAATATTTTTAGCAGTTGTAGTGTACTATTCTAGATTCAATCCACTATAAAACACAAGCCTAACCTTAAATAAAAAAAGCGAGCAAAGCTAGTTTTCTGACAATCAGAATTCTGCCTTGTTCGCTTTTTTATCTAGTGGATCCTTCTTAAGAATCTATCGTGAATGATTAATCTTTTCATTTCAGACCTTAAGCAACACCTACTTATTCGCTTACTTCAACAGTTTCAACGACTTCTTCTACAGTCGTATCTACTGAAGTTTCTTCTTGAGAAGATGCTAGGTAAGACTCTTCATTGATAGCTTGTGGTTCAAGGTTACGGTAACGTGCCATACCTGTACCAGCTGGGATGATCTTACCGATGATAACATTTTCTTTAAGTCCAAGGAGATGGTCTTTCTTACCACGGATAGCCGCGTCAGTAAGGACACGAGTTGTTTCCTGGAAGGAAGCCGCTGACAAGAAACTGTTGGTTTCAAGTGAGGCTTTTGTAATTCCCATAAGGACAGGGCGACCTGTCGCTGGAACTCCACCTGCGATAAGGACATCTTTGTTGGCATCTGTAAAGTCATTGATATCCATGAGGGTACCCATGAGAAGGTCTGTATCTCCTGGATCCATGACACGGACTTTACGGATCATTTGACGAACCATTACCTCAATGTGTTTGTCACCGATTTCTACCCCTTGGCTACGGTAAACTTTTTGTACTTCACCGAGAAGGTAGGTTTCAACTGACAAGACATCACGTACAGCAAGGAGACGTTTTGGTTGGATAGAACCTTCTGTCAATGCTGCACCACGAGAAACTTGATCGCCGACTTCAACACGCATACGAGCTGTAAACGGAACGACATATTCACCTTCGCCAGTTTCACCCTTAACAAAGACTTTCTTAGTACGAGTTGATGCATCTTCTTCAATAGCTGTAACTTGTCCTTTAACCTCTGTGATAACCGCTTCCCCTTTAGGATTGCGGGCTTCAAAGATTTCTTGGACACGAGGAAGACCCTGAGTGATATCGGTATTTGAGGCAACCCCACCCGTGTGGAAGGTACGCATTGTAAGCTGTGTACCAGGTTCCCCGATAGATTGGGCAGCGATTGTACCAACTGCTTCACCAACTTCAACCGCATCACCAGTCGCCAAGTTGATACCATAACAGTGACGGCAGACACCGTGACGAGTGTTACATGTAAATACAGAGCGGATAGTCACTTCTTCCACACCAGCGTTGACAATTTCACGCGCCTTGTCTTCTGTAATCAGCTCATTTGGACCGATAATAACTACACCAGTTTCTGGATGTTTAACAGTTTTCTTAGTGTAACGACCATTGAGACGTTCTTCGAGAGATTCGATCATCTCTTTTCCTTCTGCGATAGAACGGATCAAGAGACCACGGTCTGTTCCACAGTCATCCTCACGGATGATAACGTCTTGGGCAACGTCAACCAAACGACGAGTCAAGTAACCTGAGTCGGCTGTCTTAAGGGCCGTATCAGTCATACCTTTACGGGCACCGTGAGTTGAGAAGAACATTTCCAATACCGACAAACCTTCGCGGAAGTTTGAAAGGATTGGCAATTCCATGATACGTCCGTTCGGAGCCGCCATCAGACCACGCATACCGGCAAGCTGTGAGAAGTTTGAGATGTTACCACGGGCTCCAGAGTCCATCATCATAACGATTGGGTTCTTAGGATCTTGGTTGGCAATCAAGCGTTTCTCCAATTTTTCACGGGCAGCACGCCATTCAGCTGTAACGGCATTGTAACGCTCGTCGTCTGTGATCATACCACGACGGAATTGTTTTGTGATTTGTTCTACACGTTTGTGTGATTCTTCGATGATTTCAGCCTTGTCTTCAACAACTGGGATATCGGCAATACCCACTGTCAATCCTGCAAGAGTTGAGTGGTGGTAACCGAGGTTCTTCATACGGTCAAGTAGGGCAGAAGTTTCTGTCGTACGGAAACGTTTGAAGATTTCAGCGATGATATTTCCAAGGTTTTTCTTCTTGAATGGAGGGTTAAGCTCAAGTTTGCTGATAGCTTCCTTGATATCTCCACCTAGTGGCAAGAAGTATTTATCTGGAACACCTTCTGTCAAGTTAGCATTATTTGGCTCTTGCAAGTAAGGTAGACCTTCTGGCATGATATCGTTGAAGAGGATCTTACCAACAGTTGTAAGCAAGACTTTATGTTTTTGCTCTTCTGTCCATGGTTTGTTAAGGCTGTCTGTTGCGATACCTACACGTGAGTGAAGGTGAACATAACCATTGCGGTAAGCCATGACAGCTTCGTCACGGTCTTTGAAGACCATTCCTTCACCTTCACGACCAGCTTCTTCCATAGTCAAGTAGTAGTTACCCAAAACCATGTCCTGAGATGGAGTAACAACTGGTTTACCATCTTTCGGGTTCAAGATATGCTCAGCAGCGAGCATCAAGATACGAGCTTCTGCTTGGGCTTCTTCTGAAAGCGGTACGTGAATGGCCATTTGGTCCCCGTCAAAGTCGGCATTGTAGGCTTCACAGACAAGCGGGTGCAAGCGAAGGGCCTTACCATCAATCAAGACTGGCTCGAAGGCTTGGATACCCAAACGGTGAAGGGTCGGTGCGCGGTTAAGAAGTACTGGGTGTTCTTTGATCACTTCTTCAAGGATATCCCAGATACGCTCATCTCCGCGTTCGACCAAGCGTTTAGCAGCTTTGACGTTTTGCACGATATCACGTGCAACGATTTCACGCATCACAAATGGTTTAAAGAGCTCGATCGCCATTTCACGTGGCACACCACACTGGTACATCTTAAGAGTTGGACCAACGGCGATAACGGAACGTCCTGAGAAGTCCACACGTTTACCGAGCAAGTTTTGACGGAAGCGTCCTTGTTTACCTTTGAGCATGTGGCTCAATGATTTAAGTGGACGACTACCTGGTCCTGTAATTGGACGACCACGACGACCATTGTCAATCAAAGCGTCAACCGCTTCTTGAAGCATACGCTTCTCATTTTGAACGATGATACCTGGTGCGTTCAACTCAAGCAAACGAGCCAAACGGTTGTTACGGTTGATAACACGACGGTAAAGGTCGTTCAAGTCAGATGAGGCAAAACGGCCACCATCCAACTGCAACATTGGACGAAGATCTGGTGGAATAACCGGAAGGATGTTAAGAATCATCCATTCAGGTTTATTTCCAGACTTGTAAAAGGCATCCAAAACATCCAAACGACGGATGGCTTTGATACGTTTTTGTCCAGTTGCTGTCTTCAATTCTTCTTTGAGTTCAGCAATTTCTTTTTCAAGATCTACTTGTTTCAAGAGGTCTTGGATAGCTTCGGCACCCATTTTAGCAACGAATGATCCGTAGCCATATTCACGCAAGCGCTCACGATATTCACGCTCTGTCATGATAGATTTGTGCTCAAGTGGTGTATCCTTTGGATCAATCACCACGTAAGCAGCAAAGTAGATTACTTCCTCGAGGGCACGAGGGCTCATATCAAGGGTCAAGCCCATACGGCTTGGAATTCCCTTGAAATACCAGATATGAGATACAGGAGCTTTCAACTCGATGTGTCCCATACGTTCACGACGAACTTTTGTACGCGTTACTTCAACACCACAACGGTCACAAACAATCCCTCTGTAACGAATACGTTTGTACTTACCACAAGCACATTCCCAGTCTTTTGTAGGACCAAAGATGACTTCGTCGAATAGTCCTTCACGTTCTGGTTTCAACGTACGGTAATTGATTGTTTCAGGTTTTTTGACTTCTCCATAAGACCATGAACGGACTTTACTTGGAGAAGCTAGTGTGATTTGCATACTTTTAAAACGATTTACGTCAACCACTATTTCTTCCCTTTCTATTCTAAGTGAGCTACTTATTCTTGTTCAGTAGCTTCTTCTGTTGCTTCCGCTTTTGCACCTTCTTCAGCTTCAAAAGCAGCTTTTGCTTCTTCAGCAGCTTTTTTACGTGCTTTTTCAAGGTCATCTACGTGGATGACATCTTCGTCCATGCCCTCGTCAAGATCACGAAGTTCAACTTCTTGATCATCTTCGTCAAGGACACGCATGTCAAGACCAAGTGATTGCAATTCTTTAACAAGAACTCGGAAGGATTCTGGAACACCTGGTTTTGGAATTGGTTTTCCTTTTGTAATAGCTTCATAGGCTTTCAAACGTCCGTTGATATCGTCAGACTTGTAAGTCAAGATTTCTTGAAGGACATTTGATGCACCATAGGCTTCAAGCGCCCAAACCTCCATCTCACCGAAACGTTGTCCACCAAACTGAGCTTTACCTCCGAGTGGTTGTTGGGTAACGGTTGAGTATGGTCCGACTGAACGAGCGTGCAATTTATCATCAACCATGTGGTGGAGTTTGATCATGTACATGACTCCAACTGACACACGGTTATCAAATGGTTCACCAGTACGTCCATCGTAAAGGATCGTCTTGGCATCGCTATCCATACCTGCTTCTTTAACAGTTGACCAAAGATCTTCTGAACTTGCTCCGTCAAAGACTGGTGTTGCGATGTGAATACCAAGGGTGCGAGCTGCCATACCAAGGTGGAGCTCCATAACCTGACCGATATTCATACGTGATGGCACCCCAAGTGGGTTCAACATGATGTCGACTGGAGTTCCGTCTGGAAGGTAAGGCATGTCTTCTACAGGAACGATACGAGATACAACCCCTTTGTTTCCGTGACGTCCGGCCATCTTATCTCCGACCTTAATCTTACGTTTTTGAGCGATGTAGACACGAACTAGCATGTTAACGCCTGATTGCAATTCATCACCGTTTGCACGTGTAAAGATCTTAACATCACGAACGACACCATCGGCACCGTGTGGTACACGAAGAGAAGTATCACGAACTTCACGAGACTTGTCTCCGAAGATAGCGTGCAAGAGACGTTCTTCAGCTGAAAGGTCTTTCTCACCCTTAGGTGTTACTTTACCTACAAGGATATCACCTTCTTTAACCTCAGCACCGATACGGATAATACCCATTTCGTCAAGGTCTTTAAGAGCATCTTCACCAACGTTTGGAATTTCACGAGTAATTTCTTCAGGCCCAAGCTTTGTATCGCGCGTTTCTGATTCGTATTCTTCAAGGTGAACAGATGTATAAACATCGTCTTTCACCAAGCGTTCGCTCATGATAACGGCATCCTCGAAGTTGTAACCTTCCCAAGTCATGTAGGCAACGATTGGGTTTTGTCCAAGCGCCATTTCTCCATTTTCCATAGAAGGTCCGTCAGCGATGAAATCGCCTTTTTCAACGACATCGCCAACTTTTACAAGCGTACGTTGGTTATAAGCAGTACCTGAGTTTGAACGACGGAATTTTTGGATGTGGTAAACGTCCAATGAACCATCTTCACGACGAACTTCTACCTTGTCAGCATCTGCGTAAGTAACTTTACCATCATACTGAGCAATAACAGCTGCTCCAGAGTCATGGGCTGCTTGATATTCCATACCAGTACCAACGAATGGTGCTTTAGGGTCAATCAATGGCACAGCCTGACGTTGCATGTTGGCACCCATGAGGGCACGGTTGGAGTCATCGTTTTCCAAGAAAGGAATACATGCTGTCGCAACGGCAACTACCTGTTTTGGAGAAACGTCCATATAATCAACACTTGAAGCTGGGTATTCTTGGTTAACCCCTTGGTGACGTCCCATGACAACTTTTTCAGCAAAAGTGCCATCTGCGTTCAATTTAGAGTTAGCCTGTGCTACTGTGTACTCATCTTCTTCATCAGCAGTCAACCAAACGATTTCGTTAGTTACTTTTCCAGTTTCACGATCAACCTTACGATATGGTGTTTGAATGAAACCATACTTGTTGAGGTGTCCGTATGAAGACAAGTTGTTGATCAAACCGATGTTTGGTCCCTCAGGTGTCTCGATTGGACACATACGACCATAGTGAGTGTAGTGCACGTCACGCACTTCATATCCAGCGCGGTCACGTGTCAAACCACCAGGTCCTAAGGCAGACAAACGACGTTTGTGTGACAACTCAGAAAGCGGGTTGTGTTGGTCCATGAACTGTGACAATTGAGAAGAACCAAAGAATTCTTTGATTGCTGCAGTTACTGGACGGATATTGATAATTTGTTGTGGTGTTAGTACTTCGTTATCTTGAACAGACATACGTTCACGAACGTTACGTTCCATACGTGAAAGTCCAAGACGCACTTGGTTGGCAAGCAATTCACCAACAGCACGGATACGACGATTTCCAAGGTGGTCGATATCATCCACACGACCAATACCTTCAGCCAAGTTGAGGAAGTAGCTCATCTCAGCCAAGATATCTGCAGGCGTTACGATACGAACCTTGTCATCTGGATTTGCATTACCGATGATAGTTACAACACGGTCTGGATCAGTTGGTGCAACAACCTTGAATTTTTGAAGAACGACTGGCTCTGTTACTACAGCAGCATCATTTGGAATGTAGACAATCTTGTTCAAATCGCCATCCAAATGAGTTTCAATGCTCTCAATCACGCTACGAGTCATGATTGTTCCAGCTTCTACCAAGATTTCACCTGTTTCAGGGTCTACCAATGGCTCAGCAATGGTTTGGTTAAGCAAACGTGTTTTAACATTGAGTTTTTTATTAATCTTGTAACGACCAACAGCTGCCAAATCATAGCGACGTGGATCAAAGAAACGTGCTACAAGCAAGCTACGTGAGCTTTCAGCAGTCTTAGGCTCACCTGGACGAAGGCGTTCGTAGATTTCCTTCAAAGCTTCGTCTGTACGAGAGTCCATTGGGTTTTTATGGATATCTTTTTCAACAGTGTTACGAACAAGATCACTATCACCAAAGATATCAAAGATTTCATCATCGCCTGAGAAACCAAGCGCACGAACCAAGGTCGTAAATGGAATCTTACGAGTACGGTCGATACGAGTGTAGGCGATGTCTTTTGAGTCGCTTTCAAGTTCCAACCAAGCTCCACGGTTAGGGATTACAGTTGAACCGTAGCCCACTTTACCATTTTTGTCTACCTTATCATTAAAGTAAACCCCTGGAGAACGAACCAACTGTGATACGATGATACGCTCACCACCATTGATGATGAAGGTACCCATCTCAGTCATGATTGGGAAGTCACCAAAGAAGACTTCCTGTGTCTTGATTTCGCCAGTTTCTTTGTTAATCAAGCGGAAGGTTACAAAGATAGGTGCTGAGTAGCTGGCATCGTGGATACGTGCTTCCTCTAGCGTGTATTTTGGTTCTTTGATTTCATAGCCTACAAACTCCAACTCCATTGTGTCTGTGAAGTTTGAAATTGGCAATACATCTTCAAATACTTCCTTAAGACCGTGATCTAGGAAATCTTTGAATGAATCTGTTTGAATTTCAATCAAATTTGGTAAGTCAAGAACTTCTTTGATTCTTGAAAAACTACGACGGGTACGATGTTTCCCGTATTGAACGTCATGTCCTGCCAAGATGATTCTCCTTTTTAAATAAAGTTCCAAGCTTAGTGACCTAAGCTAGTAATTATCGTTAGATGGTTCTAAAAACCCTATCAACTTATCCCCTTTGACTAATTTTCAGAATCTTTAAATCTTTGTTACAAAGGCCGAAAAACCTGAAAAAAAGCACAAAAAGAGCAGCTAAATCCGACTTTTTCAGGAGATTTAACTGCTGTGAGCCTTGTCCGGACAATATTTCAGACAAAACCTACGACAAATGATTATTTATATTATACCCTATTTAGCTAGATTTTTCAAGGTTTTAAAATATTTTTCTCTTCCTCTAATCCGTTAATTATCTACATCTTTCTCTGGAAAATCAAGTCCATATTTAGGAAAACGCTTGCCTTAACTATTCCCTCATGCTATACTGTTATTGAAATTAATAGACAGGAGACATTTTATGAAAACAGCTAAAACCACTGTTACAATCGTTTCTGCACTTGCATCTGTCATCTTATTGACCAGCTGCGCCACAAAATCCACAGAAACACAAACATCCGCTAATAACTCATCTGACAATCAGATTACAATGACTTACGACCAACTACGGTCTAGAGAAAATACCATGTCAACTCTCTGGTATCAAAAAGCGGCCGAAACAAAAGCCTTGTATCTACAAGGTTATAATGTTGCTACAGATCGTCTAAAGGAATTACTGAAAACAGAATCAGACAAGCCTTATTCGATTGTTTTGGACTTGGACGAAACGGTCCTAGATAACAGTCCTTATCAAGTTCAAAATGTCAAAGATGGAACAGCATTCACACCTGAAAATTGGGATGTTTGGGTCCAAAAAGCTGCAGCAAAAGCCGTCCCAGGTGCTAAAGATTTTCTTCAGTTTGCCGATCAAAACGGTGTCCAAATCTACTATATTTCTGACCGTTCAGTCGACCAAGTAGATGCTACCATTAAAAATCTAGAAAACGAAGGTATTCCTGTACAAGGACGTGATCACCTCATGTTCCTAGAAAGTGGTGTAAAATCCAAAGAAGGTCGTCGACAAGCGGTTCAAGAAAAGACAAATCTTGTGTTACTATTTGGTGATAACCTTGTAGACTTTGCAGATTTTTCTAAGACTTCTGAAGCTGATCGTGACAAACAACTTGAAGAATTGCAAAAAGAATTTGGTGAAAAATTCATCATCTTCCCAAATCCAATGTATGGATCATGGGAAACAGCAGTTTACGGTGGTAATAAACTAGATGCCAAGGGACAAGTAGAAGAACGCGAAAAGGCTTTACAAGGCTTTGACAAGTAATGAAAACTTGGTATTCAATAAGGCCATAAGTACAAAAAGAAATGCAAAAGCTCTTTAACTGACAAAACTCAAAAAAGCGGACAAGAGAGGATTCTGATAACCAGAAAACTTTCCTGTCCGCTTTTATCATGTGAATCGTATCTTAATGAGCCAACATTTCTTGGGCGATTTCTTGACCAGATAAGCCATCTGGATAGTAGGTTGGCCAGTTGTCCATCTCCTCAAAGAGGGCTTCTTGGCTAGTGCCTCCAAAGAAAATATGGAAATGCTCTGCCTTGACTGGTGCGATATTGTGGTCGCTAAATTGAACATACTTAAATTGTCCAGCATCCGCATCTGTCGCTTCAAAGAGATAACGAACTCCTCGATTCCCTTTCTTATAGGTCAAGATTTTCTTGCCGACATACTTGTAGGTATATTTCTTACTTTGGTCACCTTGGATGAATTCCATAGTGTTATCCGTGATATTAATCTTAGATACATCCGTTTGATAGCCTTTTTGATAGTAGGCTTTGTATTCATCCTTGGTCATCTTACCAGTCAACTTAGCCTTGTAGTCAAAGACTTGGTCTAGAGTACCATCTTCAAGGAAAGGATAGACTGACTGCCAGTTACCAGCATAGTCACTCAAGGTACGATCCTTAACATCAGCATCCTCAAAGTAACCATTTTGAACGGTTTTAGTTTCCTCGGCTTTTTCTGGTTCAATTTCTGCCCCAGCCTGATCAGTTGTTTGCTTGAGGGCCTTGAGATTTTTCTCCATAACAGAGATATAGTTCTCTCCAGCTTTCATGTCCTCTTCGGTCAAGCTTTCCAAAGGATTTAGAACATCTAACTTCACTCCTGTTTCTTTTGAAAGAGTATTAGCTAGAGCTTGAGAGGCATTTTCTTCAAAGTAGATATAAGAAATCTTGTTTTTCTTGATATATTCGGTCAATTCTGCCAAGCGGCTTGCTGAAGGCTCCGCATCTGGCGAAAGCCCTGAGATAGAGACTTGATTGAGTCCGTAGTCTAAAGCTAAGTAACGAAAGGCAGCGTGTTGAGTCACAAAACTCTTTTGTTTAGCACTAGAAAGTCCTTCAGTATAGGCCTTATCCAAGGCTTGCAATTTTTCGATATAGGCTGCTGCATTTTGTTCAAAAGTCGCCTTCTTATCTGGATAGCCAGCTGAAAGACTATCACGGATGTGCTCTACAAGTTTGATTGCACGCGCAGGAGACAACCATACATGAGGGTCATACTCGTGAT
Source organism: Streptococcus mitis (assembly GCF_009496285.1). GTDB lineage: Bacteria > Bacillota > Bacilli > Lactobacillales > Streptococcaceae > Streptococcus > Streptococcus mitis_BP. The sequence continues at coordinate 28,438 of NZ_WIJK01000001.1, forward strand.
GATGACCTTCTTCGCCATGGTCATGGTCTTCCTCTTCTTCACTTCCTGGAAGAAGCAACATATCTCCAGTAGCCTTGATTGTTTTTACTTTTTTCGCATCTAGTGAATCTAAAAGCTTGGGAACCCATGTTTCCATGTTCTCATTTTCATAAACAAAGGCATCAGCGTCTTGGATTTTAGCCACTGCCTTAGGCGATGGTTCATAATCATGTGGTTCTGTCCCTGCCCCAATCAAGAGCTCGACATTGGCTGTATCGCCTGCTACTTGCTTGGTAAATTCGTAAACAGGGTAGAATGTTGTGACGATATTTAATTTTCCGTCTGCCTGTTTTTGATTGGAACAAGCGACTAAGAATAGTGTCACAAGACTTGCCAAAAATAGGCCTAGTTTTTTCATTTTCTTCTCCTATTTGATAAAACGTTTGAGTAAGCTGACTAACAAAAAGACAACTACAAAGATAATGGTAATACTTGCACTCGGTGGTGTCTCTGCATAATAGGAAATATAAAGCCCCGCAACCATGCCAAGAAAACCAATAACGCTGGCAAGAATCATCACCGAACTAAAGTTCTTCCCTAAACGCAACGCAATACTAGCTGGCAAGACCATGATAGTTGATACCAAAAGTGCTCCCGCTGCTGGGATCATGAGGGCAATAGCCACACCAGTTACCATGTTAAAGAGAATAGACATGGTACGCACTGGAAGTCCATCGACAAAAGCTGTATCTTCGTCAAAAGTTAGAATATACATAGGCCTTAAAAAGAGGAATGTCAGGATTAAAACAACCGCTGCAATGATAAAGAGCCCAATTACCTGCTCTTGACTAATGGTCACGATAGAACCAAAAAGGTACTGATCCAGACTCATCGAACTAGAACTCTTCCCCTTACTCATAACAATAAGTGAAACTGCAAGTCCTGTAGACATGAGAATGGCTGTCCCAATCTCCATAAAGCTTTTATAAACCGTACGCAGGTATTCAAGGAAGACCGCTGCAATCAAGACAATGGCAATGGTTGAGATGGTCGGAGAGATTCCCAAAACCAAACCAAAGGCAACACCCGAAAGTGAGACGTGACTCAGAGTATCACTCATGAGACTTTGACGGCGCAAAATGAGGAAGGTCCCAAGGACTGGTGAAAAGAGGCTCATGGCAATAACTGCCAAAAAGGCCCGCTGCATAAAATCATAAGAAAATAGATTAAGCATGCTCCACCTCCTGGTCATTTTCATGGACATTGAAACAACGCCATGGCGAATCTTGGTCACGAACAAGGTGGATATTGCGATCTGCGTAATCCTTGACTTCTTCAGGATCGTGAGTAATCATCAGAACAGCCTTGCCATGATGGTGAGCACTATGGTGCATGAGCTCATAAAATTCATTCTTGGTACCTGCATCCATCCCAGTCGTTGGCTCATCCAAGATAAAGATATCTGGATCTGAAGCAAACATACGTGCAATAACCGCTCTTTGCTTTTGCCCACCAGAGAGAGAACCAATCCGTTTATCCCGATGTTCCCACATACCGACAGAGTTTAAACTGGCCTTGATATGTTCCTCATCATGGGCATTCAAACGACGGAACCAACCCTTTCTTGGATAGCGACCTGATTTGACAAACTCATAAACAGTACTAGGAAAGCCTGCATTAAAACTGGCGATCTGCTGAGGAAGATAGGCGATTCTTAGCTTTTTCCCATGAATATTTATCTTTGAGATGGTTACTTTCCCAATTCTCGGTTGTAAAATACCTAGACTAGCTTTGATAAGAGTAGTCTTTGCCGCTCCATTTTCTCCTGTCAGTGTGACAAATTCCCCACTATCAACACTGTAATTGATATGCTCAAGCACAGGTTCCTTGTCATAATAGAAGGACAAATCCTCTACTGTGATGTATCTCATTACTTGATTTCTCCTACTAAAACAGTTAAAAACCGCTGGATAATTTTTTGTTCGTTTGGTGTGAACTGAGTGGCAACCTGCTCATAAGTCGAGAGGGTATGTTCATGATGATGGTGGTGTTCCTCAGCAATAGGTCGAGCCAAGTCTGTCAATTGATAGAAGACAACGCGAGCATCCTTAGGATCCTTAGACGTTTCTAACATTCCCTCCTTAACCAGGGATTTGATAGCCTTGGTAACGGCAGCTTGACTAACATTGAGACGACGCGCCAACTCAGAGTTGGTGAGCGAATCCTCTGATAAAAGCATGAGAATATGCTCCTGGGTATTGGTCAAGGCTACATCACTGGTACAATGGCCAATCAAAATTTCATGCTGATTTTCCGCCTTGAGAATAATCTCATTTAAAAATTGATCGATATCTTTTGCCAACTGTCTCATGATTTGCTCCTTTCTCAGAACGGAATTTCTATAAATACAAGGTTTTCATACTCTTCAAAAATCAAATTCAAACCACGTCAGCTTCGTCTTGGCGTACTCAAGTACAGCCTGCGTCTCGCTTCCTAGTTTGCTCTTTGATTTTTATTGAGTATCACACCATTCCTTTACTAGTTAAGTATATCACATCCAAGCAAGGAGTCAAGAAAAAAGATGAAAACACCTGAGATGTTTTCATCTTTTAGAATTATTTTTCTTGTTTACGGCTAGTCCAGAGGGCTGTCGCTCCAAGAATCATACCAAGTAGCATCATGAAAATAGATTGCTCACTACCTGTATTTGGAAGTAATTTTTCTGATACGACTGTCTTGTTAGCAAACTTATCTGCAACCTTATAATCAACTTTTACAGTAGACGGTTGTGTCGGTTGTGTTGCTTGGTCTTCTTCTGATTTAGCTGGGTCTTGCACTTTTCCTTCTTCAGGCAATGTAAATGTTTTTGAATCCACAGAAATCGTGCGTGAGTTTGGATTTACCTTTTCATACTGAGTCAAATCAGCTGTTTTAAGGTAATCTTCAAAGGCAGCATCCATTGAAGGGCCTTCTTCTCTGGCACCACCAAGCATGGTATAACCATCACCACCTGCTGCAAGGAAGTCATTGGTTGCTAGGTAGTAGACTTTTTCCAAATCTAGTTTTTCATAGAGACCAGTCGTACGATTCTTAACTTGAATAGCCAAGACACGTTTGCCTGCAGCTAGATTTGTATCGTAGTAGACCTTGGCTCCTGAAATCTGTAAGAATCCGCCACTTGGTTCTAGCAATGGTTGACCATTTTCATCTAGAACAGTTTTTCCTGCCTTATCAACCTGCAAGATAGATCCAAGTGATTTTTCAAACATATCCAGAACTTGCTGACCAGTTACTTGAATTTGTGAGATTGTGTTCCCAAATGGTAGAACCGCAATGACATTTCCTTTTGTAATTGGCTTATCCTTGGCAATCGTTTCACGCAAGCCACCACCATTGGTCACAGCGATATCTGTTGGATGACTAAAGCCTGTTTGACCGTATTGATAGAGAGAATCTGCGACAACATTTCCAAGGTTGGTTTCACGAACACGGACATTTTCACGGTCACCGTTCAATTCAACTGGGCTATTTGAAACAACTTCTACAGCATTTTCAGCATCATATTTTTCTTTGATTTCTTTGACCATGGCTGCAATCTTTGGATTGGCTTCTAATTTCTTAGCATCTGCAGCAGGTACCTGGCTTGGATTTCCTAATAATTGACGAGATTTGTAAGTGATTTTACCGACATTATGGAGATAGCTTCCTGTCTGGTTGTAGGTCACATTGTCACCATAGGTAGTAGATTCTACTGTATGAGAGTGACCATCAATCACTGTAACACGCTTACCTTTCAACAAAGGATTTTTTGAAAGTGCTTCTGCAAGTGTTGAACCACGCCATTCTACAGGTGTTGTTGTATCAACTCCCAAGTGAGCGAGAACAACATAGTGTTTGTAGTCTTTGCCTTCTGCCAAGGCTTTAGCTTGAATTTCTTCGATAACCTTGTTAACCTCTGCAATAGGCTCTGTAAAGGTTACGCCTTTAACATTTTTAGGGTGAGTCTTAGTAGCTGTTTCAGGTGTTGTCACACCGATGACGACAAACTCATCACCTGCAATATCCTTGTTCTTATCAACAATTGTTGCTGCTTCAAATAGACGAGCTCCATTTACATAAGTATTCGAGCTAAGCAGTGGAAAGTTCAAGATTTCTTTGTATTTTTTAGCTTCGTCAAGTCCAAAGTCAAACTCATGATTTCCTACAGCCATAGCATCGTAGCCCATCTCATTTAGGATTTTGGCACGTGCTTCACCCTTTGTAGAGTTTGAAATTGGCAGACCTTGGAAGGCATCCCCTGCATCCACCACTAGAGTCGTTTGATTGCCCTTTTCGCGCTCCTTCTCAATAACTGTCGCGAGCTTGGCATCTCCAATTACTCCTTTTTCTTCTACAATGCGACCATGCACGTCATTGGTATGCAAGATAACAGTATCTGCTTCTTCTTTTTGAGGTGCAACCTCTTCAGCTGGCGTTGCTGGACTTGTAACAACCTCAGGAGTCGCTGCTACTGCTGGTGCTTCTGCAGTGCTCACAACTTCTGTAACTTCTGAAGAACTAGTATTTTCTTCAGCATAGACCTGTCCAGCTAAAAAGGCTGGAGCTAATAGGGCTGTCGATAGGACAGGCAACAAGAAACGTTTATTCATATTGAAATCCCTTTCTCTTCTTTCTTTTACCATTATACGCTATTTAGCATCATTTTAAAACTTTTAGCCTTTCTTAGGATAATCTATCCGACATTTCATTAAAAAAGTTTGAACTAAAAGTTCAAACTCCTCTTCTATATTATTGAAAATCTTTAATATTCCCATCGTAATTTGCCCAATCCTGGCTAAAGAAGCGGTCATTCATTTGGTAACTAGGAGCTGTTGTCGGATTGCTCAAAAAGGGATTTACCACCTTATCAAACGCCAACCAGCCCAACCAACCGATATGAATCGTATCCTTAACAAAGTAGGGATCTCCACCATTTTTTGAAAAGTCAGCGATATTGGTGAAACCCTGACTTTCCAACTGGTAACGAATTTTTTCAATAGAGTGTTGATACATTTCTTCGCTCAAACCTGTATAGTTCATCCATTTTTGATTGACAGGTTGAAAGACAAAGAGCACATTAACCTTAGACTTGGCAAATTGATCAAGTACTAGCTGTAAATCATTGTACTCAGTTGATTGGAGAAAGTTATAATTCTTTTGATAGCCTTCTAAATTTTTTAAGTCCTTCTTAAGTTGAGTGGTATAAAAATGGTTATCCATCCCCAAATCATTATTGGTCGTATTTTCTTCTGCATCCTTACGAGCAATATTTTCCAATTCTTCATAAGAAAATTGCTCTGGGAGACTGCTCAAATATTTTTCAATATGATCTTTGTACTTTAATCGACCATGAATGGAAAATTGACCAAAAAGAGCAGCTTGTCTTTCATTGAACTCGGCAGAGAGATTAACCATCGTTTGATCAAAGTCTGACAATTGTTCATTCTTGGCCAGCTTCTCAACAATCCCCTTCATCGGTACTCTTGGATTTTTCTTCAAGAGTCTAGTAGCCGCATATTGAGCAGCCAGATCTCCGGATTGATTTTCCAAAAAGGCCGTCAACTGGTCATTGTTAAAAAAGCTTTGAAAAGTAGGCGCATCGTGCTCCTCTTTTGTAAACCATTGTGGAGAGATTACAAATACCGCTTGTTTGTTTTCAAGCTCAGATGTGATTTGTTGTAGTCCAAAGTACTGACTAAGAGAAGCTGCTCCTGCCTGCCCCATAAAATAAGGACGATAGGAGCGGTTATACTTTTCCGCTAATACTCCTGGATGCATGCTATCAAAGCGAATCCATTCACTCGAACCCAAAAAGGGTATAAAACGTATATTAGGATCCGTAAGAGCTCTTACTTTTTGACTTCTTTCCTTAAAGCTTTCTGCACTTATCGAAGCGGCAGAGTATTTTTCCTCCATGAGATTATGACTTGGACTACTTGGATAGAAACAGATAAGAAGGCACACCAACAAGCCCGCTACAAAGACAGGCCCGAAAATCAGCCACAAGCGTTTAAGCATTCTTTAACTCCGTAATCCCTGCTACGATTTTATTAGCTGTATTCCAGTCATCACGACCAAATTCTGTAACTGGGACACGAATATCAAAGCGGTTTTCGATTTCCACAATTAATTCAACTGTCCCCATACTATCCAAGACACCTGCATCAAAAAGATCCTCATCCATCATGTCAGAAACATCTTCCATAAACAATTCATCAATAATTTCAATAACTTCTGATTTGATATCCATTTTTTAATTCCTTTTATTTTTTTAACCATAAATCATTCAAAAATCCAGAAAAGATTAAGAATGAAACCATCACGACATGGAAGGTTATCACCATGCCAAGCAACTGAACCCAACGGTTCTCAGGCAAGGGAGGTCGCCCTGCTTTCTTACGTTCTTTATTGAGCGTTCTTTTCTTTCGAACCCAGGCATCATTAATGACTAAGCCCACTCCATGAAAGAGTCCGTAGGCGATGTAAAACCAAGTTATCCCATGCCAGAACCCCATAAGGAGCATATTCAGGATATAGGCGACACTTGAGGTCACATTTCGATTCTTAAAAAGCTTCTTTCTCGTCATCACCATGACCATGCGCATAAAGACAAAGTCACGGAACCAGAAGGATAAACTCATGTGCCAACGATTCCAAAACTCTTTCAAATCTCTTGACAAGAAAGGTTTGTTGAAGTTGATCGGACTACGAATCCCCATCAGATTTGAAATAGCTAGAGCAAACATGGAATAACCCGCAAAGTCAAAGAAGAGCTCCAGACCAAATGTGTACATGACTGCAACTACGTAGTAGTTAAAGAAGCCACCTGTTTGTAAAGCTAAATTCTTTAGCGGTGGCAATAAAATCTCGCCTAAAATATGAGCTAGGATAAATTTATATAGAAAACCCCACATGATATACCGAACGGACTCGGCTAGCATATCTAGCAACTCATCGCGCTCTGGTATCGTCTGATAATTTTCATTAAAACGTTTGAAACGATCAATAGGACCACTTGAAAATGTCGGCATAAAGAGAAGAAAACGCAAATACTCCCACAGGTTCAAATCCTTAATGACTCCATCTCGAAGTTCGATGATGATTCCCACCGAACGAAAAGTCAGGTAAGAAATTCCCAAAAATCCAAGCAAAGATTGCGTTCCATTGATAGCAGGTTGCACCTTGACAAAGATAATCGGAAGGAGGGACAGAAAACTAACTAGGTAGAAGACCCACTTGCCATCCTTACTTTTTCGATAATGCTTGTAGAAAAGAACCAGTACCATTTGCCAAATTAGATAGATTCCTAAGGCAGCTATTTGATTAGTCTTGCCACCCGTCAACATGGTAACGATAAAGAATAGACTAACCAGTATTTCATACCAGGCAAAACGTTTTTTGAAAAAAAGACCGATAAAGATGGGCAAGGTAGCAGTAATCACGTACAAAAAGTACTGCGGATTCCCATACGGCTCAATATGAGGCAGCTGTTTCAGGAAATCCATCATCTATTATTCACCTCGTTAATCAATCCTTTGATATCAATCTTGCCATTTGGAGTCAGTGGCAATTCCTCTCTATAAAGAAACTTAGATGGCATCATGTAAGACATCATAATATCTTCCAAGTCTTCCTTGATAGCTTTCGTGATATCAATTTCGCGCTCAAATTGTTCTTTGACGCCATCTTTTAAGATAACATAGGCCAAGAGGTTTTGAACCTTGTGGTCTTTGTTGTAACGTGGAACTGCAACAGCGGATTCAACATACTGAGATTTATTCAAGTTTTGAGAAACATCTTCTAGCTCAATGCGGTAACCGTTAAACTTGATCTGGAAGTCCATCCGTCCACCATAGAGAAGGAGACCTTCATCTGTCATAGTTCCCACATCTCCCGTATGATAGGCTGGAAGACCTTCAAATTCGAAGAAGGCTTCAGCTGTTTTTTCAGGATTGTTCATGTAGCCTTTTGAAACAGCAGGTCCAGATACGATGATCTCCCCTTGTTCTCCATTTGGCAATTTGTTCCCTTCCTCATCAATGATAAAGGTTGGAGAATCTTCTTTGGTGTAGCCAATTGGAAGACGTTTCAAAGTTACTAACATCTCATCTGTAATAGCGACTGCTGACAAAGCAACTGTTGCTTCCGTTGGTCCATATGCATTAATGATGCGTGCATTTGGAAAACGCTTGCGCAATTTCTGAGCTGTTTTAACTGTCAACTCTTCCCCATCAAAGTAAAAATGAGTAATGCCTGGCATCTTTTCAGCATTGAAATCTTCAGACAACATGGCCATATCTGCAAAAGATGGTGTTGAAGTCCAGATAGCAATCGGAAGAGAAAAGATGGTCGCAAAGAGTTGCTTAAAGTCTTGAGTAATGGCTGATGGGAGGGCAAAAAGTGTACCACCAAGTGCCAAGGTCGGTGCCCAGTACATGACAGACAGGTCAAAAGAATAAGGTGGCTGAGCCAGCATTTGTGGACGACTTGGCGTCGCAAATTCCTTATCCGTAATCATCCAGTTGGTAAAGCTGAGAAGGTTATTATGCGAAATCTGCACCCCTTTTGGTTTCCCAGTTGTCCCTGAGGTAAAGATGATGTAGTAGTTATCATTCCCTTTGACCGGATGCGTCATCTCATAGCTTGCCCCTTGAGCAAAGGCTTCTTGAACCTGAGCTAGATTCATCATCGGTGTAGAAACCTGCTTCAATGGAAAGTCTGAGATAGCAATAATCAAACTTGGCTCTGCCACTTCTAAAATAGCCGAAACTCGCTCCAAGGCCGAATGACTGTCAATTGGAATGTAGGCATGACCTGACTTGGTCAAGGCTACAAAGGTAGCCAACATCTCATACTCCTGACCACCAAAAACGACTACTGGAGATTTTTCAGGTAATCCTAGCTGATCAATGGTTGCAGCCAAACTATCTGAATCAGCCTTTAAATCACCATAGGTACGTTCCTCACCAAGAACATTATAGACTGGAAAGGTAGGTTGAGTTTGGGCGAAATATTCAATCACTTCAATCATATCTTTTATCGGCTTATTAGACACGATGATTTTTCTCCTTTAAACTAAAATTCATTGTAAATAAAGCTTCCCTGACTTTGTCCTAGGTAACTAAAAAAGTAAAGCAAACCCAGTAAAACAATAAAATACAGGACCGTTTGCCCTAAAAAAACATAAATTGGTTTCTTTTTATCCATAATTAACTTCTTTTTGTAAATTTTCAATAATTTTATGCAAATATACAATTACTATTTTTTCTTGTTCCCATTTTACCACTTTATTCCCTCTATTTTCAACTGTTTACCATAACTTAAAAGTTCGTTTTAGGTTATTTTAAGACAAGTTAAAATATTAATGTTTTGCCCTCAAAAAACAACAAAGTTTGAGAAGCCAATCTCAAACTTTGTTACAAATAGCTCTTTTATCTTAGAAAAGTGAGAATACAAGCACGGCCAAGGCTGCACCGATAACAGGTCCCACAACTGGAATCCAGGCATAAGACCAGTCTCCATCTCCCTTATTTGGAATTGGCAAGATGCTGTGCATGATACGAGGGCCAAGATCACGAGCTGGGTTCAAGGCATAACCTGTTGTCCCACCTAGTGATAGACCGATACCGACAATCAAAGTTCCCACTGCAAAGGTTCCGATACCAGGCTGAAGGTCATAAAGCCCCAAAGCAAAGATTGTCAACACCAAAACAAAGGTTCCAAGGATTTCACTGATCAAGTTAGAAACTGTATCCTTGATGGCTGGACCAGTACTGAAGGTTGCCAGGATATTGCCTGCATTTTCTTCTGCATCATAATGTGGTTTGAATTGCAACCAAACCAAAATCTGACCGAGCATAGCTCCTGCAAACTGAGCTAGGATGTAAGGGAAAACGGATGCCCAAGGCAGGCCACCTTTTAAGGCCACACCAATGGTCACAGCTGGGTTTAAATGAGCTGGACTGAGCTTGCCAGACACAAAGGCTGCGACAGCAACGGCAATCCCCCAACCCATAGTGATGACAATCCATCCTGAATTGTTACTCTTAGTTTTGGGAAGAACTACACCTGCAACAACACCATTTCCTAGAAGAATCAGGATTAAAGTTCCCAAAAATTCTCCAAATAATTCTTTCATCATATCTTTGTCTCCATTTAAAAGAAGGAGAGAGAAAGCAAGGAACGCTTGTCTCCCTCTCTTCTAGTTTTTCTTAATTTTTTAATGCTGCCAAGTCATTTTGAGCAAGAGCTGCTTCGACATCAACACGGTAAGTTGTTTTCTCTTCTTCTGTCCAGTCATAGAATCGTCCCATTTCATCCAAAACTGGCTCAACGATGCTATCCAAGCTATCACGCATAAAGAGCATATGGTTGGTACGACGAAGAAGGAAGTCAACTGGGCTAAGAGCCAACTCATTGCGCATTGCATAGTGAAGGGACAAGGTGTCTGCCAAACTGAGTCCTGGAGCTTGTTCCAAGCTGTGAGCAAGGGCAAAGACCTTTGGTGCATTTGAACCGTAAAGATTTGCCAGATAATGTGCTTCCTTGCTATCCAAACCACGTGATACTCCAAGTTGCGCAAAGGCTTCGATTTCTGAATCTACATTTGCTGGATTCAATTCTCCACCTGAAACAGGATAAGTCTTAGAGTTGATGAGTTTAAAGCTGCGGTCAAACTCTGCTTTCAAAATCTCAACTACGCGCTCCATAGCCCCTTCAGCCATCTTACGGTAGTCTGTGATTTTACCACCAGCAAGGGTCAAAAGGCCATTGTCATCACGATCCAAGCTCGAACCACGAGAAACTGCAGATGGATCCAAATATTTCTCAGATGTGCTGCTTTCAAGCTTGCTGACAGCAGATTCAACATCTTCACGCGTTTTTTCTTTCGATAGATAAGCTTCGACAGTCGCAATCAAGTTGTTAAAGCTTTCGTCGCTAATAGTGCCGTTATTTCCTCCATTGTAGTCAGAAGCGCTATTTCCTGCAATCAATGGACGAAGACCTGCCCAGCTGCTTTCGATATCATCAATGGTGATGTTAGCTTCTGGGAAGCGATTGTTGACAATGCCAAGCAGATAATCCACATCTTCTTGAGTCACTTTTGGATGCTCTAAATCACCTGTGTAGTCTGTATCTGTTGTACCGAAGTAGGTCTTGTTTTCACGTGGAAGTACAAAGACCATACGACCGTCACCCAAACCTGTGTCAAAGTAAACTGGCTGTGAAACCTTGATCTTACTTGAATCCACTACTAGGTGAACTCCCTTAGTTGGACGCATTTGTGAGAATTGGGTTCCCTTATTAGACAAATTACGTACCTTGTCGCTCCAAGGACCTGTTGTGTTGATAACCAGACGAGCCTTGATTTCAAAGACTTGGTCTGTCAACAAATCACGAGCTACGACACCTGTAATCTTGCCACTTTCGTCGAAGAGGAAGCCTTCTGCCTTCACGTGGTTGGCAATAAGGGCACCGTCTTGGTTGGCACGTTTAATGTTTTCAATCACTAGACGCGCATCGTTGTTACGGAAGTCAAGGTAAACCCCACCTCCTACCAAGCCTTCTTTCTTCAAGTTTGGCTGGCGTTCCAAGACTTCTTCCTTGCTCAAGACCTTGTTTGCAGCTGGTGTGTTGTTAACTCCTGCCAAAAGGTCATACAAGTCCATAGCTACTTTAAGACGGAAGAGGCTAAAGGTCGCTCCATCTTCATCGTAAACTGGCAAGAGCATTGGGTCCGGTTTTGGAATGTGTGGTGCGATTTGTTGAACCACTGCACGTTCAGAAACCGTATCTGATACAACTTCTACGTCGAATTGTTTGAGGTAACGCAAACCTCCGTGAACCAATTTTGTTGAACGGCTAGATGTTCCTTCTGCAAAGTCTTGCATTTCAATCAAACCAGTCTCAAGACCGCTAGCTGCAGCCTGCAAGGCTACACCAGCCCCTGTGATTCCTCCACCGATAATCAAGAGGTCCAGGGTACGTTCCTGCATTTTTTTAATTGATAATTCACGTGTTTTCTTTGAAAATTCCATATTTACACACTTTCTAACTGAGTCGCTTTATTCTTCCAGTATTAGTCGTCTACTTCCGCAAAGACTTGGGTTGCTTTCACAGCTTTCTTCCAGCCCTTGTAGAGTTGCTCCTTGCGAGATTCGTTCATAGATGGCTCAAAGAGTTCTCCTGTCTCGTTCAAGAGTTTCAACTCATCCAAGTCTTTCCAATAGCCCACTGACAAACCTGCTAGGAAGGCTGCCCCCAGAGCTGTTGTTTCCAAGTTTTTGGCGCGTGCGATATCGATTCCCAAAATGTCAGCTTGGAACTGCATGAGGAAATTGTTCATAGCTGCACCACCGTCTACTTTCAAGACTTGGATAGCTGTTTGAGCATCCACTTGCATCGTGTCAATGATGTCACGCACTTGATAAGCGATAGACTGCAAGGTTGCTTTGATAAAGTCTTCTTTGCTTGTTCCACGAGTCAAGCCAAAGACAGAACCACGAGCGTTTTGGTTCCAGTATGGAGCACCTAGACCTGTAAAGGCCGGAACGACATAAACTTCGTCGTTATTGTGAGAATCACGAGCATATTTTTCAGACTCTGGTGAACTTTCAACCATGCGAAGACCATCACGAAGCCACTGAATAGCACTTCCTGCGATGAAGATAGAACCTTCCAAGGCATAGTAAACCTTGCCATTGATTCCGTAACCAATCGTTGTCAAGAGGTTATTTTCAGACAACTGCATTTCTTCACCAGTATTCATGATGATGAAAGAACCTGTTCCGTAAGTATTTTTGACCATACCAGGCTCAAAAGCCAACTGTCCAAAGAGGGCTGCCTGTTGGTCCCCAGCCATACCTGAGATTGGCACTTCACCGCCGTAGAAATGGAAAGGAGCTGTCTTACCGTAGATTTCAGAGTTAGAACGAACTTCTGGAAGCATAGCCTTCGGAATGTTGAGGATTTCCAAAATCTCATCATCCCATTTGAGTTCTTTAATGTTATAAAGCATGGTACGGGCTGCATTTGAGTAGTCGGTCACGTGAGCCGCACCATCAGTCAATTTCCAAACCAACCAAGTATCGATAGTACCAAAGAGCAACTCACCCTTTTCTGCTCGCTCTTGAGCGCCTTCTACATGGTCCAAGATCCAACGAACCTTGGTCGCAGAGAAGTAAGCATCGATGATCAGACCAGTCTTCTCATGGAATTTCTCTACATAACCTTGTTTTTTTAGTTGTTCAGCCAAAGGCGCTGTCTGGCGAGACTGCCAAACGATGGCATTATAGATAGGGAGACCTGTCTTTTTATCCCAAACAACTGTCGTTTCACGCTGGTTGGTAATCCCGATAGCTTGGATTTGATTTGGCTTGATACCACTTTCGATAAAAGCCCCAGCGATTACTGACTGCACAGAGTTCCAAATTTCATTGGCATTGTGCTCAACCCAACCTGCTTGTGGAAAGATTTGTGTGAATTCTTTTTGACTTGAGCTGACCTTTTCCCCTTTTTTGTTAAAAATAATGGCACGAGAACTGGTAGTTCCTTGGTCAATGGCCATAATGTATTTTTCTTGTGACATGTGCTGTCCTCCTGATAAAGATCTTGAGGTTATTTCCTCTTTACAGTAACTAGTATACAAAATAAAGCGCTTTCTTGTTTATCAAGTTTTTTAAAATTTTAAAAAAAATTGATAAGATTGTGAGAATTTCACAAAAAAGACCTGGATTCCCAAGCCTTTTAAGCAAATAATATCTGACGAATCGCTGCCAAATCTTCCATATCTAAGTCGTTTTTTAAATAATATACTGGAGTCTGGTCTTTTTTATGAATAGGATTATTGGTAACCAGCAAATCGTAGTGCCGACTAGGGTCATAGGCTTCAATAGTAATAAAACGATTGTATTCCAAATAGCGTTTCAAGATAGCAGTCATTCTTGAAAAGACAAGAAAACCCGCTGTTACATCTAGACCAATCCGCATATGATGACCGTCATTTTCTGCCATGTATTCCATCAATTGAAGCAATTCCCAAAGTATTTTTTTATCCAAGTCCGTCCCCTGCTGAAAGGCAGGTAAAGCATGAAAAATCTCCTCTGCTATCTCTTTAAAATCATGTTCCATCAGCAAATAAGGATGACGATTCTCTAACTGGTACTTATAGCGGTCTTGTAAAATATAGCCCTTGAATAGATAGACTTGCCCACAAAATTGACTCAGTTCATAGGTGACATGGTCTTCCGTATAACCGCCTAGCAAGCCCTCTTTCTTCATTTTTTGAATCAGTTGCGTCAACAAATCTGCCAGCCGCCCTCCAAACCCAAGGATATACTCCATGGTATGTAGGGGCAAAATGCGATGAGAAAGAAGAAAAGAGAAGAAAATCATCATCTCACCATCCTCAGTTCCCAAAGGAATATGTTGCCCAGCAAAAAAGGACGGTGTCTTTCTCAACAAGCGAAGGTAGAAAATATTGTCAAAATAGCCTCGCATTTTATCTTCTATGACTTGAAATTGACAGGCATTGACACGTAAACGTTGTTGGCTGATATGATTCCACAAAATCAAGTCTAACTTCTGCCCCGAAGACAATTGAGCACCACAGATTTCTTCTAAACTAGCAATCTCCCGCCTTCTCTCAGGCTTTTGCATTTCATTTCCCCAGTCCTTACTCGACCAAACCTTACGTAAAAGACAGAAATAAAAGTAACGAATCTGGTGCTCTGGACCTCGCAAACGTCCGTTTTGGATAGATAAATCAAATTCGGATAAAATCTGATTTAAACCAGATAAGTGGCGCCCAAGCGTGGCCTCACTGACCATCAATTCTTGAACCAGCTGATGGGCTTGAAACTGCTGGTGATAGAGCAGATATAGTAAAATCTGGTATTTCACCGCATTGTCTAAAAATAGGCGACGAATATCACGCCCCTTAGTAGTCGCACCGACTGACAAGTTGACCTGCTCTTCCTGTAGATGAATCTGTACATCTAGACCAACTGTTTGCGCTCTTTCATTTGTGAATAAGATGTACTTGGTCACAGTCGCTTTAGAGAAGCCCGTCTCCTCCATCAGTGCTTTTAAGGTCGTTTGTGACTCCTGCAATAAAAAAGAAAGGACTAAAAATTGACCAGCTTCAGCCTTTTCCATCAAATCTCCTAAATACATTTGTTACCCCTTTCATTTCCTTCTTCAAGCATAGCATAAATTAAAAAAATGCTAAAATAATCTGTTTATCTTTTCGGTTTTTCCCTAGTTTCAAACTCAAATAATCCTCAGAATCAGCAAACACCCCACTCCCCCTTTGGGCATTTTTATGCTAAAATAGTAGCTATGGATAAAATTATTAAAACTATATCAGAAAGCGGGGCCTTTCGTGCTTATGTTCTTGATAGCACTGAAACCGTCCGCACTGCTCAAGAAAAACATCAAACTCAAGCTAGCTCAACTGTTGCACTTGGCCGCACCCTTATCGCCAGCCAGATTCTCGCAGCCAATGAAAAAGGAAATACCAAGCTAACGGTTAAAGTTCTTGGAACTAGCTCTCTAGGAGCCATCATCACCGTAGCTGATACCAAGGGGAACGTCAAAGGTTACGTTCAAAATCCTGGTGTTGACATCAAAAAGACTGCAACTGGTGAAGTTCTAGTCGGACCTTTTGTCGGCAATGGTCAATTTCTCGTTATCACAGACTACGGCACTGGAAATCCTTACAACTCCATGACTCCGCTTATCTCTGGAGAAATCGGAGAAGATCTTGCCTTCTACTTGACAGAAAGCCAACAAACTCCGTCAGCAGTTGGACTCAATGTCCTTTTGGACGAAGAAGACAAGGTCAAAGTAGCAGGCGGTTTCCTTGTTCAAGTTTTGCCAGGAGCCAAGGAAGAAGAAATCGCTCGTTTTGAAAAACGCATCCAAGAAATGCCTGCCATTTCAACTCTTCTAGAAAGCGACGACCATATCGAAGCTCTTCTAAAGGCTATCTATGGCGACGAACCATACAAACGCTTGTCTGAAGAAGAGATTCGTTTCCAATGTAACTGCAGCAAAGAACGATTTATGAAGGCTCTTTCTAGTCTTCCAAGCTCAGACTTGCAGGAAATGAAGGACCAAGATCATGGCGCAGAAATCACTTGTCAATTCTGTCAAACAACTTACAACTTTAACGAAAATGATCTGGAGGAACTCATTCGTGACAAATCTTAATACACCTTTTATGATTGGCAATGTTGAGATTCCCAATCGTACCGTTTTAGCACCCATGGCCGGCGTGACCAACTCAGCCTTTCGTACCATTGCTAAAGAACTTGGGGCAGGCCTCGTTGTCATGGAGATGGTCTCTGACAAGGGAATCCAATACAACAACGAAAAAACTCTTCACATGCTTCATATCGATGAAGGAGAAAACCCAGTCTCTATCCAACTATTTGGTAGTGATGAAGACAGCCTAGCACGCGCAGCAGAATTCATCCAAGAAAACACCAAGACCGATATCGTGGATATCAACATGGGCTGTCCAGTTAACAAAATCGTCAAAAACGAAGCTGGCGCTATGTGGCTCAAGGATCCAGACAAGATCTACTCTATCATTAACAAAGTTCAATCAGTCCTTGATATCCCTCTCACTGTCAAAATGCGTACGGGCTGGTCTGACCCATCTCTAGCTGTGGAAAATGCCCTCGCCGCTGAGGCTGCAGGTGTTTCTGCACTTGCTATGCACGGTCGTACTCGTGAACAAATGTACACTGGTCACGCTGACCTCGAGACTCTCCACAAGGTTGCACAAGCTCTGACAAAAATTCCATTTATCGCTAACGGTGACATTCGCACTGTCCAAGAAGCCAAACAACGCATCGAAGAAGTCGGTGCTGACGCTGTTATGATTGGTCGAGCTGCCATGGGAAATCCCTACCTCTTCAACCAGATCAACCATTACTTTGAAACTGGAGAAATCCTTCCTGATTTAACCTTTGAAGATAAGATGAACATCGCTTACGAGCATTTGAAACGCTTGATTAACCTCAAGGGAGAAAAGGTTGCGGTCCGTGAATTCCGTGGACTCGCTCCTCACTACCTCCGTGGAACATCTGGCGCAGCCAAGCTCCGTGGTGCTATTTCGCAAGCTAGCACACTAGCAGAGATTGAAGCTCTATTGCAATTAGATAAGGCCTAAACTTCTATACTACCTATAGAGTATTAGTTTGACTTTCCTAATCGATTTGTTCATACCTTATTTTAATCTACTATAATAGTCACATAACACCAAAAATCTCTTAGATTCATTTCTAAGAGATTTTTTCTTTATTCCCTCACAACCATCCTTCTTCTTCGGCAGTTTTGGCTGCTTCGGTTCGGTTGCTTGCGCCTAGTTTGGAGAGGATATTGGTCATGTAATTACGGACGGTGCCGTTTGAGAGGTAGAGCTTATCCGCAATTTCTTGGTTGGACAGGCCTTGGGCAACTCCATGCAAAACAGCGACTTCTTGCTCGGTCAAGGGATTGGGATGGATCATCATGACTTCCATCAGCTCTGGAGAATATTCCTTGCGCCCCTCTAACACCGTATGCAGGGTCTGCATGAGTTCGGCGATGCTTCGCTCTTTCAAGACATAGGCGTCGACTCCTGCTTTGACAGCTCGTTCAAAATAGCCTGGGCGTTTAAAGGTCGTAACGATAACCACCTTGGTTTCAGGCACTTCTTGTTTGATCCACTCAAGTGCTTCGAGTCCTGTCTTGACTGGCATTTCGACGTCAAGGATGGCAATATCTACTGCTTCTTTCCCCAAAACCTCGATAGCCTCGGCTCCATTTTTCGCCTGCAAGACGGTCTCCACATCTGGTTGAAAGCTTAAGAGCTGGCACATGGCATCTCTCAGCATACTTTGATCTTCTGCAACTAATACTTTCATCTACTTTCTCTCCTTATAAGGCAGATGCACGCGCACTTCTGTGGGATCTTTCAAACTGACCAGCTCTACTTGCCCTGAGAAGGCTGAGGCACGATCTTGTACTGTGTGCAGTTCATTTCCTTCTACAGTTGCAAAGCCTTTCCCGTCATCTCTGACCGTCAGAAGCAATTCCTGATCTGTACGTTCCAGTTTTAGATAAGCTTTTTGAGCTTGGGCATGCTTAATGATATTGGTTGCCAGTTCTAACAAAATCATAGCAGCCGTGGACTCTACATCCTGGGTCAAGCTAGCCTTGTCCAAGTGATTGTCAACCTCAACCTCAATGCCAGCAATCTCTAGCATCTTTTTGACAGTTTCAAGTTCTGAAGCTAAGGTCCGTGATTTCAGATTTTCCACAATGGTTCGTACTTCATTCATGGAATCCTTGCTTATCTGGTGAATTTCTTTTAATTCCTTCTCCACCTGTGGATAAGCCTCCATCTGAAATAACTGCAAAGCGAGATCCGTCTTGACACTCAGCATAGCAAAGGTGTGTCCCAGACTATCATGCAAATCCTGACCGATACGACTACGTTCATTTTCAGCTAACAAGAGATTTATCTGGGCATTTTGCTTGGCCTGCGCTTCTTTCAAATCCTCTACAATACGAATCCGAACCAAACCAAAAGTCATCAAATCGACAAAAGCAAGAATTACAAGTAGATAGAATAGAAACCCAACTTCGATTCTCTGAATAATCAACAGTTGCCCCACCACAAGCACTTGAGCAAGGAGAAAAGTCCGGACATGTAAAGAATTAAAACTACGTACGCCAAAATGATAAATTAAGAGATTGGAAAGGAAAAAGAAAAACCAGATATAATTAACAGCAACAAAGGCGGTATTCCCAGCTACATAGACCAGCATGAGGCCCCAATATAGCCAAGATAGGCGCTGGCTCTTAGTTGTTAAAACACCCAAATACGTCACTACAAATAGAATATCAACCAATAAATGCCAAGCAGGAAGCTCCCCAATCACTACAGGTAGGATGGGAAAAAGCATAAAAATCAAACTGGCCCAAAACATATAGTGTATGCTTTTCAGTCTTTCAAGCATTAAGCATTCTCCTTATGACCTTGAAGGTAAATAGTCAAACCAAATAAAACTGCTGAAAAAACAAGTAAATACACTGTGGCTGATAGATTGATGCCACCCTCGTTTAAGAAGGTCTTGAGCAACTCCATCAACTGATAGGTCGGGAGACACTTACCGACTGCTTGCATCCAGTCTGGAAATAAAGAGATAGGCATCCAAAGTCCACCTAAAACAGCCAATCCTAGATAAAGAAGATTACCCACGACAGACATCAACTGACTAGTTGGTAAGAGCGTCAAGGTTAAGCCAAGTGCTACAAAGGCAACACTTCCTACTATCAGCAAGAGTGCAGCCCCAACCCAGCTTCCTAGAGGCATCTCTACACCTCTTACAAAATGCCCAACTGAGAAAACCACCAAGATTGAAACCAAATAATCAACCATCATACTTGTTATCTTTGATAGATAATATTCTACCATATTTACAGGGGTATGGCGCAATGTTTTCTGCCAGTTGTTGATTTTATCGGTATGTAAAACAACTGGGAATGAAAAGATAGCGGTAGACATCATGGAAAAAGCCGTCATGGAGATGAGGTAGTCGCGCATAAAATTAGCCGGTCCACCTGGGGTGTCTTGGTACATGCCTGAAAAGAATAAATAGAAGGCTGTCGGCATCCCTACTGACAAGAGATAATAGACTAGTTGCCGTTTGGTCAATAGAAATTCTATCTTATTTAATGCGGTCCATCGTTTCATCTTAGTCATCCCCCTTTTGTGTTTCTTCAAAGATTGTATCCAGCAAACTACGGTTATTAACTTCAATTTCTTGTATGCTACATCCTGCTTGCACTAACAGTTGCCAAAAAGCATCCGCTTCACGTGTAACTACTTGCAGAGCATCTTGTTTTTGTGACCAGTTTTCAACCAAGTTTGACTGTTCGACAACTTCCTTGTATGCTAGAGGAAGGATAAAGTGCTTTTCAATCTCCTCACTGCGCATAGCTAGAGGTGTTGTATCGCGAATCAACTCTCCCTTATTTAAAACCAAAATCCGGTCCGCTGTATGCTCTACCTCTTCGATATAATGGGACGAATAGAGAATGGTAACTCCCTTAGCTTTTAGCTCCTGAACAATTTCCCAAAAGCGTTGACGGGTTGAGGTATCCATGGCTGCAGTAGGCTCATCCAAAAAGACAAGCTTTGGTCGCCCAATCAAGGTCAAAACAAAAGAGAAGAGACGCTTTTGCCCACCTGACAGTTTTTCTGCCAATTGCTCTTTCTGTTGCTGATCAAACTGCAATAGTTGATCGACTTCCTGATTGCTCAAGGGATTTGGATAGATGCTTTGAAAGAAAGCAATCAACTCTTTGACCTTTAATTTCTGAACAATAACATTTTCTTGAGGGAGATAGGATCTAGTGTAGTCTAACTTAGAGCTCGTCACTGGCAAGCCTTGGATAGATACTTGACCACTAGTAACCAGCTTATCTCCAAGCAAACAGTCCAAGAGTGTGGTCTTCCCAGCACCATTGGGACCAATCAAGGCGACGCATTCACCTTCAGCTACCTCAAAAGAAATATCCTTCAATATAGCCTTGCCCTTGATGTTTTTATTTAGGCTTTCTACTTTAATCATGTTCATGATACTCTCCTTTCAGCCACTCCTTTCCCATCGGAAAGACGATAAAAATCATAAATCCTAGACCCCAGGCACCGCGAATGACTTGGTGAAGGAAGGTTTGATCAAACCAACCTGTAAACATTTCTACCAACCATACCACTAGTGATAGTCCAATAAAAAGAAAGAGAATCGCTTTTTTCATTTTTCAAACTCCTTTTTCACATCTGAGACCAATTTCAAACCTTCTCGTATTATCCAAGACATCATTCCAAAGCTTGCAAACAACTCCCAAGGAAAATGATAAAAGCCTTCATCTAATCCTGAGAACATGAGATAAGTCATGACTCCTGCTACTACTAAACTCATTGCGATAATTACTTTATGTTTCATTTTTTTCTTCCTCCATTTGATACATCTAGTATAATTCTTTGAAGGTAGAATCACTAGAAGCTTCTGTCATGAGGAGATATGACAAATGTCATTAAAAATGATGGAACAGAAATTACTAGATTGGATTGATTTTCTAGCACCAATCAGCTACTGGGTCCAAAACTCATTGCAAACCAAAAAGATCGGGAACCTTTGTCCCGACCTCTTTCATTTTCAAGTTAATCTTTATTCCACACTGAAAAGATATGGATATACTGGTTGTTGACCTTGGTGGATTTCTACTTCAACATCTTCGAACTCTTCTACGATTTCTTGGGCGATTTGGTTAGCCAATTCTTCACTTCCATCTTCACCAATATAGAAGGTTACGATTTCACTGTCTTCGTCCAACATATGTTTCAAGGTTTCAGTCAGAGTTTGGTGCATGTCAGGGTTTGATACAAGGATCTTACCATCTACCATACCAAGATTGTCATTTTCGTGAATTTCTAGACCATCGATGGTCGTGTCACGAACGGCTGTTGTTACACTACCACTGACCACATCACCAAGAGCTGCAGTCATGCGTTCTTTGTTTTCTTCGATAGTCTTGCTTGGATCAAAGGCAAGAAGACTAGTCAATCCTTGAGGAAGGGTACGAGCTTCTACCACTACTGCTGGTTGTTCTAAGACTTCAGCTGCAGATTGAGCTGCCATGAAGATGTTTTTGTTGTTTGGCAAGAAGATAATGTTGCGAGCATTGACTTGCTCAACAGCCTTGATAAAGTCTTCTGTCGAAGGGTTCATGGTTTGTCCACCTTCGATAACATAGTCCACACCTTGAGCACGGAAGATGTCTGCCAAGCCTTGTCCAGCTACTACTGCGATAAGAGCATATTCTTTTTCTTCAGCTGGTTTGCTGACTTTAGCTTCTTTTTCCACTTGTGCTTCATGTTGGTTACGCATGTTATCGACTTTAACCTTAACCAAGCTACCATACTTGAGACCTTCTTGCATAACAAGACCTGGATCTTCTGTATGGACGTGAACCTTAACGATTTCATCGTCATTGACAACAAGAAGTGAATCCCCAAGTTCGTTCAAGTAGTTACGGAATTCTTCGTAGTCAAAGTCTTTTGCATAAGTTGGGCCTTGCTTAAGGGCAACCATGATCTCTGTACAGTAACCAAAGGTGATGTCTTCTGTTGCCACATGTCCAGCTACAGACTTGTGGTGTTCAGCATTGATCATTTCACTCATATTCGCTGGAGTGGCAACAAAGTCTTCAGACGCACTGTATTCACCAGTAAGGGCTGAAAGGAAGCCTTCATAGATAAAGACCAAACCTTGACCACCTGAGTCTACAACTCCAACTTCCTTTAATACTGGAAGCATGTCTGGAGTCTTAGCAAGGGCTGTTTTAGCTCCTTCTAAGGCAGCGCGCATAACCTCAATAGCATCGTCTGTCTGCTCGGCTTTTTTCTTAGCACCGATAGCAGCACCACGTGATACAGTCAAGATTGTTCCTTCAACTGGCTTCATAACGGCCTTGTAGGCTACTTCAACACCAGATTGGAAGGCAAGAGCTAGGTCTTTCCCTGTCAACTCTTCTTTTGTCTTGATGGCTTGCGAAAATCCGCGGAAAAGCTGAGAAGTGATAACTCCAGAGTTCCCACGCGCACCCATCAAAAGACCTTTAGCCAAGATACTTGCAGCCTCACCAACAGTTGAAGCTGGTTTGTCTGCTACTTCTTTAGCACCATTTTCGATAGTCATTCCCATGTTTGTTCCTGTATCTCCATCTGGAACTGGGAAGACGTTCAATGAGTTGACATATTCGGCTTGCTTGTTCAAACGAGTAGATGCAGCCTGTACCATTTCTTGAAATAAGCTTGTAGTAATATTTGACACGATTATTCTCCTACAACTTTGATATTTTGAATGTAGACATTCACAGTTTGAGCAGTAATGCCAAGTTGGTTTTCCAAACTAAAACGGACACGCTCTTGGATATTTTTTGAGACTTCACTGATTTTTGTTCCGTAGCTCAACACGGTATATACATCAACTGCAATGCTACCATCTTCGGCCGCTTTTACAACGACACCTTTAGAATAATTTTCCTTCCCAAGGAGGGCTTGGAAATTATCTTTGAGGGCTTTCTTACTTGCCATACCGACCACACCAAAAATCTCAGTTGCTGCACCGCCTACAACGGTAGCAATCACTTCATCTGTTAGTTCGATTTGACCATCTTTTGTATTAATTTTTACAGTCATTTTTTCTACCTCAACTAGTTGATACTCTATTTTATCATATTTCAAGCCAAGTGTAAAAGCAGAATACTGTATCGGCGGATATTTGCTCCTTTGACGAGGCTTTTTGAACTCAGAGCAAAAGAAAAAGACCTGATGGCCTTTTACTCTTTATTAAACGCGTTCTACTTTACCTGATTTCAAAGCACGAGCTGAAGCCCAAACTTTTTTAGGTTTACCATCGATAAGTACAGTAACTTTTTGAAGGTTTGGTTTTACGGCACGTTTTGTTTGGTTCATCGCGTGTGAACGGTTGTTTCCTGATACAGTCTTACGACCTGTAAAGTAACATACTTTAGCCATTTGTGTTTTCCTCCTATTAGATCTAATATAGCGGATGTGCTAGCACCACATACTGTACTATGTTATCACACTTTCTCTTTTTTGGCAAGGGGATTGGAAGATTTTTTTATTTAACGTAAACAACTCCTAGTTTCCCAAAAGCTACATCTCCACGGATAATCAAAGTTTTGCTGGTTGGGGCTAGAGGGGCATCTGCCTTGGCTACTCCACAAAAAGTCTCTACCTTTAGATCTACTCTCCAGTGTTGAGGCACGTAGATAACTGCATTCCCAAATCCGACTTCGATATTCAGAGTAGCGAAATCACCTAACATCTCTGCATTGTCATAATAGATTTTGGCATTCCCAAAACCGACCTCAAACTCATCTTCTACCAATTCTTGGTCTTGCTTGTAAAATGTACCCGCCCCAAAAGCGACTTCCTTGTCTGTCAGAATGGTCTTTTCACCGTCATACCACCATTTTTTCCCATTCCAAGTTCTGTTAGAATGAGTGAGTGCGCTGACACCCATTACGATTAAAATACTTGCCCAGAACAAAGACTGATTGGGAATCGGTAGAATAGCATAAAAATGATTGGCTATCATTAAAGCTACTAAAGCTGTAAAGGAGGCTGAAGTTAAGTGGCGACGCAACAAAGCTTCAACTGATTGATAGGCAAAAAATCCAATACCAATCAAGGGCCAAATGTGCCCTCCTAGAGAAGGAATTCCAAAATTCCCCTGCAATAACACTAAAGCTGCCAATACTAGCAACACAATACCAAATACTTTCTTTTTCATGTTCTTACCTCATGTTTCTTAGATTTTCTTTTAGGAGGGATTGGTAGTGCCGTGACACGTGAACCTCCTTGTGGGTTTGATAAAAGGAAATAGTGCCTGTCCCGGAGAAGGACTTGTCCACCGAGTAGACCTGACGGATATTGGCAATGGTCGACTTGGATACCCGACTGAAATAGCGGGGCAGAATGGACTCCAACTCATAAAGCTTGAGTCGAACCTCGTAGGCTTCTTTCTGGGTATGGGCGTAAATCTTGCTACCTTCCGTCTCAAAGAAGAGGATTTCTGCCAAGTCTAAGTAGTACTCACCCGTCCCCTTGTAAAAGATCAACCTAGGAGCCTTGGTTTCTTGCAAGAGTCGTTGCAAGTCAGCTATCTCATCTGTCAGGGCTGCAGCCTTGATGACAATCTCTGTCTCAGTTAATTCACTATCAATCTCGATTCGTAACTTCATCCTATCTCCTTTCTGCATCTACTATACCAAAGGCCAGAAGACTTTACAAGGGCAAAAAAGCAAGTGGTCACTTTTGACCCGTAAGTGGTTACGAGGCCAAGCCCACTTGCTTTGCTTCTTACAAAATAAAGAAAAGAATTCCCAAAAGGAGGCCACAGGCGTAGCCAACTAAAACATCCTTGGGATAATGAACGCCCCCCAAGACTCGCACAAAACCGAGAAAAGCTGACAAGACCAACAAAACCAACCCCACAGGCAGATTTGCATGCAGGCAAGCCATGGAAATAATGGTTGCCGAAAAGACATGGCGGCTGGGCATTGAATTCCCAGAGCTGTCTTTATCTAGTAGCGGGACAATTTCCCAAGTTTCATAGGGACGTGGTTGATTGATCCACTTACGAACTAGCGTCAATAGGACAAATCCTAAAGCTGGAACTAAAATATAAGCAGAAAGGTCTTTCCCAACCCCTTTACTTACAAAGTTTGTTCCCAACAAGGTCAGGTAAGCTAAGGGCATCAGAACTGTCATCATGCGATTAAAGACTCGCAGCAATTGCAATAGTTGTGGATGACGAAGAAGACTTGATTTCCTCTTCTCGTACCATTCTTGATAGTTTTTCATGTCTATTTCTCATACTTTTCTAGGACCTGCTGGGCTGTTTTCCCCTTAGCAAGCCAGTCCACTAATTTGTCCAGACGACGGATTTCTTGCATCAGAGGATCATCAATTTCCTCAATACGAACACCACAAATTTTTCCTGTTATCGCAATCCGTTCAGGTGCATAAGACGGTGCCTGTCGAAAAAAATCTCCGTAGGTAAGGTCCCTATCCAGACAAGCAAGGATCTCACTCACTTCATACCCTGTCAGCCAACTGGTCACTTGGTGAACGGATTCTGCCCTTCCACCCTTTCGCTCAACCTTTGCAATCAAGGCTGGATAGACCGCAGAAAATTTCATATTGTATAATTTCTGACTCATACATTCCTCTTTCTATTATACCAGTATAAAGAAGAAAAAGAAGGCCGTCAAGCCTTCTTTGGTTTTATTCTTCTACTTCATCTTCTGTAAATTGACTATTGTAGAGGTCAGCATAGAAACCACCCTGAGCCATAAGCTCTTCATGATTGCCTTGCTCAATGATATTTCCATCCTTCATAACCAAAATCAAATCGGCATTACGAATAGTTGACAAGCGATGGGCGATGACAAAGGATGTGCGTCCCTCCATCAAACGGTCCATGGCTTTCTGAATCAACTCCTCTGTACGTGTGTCAACTGAAGATGTCGCTTCATCAAGAATCAAGAGCGGAGCATCCTTGAGAAGGGCACGAGCGATGGTCAAGAGCTGTTTCTGTCCGACTGACAAGGTCACTGTATCATCTAAAACAGTATCGTAACCATCTGGTAGAGTCATGATAAAGTGATGGATTCCGACTGCTTTTGCTGCTTCGATCATTCGTTCATCACTAATCCCTGTTTGGTTGTAGATGAGATTATCACGAATGGTTCCTTCAAAGAGCCAGGTATCCTGCAAGACCATTGAAAAGGCATCGTGCACTTCTGAACGTTTCATCTTCTTGGTATCCACACCATCAATGCGAATGCTTCCCTTATCAATCTCATAGAACTTCATCAAAAGGTTGACAATAGTAGTCTTACCCGCTCCAGTCGGCCCAACAATGGCAACCTTTTGCCCTGCATGAGCTGTCGCAGAAAAATCATGGATGATCGTTTTCTCAGGAGTATAGCCAAAGGCAACTCTGTCAAAGACTACTTCACCCTTCATACCAGTCAATTGTCTTGCCTTATGAGATTCGTCTTCCATCTCAGCTTCGCCTAGAAACTCAAAGACACGGGTCATAGCTGCACTGGCCTGTTGCAAACTTGTAATCCCTTGGGCAATCTGTGATAAGGGTTGTGAGAAGGTACGAACATAAACCATGAAGGCTACGATAATCCCAATACTGATATGGCCTTCAAGAGCCAAGGCAGCACCGACGATAACAACCAAAACATAACTAAAGTTTCCGACAAAGAACATAGCAGGCATCATGATGCCAGAAATAAACTGAGATTTCCAGATACTATCATGTAGATTTTGATTCAATCCTGCGAATGTTTCTTTAGTAGTATCCACAGCATTATAGCTGGTCACAACATTGTGGCCAGAGTACATTTCTTCCACATAACCATTTACAGCTGCTAGGTTATTTTGTTGAGCTTTAAAGTAACCCTGCGACTTGGCCATAATTACGGAAACCGCCGTAAATCCAACAAGGGTTGAAACAACAGTTACCAGTGCCAAAATCCAGTTCATACCAAACATAGTAATCAAAACAGCAATCAGTAAAAAGCTAGCTGAAAGAACTGTCCCAAGGCTTTGGTTAAGAGACTGAGCTGCTGTATCAACGTCATTAGTCACACGAGAAAGGGTGTCCCCTTGAGAATGACGGTCAAAATAAGCAAGTGGCAAGCGATTGATTTTCTCAGCAATAGCTGTCCGCAAACGTTTTGAAAAATGTTGGATACTCGTTGAAAAGATATAGGCTTGCGTATAGTTGAGAATGGCACCAAGCACATACAAAATTGCTAAAAAGCTGGCGATGCTAGACACAGCTACCAAATCGATTTCTGTAGCCAAACCGTCTGAAATCAAGTTGGTGATTTCCTTAATCTTAGTTGGTCCATAAACCGTGATGATGCTTGAACATACAGCCGCCACAACTGCAACTAGTAGAGGAAGTTGGAGACCTGCTAGAAAAGGTTTATATTGTTTCCAAAAGGACATCTTCTTATTTTCCATGTTCCAATTCCTCCTTCGATAGTTGTGAATAGGCAATTTCTTGGCAAACTTCATTAGTAGCAAGAAGTTCTTTGTGGGTGCCTTGTCCCACGACTTTACCCTGATCTAAGACTAAGATTAAGTCTGCATCCATGATGGTTGAGATACGTTGAGCAACGATCAACTTGGTCATAGACTGTGTTTTTTCAGCTAGTTCTTGGCGCAAGATACGGTCTGTCTTGTAGTCCAAGGCTGAGAATGAATCATCAAAAATGAGAATTTCTGGCTTACGAGCCAAGGCGCGTGCAATGGCCAAACGTTGTCTTTGACCTCCTGAGAAGTTAGTCCCACCTTGAGCCACTTCTGAAGCTAGACCTGCTTCCTTATCTTCGATAAAGTTTTTAGACTGGGCCAACTCAAGAGCTTGCCACATAGCAGTCTCGCTTAGCGGAGTTTCTGGACTCTTACCAAAGTCTAGATTCCCCTTGACATCTCCTGAGAAGAGAACAGCTTTTTGTGGAATATAGCCGACTTTATTCCGCAAGTCTTCCAAATCATAATTCTGTACATTGACGCCGTCCACTAGGATTTCCCCATCCGAAACGTCATAAAAACGAGGCAAGAGGTTCACAAGCGTAGATTTACCAGAACCAGTTGAACCGATAAAGGCGACCGTTTGACCAGCTTCTGCCTTGAAGCTGACATGTTCCACAACTGCTTCTGAGTTTTTAGAATAGCGGAAGGTTACATCACGGAATTCTACTTGACCTTGAATAAATGAATCTGCCGTCTGTGGTTGACTAGGATTTTCAATAGAAGAATGCAAATCTAGCACCTGATTGATACGTCCTGCAGAAACCAAGGTACGAGGAAGGACGATAAAGAGAGCTCCCATGAGCAAGAAGCCCATCACGACCTGCATGGCATAAGACATGAAGACCACCATATCACTAAAGAGTGGTAGACGGTCTGTCAGGCTAGCATCATTGATGATATAGGCACCAATCCAATAAATAGCTAGACTCAAGCCGCTCGAAATCGCCATCATAATGGGATTCATAATAGCCATCAATCGATTGACAAAGAGATTGAGACGAGTGACTTCCTCATTGGCTTCTTCAAATTTCTCATCCTGATAATCCTCAGCATTGTAAGCACGAACCACTCGAATCCCTGTCAAGCTTTCACGAGTGATACTATTGAGTTTATCTGTCAATTTCTGGATGACAGATTGTTTTGGAAAGGCTAGAGTCATGAGAACTGTTGTCATCAGAACATTGACGATAACAGCAACCACTACTGCCCAGAGCCAGTATTCAGATTTGCCAAGGATTTTTCCAATGGCCCAGATAGCCATGATAGGACCACGAGTGACCACTTGGAGCCCCATAGTAAAGAGCATTTGAATCTGCGTGATATCATTAGTCGTCCGAGTCAATAGACTGGGGATTGAAAAACGTTTAATTTCTATCTGGGAGTAATCCAAAACACGATTAAAAATATCGCTTCGTAGATGAGCCGTGTAGGATGCTGCAACGCGAGCTGCAAAAAATCCAACTGTGACAGATGATAGGAAGGCCAAGAGTGACAAGCCCATCATGTTCATAGCTGGTGACCAAAGTGCATCCAACTGCGTCCCTGGTGTCCCAAGTAATGCTGTAATTTCTGAAATGTAAGTCGGTACTTCTAACTCTAGATAGACCGAGAAACAGGTAAAGAGTACAGTCAAGAGAATCATTCCCCACTCTTTTCCTGTGATACGCTTAGCGAGTTTCTTCATCTTCCCCTCCTATTTTTTCTACATTGGCTTGTAGTCGTTCCAGAACTTCTTCAAAAATAGCGAGTTTTTCTTCGGAAACACCTTCAAGTAAACTGCGGTCAATTCGATCAAAGAAAGACTTGACCTGCTTCATTTGAGAGCGAGATTTTTCAGTCAAATGAACAAATTTTGCTCGTTTATCACTTGGGCTTGCCTCCAACTCTACCAAACCATTTTGCACCATGCGCTTAACCAAGTTACTCGCAACTGACTTGGTGATATTGAGTTCTTGTTCAATATCCTTAATAAGAGTTAATTCTTGATCCTGCTCACGACGATCTAAAAAACGGAGGACCTGTCCTTGCGGTCCACCCATAAATTCAATACCACAACGCTTGGCTTCCTTTTGCACCATGAGGTGAACCTGATGCCCAAAACGTTTAAAGACCAACATCGGTTTATCCATGCTTTCTCCCTTCTAATTAAAAATAGTTCTCTAGAGAACAATTAAGTTTTCATGAGAACTATTTTATCATTTTCAGAAAAGATGTCAAGAAAAAAAGTTTCTATGAGAACTATTTCGATATAAATTGACAATAGTTGATAATTTATCTATAATAGGCACTAACTTGTCTTATTACACTAGAAATGGGAGAACTTTCAAATGAAACAAGAAGAGTATAAAACCTTAGGAACCCTTGCTGTCATTTTTGGAGCTGGCGCTCTTTTATGTTCTCGGATACCAATTATCCATAGTCTATCCTTTCTCTTTGGATTTGTTGCCTTGATCTTAGGAGTCATCGGTATTGGTCTCAATCTCCAAAATCAAAAAACATTAGCTATGATTGGTTCAAGCTTTGGCCTCATTTCCATTATCATTGTACTGATAAGCCAACTGCTGTTCACTCCTATCTTCGCTGATTTTATAAGAGGCTATCGTAGCTCTTCTAATTATCTCATGGAAGAACCAACCAATGAAGATTGGCCAAATAGTACCATTGATGAATATGAAGAGGAAGAAGAGATCTTTACCTGGACTCAAGAACAGTTTGATGCCTTAATAGAGGGCGACCCTTCCAACCAAGGGCAAGGGGGTACCAACTACAATGACATTATCAGGGAACATGGGATTCCAGATTCTGAAGTAGATTCAAGTGACAGTGATTATGAAACCAAAAGAATCACCTATCTCTCCCTAGGTTCACCTAGTAAGGCAGTTGTTTTAAACTTTGTAAAGCAGAAAAATGGTCAGTTTCTTCTGATTCATAAATTTGCTGTCGGACTGGACCGAAAAGAACAAACTGATTCTGGAGTGAAAGTTTAACATAACTAAAAAGGTACTGGGAATAGCAATCGGTAGGCCAAGCCTCCATTTCTAAATCCCAACACCAGGATATTTCCACAATCCATTGGATTATGGACAATTATAGATTACTAATAACGTTTTGAGCAAAAGAAATCTTTGTCTCTTTCCTGCCCTTTTGTTATCACAAGATAAACAAACCCCTTGAAAACACTGAATTTTCAAAGGGGTTATTTTTATTCTTAGAATCCGTCTACGTTTGTGTAGATTTTTTGTACGTCTTCGTCGTCTTCAAGGACTCCGTAGAGTTTTTCAAATGTTTCCAAATCTTCACCTGACAACTCAACTTCTGATTGAGGAATCATTTCCAATTCAGTTACTTGGAATTCTTCGATACCAGATTCACGCAAAGCCACAATAGCCTTGTGAAGGTCAGTTGGAGCTGTGTAAACAGTGATTGTTCCTTCTTCTGCTTCTACATCGTCTACATCAACATCTGCTTCAAGCAAAAGCTCAAAGATAGCGTCAGCATCTTCACCTGCAAAGACGATAACACCCTTGTTGTCAAAGAGGTAAGATACAGAACCTGAAGCTCCCATGTTTCCACCGTTTTTACCAAAAGCAGCACGAACATTCGCAGCTGTACGGTTGACGTTTGAAGTCAAAGTATCAACGATCAACATAGAACCATTTGGTCCGAATCCTTCGTAACGTCCTTCTGTAAAGGTTTCGTCTGTGTTTCCTTTTGCTTTATCGATTGCTTTATCAATAACGTGTTTTGGTACTTGCGCTTGTTTGGCACGATCGATAACGAATTTCAAAGCAGTGTTTAGTTCTGGATCTGGCTCACCTTTTTTAGCTGCTACATAGATTTCTACACCAAATTTTGCATATACTTTAGAGTTAGCTCCATCTTTAGCCGTTTTCTTAGCTACGATATTGGCCCATTTACGTCCCATTAGGAATCTCCTTTATTCACATTTTAATCTTTCTTATTATAACACAAGTCTATCCGATTTTCACTAGAGGAAACGGATTTTCTTTTGTAAATCAAGCTAGGATTTCCCGCCAGTAGCCAAGAGTTTTTTGCCTTCTTTGATCCATGGATGTTTGGAAAGCGAGAAGTAAAGTTGGGCAGTCATAACTAGCCAGAGAAGAGGCTCACATAGAATCACACCTGTATAACCTGTCCAAGGAATAATCCAAGCCACAAAAATAATTTTCCCAAACAACTCGATAAAGCTTGATACGAGAGGTAGGAACTTTTGACCTAGCCCTTGTAAGCTATTTCTATAGATCAATAAAAGACTCAAAAATGGATAGAATACAGAACTGATGCGTAAGTACAAAGTCCCGTTTTCAATCAGATAACCATCTGTCGAACTTGCTAGGAAAGAAACTAGGCTAGGACTTGCAAAAAATAGAAATACACATGCAAAGCTTGCCCAAGCCATACTGATATAACTCCCTAGTCGAAGACCGTGGACAATGCGATCTGGACGTTTTGCACCAAAGTTTTGAGAGATAAAAGTCGTCATCGATGCTGAGATAGCCGTCATTGGCAATAAGGCAAAGGCCATGATTCGGCGTGCTGCTGTCTGAGCACTGATTATGACTGCTCCAAAACTATTGACAGAGGATTGCAAAATAACACTTCCGACAGAGACGATTGAACCCATCAAGCCCATGGCTAGCCCCTGTTCCAAAAGATCGACATAGAGGGCCTTATTCCATTTAAAATCCTTCAACCTAGGAAGGAGCTCTGGAACACTCTTTCGGATATAGAGATAACAAAGGATAGCTGACAAACCTTGCGAGATAATAGTTGCAAGACCAGCAGATTGAACACCTAACTGCAATTGTGTAATAAAATACAAATCCAGAATCACATTAACGATGGCTGAGAAAATAAGAAAACCAAGCGCAGCAAGACTATCGCCAACAGAGCGTAGCAAACCTGCAAAAAGATTATAAGCAAAGCTCACTCCCACACAGCTAACAATCATGGAGATATATTCATAGGACTGAGGGAGAATTTCTGCAGGTGTTTCTAGGTACTGTAAGAGTGGATAAAGACCAAAAAAGCCCATCAACATGACAAGCACACTCAAGATAATCCCTAAAATCCAAGTTGCTGCGACAGCTTCCTTAATCTTTTCAAAATTACGAGCGCCGTAGAGACGTGCAATAACAACACCCATCCCATTTCCAACACCGAGGGCAAAGCCGATAATCAAATCAAAAATGGCTGTCGTTGCTCCGACTGCCGCCAAGGAATCTTGCCCTAAAAAACGCCCAACAATCAAGATATCAGCCGTATTGTAAAGTTGCTGAAAGATATTGGACAGTAGAATCGGTAATGCAAAACTAATTAGCGCGGGAAGGATGGGACCATGAATCAGGTCCACCGTTGATTTTTTATTCATAAGGCTATTATATCAGCTTTCCAGTAGGGGAACAAGGGAGTTTGGATAAGAAAGCGTTGCCTAGATACAAACAATCTGGTATAATCGTGACAGAAAAGGAGGCCATGTATGAGCTTAACCAGCCAGTTAATTACAGATGTATTCCCAGACCTTAAGAAAGTTGACCAATTAAACAAGGAAGCCTTTCCTGAAGAAGAACGGGTCCCTTTGGAAGAATTTTTAAGTTACCAGGATAGAGATGATGCTCACTTTTTCGCTTTCTATAACGAGGAAGAATTTGTCGGCTTCGCTTTTGCCATTTCCAACCAAAAAGCTTTCTACATTAGCTTTTTTGCCATTATGCCCCATCTCCGTAGTCATGGATACGGGAGAGAAATCATTGAAAAACTCATTGATTTTTACCAACGTACCATGATTCTTGAAGTGGAGCGGTTGGACGAAGATTGTGATAACCTCGAACAACGAAAAGCCCGCATGGACTTCTACCTACAAAACGGCTTCAAAACAGCCAATGCTTTTTTGGAGTACGAAGGTCTTAGTTTTGAGATTCTATATCGTGGCGACCACTTTGATGAAGAAGCCTATCGGAATATCTTCCAAAAATTACAAGAAGAAAATTATTTTGACTTCCACATCGAGTACCGTCGCTTTAGTGAACACTAATCTATACTGCAGTCTTTAACTTCCCAGTAAGAAACTGCAAACTTCTCGACAATGAAAACTCAATCACCTGTGCTACAGGTGATTTTTTTGTGATTCCGAAATCAAATAGCAGAAAGTTTTGCTAAATCCATCAAA
This sequence comes from Streptococcus mitis, assembly GCF_009496285.1. Lineage (GTDB taxonomy): Bacteria > Bacillota > Bacilli > Lactobacillales > Streptococcaceae > Streptococcus > Streptococcus mitis_BP. Next base: position 62,361 of record NZ_WIJK01000001.1, read on the forward strand.
ATATAGTAGATTGAATCTAGAATAGTGCATTACGACTGCTAAAAATATTTCTAGAAATAAGTTTGACTTTCCTAATCGAATTGTTCATCCCTTATTTCAATCTACTATAGTATTTTCTATTCAATCTGCTACACAACAAAATTATAGTAGATTGAATCTATAATAGTACATCACGACTGCTAAAAATATTTCTAGAAATAAGTTTGATTTTTCTAATCGAATTGTTCATCCCTTATTTGAATCTACTATAGTGTTTTCTATTCAATCTGCTACACAACAAAATTATAGTAGATTGAATCTAGAATAGTACGCTACGAATTCTAAAATATTTCTAGAAATAAGTTTGACTTTCCTAATCGAATTGTTCATCCCTTATTTCAATCCACTATAAATAAGGCTGAAACAATTTTGTTTCAGCCTTATCTTGATTTCTCTTATAAAAATGTCACTAAGTTTACGCTTTTGTTCCAGCTTCTGGCATGATGAGCCAGAGAATGAGATAGGCAAGAATTCCTGATCCACCTAGTAGAGTGAAGAGGACCCAAAGTCCACGAACAAGTGTTGCATCAATATCTAAATAGTCAGCAAGGCCTGCACAAACACCTGCAATTTTTTTATCTTGAACATTGCGAACTAAACGCTTTTCCATACCAACAGTCTCCTTAGCATTACTTTTATTCTCAATTTATTTTTTCATCAAAGTAACCTTTTGGCAAGAGTCTTCCTCATTTATATTGAGAAAACCTATCAATCCTGCTCTCATAACCTTGTTTCTTTATTCTCATATAGCAGAAAAAGTGGGGATTCCTCCGCCACTTTTACTTTTTAATCTTCAATTTCGATTTCAAGATCATCGCCAAGGTCAAGAGTCACTTCTTGATTAGCTACTTCTACTTCGGGAGCCTTTACTTTTTCATCGGCTACTGCATCGTCTTCAATCAAGCCAAACTTGACACGAACTTGGTGGTCAATCTCATCAAAGACTTCTGGATGATCTGCCAAGTATTTCTTTGCATTTTCAGAACCTTGACCAATCTTTTCGTCTTTATAAGAGTACCATGCTCCTGCCTTCTTGATGATGTCAAGATCACTTGCAATCTTCAAAAGCTCACCAGTTCTTGAAATTCCTTCTCCATACATGATTTCAACAAAGGCTTCTTTGAATGGTGGAGCTACCTTGTTTTTAACAACCTTAATCTTGGTTTCCTTACCTACGCTCGTATCTTTTTGATCACCAGTTCCCTTGATTTGTGTGCTTCCACGAACATCCAAACGGACAGAAGCGTAGAATTTAAGGGCACGTCCACCAGGAGTTGTCTCTGGATTACCAAACATAACTCCTACTTTTTCACGCAATTGGTTAATGAAGATAGCAATTGTCTTAGTCTTATTAATAGAAGCTCCAAGTTTACGCATAGCCTGGCTCATCATACGAGCTTGAAGACCAACGTGGCTATCTCCGATATCTCCATCGATTTCCGCACGAGGTACAAGAGCAGCAACTGAGTCGATAACAACAAGGTCAACTGCACCTGAATCAATCAATTTCCCAGCAATTTCAAGACCTTGCTCCCCTGAGTCTGGTTGTGACAAGAGCAATTCGTCAATGTTAACCCCAAGAGCTGCTGCATAGGCTGGGTCAAGCGCGTGCTCCGCATCGATAAAGGCAGCAATTCCGCCTTCTTTTTGGGCTTGCGCTACCGCATGAAGGGCAACCGTTGTCTTACCAGATGATTCTGGACCGTAGATTTCGATGATACGTCCCTTTGGATAACCACCTGATCCGAGTGCAATATCAAGAGCCAAAGAACCTGAGCTCATCACTTGGACCTTTTGCTCTGCACGTTCACCCAAGCGCATGATTGATCCCTTACCGAAATCTTTTTCAATCAATTTAAGGGCATCGTTTAGGGCTTTTTCACGATCAGCACCAAATTTTTTGCCAATTTCGTCTAATTTTTTTGTTGGTTTTTTCGCCATTTTATTCTCCTGTATTCTAATAGTCCTTAGACCTTCTTCTATTATAACAAATCTCCATCACTTAATAAAGCTTTGCGAACTAGGTTAAAGGCATGTAATACTGCAATTTCTCGCACATCTGCACGACTTCTACCTGCGATATTGGCCTGGATAACTTCTGCCCCCGAAGCTTGCGCCAAAGCAATAAAAACTGTACCTGCTGGATGTCCTTCTAGGCTATCTGGTCCAGCCACTCCTGTCAAACTAATGCCAAAATCTGACTGGGTCTTGATTCGCGCCTGTTCAGCCATTTTTTCAGCAGTAAAGGCTGAGACGACTCCGTGTTTTTCCAATTCAGCCTGTGGAATATCAAGCATCTTAGCTTTTTCTTCAAGGCTATAAGTCACAAAACCACCTTTAAAGATAGCAGACACACCTGAGAAATCAGCCAAAGTAGCTTGAAAAAGACCTGCAGTCAAGCTTTCTGCTGCAGTGATAGTTTTCTTTTGCTTTTTCAACTCTTCTACTACCAGACTAGCCAAGCTGGTTTCTTCCCCATAGCCATAGCAAATTTCTCGAAGTGAAACGCCCTCAAAAGTTTCTCTTTCAAGGATTTTTTGTTCTAAAGTATCTAGAACACGATCTGCTTCTTCTTGACTCTTAGCCTTGGTCGATAAGCGAAGGGTCACTTCCCCAGTTTTAGCATAAGGTGCCAAGGTTGGATCCGTCTGCTGGTCAATCAAATCTGATAGAATGGTCACTAGCTGGCTCTCACCAATCCCAAAAAAACGTAGCACACGTGAATAGAGCTTAGATCCCGTTGTCAATCTTGGAAGCAACTCATTTAAGACCATAGGTTTCAATTCACTTGGAGGTCCTGGTAGAACAACGTAGGTTACCCCAGCCACCTCGATCATACCACCGACTGCCAGTCCTGTTTCGTTTGGTAATGGAGTTGAACCTTGAACGATTTGAGCCTGGCGTTCATTATTTGGAGTTCTAGCATAGTCTGGTCGATGAGCAAAAAAGTCATCTAGCTTAGCCTGAGCCTGAGGATCAAAAGTCAAGTCGCGTCCCAAAAATTGGGCCAAAGTTTGCTTGGTCAAATCATCTTCCGTCGGTCCCAAGCCACCTGTTAAAATGACTAGACTACTGCGATTCTGAGCAATTTCTAACAAGGATAAGAGACGAGCCTCGTTATCTCCTACAGCTGTCTGAAAATAGACATCTACACCGATTTCAGCCAATTTTTCAGACAAGAATTGCGCATTGGTATTGACAATCTGACCTGTCAAAATCTCTGTTCCAACAGCTATAATTTCTGCTTTCATTTTTTCCTCCTACTTACCTATTCGGATTTCTTTGAAAAAATCGCAGGATAATTCCTACGATTTGATGGATAGTTTCTTGTTATTCTGACTCCTCAGAAGATGGTGGCAAGTGGCCAAAAAGATTCTCGTACAAGACTATATTGGTCTCCAAATTCGTAACCTCTGGTTGTCCGAGCGAACGGCGTAAAAGATTTTGCATCTCTAGTATATGCTCACCAGAAACGATTTGGTAAGAAATCCCGTCAATCATTTCACCTTCACCACGTAATTGTTGGGTTTCGATATTTTTAAAGGAATCTTGATAACCCATCAACTGAGGAATGGTTGTCGTTGTAATCTCGATATTTGTCTGCATGTTGTCACTAAGAGCCTTCAGAATCTCTTGGTAGTGACTCACACTGTTCAAACTAAGAATTTTCTCGACAACCTTTTGAATCACTTCACGCTGGCGTTTTTGACGACCATAGTCCCCTTCAGGATCCTGATAACGCATGCGTGAATAAACAAGGGCTTCTTCACCATTGAGGGTTTGCTCACCGACTCCAATCGAAATCGTATTAAAAGGTTCCTGATCTTGAATAGAAATTGGGAAGCCGAGAGTGTTGTTGACTGTAATACCACCTACAGCATCAACCATTCTTTGAAGGCCATGCATATTGACCATCACATAACGGTCGATATGAATGTTCATCATCTTTTGAATCGTTGAAATAGACAACTCTGCTCCGCCATCAGCATAGGCAGCATTGAGTTTCGCTTCTCTAACACTACCATCTGGTTGCTGGATTTGTGTGAGAATATCACGCTCCAAACTCATCATGACCGTCTTCTTAGTTTTAGGATTCACTGTCACTAAGATCATTGAATCACTATTCCCAGCCCATGGGTCTGTACGTTCAACATTTCCTGTATCCACGCCCATAAGCAAAATCGTCAGAGGTTCGGTCGCTTCAATTACCTTGGTTTCTTCACCGATTTTTTTATAGGTTTTAGCTAAAGTTTGCGTACTTTGCTGATAAATTGTATAGGCATAGGCACCTACACCTAGCACAGTCACAAGGACCAAACCCAAAAACATTCCAATTATTTTTTTTACCATACTCTTATTCGTCTATCAGTTGACCCATTAGGTAAACATCTAGAAACTCTCCTCCTTCTATACAAGCACCACGTTCCTGTAATCCTTCTATGATAAAGCCCATTTTTTCATACAGATGCACCGCGGCAAGATTTCTTTTTTGAACTGTCAATTGTAACCGTCGAATACTACCACTTGATTTGGCCCATTCAATAGTTTCTTCCATCAAGATACTACCGAGACCATTTCCCCAGTAAGCTTTTTTTATTCCTAAAAAAACATCTCCAATATGACTGACTCGCGGACGTTGATCAGCTGTTGTATTGATGATTCCTACTAACTCATCATTCAAAAAAGCGAGTAGGGTAATTTGATTATCCGACTGGGCCTGCTTATCCAAAAAATGTTGCATCTCAGACTCACTCATTGCAATCCCATTTTCATCCAGACTGGTAAAATTAGACTCTTGACCAATTTGATCTAAGAGAGCAATGACCGCTGAAGCATCCTGGATTTCCGCTTCACGGATTAAAAGATCATACTCCATCCGTCAATCCTTTCAAAAGTTCTGTCGCTCTTTGGCCATGAGCATGAAAGACGATTTCTCGGCCCTCATCTTTTTTAAGGATTTCTAACTCCAGATAATCTGATGGAAGATTTTCCCCCAATAGATGTCCCCACTCAATAACCGTTACACCTGAACCAAAAAGAAATTCATCCAAGTCGATAGAATCTGCATCCCCTTCGATGCGATAAACATCTAAGTGATATAAGGGTAGACGTCCCTCATATTCTCGAACAATGGTATAAGTAGGACTTTTAATCATTTGATGAATGTCTAATCCCTTAGCCAGACCCTTTGTTAGCGTTGTTTTCCCAGCACCTAATTCACCAGTCAAAATCAACACATCATTTCTTTCTAACAAATGCCCTAGGTCTTCCCCAAGTGCAATCAACTCATCTTCATTTTTTGTGTACATGTACTTATTATACCAAAAAGTTTTATTTTGTGATATTTCCATCAACAAAAAAAGAGGAGACTCCCCTCTTTTTTTGTTTTTGTCATTAGTTAAGAGCCATACTGATGTAATTCAAGATAAACAAGGCATCCAAAATCCAAATCATGACATGCACATCTTTCACTTGACCTTTGACAACCTTCGTCAAAGTATAAGTTAAGAAACCAACGGCAATCCCTTGTGTGATTGAGTAACTGAATCCCATAAAGATAGATGTGAAGAAAGCTGGAACAGCTTCAGCCATATCATCCCAAGGAATATTTTTCAAGTTAGAGAGCATCATAATTCCGACAATAATCAAAATTGGTGCAGTTGCAGCTGTTGGAACGATTGCTAGAAGTGGGCTAAAGAAGCTTGATAGGGCAAAACAGATGGCAACAACCAAAGCTGTCAAACCAGTACGTCCACCAGCACCGATACCAGCTGCAGACTCAACATAAGTTGTAACGTTTGAAGTACCTGCAATAGCACCTACTGAAGTTGCCACCAAGTCAGAGTAAAGAGCCTTATCCAATTTAGCTGACTCATGGTTTTCACCACTTGTTGCAATGATACCAACTTTTTCACCAGTACCGATAAGAGTACCGATAGTATCAAAAATATCTGTCAATGAGAAGGCAAGAATGGCCATCAAGGTTTCTGGCAAACGAGAGGTGTTTGAAATCAGAGATCCCAATCCTTCTGAACCAAGAGCAGCACCAAACAAGGTTCCTAGATCGTTAACTGCTGATGAAAGATTATTGCTTGCAAAGTCAATGCTAGACAAATCAACAAGACCAACAGCAATCGCAAGAACTGTCGTTGTCAAAATAGAAAGGATGATACCACCTTTGATCCCCTTAACAACGAAGAAGATAGTAATGGCAATACCTGCAAGAGCTACCAAGACAGCTGGCGTGTTGAAGTCTACCAATCCTGGAACAGCTGCTGAGTTTGCAGTAAGTGCTGCTTGAGCCTTATCTGCTCCTTCACCTGCTACTGTATAAGTACCTGGGTCAATCGAGAATTTCAAGAGACCAGCATTCTTAATCCCAACATAAGCAAGGAAAACCCCAATACCTGCTGAAATCGCTGAACGAAGTGTTGTAGGAATAGACTCAATGATCATTTTACGAACATTGGTCAATGTAATAATCAGTGAAATAACTCCACAGATGAAGACCATCCCAAGAGCTTCTTTCCAAGTGTAGCCCATCCCAAATACAACTGTAAATGTAAAGAAGGCGTTAAGTCCCATACCTGGAGCTTGTGCATATGGCAAGTTAGCATAGAAGGCCATCATCAAAGTTCCCACAACAGAACCGATGATTGTTGCCAAGAATACACCCTGAACAGGCATTCCTGTTTGTGAAAGCATTTGAGGGTTTACAAAGAGAATATAACTCATTGCAAAGAAAGTTGTTAAACCAGCAAGAACCTCTGTACGGACGTCTGTCCCGTGCTCTTTTAGTTTAAATAGTTTGTCCATTTTTAATCTCCTTTGTCATTTTACGAACAATAGAACCATTATATCATCAATCATTCACCTTTTCAAGGTGTTTTTTTAAAAAATTAAAAAACACTAATAGATATTGTTCTCCCGCATTTCACTTAGAGTCAGCTTTTCTCTCCGCTTTTTGATATAATAGAAAACATCTTATCTGAAACTAGATTCGGGAGGATCTTATGACCCAAAAAATGATTGCCGTCGACTTGGACGGAACCTTACTTAATGGCGAAAGCAAATTATCGGATTTTACCAAGGATACTATCAAACAAATATCTAAAAAGGGCCACCATGTCGTGATTGCAACAGGTCGCCCTTATCGTATGGCTAAAGATTTTTATGACCAGCTTGAACTTGAAACGCCTATGATCAATTTCAATGGTTCACTCACTCACTTGCCTGGTAAGGTTTGGGAGCATGAAAAATGCCTGACTGTTGATAAAAAGTATCTCTTAGATATGGTTCAACGAAAAGAGGAAATCGAGGCCGACTTTATCGCAGGTGAATACCGTAAAAAGTTTTACATTACAGCTCCAGACAAGGACATTGCCGACCCTAGGCTATTTGGTGTTGAAAACTTCAGACCTGAAAATCAGTTTAATTCTGAACTTGTCACCAAGGATCCTAACTGCATTTTATTGCAGACTCGCGCAAGTGACAAATATGCCCTAGCAGAAGAGATGAATCAGTTTTACAAGCACCAACTCAATATTAACACTTGGGGTGGTCCTTTAAACATCCTCGAATGTACACCCAAAGGAGTTCACAAGGCCTTTGCCCTTGAATATCTTCTCAATGTCATGAATATAGACAAACAGAATTTAATTGCCTTTGGCGACGAACACAATGACCAAGAAATGCTTTCCTTTGCAGGCAAAGGATATGCTATGAAAAATGCTAATCCTGCTCTACTTCCTTTCGCTGACCAACAGTTGCCACTAACCAACGAGGAAGATGGAGTCGCTCACTTTTTACAGGAACACTTCCTTTAACACCATCCGTTCTGTACTTTTTGGGTAGAACTTAACTACCTTAAAAGTATGGAATTTTTTAATCACCAGAAATTGATGGAAGAAAAAGGACTTGAATCTGGTTAATTTAGATTCAAATCCCTACAAATAATGTTTATTTCTTTAACACGATACGGTCTGAAATCTCACGATCCATATCATCAATGATAATCTGGTTTTCTTCTGCTACATAAACCTTGATATCGTCTCCAACAAAGACTCTCTGGTTTTCTGGTTCGAAGGTTACCTTTTTAATTTCCTGATCACTATCAGGCTCTACTTCCGTCCATGTTCCAGTATTTCCAGTAACGACCAAGATAACGGTGTCCCCATCATCTTGTCCCGTATAGGTTCCATCAATATTAGTTACTGAACTAGCTGTTGAACTAGAAGCTGACGTTTCCGATTTCTGACTAGTGCTCGCTTCTGCACTAGTGCTTACTTGAGAGGAAGGAGTTGACTGCGCTTTTGGGGAGCAAGCAGCTAAGAGACTAAGACTTGCCAAAGCAGCAAGAGAAAGTGTGAATTTTTTTAGTGACATAGGATCTCCTTTCTTTTAACAACTATGAAGCAGCATAATACTGCTGAGCCATTTCACCTCTACTATATTAAATAAAGAGAGGGGCGAGGTCAAACATTCACAAGATAGGCACGAACCTCTGATATAAAATAGAGAGAACCCGTCACAAACAGTAAATCTTTCTCCCCTGCAGAAGCTTCAAAGCCATCTATAAAATCTCGATATGAGGAAACTCTATGATAGTCACTCAAGTCTTGGTCCTCCAAGGAACCCTGATAGTCAAAGCTCGTCACATAGAGAGCTGTATCAGGTAAATGTTCTGTCAAATAAGTAAGCATTCCACTATAATTTTTTCTCTTCAAAGCACCAAAAAGGATTTGTGGATGATAGCCTTGCTGGATTTTCTCCTGAATAAATTCAACCAATCGTTCTAAAGCCGGTAGATTATGGGCACCATCTAGATAAATGTGCTCTGTAACAGCTTCTAAACGCCCCGCCCATCTGGTAGTTTTCAAAGCAGCTTGGATGGACTCTTCATTGACCTTTTCACTTCTTTGCGTCATAAACAATAGAAAAGTTTGCAAGGCCAGAGCTGCATTTTCCTCTTGATAGGCTCCTTCCAAACCTAGTTTTAATTGGCTCAAGTCCACTAGAGAAGAAGAAAAATGTCCTTCTTTGAAAGAAAAATCTTTGTCAGCTTGATAGAGAGTCACACCCAAATCTTCTGCAACCTTTTGACAAACAATCTGTGCTTCCGGTGCTAGGTTGGCAATAACGGCTGACTTGCCTGACTTAAAAATCCCTGCCTTCTGTTCAGCAATTTCTGCTAAACTATTACCTAAAGTCTCTTGGTGATCGAGGCCGATCGATGTAATAACTGAAATTTCTCCAGTTACCACATTAGTCGTGTCCAGTAAACCTCCAATACCAACTTCCAGCAAGACCAGATCCACCTTTTGTTCTTTAAAATAAAGCAAAGCAATCAAGGTCAGCAACTCAAAAAAAGATAGCTGATCGTGAGTTTCTAGAAGCCTTTGCTCCATTGCTTTGACTTGATCTGCTAAACGAATAAAATCTACGTCCAATATGGGGTCACCATTAATACAGATGCGATCATGGATGCTAACAATGTGGGGCGAAGTAAAGGTTCCAACCTTTTTGCCATGAGAAACAAAGAGTTCCCTCATAAAAGCAATAGTAGACCCCTTGCCATTAGTTCCTGTCACATGGATAATAGGATAAGTTTTCTCAGTATTCCCCAACAAATCCACCGCTTGTTGCATCCGCCCCAAACCCGATCGGAAATTCAAGCCAATCCGACTATGAAGCCATTCTTCAACTTCAAACATATGTATCTCCTTAATAAAAAAGACGGTGGGACAGAAATCGATTGACGAAGTCTCGATTTCGTAGTCCCAGCCCCGCGAGGCTTCAACAATTCATTTGATTGTTGAAGGTTGCGGATAGAAAAATGAAATTTTTCACCAAAAAAGCTTTTGGGAGTCTAAAAGACGAACAAAAAGTCCAATCAGCTACCGCGTCAAAATTTGGTGGCTAATAAAAAGCGAGGCCGGGATTTTTATCCCAACCTCTTACCTAATTTGCTAGTTCCTAGCTAAATTTTATTTTTAGTGGGGACTAAAAACACCCACCGGACTTACTTGCAGTCTTCATTTTTATCACAAGGGTAAAAATGTTCCTCGGACGTTCCTGCTTTTTCTTATTTCTAGAAGCAGGGCTGATACAGTCTACCAGACTTACTTACGGTCTTTATTTTTAGCGTAAGGCTAAAAACGTCTACTGGACGTTCCAACTCTTCCACTTTCTAGGAGTTGGGGTAAAAATATTCACTGAACATTTTTACTCCTCCATAAAGCTGTTGAAGACTTCTTCAATCATGTTCCATTCATCTTCTGAATCTTCAGGGATTGGTTGCAATTCGCCTTCTGTTCCATCTTCATTTTCGATGAATGAGTAAGCTTGGATTTCAACTTGTCCATCTTCGTCTTCTTCTGCGTTAACTGGTACAAGAAGAACATAGTTTTTACCAAATTCTTCTTTTCCGTCAATGGTCAAAAGGATTTCAAACAAGGTTTCGTTTCCTTGCTCATCTACAAGTGTAATAAGTTCACGTTCTTCGTGATCGTGGTTGTGATTGTGATCGTGTGACATAGTTTCTCCTCTGTCTTAAAATTTTCTATCTAAATAATTTTGCAAAATCAATTGAGCGGCTAATTTATCAATAACTTTTTTACGCTTATTGCGACTAATATCCGCTTGCTCAATCAACATACGCTCTGCAGCGACCGTAGTTAGGCGTTCATCTTGATAATCTACCGGTAAGCCAAAGAGCTCTACCAACTTCTCGCCATATGCCTGGCTAGCTTCCACCCGTGGGCCACTTGTATTGTTCATGTTTTTAGGCAAACCAACAACAAACTGCTCCACTTTATAGGCTTCAACCAATTCTTTGAGACGTTCAAAACCAAACCGACCTTGCTCTTCATTGATTTGGATGATTTCAAGCCCTTGAGCCGTAAACCCAAGTGGATCACTAATCGCTACCCCTACCGTTTTTGAACCAACGTCCAATCCCATAATTCTCATAGATTATAGATCGACTCCTTGTCCTTTAAGGTAGTAGCGAACCAGTTCTTCAACGATTTCATCTCGCTCATACTTACGGATTTGATTTCGTGCATTGTTATAACGAGGAACGTAAGCTGGGTCTCCACTGAGAACATAGCCCACGATCTGGTTAATAGGGTTATAGCCCTTTTCATTCAAAGAAGCATAGACATCTGTCAATGTTTCACTGATTTCTTTTTTATTGGAATCGTCCAATTTAAAACGTACGGTTTCTTCAGTAAATCCCATTCTAACACCCTCTTTCCTTAGAATAGTACTATTATAGCACATTCGCGGTCGTTCTACAAATCACACAGTCTGATTCTGCTGATTTTCTGTGACTTTTTACTGGACTGTTGCCCCATTTGCAACACGATTAGCAATATAGTCCTCTGGTTCGTTTTTCAATAGGTTTTCCAGTCCAACATTCTTCAAGTATTCGTTTTCACTGGCTTTTTTAATATCCATCGTTTGGAAATCATAGCTAGTTTTGGTTTCCATTTCTTTCTCATTTAAAAGAGTCGTTTCAATGGTAAAGCCTGAAATTTTTCGAGCTGCTTGCACAGACTCATCCTTGTCCTCAGCTTCTTTAAGAGCTTTTTTAGCTTCGTCTAATCCACGTTCAGAAATATAATTTTTTAAATCTTCTGATACAGGACGTTTCTGCTGAATGGTCAAGCTTAAAAATTGATTGCCTTTATAAGTAATGATTTGAGTTTGCTGTGCTCCACTCTCATCAGCTGGCAAAACCAAGGTCTTGGTAACAACTGTATTCTTGGTTGCATTTTCTAATACGGGCAAGGTAGACTGTAGAGCTTCCTGAGAACTCTCAGTAGTTGAAGCGGCTGTTTCTTTTTTCTGACCACATCCAACGAGCAAAAATAGTGCTGCGAATGTTCCAATGACTAACTTTTTCATAAATCCTCACATGTTATCAAATTTAAATATTAGAGAAGGCTAGGAGTCACTCCCAGCCTTGATGTTTTATAGAGCCGCACGTAAACGCGCTTCTGCATTTTCCACATTACGGACAGAGCGTGGCAAGAAGGCACGGATATCGTCTTCTTTATAACCGACTTGTAGGCGTTTTTCATCTACAAGAATCGGACTTTTCAAGATGCGAGGTGTTTCCATTATTAACTTGAGCACTTCATTGACACTCAAGTCTTCAATATCAACACCAAGAGCTTTTGCATAACGATTCTTCGATGATACGATACTTGCAATTCCATTATCTGTTTTTGTCAAAATATCAAGTAATTCTTCTCTCGTGATTCCTTCCTTACCGAGGTTTTGTTCTTTATAACTTAACTGGTGGGCATTGAGCCAGGTCTTAGCTTTTTTACAGCTAGTACAACTTGAGACTGTATAAATTTTGATCATGTACCTACCCCTTTCGCTACATGTTACTATCAGTTTAGACTATTATACCATAAAAAACATCGGACTTGCGACCTATTTTTAAAAAATTTTAACTTTTTTGGCAATTTTTGAACTTTTTTCTTGACAAAACACGAACTATAACCATTCTTTATATTTCTTAATGTAAAATTTCTTAATAACTGTGACGCTAAACATATACAAGAAAATAATACAGATTAAGAATAAGAAGTAAGGAAGTCCTAAGGGTGCTAGACGAAGGATATTTACTAGTGGTCCATAAGGTAGGCTGGTTACGAAAAAGGCTGCAACCAGAGTCATCAAAATCACAAGCCAAGCTGGTCTGCTTTGTAGAAAAGGAACTTTTGCTGTACGAAGCATATGGATAACCATGGTTTGAGACCACATAGATTCGATGAACCATCCTGTTTGGAACAAGATAATAAACTGAAGGGCAGATTCAGATCCATGAACATAGTGATGGCCTGTCACCAAAGGAACAATGATAAAGTAGAGGAAGATAAAGGTCAAAATATCAAAGACAGATGAGATCGGTCCCATCCAAACCATAAATCGCGTAATGGATTTTGCTTCCCATGTATGGGGTTGTTTAAGGAAGTCTTGATCCACATTATCAAACGGCAATGCCACACAAGACAAATCATAGACTAGGTTTAGGACAATGAGATGAACAGGAGCCATTGGTAGAAATGGCAAGAAAATACTCGCAACAAGGAGTGAGAAGATATTCCCAAAGTTTGAACTGACGGTCATCTTGATGTACTTGGTCATATTGGCGTAGACCTTACGGCCCTCAACGATACCAGTTTCAAGAACCATGAGATCCTTGTCTAGCAAAATAACATCCGCTGTTTCTTTGGCGATGTCTACTGCTGTATCTACAGAAATACCGACATCTGCCACCTTCATGGATGGAGCGTCATTAATACCGTCACCCATATAACCAACACCGTGACCATTTTTCTTTAACTGTAGAATGATACGGGCTTTTTGATCAGGAGACAATTTAGCAAATACTGTTACACTTTCAACCGCTTCTGCCAATTCTTGGTCAGTCATTTTATCGATATCAGCTCCCAAAAGGATGTGTTCAACATCCAATCCAACCTTTTCACAAATGGCTTGGGTTACTTTTTCGTTATCCCCAGTTAAAATTTTTGTTCTGACACCATGCTCAAGCAGAGCTTGAATAGCTGGTGCTGCAGATGGTTTTGGTGGATCCAAGAAGGCAAGGTAACCCGTAAGGATCATGTCACTTTCATCAGTCACAGCATAAGCATAATCTTCACGTAGACCTGACTTGTAACCAACACCTAAGACACGCAAACCTTGACGGTTTAATTGACCAACTTCTGCTAATACTTCTTGGCGAATGTCTTCGGTTAGGGGAATGATTTCTCCGCGATATTCCACATGAGTCGAAATGGTCAACATTTCTTCTAAAGCGCCTTTGGTAACCATACTAACGACATTGCTGTCGTCTTTGACGATGACACTCATGCGTCTGCGTTCAAAGTCAAAAGGCAGTTCATCAATCTTTTGGAAGATTTTATCCAAATCTTGTAGAATAACGTGTTCTTTAGCTTCTTTTTCAGTTCTACTGATAATGGCACGGTCCATTAAGTTTTTCAAACCGGTTTGGAAATGTGAATTTAGATAAGCTCTTCTTAAGACAGCCATATCCAAATCGCCATGGATATCCAAAGGGTATTCTAAGACAATCTCATCTTGCGTTAGAGTTCCAGTTTTATCTGTACATAGGATATCAATTGCTCCTAAGTCCTGAATGGCATTGAGTTTTTTAATCACGACTTTTTCTTTGGCCATGATGATAGAACCCTTTGCCAAACTAGCTGTAATGATCATCGGTAACATTTCAGGTGTAAGACCTACACCAACACTAAGGGCAAAGACCCCTGCTTCCAGCCAGTCCCCATCTGTCAAACCATTAGCAAAGAATACAATAGGAACCATGACAAGCATCAAACGGATCAAGAGCCAAGAAATGCTGTTCATTTCACGTTCAAAAGAAGTTGGTTCATCGTAGGTGTTGAGAGTCTGTTCAATAGCTCCCATCATGGTATCATCACCAACAGCTAGAACCATAGCTGTAGCACTTCCTGAGATAACGTTTGTCCCCATGAATGCCAAAGATTCTGCTTCTAAAAGACTCTCTACATTTTGATTAGTAGCTTTATTTAAGGCAAGTTTTTCAACTGCATCACTTTCTCCAGTCAAGCCTGACTGTTGAACGAAAAAGTCACGTGATTCAAATAAGATAACATCTGCTGGAATCATGTCTCCCGCACTCAATTTCACGAGATCTCCCACAACCAACTCATCGATTGGTAACTCTTGTTCAAGACCATCACGAATAACAGTTGCAGTGTTGACAATCATTTTTGAAAGATTGGTTGTCGCCTTGTCGCTCCTCAACTCTTGGACAAAACGGATGCCTCCTGAAATCAAAACCAAGACAACGATAATAATAGAGGTCGTAGGGTCCTCTTGGCCAGGTTTTGCAAGCCAGACGTTTGTAACGAGAGAAATAAAGGCAATCACAAGCAAAATGATTGTGAAAGGATTGATAATGGATTCATAAATCTTTTTAAAGATAGAATCCTCTTGGCCCTTGGTGATGGTGTTTTCACCATATAGGTCACGGTTTTCTTCGACTTGTTCTTGGTCTAAGCCTTTTAGACTTGTATGGTAAAAAGCTAGACTATCTTTTAATGGAGTTTGAATAGCTGCTGCTAGTCTTTCTTTTGTAGTTTTCATTGGTTTCTCCTATCTGTATGAATGGTGATTTCATACTCAATGAAAATCAAAGAGCAAACTAGGAAACTAGCCACAGGCTGTACTTGAGTACGGCAAGGCGACGTTGACGTGGTTTGAATTTGATTTTCGAAGAGTATCATACACAGAGACCAATCACTTTATAGGGACAGAACGACACAAATCAGCGATTGGCTGTGTATGTGCGGTTCTGGATGATCGTCAATTTGCATCGTTTGTCTCCCTTCTTTGTTCTAAAACAGCAGAAAGTCCTGCCATAAAATGGCAGGACTAAAAAACTTATTATCCGTTTTCGTTCAAGCTTTAACTCCATAGGGCGATGTAATGAGCTTAGTCTTGACCTTCGCGACCAGGACTGTTGACCAACGAGTAGTGTCTCCACTGCTTTGCGGTAGTCATCCGTATCCCTATGGTAGCCTCACCTACCGTTTTCGCCTTTCAGTATAAACCTTTAACTAGTAAAAGTCAACGATTTATCTCATTTTTCTTAGATTACGATTAATTCTTTTGGAGCAAGGGTTAATAACTCACAACCTGTATCTGTAATCAAGATATCATCTTCGATACGAACCCCGTATTTACCTTCAATATAAATACCAGGTTCATCAGTCAAGACCATACCAGTTTTGATAACTTCTTTGGAAGTTTGGCTAAAGTAAGGTTCTTCGTGGATATCAAGTCCAATACCGTGCCCGATACCGTGAGTAAAGTATTCTCCATAGCCTGCTTCCACAATGATATCACGAGGGATTTTATCAAAGTCACGGAAACCTAAGCCATTCTTAGCTTGGTCTATCAGAGCTTGATTGGCCTTCAAAACGGTGTTGTAGATTTCTGCTTGTTCGTCGCTCACATGACCTAGGTAGATGGTACGTGTCATATCACTGACATAGTGGTCATAAAGACAACCGAAGTCCATAGTGATAGCTTCGCCTAGTTCTACTGGCTTGTGCATTGGATGGGCATGGGGTTTAGAAGAGTTGATCCCGCTAGCTAGAATCGTGTCAAAAGACAAACCAGCAGCGCCTAATTCACGCATACGGAAGTCCAGGAAGTTGGCAATTTCAATTTCTGTCTTCCCTGGCTTGATAAAGTCAAGAGCATCGTGGAAAGCTTGGTCAGAGATAGAGCATGCCTTGCGAATGGTCGCAATCTCTGTCTCGTCCTTAATCATACGAAGGGCTTCAACAAACTGAGTCTGTGGAAGTAATTCCATCCCTTCAAAAGCAGTTTGCATGCGATGGTAATAAGAAACTGAAATTTCATCTTCAAAACCGATGCGAGAAAGACCCATGTCTTTAGCAATTTTTGCGATAGTAGCCAACTCGTCACGTTCTGCAAAAATCTCAAAACCAGTAACTTCCTGCTTAGCAGCGATGATATAGCGGGCATCCGTCACCAAAATTTGACGGTCACGACTGATAAAGACCGTACCATTTGAACCCCAAAATCCTGTCAAATAGTAGACATTTTTAAGGTTATTGATAATGATTCCATCTAGTTCTTTTTCTTGCATTTTATCTAAAAATGCTTGCACACGTTTATTCATGATGTAACTTTCCTTTCAAATACTGTCCTGTATAGCTTGCTTGGTTAGCAGCTACTTCTTCTGGAGTTCCTGTTGCGATAATAGTTCCGCCACCGACACCACCTTCTGGTCCTAAGTCGATAATATGGTCTGCTGTTTTGATAACATCCAGATTGTGCTCAATGACGAGAACTGTATTGCCATCATCAACAAAGCGAGACAAAACGGTGAGTAGTCGAGCGATGTCCTCAGTATGCAAACCAGTTGTCGGTTCATCTAGAATGTAGAAGGATTTACCGGTCGAGCGCTTATGGAGTTCGCTAGCCAGCTTCATACGTTGAGCTTCTCCACCAGAAAGAGTTGTGGCTGGTTGTCCTAAGGTCACATAACCTAGACCAACATCCTTAATCGTCTGAAGTTTGCGCTGAATTTTCGGAATGTGTTGGAAGAACTCCACCGCATCGTTAACGGTCATGTCCAAGACCTGCGAGATATTCTTTTCCTTATAGTGAACTTCTAGAGTTTCACTGTTGTAACGAGTCCCGTGGCAAACTTCACAAGCCACGTAAACATCTGGCAAGAAATGCATCTCAATCTTGATAATCCCATCACCCGAGCAAGCTTCACAGCGACCGCCCTTGACGTTGAAACTGAAACGCCCCTTCTTATAGCCACGAATCTTGGCTTCATTTGTCTGAGCAAAGAGGTCCCGAATGTCATCAAAGACACCTGTATAGGTAGCAGGGTTGGACCTCGGTGTTCGTCCGATTGGACTTTGGTCAATATCTATCAGACGGTCGATATGTTCAATCCCTGTAATGGTTTTAAACTTACCAGGCTTGTCTGAATTGCGGTTGAGCTTCTGGGCAATAGCTTTTTTGAGAATGCTATTGATTAGGGTCGATTTCCCTGAACCTGATACCCCTGTCACTGCGATGAATTTTCCTAGTGGAAAGCGAGCTGTGACATTTTGCAGGTTGTTCTCACGCGCTCCTGTCACCTCGATAAAGCGACCATTTCCCACACGGCGCTCTTCTGGTACTGGAATGGCACGTTTTCCTGATAGATACTGTCCGGTAATGGACTTGCTGTTGCGCGCTACTTGCTTAGGCGTTCCTGCCGCAACAATTTCTCCACCAAAGACTCCCGCTCCAGGACCGACGTCAATCAAATAATCCGCCTCTCGCATGGTATCTTCATCATGTTCTACTACGATCAAGGTGTTCCCCAAATCACGCATCTTTTTCAGACTGGCAATCAGACGGTCATTGTCCCTCTGGTGAAGACCGATAGACGGCTCATCTAAGATATAGAGGACTCCTGAGAGATTGGAACCAATCTGAGTCGCCAAACGAATACGTTGGCTCTCCCCACCTGATAATGTTCCTGCAGAACGAGAAAGGGTCAGATAGTTGAGACCGACATTATTGAGGAAGGTCAAGCGGTCTTTGATTTCCTTAAGAATCGGACGAGCAATGATGGCTTCGTTTTCAGATAGAGTCAACTGGCTTACCAAGTCCAAGTGGTCTGCGATAGACAGGTCTGAAATTTCTCCGATGTGTGGCCCTTGCTCACCACCCACACGGACAGACAAGGCTTGGTCATTGAGACGATAGCCATGACAGGTTCCGCAGGTCAACTCATTCATGTAGAGGCGCATCTGGGTGCGGGTGTAATCACTGTTAGTCTCGTGGTAGCGACGCTTGATATTATTGACAACTCCCTCAAACGGAATGTCGATATCGCGCACACCACCAAATTCATTCTCATAGTGGAAATGGAATTCCTTGCCATCCGATCCGTAAAGAATCAAGTTCTTGTCTTCTTCTGACAAGTCCTCAAAAGGCTTGTCCATATCCACTCCAAAAGCTGTCATGGCTTGTTCTAGCATGTTTGGATAGTAGTTGGATGAGATAGGATTCCAAGGAGCCAAGGCTCCCTCACGTAGCGTTTTGCTGGCATCTGGCACTACCAAATCAGTATCCACCTCCAGCTTGATACCCAAACCATCACACTCACTACAAGAACCAAAAGGAGCATTGAAAGAGAAGAGACGAGGCTCTAGTTCCGGAACTGTAAAGCCGCAAACTGGACAAGCATAGTGTTCTGAGAAGAGCAACTCTGAATCATCCATAGTATCAATAACGACATAACCTTCAGCGATACGGAGAGCTGCTTCAATCGAATCAAAGAGACGACTACGGATACCTTCCTTGATGATGATACGGTCTACTACCACGTCAATGTTGTGTTGTTTATTCTTTTCAAGTTCAGGAACTTCGGTCACATCGTAAACAACTCCATCGACACGGACACGGACGTAACCATCCTTTTGAATCTTTTCAATCAGAGTCTTATGTTGCCCTTTTTTCTTACGAATAACAGGAGCTAAAATCTGCAAACGTTGGCGCTCTGGCAATTCCAAAACCTTGTCCACAATCTGCTCTACAGACGAAGCCTTGATAGCCCCATGTCCATTGATACAGTAGGGTATTCCTACACGAGCATAGAGGAGACGTAGATAGTCGTTGATTTCCGTCGTTGTTCCAACCGTCGAACGTGGATTTTTACTAGTCGTTTTCTGGTCAATGGAAATGGCAGGGCTGAGACCATCGATAGAATCCACATCTGGCTTTTCCATATTGCCCAAGAACTGACGAGCATAGGCTGACAGACTTTCAACGTAGCGACGCTGCCCTTCAGCATAAAGGGTATCAAAGGCCAAACTAGATTTTCCTGATCCAGATAGTCCCGTCACCACAACTAGCTTGTCACGCGGAATTTCCACATCTATATTTTTTAAATTATGGGCGCGTGCCCCATGGATGACAATCTTATCTTGCATATTACTTCTTTCTAGTTCATTGTTGCTTTCCATTATACCAAAAAAAGTGAAATTCTATTACCAAAAAAGCCGATTTTGTAGTATAATAGTACGGTGTCAAAAATCACTGAAACACGGATTAGATTAGGAAAGGATAGGAGATATGAAACAAGTCTTTCTCTCAACAACAACTGAATTTAAAGAGATCGATACGCTCCAGCCGGGCACTTGGATCAATCTCGTCAATCCTACTCAAAGCGAATCGATGGAAATCGCCTCAGCCTTTGATATTGATATCGCCGATCTCCGTGCACCGCTCGATGCCGAAGAAATGTCTCGTATCACCATCGAAGATGAATACACCTTGATTATCGTAGACGTCCCAATAACAGAGGAAAGAAATAACCAGACCTACTATGTGACTATTCCCTTGGGGATTATCATCACAGAAGAGGCTATCATCACTACCTGCTTGGAGCCTCTACCACTTCTTGATGTCTTTATCAATCGTAGGCTTCGAAATTTCTATACCTTCATGCGTTCGCGCTTCATCTTCCAAATCCTATACCGCAATGCGGAGATTTACCTAACTGCCCTCCGTTCGATTGAACGTAAGAGTGAGCAGATCGAGAGTCAACTTCACAAATCTACTCGAAACGAAGAATTGATCGAACTCATGGAGTTGGAGAAGACCATCGTCTACTTCAAAGCCTCTCTGAAGACAAACGAGCGCGTGATTAAAAAATTGACCAGCGCAACTAGCAATATCAAGAAATACCTTGAAGATGAAGACTTACTGGAAGATACCTTGATTGAAACGCAACAGGCCATCGAGATGGCGGACATCTATGGAAACGTCCTTCACTCTATGACAGAGACCTTTGCTTCTATCATTTCAAATAACCAGAACAATATCATGAAAACCTTGGCACTTGTGACTATCGTTATGTCCATCCCGACCATGATTTTCTCAGCTTACGGAATGAACTTTAAGGACAATGAAATCCCTTTAAACGGAGAACCGCACGCTTTCTGGCTCATCGTCTTTATCGCCTTTGCTATGAGTGTTTCTCTCACTCTTTACCTCATCCATAAAAAATGGTTCTAAACAGGAGTTATTATGTCACAGATTGATTTAAAAGAATTAACAAAGAAAAACCAGGAATTTATCCATATTGCAACCCAGCAATTTCTCAAGGACGGAAAAACAGATGCTGAAATCAAGGCTATCCTTGAAGAAGTCATTCCTCATATCCTTGAAGAACAACCAAAAGGAGTGACAGCTCGTTCTATCTACGGAGCACCAACTCACTGGGCTCATAGTTTCAGCGAAAAAGAGCAGTACGAAAAAGAACATCCAAAAGAAAACGACGATCCAAAATTGATGATGTTGGATTCAGCCCTTTTCATCACAGGACTATTTGCAGTAGTTAGCGCCTTGATGAGCTTCTTCTCAAACCAACCTGTGGCCTACGGATTGGTAACACTTATCAGTGTAGGAGCCTTTGGTGGAGTTGCCTTTTACCTGCTCTACCACTTCATCTACCGCTACTACGGACCAGATACTGACCGTAGCCAACGTCCTCCATTCTGGAAATCACTTTTGGTTATGTTAGCAACCATGTTTGCCTGGGTCTTCATCCTCTTCTTGAGTAACTTCCTTCCACAAGCCATCAACATCAGCTTACCACCTCTTGTTTTGTTGGTCATTGGAGGAGCTCTCCTTGCCCTACGTTTCTACCTCAAAAAACGTTTCAACATCAAGAGCGCAAGTGCTGGACCTGCTAGATATTAAGATAAACAATAAAAGTAGTGTGTTTTACAGACAGACTACTTTTATTATGGCTCCAAAGCATTTTTTTATTCTCCAAAGAAAAGTAGCTACATTTTCTAAAAACGTTCTAATGTAAAGTCTTTCCTTAGAATCCCGAGGTTTTGTCCTTGAATCCAAGTTGTTTTTCTGTTATACTAATAAAGTAATAAGGAGAAATATATATGACTAAACAGAGAATTAATCAAATTGTTGGTTCAATTGGTGCCTTTATCGGGATTATTGTATTTATAGCCTACATCCCCCAAATTTTTGCCAATTTACAAGGAAATAAAGCTCAACCATTTCAACCTTTATCAGCAGCTGTCTCTTGCTTAATCTGGGTCATTTATGGATGGACAAAAGAGCCTAAGAAAGACTGGATTCTAATCATTCCAAACTCAGCCGGGGTTATCCTTGGCGGACTGACTTTCCTTACTGCTCTATAAGAATACAACTACTATAAAAAGCAACCACATCATTGGTTGCTTTTTTACTACTTTCTTGATCTAAAAGCCTTTTTCTGATTCTAATTCTTGTTGTTTCCCCTCATCTTTTGTGATAAAATAGGCTCAATCTATTTCTAGGAGGATAAGATATGATTTCTACTATTGGTATTGTGAGCTTGTCTAGTGGCATTATTGGAGAGGACTTTGTCAAACACGAAGTGGACTTAGGCGTTCAACGTCTCAAGGACCTAGGACTCAATCCCATCTTTTTGCCCCATTCGCAAAAAGGATTAGACTTTATCAAGGACCATCCTGAAGCTCGTGCAGAGGATTTGATTCAAGCCTTTTCTGATGATAGTATCGACATGATCCTATGTGCCATCGGCGGAGACGACACCTATCGTTTGTTGCCCTACCTTTTTGAAAATGACCAACTAGAAAAAGTTATCAAACAAAAGATTTTTCTTGGCTTCTCAGATACAACCATGAACCATCTCATGTTGCATAAACTAGGAATCAAGACCTTTTATGGTCAATCCTTTTTAGCAGACATTTGTGAATTGGACAAGGAGATGTTGCCCTATAGCTTTCACTACTTTAAAGAATTGATTGAGACTGGAAGAATCTCAGAAATCCGCCCTAGTCACGTTTGGTATGAGGAACGAACTGACTTCAGTCCCAAGGCTCTAGGAACACCTCGTGTCAGTCATGCAAACACTGGTTTTGACTTGTTACAAGGAAATGCCCAATTCGAAGGAGAAATCCTCGGTGGTTGCCTCGAATCCCTCTACGATATCTTTGACAACTCTCGATACGCAGATAGCACGGAGCTCTGCCAAAAATACAAACTTTTCCCTGACTTGTCAGACTGGGAAGGAAAGATCCTCTTGCTAGAGACAAGCGAAGAAAAGCCTGAGCCAGAAGACTTCAAAAAGATGTTGCGGACTTTAAAGGACACTGGCATATTCGAGGTCATCAATGGAATCTTGGTCGGAAAACCTATGGATGAAACTTTCTATGACGACTATAAAGAGGCACTATTGGATATCATTGACAGCAATATCCC
The DNA here is from genome assembly GCF_009496285.1 of Streptococcus mitis. GTDB lineage: Bacteria > Bacillota > Bacilli > Lactobacillales > Streptococcaceae > Streptococcus > Streptococcus mitis_BP. The sequence goes on from NZ_WIJK01000001.1 coordinate 85,266, forward strand.
AATTGTCTATAATCTGAATATCGGACACGCAACTCCAAGAGCAATTGTACCCTTCGGAGTCCACGCCCATGTAGATGCAACGGAGCAAGTCATTCGCTTTGACTATAACAAAGAAAGCTGAGATAGAACTCTCAGCTTTTTTATATTCTCCTATGTTCTAGACATCTAACGTCACTTATTTCCACTTTTCCATTCACAATCATTCTCGTGATCATCAATCAAGCCTGCAGCCTGTAGAAAAGATAAAACTGCAACTGGTCCAGTAAATTTGAAGCCACGTTTTTTGAGATCCTTGGATAATGTCTCAGACAAGGCTGTTTTGGCTGGTGCTTGAGCATAGTCAGGAACATCATTAACGATGGTTTTTCTATCAACAAAAGACCAAAGATAGATGTCAAAAGAGCCATACTCCTTCTGAACTTGCAGAAAAGCCTGAGCGTTGGTGCGCGTCGCAAAAATCTTGGCGCGATGACGAATGATAGCTGGATTTTCTAACAAAGATTCCAGTTCTTCATCCGTCATGTCTGCAACAGCTTGAATTTGGTAACCATGAAAAACTTGACGGAAGGCTTGGCGTTTATTGAGTACCGTTTCCCAAGATAAGCCTGCCTGATAAGTCTCCATACAGAGCAACTCAAAAAGCGCTTGGTCATCATGGAGGGGTTGGCCCCATTCCTCATCGTGATAGGCTACATAGAGAGGGTTGTTCATTTTAACCCAACCACAGCGTTTTAGCATAGACTTCTCCTATTTGACCAACATCTTAAGGGCAGATTTGATGTAGTTTTCAGCTGTATCAGAAGTTCCTTCAAAGAATTTCTTGATCTTCTTAAGCTCGGTCGCCTTGTAGCCCAAAGCCAGCATAGCTTCCATAGCTTCTTCCAATTCTTGGTTGTCACTGCTAGATGGAGCTGCAGTCTTAGCAGGGAGATCGTCTCCTGCCACAACCACCTTACCTTCTAAGTCCAAGACCATCTGTTGGGCTGTTTTCTTCCCGATTTTAGGGAATTTAGTCAAGTAGGTGATGTTCTTGGTTTCGATGGCTTGAACCAGGCCAGCATTGTCATCTGCTGCAATGATAGCCAGAGCTGATACAGGACCAATGCCCGACACCGAAATCAAGCTGAGAAAGAGTTTTTTCTCGTCTTCTGAACGGAAACCGTAAAGGAGATGAGCATCTTCGCGAACGACTTGATGCACATAGATTTGCGCTTCTTGATTGACTTGTCCTGAGTAAGCATAGGGATTGGCTACATGCAAGATATAACCGATACCGTTGGTTTCAAGAACGATATATTTGGCAGTGATTTTGGTAATGATTCCTTTTAAATATTCGTACATAATTTTCCCTTCAATTTATACTCAATGAAAATCAAATCTAAACTAGGAAGCTAACCGTAGGTATAACTTGAGTTAGGCAAGATAAGACTGACGCAGTTTAGAGAGATTTTCGAAGAGTATTAGTATTTTCCTAGCTCTCGGAGGCTAGTGTGATTTTCCTGAATGCGACGGAACATCTTTTCCATATCTGACTTGGTAAAGTGGACCAAAACAGGGCGTCCGTGTGGACAGTTGTAGGGGTTGTCACATTGGGAAAGTTGGTATAGAAGCTGTCTAGCTGAGTGGTCATCGATACGATGGTTAGCCTTGATAGATCGCTTGCAGGACATCATGATCGCTAACTCTGCTCGGTATTTCTTGATTGAAACTTCCTTGGTCAAAAGGAGCATATCACACATCTCATAGATACCAGACTCGATTTCCTCCTCTGCCATCCAAATTGGATGTTCCCGTAGGATAAATTGATTTTCCCCATACTCTGATAGAAAGACACCAACTTCCTCCAAGAGAGGCATTCTTTCCTTGAGACGAAGGGCATCATCTGCAGGGAATTCAAAGATGTAGGGCACTAGGAGCTGCTGCTGGCTCTGGTCAACATTGCCAATACTTTCGCGATACTCCTCATACTTAACCCGCTCCTGGGCTGCGTGTTGGTCTATGATGTAAAGCCCATCTCGCCCTTGAGCAAAGAGATAGGTTCCGTGCATTTGCCCGAAAAATTCCAACTCTGGGAAACTCGAAGACTCTTCTCGCCCCAGCTTATCATAAGCCTTATCCAAACTAGCCATATCTAACTCTGGATGATCCAGTTGGTCGTAGCTGACCGATTTTCTCTCTGCAAAATGCAGTTTAGCTGGCTTGGTCAACTGATCCAATGTTTCCTTAGCGAAGAGGCTCAAATCCTGTTTCTCTTCAGTCAAGTCTACTTGACTGTCTGAAACCTCAGCTGGAATAGAGATTGTTGCTTCCGTTTGCTCGTAGTAGAGATTGTTTTCTTTAAGTGGGAGAATGGTTTGCTCTACTTTTTCACGGTTGCGAACGGTAGATTTGGCAAGATTTTCCAAGGCATCCGGAATCAAGGTCTGCTCCTTGAGACTCTTTGCAATAGCTTCTGAAACCAGCGCCATTAGTTCTCTTTCCTTGGAAATTCGCACCTCTTGCTTGGTCGGGTGCACATTGACATCGGCTAAGTAAGGGTCAATCTGGATATGAATCACAGCCAGCGGAAAACGCCCCACCATGAGTTTGCTTCCATAACCATCTAAAATGGCACGATTGAGCAGGAAATTTTTGATATAACGGCCATTGATAAAAAGACTGATATAGTTGCGATTAGCCCGCGTCAATTCAGGCAATGAAACAAAGCCTGAAATTTCAAAATCTAGGTCAGAATTCTCAATTTCAACCATCTTTTTGGCACTAGCTAAACCATAAATCCCAGCAATGGCCTGACGCAGTTGACCCGTACCAGCTGTCCGTGTCATTTCCTTGCCATCACTAATCAAACTAAAGGAAATCTCAGGATGGGCTAGCCCCAGACGATTGACGATATCGATGATATGAGACAACTCTGCCTGCTGGCTCTTCATATACTTGAGACGAGCTGGTGTATTGAAAAAAATATCCTCCACACAAACCTTGGTCCCAACAGGACTGGTCGCAGGCACAACTTCTTCTACTTCTCCTCCGCGAGCCACTAGCTTGGTCCCATGACTTGCACCCTCAACTGCAGTCAAAAGAGTCAGAACACTGACAGAAGCGATAGAGGGCAAGGCTTCACCACGGAAACCGAGCGTACGAATCCGAAAAAGATCCGCTTGATTCTTTATCTTACTAGTGGCATGACGACGGAGAGCCAACTCGACTTCATCGTGGGCAATCCCGTGACCATTATCTGTAATTTGGATCTTCTTAAGTCCAGCTTCTTCAATCTCAACGATAATCTGGTTTGAGCCAGCATCGATAGCATTTTCAACTAATTCTTTGACAACGCTAGCAGGACGCTCGATGACTTCTCCTGCTGCAATCTGGTTGGCCAATACTTCTGGCAATTCAATAATATGAGACATTTTCCAGCCCCTTTCTTAACTATTTTTATCTATTTCTCTGAAAACAATACTCTTCAAAAATCTCTTCAAACCACGTCAGTCTCGCCTTGCCGTATATGTGTTACTGACTTCGTCAGTTCTATCCATAACCTCAAAACAGTGTTTTGAGCAACCTGCGGCTAGCTTCCTCGCTTGCTCTTTGATTTTCATTGAGTATAAGCTAGTGCTATTATACCATATTTCACTCGTTTCCAAAAAAGTCCAAGCAGCAACTTTCTTCCCGATTTTACTAGGTTATTTGCCAAGTTTGTGGTAAAATAGGTAGAAACAATATTTTAAAAAGGAGAAAAGACACATGCACATTTTTGATGAGCTAAAAGAGCGTGGTTTGATTTTTCAAACGACTGATGAAGAAGCTTTGCGTAAAGCCCTAGAAGAAGGTCAAGTTTCTTATTATACTGGCTACGATCCAACTGCTGATAGCCTTCACCTAGGCCACCTTGTCGCAATCTTGACAAGTCGTCGCTTGCAACTAGCAGGTCACAAACCTTATGCGCTCGTTGGCGGTGCTACAGGTCTCATCGGAGATCCGTCCTTCAAAGATGCTGAACGTAGTCTCCAAACAAAAGACACAGTAGATGGCTGGGTCAAGTCTATCCAAGGACAACTTTCTCGTTTTCTTGACTTTGAAAATGGTGAAAATAAGGCTGTCATGGTCAACAACTACGACTGGTTTGGCAGCATCAGCTTCATTGACTTCCTCCGTGATATCGGAAAATACTTCACTGTCAACTACATGATGAGTAAAGAGTCTGTGAAAAAACGGATTGAAACAGGGATTTCTTATACTGAGTTTGCCTACCAAATCATGCAAGGTTACGATTTCTTCGTCCTTAACCAAGACCACAACGTAACACTACAAATCGGTGGTTCTGACCAGTGGGGAAATATGACAGCTGGTACTGAATTACTTCGTCGTAAGGCTGACAAGACTGGCCACGTAATCACTGTCCCACTGATTACCGATGCAACTGGTAAGAAATTTGGTAAATCAGAAGGAAACGCAGTCTGGCTCAATCCTGAAAAGACTTCTCCATACGAAATGTACCAATTTTGGATGAACGTGATGGACGCTGACGCTGTTCGCTTCTTGAAAATCTTTACTTTCTTGTCACTTGATGAGATTGAAGACATCCGTAAACAATTTGAAGCAACTCCACACGAACGCTTGGCACAAAAAGTCTTGGCTCGTGAAGTCGTTACACTTGTTCACGGCGAAGAAGCCTATAAAGAAGCCCTCAACATTACTGAGCAACTCTTTGCAGGAAATATCAAAAATCTTTCTGTTAAAGAGCTCAAACAAGGACTTCGTGGAGTGCCAAACTACCAAGTTCAAACAGATGAAAACCACAATATCGTAGAACTGCTCGTATCAGCTGGTGTAGTTAACTCAAAACGCCAAGCCCGTGAAGACGTCCAAAACGGAGCTATCTACGTCAACGGCGACCGTATCCAAGACCTTGACTATGTCTTGAGTGACGCAGATAAGTTAGAGAATGAACTGACTGTTATCCGTCGTGGGAAGAAAAAATACTTTGTATTGACTTACTAAACTGTTCAACATTTATCTATAAATAAAGGAGTTAACCTCAAGAAAGGTAACTCCTTTTTGTTATTGATAAGCACATCTATCTAGCCTTAATAGACAGGCTACGCAGTACAATGCGTAAGGTTGTTAGATTATGTAAGATAGAAAGATTTGAAGGACTGAGCCAATTAAACAAGCCAAAGCCAATCAAACTACTATTTACGACAACGGTATCTTGAATATTCTTCTTGATGAGTGTTTGCAAAGATGATGATAGCAAATCCAACTCTTGGAAGAAATCCAAACGATTATCTAACAATAAGATATCACTCATCTGCTTAGAAATATCTGCACTCTCATTCATCACCACACCGATATCTGATAGGGTTAGAGCAGCTGAGTCATTCAACCCATCCCCAACCATCAAAATAGTGTGACCTGCTTTCTGCAGTTCCTCTACTAACTCAAATTTCCCATCAGGTTTCAAGTCTGTATAGACCTGATCAAAGGGCAAATCTTTGACTAATTCCTCTGTCCTAACCAAGGTGTCCCCTGTTGCCAGAATCAATTTTTTTCCTTGTGCCTTAAGTTTCTCCAAGGCTGCTTTTGCTTCTTTTCTCAAAGGAGTATGGATGCAGAACATTCCAATCAATTCATTCTGATAAGCCAAGAATAAGAGATTGTAGTGACTCTTGTACTCTTCAATTAAAGCATTTTGTTCTGAACTGATATGAATTTGCTCATCCTGCATCAAAACATAATTCCCAATAAGAACTGGTTCCCCATCTATATGAGATTTGATTCCCTTACTTGCGATATATTGGAGTTTCCCATGCATTTCCTCATGTTCAATCCCCTCTATCTCAGCTTGCTTGACAATGGCATTAGCAATAGGATGATAAATGTGTTCCTCAAGACAGGCACTGATTCTGAGAATATCTTCCTCACTATAGTCCCCAAAAGGTAACACCTTTTCAACTATCGGATAACTAGTTGTGATTGTTCCCGTCTTATCAAACAAGAAAGTATCAACTTCCAGATATTTCTCCAGAACATCTCCATCCTTAATTACCATTTCACGATTCAACCCCTCCTTGATAGCTGTCAAATAAGCTACAGGAGTAGAAATTTTCAAAGCACAGGAGAAATCGACCAATAGGAAAGAGATAGCCTTAGAAAAAGAACCTGTTAATAGGTAAGTCAGCCCAGCCCCCAAGAAATTATATTTGACGACCTTGTCCGCCATTTTGATGAAATAGCGTTGTTTCGTTTTCTTGTTTTCTTCAGATTTCTTCATCAACTCAATCAGTTGTAAAATCCGGCTGTTCATCTGATTATCGGTTACACGAATGCGTAACTCTCCAGTTTCTAATACTGTATTTGCACAAACTAAATCAGACTCTCTTTTTTCAACTGGAAAACTCTCTCCCGTCAAGGAACTTTCGTTAACCATACCTAAACCTGAAACTACTTGTCCATCAAACAGAATTTCATTTCCTTGAGATAAGATCAAGACATCTCCTATTTGGACATCGGAACTCTTGATACTAACAACCGTATCGCCCTGTACTAGAAATACATCGCTCTCTTTTGCAAGAAGGCTTTGTTCTAAATCTGTTGCAGTTTTTTTCAAGGACCACTGATCTAAATGATTCCCCAAATCAAGCATAAACATGATATTGCTAGCTGTCTTGGATTGGTTCATAAACAAGGACAATAAAATCGCCGAACAGTCCAAGACCTCCATCGTTAGTTCCTTACGCGCTAGTGTTTGATAGGCTTCTCTAATATAGCCAAAAGCCTGATAACAAGTCCATATATAGCGAATAGGATACGGCACAAAACTACGAAAAAGCACACGCTTAATCGCTGCACCTGAAACAATAGAATAAGCACTCTCTTCTCTACGAATGGGAAGAGTCATCAACTCAGAAACTTTCCCTTTATCAATTCTTTTTAAAAAGGCTTCTGCATTATCTAATACGGAGAAGCCTTCTTTTATACGTAGAGTAAAGTGCTGTTGATCCATGTAGAACTGGATAGACTCAACTCCCTTTTCATCTCTCGCCAAGGAACGAAGATAGTCTTGAATATCCAAGGTGAGTGAAAAAGAAGATGATAGTCGGATATGTTGGTATCCTCTATGTAGCACTTTAAAAGACATATTATTCTCCTATAAGGCTATCTAATTGCTCTTCTTTTTTCTCTTGCTCGTACAAATATTTGGCATCTTGTAAGACATCGTCTCCATGTTGCTTCACAACAGAAACAGAGGCGTCTAGCCCGTCTTTCAACTTGTAAGCCTTAGCCAAAGCTTTAGAATAACCTTTTTTAGCTTCCTTACTTGCTAAGATTTTCAAACCAAGGGTACCAAATGCAACACCACCCAAAAAGAGTGATGATTTTTTCGCAACTTTTGCGACGCTCAATACTTCTTTTAACATACTTATTTCCTCCTTATCATTATTATATAGCAATTTAGATATAAAAGCAATTTTATTTTATAAATTGGAGAATTATACTCAATGAAAATCAAAGAGCAAACTAGGAAACTAGCCGCAGGCTGTACTTGAGTACGGCAAGGCGACGTTGACGTGGTTTGAATTTGATTTTCGAAGAGTATTAGTTTTATTTCTACTGAATCTCCCATCTACTTATTTCTAAAGTTGCTTTCATTTGCCTCTTTTGATACACTTAAACTATGAATACAAACCTCAAACCCAAACTTCAGCGTTTTGCTTCTGCGACTGCCTTTTCCTGCCCTATCTGCCAAGAAAATCTGGCCTTGGTAGAGTCTAGCCTCAAGTGTAGCAACCGCCATTCTTTTGATCTGGCAAAATTCGGCTATGTCAACTTGGCTCCGCAAATCAAGCAATCTGCCAACTACGACAAGGAAAACTTCCAAAACCGCCAGCAAATTCTTGAAGCTGGTTTTTATCAGGCTATTTTAGAAGGTATCTCGGACTTACTAACAACTAATCCATCCGCAAAAACAGTCTTGGATATCGGTTGTGGCGAAGGTTTCTACTCTCGTAAACTCCAAGAAAGTCACTCTGATAAAATCTTCTATTCCTTTGATATTTCCAAAGATTCCGTCCAAATCGCTGCTAAGAGTGAACCCAACTGGGCAGTCAATTGGTTTGTCGGTGACCTGGCTCGACTTCCTATAAAAGATGCTAGCATGGATATCCTGCTTGATATCTTCTCGCCTGCCAACTACGGAGAATTTCAAAGAGTATTATCAAAAGACGGCATCTTGATCAAGGTCATCCCAACCGAAAATCACCTCAAGGAAATCCGTCAGAAGGTACAAAACCAGCTGACAAACAAGAACTATTCTAATCAAGATATCAAGGAGCATTTCCAGGAACACTTTACCATCCTATCTAACCAAACTGCCTCACTAACCAAGCCTATCACAGCAGAGCAGCTCCAAGCCCTACTCAGTATGACTCCTCTCCTCTTTCACATCGACCAAACTAAGATTGACTGGAGCCAACTGACAGAGATTACCATTGAGGCTGAGATTCTAGTTGGGAAAGTATTCTAATACTCTTCGAAAATCAAATTCAAACCACGTCAGCTTCGCCTTGCCGTACTCAAGTACTGCCTACGGCTAGCTTCCTAGTTTGCTCTTTGATTTTCATTGAGTATAAACTAGACTTCCCAAAGGCAGACAACTTACCGAAAATCGTCAAAAATACAAAAACGCATAAGAACAGGTACTCAAAAACCATAATCTTATGCGTTTTGTTATGTAAAAATCGCTGGAGTTTCTATACACATTAAGTGGAAATCTTTGGAACCAATTCTTTTAATAACCATTGAATACCATATATTACATTTACCCCAAATATGATATAGGCCGTATAAATCAAGTATTTCGATTTTTCCCGCCTCAAAGAATAAACCTTGTACAAGATAAACAAATTTAAAATAATAAATAATAGAGACAAAATCTTCCCTCCAAAATCAATCCTAAAAGTACACAGCCAAGCATAGCTCTAAACTTTATTTTCGATTCGAAATAATAAATTTATCAATGAACAGTAAGTGATATAAGGCCAGTACCAAACCCCAAACGCTACCACGAAAAGAGAATTCTTGATGATTGAGAGGAAACAAATCATGGTTACCAATATAGAGGCAGGTCAAAATAACAAATAAAATCCAAAATAAATCCGTCCATTTATATTTTGAAAAATATTTTTTCCACATAAAAACACCTTCTTTCCTACAATTATATTATAATACTTTATGTAAGCGAATACAAGGGATGTGAGGTAATCAACTACGAAGAAACATGAGGCTGAAAGAAAGTGTTATGCGTTCACTGTATCTATGATTTATCCCTTTTAAATAAGATTGATCCAAATCCACATCATTCAAAAAAGCGAATTTCATCGAAATCCGCTTTTTTACAAAATGTATTAGTATGAATTTGTATCTTATACTCAATGAAAATCAAAGAGCAAACTAGGAAGCTAGCCGCAGGTTGCTCAAAGCACCGCTTTGAGGTTGCAGATAAAGCTGACGTGGTTTGAATTTGATTTTCGAAGAGTATTAGTTCAAGTGCCAGATATCTTCGTTATACTGAGCGATTGTGCGGTCAGATGAGAAGAATCCTGCTTTGGCAATGTTAACGATGACTTTATCCAACCATGCGTCACGGTCTTCGTAGTCAGCAAGCATTTGCTCTTTCACTTTGATGTAGTCTTCCAAATCAAGAAGAGTCATGAACCAGTCTTTGTTAATTAATTCGTTATAAAGACGTTCCAAGCGTTCAATCTTACCAACTGCAAGAACAGCGTCGCTCACGATAAAGTCAACCAATGGTTTGATAGTTTCACGAGCATAGAATTCGCTTGATTTGTAAGCTGATTTTGCGTAAAGATCGATAACAGTTTCTGAATCTTCACCAAAGATGTAGATGTTTTCGTCTCCAACCAACTCAGCGATTTCCACGTTAGCACCGTCCATAGTACCAAGAGTCAAAGCTCCGTTCAACATGAATTTCATGTTACCAGTACCTGAAGCTTCTTTAGAAGCAAGTGAAATTTGTTCTGAGATATCACATGCTGGGATAAGGAAGCTTGCTGCAGTAACGTTGTAGTTTTCAACCATAACTACTTGCAAGTGTGGAGCTACTGCTGGATCATTAGCAATAACTTCTGACATGCAAAGGATTAAGTGAATGATGTCTTGAGCGATTGTGTAGGCTGGAGCTGCTTTACCACCAAAGAAGATTGTGATTGGGCGAGCAGGGATGTTACCAGCTTTGATGTCAAGGTATTTGTGGATAACGTACAAAGCGTTCATTTGTTGGCGTTTGTACTCGTGAAGACGTTTGATTTGGATATCAAAGATAGAGTTTGGATTGATTTCCACACCTTGGTGTTCTTTCAAGTGACGAGCCAATTTACGTTTGTTGTGAGCCTTGATGCTTTCCAATTTTTCTTTGACAGCTGCTTTATCTTCATAAGACAAGAGTTTTTCAAGCTCATCTGCTTCATGGTGCCAACCATCTCCAAGAATCTCATCCAAGTAGTGAGACAATCTTGGGTTAGCATGCATGAGCCAACGACGGAAAGTAATACCGTTTGTTTTGTTGTTGAATTTTTCTGGGTAAAGGTCGTAGAAGGCTTTCAACTCAGAATTTTTCAAAATTTCAGTATGAAGTGCCGCTACCCCGTTAACACTGTATCCGTAGTGGATATCCATGTGAGCCATGTGAACACGTCCGCTCTCATCGATAATTTGAACAGCTGGATCTTTGTATTCTGCTTTCACGCGACGGTCCAATTCTTTGATGATTGGTACCAAGTGAGGAACCACTTCTTCCAAGAATTCAAGAGGCCATTTTTCAAGAGCTTCAGCAAGGATTGTGTGGTTTGTGTAAGCAGTCATGCTACGAACGATTGAGATTGCTTCGTCAAGCTCGATACCACGTGCTGTCAAAAGACGGATCAATTCAGGGATAACCATTGATGGGTGAGTATCGTTGATTTGGACAACTGCATAGTCAGCAAGGTCATGCAAGTTGCTTCCTTTTTCAATTGCTTCATCGATGATCAATTGAGCACCGTTTGAAACCATGAAGTATTGTTGGAAGATACGGAGCAATTCACCTTGACGGTCACTATCATCTGGGTAAAGGAAGAGAGTCAAGTTGCGAGCGATATCTGTCTTGTCAAAGTTAATGCCATCTTCAATGATAGATGAATCAACTGAATCCAAGTCAAACAAACGCAAACGGTTTTTCGTAGCTGTTTTGTAACCAGGTACATCGATATCGTAAAGAGTAGATGTCAATGTAAAGTGTGCAAATGGCACTTGGTAGCTACGGCTTGAGCGAACCAACCAGTTTTGGTCAGTCAACCAAGCGTTAGGAATTGTTTCTTGTTGGTTGTTTTTAAGCACTTGTTGGAAAAGACCGTAGTGGTAGTTCAAACCAACCCCATCACCGTTCAAACCAAGTGTAGCGATTGAGTCGATAAAGCAGGCTGCCAAACGTCCCAAACCACCATTACCAAGTGATGGTTCCAATTCTACTTCTTCGATTTCGATCAACTCTTTACCTGCATCAGCAAGTTCTTTCTTAACATCGTCATAAAGACCAAGGTTAATCAAGTTGTTAGACAAGAGTTTACCAATCAAGAACTCAGCTGAGATATAGTAAACTTTTTTCTTACCAGTGTTGACTGGTTTTTGGCTGCTTGCAAGTTTGCTGTAGTTAAGAAGAGCAAGGTAAAGCTCTTCGTTACTACATTCTGCGATAGATTTATTGTAACGATTTTGTACAAATTCTTTTAATGGTAACATTTTTTGTGTCTCCTGATAATGTCTTATTTCTTTAATTCTACCAAATTTTCATTGATTCGGCGATAAATTGTAGTCAAGTCAAGCAAAGTTTCTTCGACAGCAGGAGTCAATTGATCCTCTGTCATACGCCATGACCAGTTTCCACCAAGAGTAGATGGGAAGTTCATACGAGCTGAACCATCCAACTCTAGCAAATCTTGCATAGTAGCAATCGTCATGAAACTTACTGATGAGAAGGCTGTACGAAGCATAGCATGTACTACTGTTTCATATTCCTTGCGGTTTGTATAACGTGCCATGTACTCACGAGTTGGATCGTCGATTTCATTGCGATACCAACCAAGAACAGTGTTGTTATCGTGTGTTCCTGTGTACATAACTGAGTTGGCTGGTGCCAAGTGTGGGCTGTCGATACTTTCGTGCTCTGGGTTGAAGGCAAATTGAAGGACTTTCATTCCTGGGAATCCAGTACGCTCACGAAGTTCGATAACTTCATCAGTCATGAATCCAAGGTCCTCTGCGATGATGTTCAAGTCACCAAGTTCTTCTTTAACAGCTGCAAAGAGTTTGTAATCAGGTCCTTTCACCCATTTACCAGGTGCCGCTGTTTCAGAACCCGCAGGGATTTCCCAGTAAGACTCAAATCCACGGAAGTGGTCGATACGAACGATATCGTAAATCTTAAAGCTTTCACGCAAGCGTTCAATCCACCATTTATAACCATCGCGATCCATTGCTTCCCAGTCATAGATTGGGTTCCCCCAAAGCTGACCAGTCTCAGAAAACTCATCTGGTGGGCATCCTGCGATGCAAGTCGCCTTACCGTTGACATCAGTTTTAAAGAGATGTGGATTTGCCCACATATCGCTTGAATCTTCAGCAACATAGATAGGCATATCCCCCACAATCTCGATGTGGTTTTCGTTAGCGTATGCTTTCAATTGCAACCATTGTTGGAAGAAGAGGTATTGAGTCACACGATGGTAGACCAATTTGTCAGCCAACTCATTACGATAGTGTGCAAGAGCTTCAGCTTTACGCGCACGAATATCTGCATCTGGCCACTCTGTCCAAGCGAGATTATCAAAATGCTCTTTGATAGCCATATACTCTGCAAAAAGTTCAAGCCATGATTGGTTCTCTTGAGCAAATTTTTCAAAATCTTTGACATCTCCAACTTCAAGGAAACGTTTAACTGCTTTTTCTAGAAGCGGACGACGTGCGTAATAAATCTTAGCGTAATCAACTTCAGTTGGGTTGCTACCGAAGTCTACTCCCTCAAGATCACTTGCTTCCAACAAACCTTGCTCTACCAAAATATCAAGATCGATAAAATGAGTGTTTCCAGCAAAGGCTGAGAAAGATTGATAAGGAGAATCTCCGTAGCTGGTTGTTCCTAAAGGAAGGATTTGCCAGTAACGTTGTTTGGTACGAACCAAGAAGTCAACGAAATCATAGGCGCTTTGACCAAATGATCCGATTCCGTAAGCTCCTGGAAGTGATGAGATGTGCATCAACACACCACTTTGACGTTTTTTCATAATAGCACCTCAAGTGTTTGTAGTTAAATATTTCATTTTTACAAGCGCAAACGTTTGCGCTAACTAAAGTATAACCCATTTCAAAAAGAAATGCAAGCGTTTCAACAAAAAACTTTTCAATTTATTTACTTTATAGCTTTTTTAAAAAACTATATTCTTATTTTTTTACCTCTACAAAAACATCTTCAAACCATGCAATCGTTTCCCTTAAATTATTCTTGAATTGAAATTTATATGATTTCATCTTTTTCTTCCTATTATATAACCAATTTTAGGGATTAAGCAGTTATAAGCTTTTTTAATTTTTTTCAAAAAACGCTTGCAACCGTTTTCTGTTTGTGCTATACTAAGTTCATAAGAGAAAACGTTTGCGTTTCCTCGGAATCAAAATTTGTTATTCTTTAGGAGGAATACATTATGTCAACTAAATTCATGAAGAGCGCAGCTGTACTTGGTACTGCTACTCTTGCTAGCTTACTTTTGGTAGCTTGCGGAAGTAAAACTTCTGACAAAGCTGCTGACTCTTCTGCATCAGGAAGTCAAGAAATCACTTTCTATGTTGAAGACCAATATAAAGCTTTTGCAGAATCAGCTGCCAAAGCTTACGAAAAAGAAGCTGGTGTAAAAGTTACTATTAAAACAGGTGACCAATTAGGTGGACTTGACAATCTTTCACTTGATAACCAATCAGGTAAAGCTGCTGACGTCATGATGGCACCATACGACCGTGTAGGTAGCCTTGGTACTGACGGACAACTTTCAGAAGTTACTTTGAGCGACGGTGCTAAAACAGACGATACTACTAAATCTCTTGTAACTGTTGGTGGTAAAGTTTATGGGGCTCCAGCCGTTATCGAGTCACTTGTTATGTACTATAACAAAGACTTAGTGAAAGAAGCTCCTAAAACATTTGCTGACTTGGAAGAACTTGCTAAAGATAGCAAATATGCCTTCGCTGGTGAAGACGGAAAAACTACTGCTTTCCTAGCTGACTGGACTAACTTCTACTACGCATATGGACTTCTTGCTGGTAATGGTGCCTACGTGTTTGGACAAAACGGTAAAGACCCTAAAGATATTGGTCTTGCTAACGATGGTGCTATTGCAGGTATCAACTATGCTAAAACTTGGTATGACAAATGGCCTAAAGGTATGCAAGATACTGAAGGTGCTGGAAACTTGATCCAAACTCAATTCCAAGAAGGTAAAACAGCTGCTATCATTGATGGACCTTGGAAAGCTCAAGCATTCAAAGATGCTAAAGTAAACTACGGTGTTGCAACTATCCCAACTCTTCCAAACGGTAAAAACTACGCAGCCTTTGGTGGTGGTAAAGCTTGGATCATCCCATCAAGTACTAAGAACCTTGAAGGAGCTCAAAAATTCGTAGACTTCCTTGTTTCAACTGACCAACAAAAAGCATTCTACGATGCAACAAACGAAATCCCAGCTAACACTGAAGCTCGTACTTACGCTGAAGGTAAAAATGATGAGTTGACTACTGCTGTTATCAAACAGTTCCAAAATGCTCAACCAATGCCAAACATCTCTCAAATGTCAACAGTTTGGGATCCAGCGAAAACAATGCTCTTTGACGCTGTAAGCGGTAAGAAAGATGCTAAAACAGCTGCTAATGATGCTGTAACATTGATCAAAGAAACAATCCAACAAAAATTTGGTAACTAATTGATTGATTCAAGGGGGATTTAAAACTTATCCCCCTTGATTTTTAGATATTAACAGAACTCAGCTTGACGTTCACATCTTATGAAAGGAGCACTCATGGAACAACAACCAAGAAAAGCAGCCTTGCTTTCATTGATTCCTGGGTTGGGGCAAATCTATAACAAACAAAAAGCCAAAGGTTTTATCTTCCTTGCTGTAACATTAGCTTTTGTCCTCTATTTTATAGTACTTGCAGCACCTGAATTGAGCAATTTGATCACACTTGGGGAAAAACCTGGCCGTGACAACTCTCTCTTTATGTTGATTCGTGGTGCATTTCACTCTATTTTTGTAATTGTTTATCTAGCCTTTTATATTCTCAATATTAAAGACGCTCACACTATTGCAAAACGTATCAATAATGGCATCCCTGTCCCATTGACACTTAAGGATATGATTAAAGGTATCTATGAAAATGGATTCCCATACTTGCTCATTATCCCATCTTACGTTGCCATGACATTTGCGATTATCTTCCCGGTTATTGTAACCTTGATGATTGCCTTTACTAACTACGATTTCCAACACTTACCACCAAACAAATTATTGGATTGGGTTGGTTTGACTAACTTCACAAATATCTGGAGCTTGAGTACCTTCCGTTCAGCCTTCGGTTCTGTTCTTTCTTGGACTATTATCTGGGCTTTGTCTGCATCAACTTTACAGATTGTAATCGGTATCTTCACAGCTATTATTGCTAACCAACCATTCATCAAAGGGAAACGTATCTTTGGTGTTATCTTCCTTCTGCCTTGGGCGGTTCCAGCCTTCATCACTATCTTGACATTCTCAAACATGTTTAACGATAGTGTTGGTGCTATCAATACCCAAGTTTTGCCACTTTTTGCTAAGGTTCTTCCATTCCTTGACGGGGCACTCATCCCTTGGAAAACAGACCCTACTTGGACTAAGGTTGCCTTGATTATGATGCAAGGTTGGCTTGGATTCCCTTATATCTATGTCCTTACTCTCGGTATCCTACAGTCTATTCCAAACGACTTGTATGAAGCAGCTTATATCGACGGTGCAAACGCTTGGCAAAAATTCCGCAGCATCACTTTCCCAATGATTTTGGCTGTTGCGGCGCCTACTTTGATCAGCCAATACACCTTCAACTTTAACAACTTCTCTATCATGTACCTCTTCAATGGCGGTGGTCCTGGTAGTGTCGGTGGTGGAGCTGGTTCAACCGATATCTTGATCTCATGGATTTACCGTTTAACAACAGGTACAGCTCCTCAATACTCTATGGCAGCTGCCGTTACCTTGATTATTTCAATCATTGTCATCTCTATTTCTATGATTGCCTTCAAGAAACTACACGCATTTGATATGGAGGACGTCTAAGATGAATAACTCAATCAAACTCAAACGTAGACTGACTCAAACCCTCACTTACCTCTACTTGATCGGACTTTCAATCGTCATTATCTACCCACTTTTAATCACGATTATGTCTGCCTTCAAGGCTGGTAACGTTGTGGCCTTTAAACTCGACAGCAATGTCAACTTTAGTCTTGATAACTTCAAAGGGCTCTTTACAGAAACCTTGTACGGTACATGGTACCTCAACACTTTGATCATCGCTTTGATCACTATGGTTGTACAAACAAGTATTATCGTACTTGCTGGTTATGCCTACAGCCGTTACAACTTCTTGGCTCGTAAGCAAAGTTTGGTCTTCTTCTTGATTATCCAAATGGTGCCTACAATGGCTGCTTTGACTGCCTTCTTCGTTATGGCCCTCATGTTGAACGCCCTTAACCATAGCTGGTTCCTCATCTTCCTCTACGTCGGTGGTGGTATCCCTATGAATGCATGGTTGATGAAAGGTTACTTTGACACCGTGCCAATGTCTCTTGATGAGTCTGCAAAACTTGATGGTGCAGGACACTTCCGCCGCTTCTGGCAAATCGTTCTCCCTCTTGTTCGCCCAATGGTGGCGGTACAAGCACTCTGGGCCTTCATGGGACCTTTCGGGGACTACATCCTCTCTAGTTTCTTGCTTCGTGAGAAAGAATACTTTACAGTTGCCGTTGGTCTACAAACCTTCGTTAGCAATGCGAAGAACTTGAAAATTGCCTACTTCTCAGCAGGTGCTATCCTCATCGCTCTTCCAATCTGTACACTTTTCTTCTTCTTGCAAAAGAACTTCGTTTCAGGACTTACAAGCGGTGGCGACAAGGGGTAATATACCCCCGCCACCCTTTTTCATTTTTAATACTCTTCTAAAATCAAATTCAAACCGCGTCAACGTCGCCTTGCCGTACTCAAGTACAGCCTTTGGCTAGTTTCCTAGTTTGCTCTTTGATTTTCATTGAGTATAAACTAATGCTTATATAGTCTGGTGAGAAACAAGAGATTATTGAGAATACCCTCATTGTTAGTTGACAAATTTTATTAATAGTCTACTTTCAACAAGGATTCGTATCCCCTGCTTGAAATAAAACACATTTCTCTATATAATACTCGTATAGAAAAATGCCTATAGAAAGAGATTTATGTTACCATATCCATTTTCTTATTTTAATAGTATATGGGGATTTCGTAAGCCCCTCTCTCAACGTTTTGGTCTCAACTGGTTTCAACTGATTTTTACCAGTATCTTCTTGATTAGCTTGTCGATGATCCCTATTGCTATCCAAAACAGTTCTCAGGAAACTTATCCTTTAGAAACTTTCATCAATGATGTCTACACTCCTTTGACGGATAGTGTGGTTCAGGATTTGGCTGCCAATGCAAAGATTGTAGATGGTAAGTTGAGCTATGCAGGTTCATCTCCTCATCAAGCTTCTATCCAAATCGGAGACCCTTCTAGTTCAAACTTCCCTGAGGAATTACTTCTGAACTTTGAACCTGAGAAACTCATCATCAGTAAGCAAGGAAAAGAATTGACCAGCATTCGCTATCACGCGATAACGACTGAGAGCTTCCAAAGCAAGGAAAGCTTAACACAAGCCATTTCTAAAGACTGGTATCAACAGAATCGCGTCTATATTAGTCTCTTTCTTGTGCTAGGTTCTAGCTTCCTCTTTGGACTTAATTTTTTTATTGTTGCTTTAGGTGCTAGCCTCTTGCTCTACTTCACGAAAAAATCGCGTCTCTTTTCATTTAAAAGCTACAAAGAGTGCTATCATTTCATTTTGAACTGTTTAGGATTACCAACCTTACTTGCTATGATTCTAGGTCTCCTAGGCCAAAATATGGCCACTTTAATTACTGTTCAAAATATTTTATTTGTTCTATACCTGGTCACTATCTTTTACAAAACGCATTTCCGTGATCCAGACTACCATAAGTAGGAGATTATTATGCCTGTTACGATTAAAGACGTGGCCAAGGCTGCTGGTGTTTCACCTTCAACCGTAACCCGTGTTATTCAAAATAAATCAACCATTAGCGATGAAACAAAAAAACGCGTTCGCAAGGCTATGAAGGAGCTCAATTACCACCCCAACCTCAACGCTCGTAGCTTGGTAAGCAGTTATACCCAAGTTATTGGCTTGGTGCTTCCTGACGACTCAGATGCCTTCTATCAAAATCCTTTCTTCCCATCTGTCCTCCGTGGTATCGCCCAAGTCGCCTCTGAAAACCACTACGCCATTCAGATTGCGACAGGTAAAGATGCCAAAGAGCGTCTTAAAGCTATTTCTCAGATGGTCTATGGTAAGCGTGTAGACGGTTTGATTTTCCTCTATGCCCAAGAAGAGGACCCTTTGGTTAAGTTAGTAGTAGACGAGCAATTTCCTTTCCTTATCTTAGGTAAATCTCTATCTCCCTTCATTCCACTTGTCGATAATGACAATGTCCAAGCTGGTTTTGATGCGACAGAGTATTTCATCAAAAAAGGATGCAAGCGAATTGCCTTTATCGGAGGTACTAAGCGACTCTTCGTAACACTAGACCGTCTGACAGGTTACGAGCTAGCTCTCAAACAATACCAACTTCCTCTCGATACTAATCTGACTTACTTTGCTACTGAATTTCTTGAAGATAATGGTTATCGCTTTAGTAGACTTCTCTTCAAACACAATCCAAATATTGACGCTATTATTACCATTGATAGTCTCCTTGCTGCAGGGGTCTGTGATTACATCGCAAAACACCAACTGGATGTCCCTGTCCTCAGCTTCGACTCAGTCAATCCCAAGCTCAACTTGGCGGCCTATGTCGATATCAATAGTTTGGAGCTTGGTCGTGTTTCCTTTGAAACTATTCTCCAGATCATCAATGATGCTAAAAACAACAAACAAATTTGTTACCGCCAGTTGATTGCCCACAAAATCGTTGAAAAATAAAAAAGCCCAACTCTGACAATATGTTCAAGAGTTGGTTTTTTCGTTCTATTCATTGTTATAAATAACTATTAGTAAACTAGAGCAAGGTATCACTAATGGAATTTGAAGATGTCCTGAAATCTTTAGTTTTCGACTTCGACAAATCGTCCTAGGATATGAACATTTTCTGAAACAGAAACAAAGGCCGTCGGATCAACTTGCTTCATGATTAATTTAAAATCATTGAACTCTGCACGAGTGATAACCGTAATCAAAACAGCCTTACGCTGGTGATTATAAGTTCCTTCAGCATCATGGATCATGGTTGCGCCACGGTGCAATTTATTATGGATCTTCTCAATGACGGCATCTGGATTGCTAGTAACAATCATGGCCTGCATGCGTTTTTGCTTGGTGAAAACTGCATCTGTCACACGACTTGAGACAAAGATGGTAATCATGGAATAAAGGGCATATTTCCAACCAAAGGTCACTCCAGCAATCAACATGATGGTACCGTTCACCAAGAAAGAGATACTTCCGACGTTGCGACCTGTCTTCTTACGAATGGTTAGGCTGACAATATCTGTTCCGCCACTGGAGATGTTATGTCGTAAAGCAAAGCCGATCCCCAATCCCATGACGACTCCCCCAAAAAGGGCATTGATGATTGGATCCTCTGTCAAGACCACCACAGGCACAAACTGGATAAAGAGCGAGCTCATGGATACCGTGATAAAGGTAAAAATCGTAAACTTATGTCCAATTTGGTACCAGGCTAAAATCATCAGCGGGATATTGATAGCGTAAAATGCTACTGAAATTGGGAAATGAAACCCAAACCAGTGGTTACTTAGAGCAGATATAATTTGGGCCAAACCTGTCGCACCACTTGAATAAACGTGCCCTGGTTGGAAAAAGAAATTAACGGCTACTGCTGATAGAAAACCATATACCAGAGAAGCTGAGATTTTTTCATCGTATTTTTCTCGAGAAATACTTTGTAAAACACGCAAAATCTTTACTCGATAAGCAAAGCGGCGAAGATAATGGTACCACTTTTTAGTTAGTTTCGTTTGTTTCATCTTGTTCTACTTGTAGATTAAGTTCCTCTAGTTGTTTAAGAGCTACTGTTGATGGTGCTTGCGTCATTGGGTCAGTTGCCTTATTGTTCTTAGGAAAGGCAATAACTTCGCGGATATTTTCTTCTCCAGCGAGCAACATGACAAAACGGTCAAGACCGATAGCCAAACCACCGTGTGGTGGGAAGCCATAGTCCATAGCTTCCAAAAGGAAACCAAACTGGTCATTTGCTTCTTCAGCTGAGAAACCAAGAGCTTTGAACATGCGTTCTTGGAGTTCTTTTTGGTTGATACGAAGACTACCACCACCAAGCTCATAACCGTTCAAGACGATATCATAGGCAATGGCACGAACCTTAGCCAAATCACCTTCAAGCTCATGAGCAGTTTCTGCTTGAGGAAGGGTAAATGGATGGTGGGCACTCATATAACGCCCTTCTTCTTCAGACCATTCAAACATTGGCCAGTCAACAACCCAAAGGAAGTTAAATTTATCCTGATCAATCAAGCCTAGTTCTTTAGCAATACGTCCACGAAGGGCACCAAGTGTTGCATTGGCTACTTCAAGCGTATCAGCCACAAAGAGAACCAAATCCTTATCTTCAAGACCAAGTGCTGCAGTCAATTCTGCTTGGATACCAGTCAAGAATTTCGCAACTGGTCCGTTTAATTCTCCATCAACAACCTTGACCCAAGCAAGACCTTTGGCACCGTACTGTTTGGCTACTTCGGTCATCTTGTCGATATCTTTACGTGAATAGTTGTCCGCAGCTCCTTTGACCACAATGGCTTTTACAGCAGGTGCTTCTGAAAAGACTTTAAAGTCAACACCTTTGACCACTTCTGTCAAGTCCTGAAGCAACATCTCAAAACGAGTATCAGGCTTGTCAGAACCATAAAGAGCCATGGCATCATCATACTTCATACGAGGGAATGGCAGTGTTACTTCGATGCCTTTTGTTTCCTTCATCACGCGCGCAATCAAACCTTCTGTGATATCTTGAATTTCTTGCTCAGTAAGGAATGAAGTTTCCAAGTCGACCTGTGTAAACTCAGGTTGACGGTCTCCACGTAAATCTTCATCGCGGAAACATTTGACGATTTGGTAGTAACGGTCAAATCCCGCATTCATTAACAACTGTTTTGTAATCTGCGGACTTTGAGGAAGGGCATAGAAATGACCCTTATTGACACGAGAAGGCACCAAATAGTCACGCGCCCCCTCTGGTGTTGACTTAGAAAGGAATGGCGTTTCCACATCAATAAATTCCAACTCATCCAAGTAGTTGCGGATAGAATGTGTTACTTTGGCACGAAGTTTAAGATTTTCCAACATTTCTGGACGACGAAGGTCAAGATAACGGTAACGTAGACGCGTATCATCGTTCGCTTCAATGCCATCCTTGATTTCAAATGGTGTTGTTTTGGCTGTGTTAAGTACAGAAAGAGCTGTTACATTCAATTCAACTGCACCAGTCGCCAACTTATCATTGGCTTGCTCACGTGCAGCAACTTGACCAGTCACCTCGATGACAAATTCACTACGAAGGCTTTCAGCTGTTGCCATCACCTCTGCAGATACTTTTTCTGGGTTGATAACCAACTGCATGATTCCTTCACGGTCACGAAGATCGATAAAGATCAAACCACCAAGGTCACGACGACGGGCTACCCATCCTTTCAAGGTAATTTCTTGTCCGATGTGTTCCTCACGAACACGACCAGCATACATACTACGTTTCATGTTTTCTCTCCTCTTTTATTCTGTTACTATTTTACCATAAAAGCGCAGGCTCTTCATGAAAATCATCAGAAAAGTTGAGAAGAATCCTGCTATAAATGAAAAAATCCAGCAAAATCATTCGCTGGACCTTATTTTACTTGGTATTTCTTTATTTTTTTCGCTTTTCAGCAATCTCTGCAGCCTTTTTAGGGAGAACAATCTCCGTTGCATAGGCTGTCGCAAATCGCATAATACCTGCGATTGGTGCAAAGATAACTGCTAGATGGTTATAAAAGAAATCCCCTTTAAAAGCATAGGCAAGCGCTCCAATAATGAAGAAGAGTACAACTGCCTGAATCACTGCTAATAATATCACTCGTTTCATGACTTCCTCCTGAGTCTATTATAGCATGAGAATCATTAAAAATCCGATTAAATTATTTAAAGCATGTAAAGCAATGCTGTATGCCAAACCACCTTTGCTGATATATGCCAAGCCCAAGCTCAAACCGAGGGAACCATACACTAGGAATTGTTGAGGAGTGCCAGGGAAATGAACAAGGGCAAAAATGATAGTACTTACAAGAAGAAAGAGTACTGTCTGCTTGACGTTATCCTGCTGAGGGAAGACATAACGAGCTAACAGACCTCTAAAGGTCAACTCTTCTGTCAGGGGTGCAAAGACAACAATCATGAAGAAAGAGAAGAGAGGTTGATTATGAGTCAATTGTTCTGCCGTCTGTTGACTGACAGATGGATCATTTGGTAAGAAATTTTGTACAACAATGATAAGGACCCATACCAAGGCAGGCAACCAGATGTATTTGTTAAGGCCCGTTTTTTCTATCGTAACAGTTCCTGTCTTATACCACTTGTATGTTAAGAAGGTAAAAGCTCCTGCTAATAGAATATAAAGCGGAAGAACACCGACTATAGGTGCACCTGAACCAAGAGCAATCAGAGGTAAAGTCTGAATAAAACCGTAGATAAACAAAAATGATAAGAAAGCAAGAACAAACCAGCCAATGTTTTTAAGTGTTTTCATAAAAGACTCCTATTTAAAATAACGTTTTGTTTTTCTTAATTGTGCGATAGTTATATAAAAATGAATGACGACTAAAAGAACTAAGGCAACCACTTGTATTTCTCGTAAAACAACTGATAATACTATCAATAAAAAATAGAGTGATGGCAGTAAAATCTGATTCAACCTAAACAGAGTTAAATAGGCACTTTCCATCTCTGCCTGCTTTTCTCCCTCATCATAACTGTTAAGATATGCTAAAATATCTTTTGGAGTGTAATAAACAGACAGTTTATAGTGTCGAACGATAAAAATAGTTCGCAACAAGTAATTGGCAACAATAATGTATAAGCATAATAGAATAAGAGCAGGAAGAATTAGCAAGGTATTCTTAAATATCGGAGAAATCAGTATGATCCCACTGATCATCATTGCTATCATCAAAACATTTGAAGAAACCGAACCATAATCTAAGTAACGATAGGCTCTTACATAGGTCTGATCACTATCTTCTTCCTCTGCCACCCTTTGATAAAGAGTATAAACTGCACGACTTTTGCCAAGATAATACATGGCTAAGATGAAGGAAATTCCTCCAATAACGAGAGCGAATCCATAAACAGTGTGTAAGACTTGTGACATTTGAATCTGTTCAGCTATACCTCTAAGAGTGTAAGCAAAGGCTCCTACAAAAGCACTTAACATACACACTACTACTCTCAACCATTTACGATTATTTTTCATTTTCTGACCTCTATCTAAACTAGCCAATAACCTTAAGTAGTTTCAGTGATCTTTCCTATTTGAAATAGCGTTTCACCATAGGTATTTGCATCACATTGATATAAATATGGATAACAGCTACGGCTAAAAGTGCTAATAACTGAATTTCTCCTGTAAGTACAGAAACGATATCAATCAAAATATACAAACCCGGTAAAACATATTGGTTTAATTGAAATAAAATCCGAAAGCTCTGCTCCAAATTTGCTTGTCGTTCTCCTTCATCGTAAGAATTGACATAATCTAACACATCCTTTGGAATAGAGAAGAATGACAAATCAAACTGACGAACAATCGAAATCGTCTTGAAAAGATATTTTTGAAGTACTGCAGCTAAAATAAGAGCTGGGACAGAAAGTCCTAGAACGATAGAACTTGTATGGAGTATCATCACTTCATTCATAGAGATGAATAAGGCGAGTATAGTCATAACCGAGACAACGTTAAAGGCAATCGTACCGAACTCAAGATTTCGATACATTTGCACATAATAAGTTTCATTCACATCGTCATCTATTTCCATTTGATATAAAGAGTGGAATTTCCTACTCTTTTTTAAAAAATAGATAGTTACAAAAATGCTAATGAAAGCTATCAATAAACAAGATGCTGAAATCCATGGAACTAGAGTATTCAAATTAAAACTTGTGCCCAATGCCCAAGCACGACCTGCAAGCATACCTGTAAAATAGCCTAAAACACCAATCGCTAAGAAGTATAAGATTCGTTTCTTTTTCATTTTCATCCTCCCTCTAAACTAATCCAGCCAACCATTGACCAAAGGCTTTACCTGATTCAAAAATAGCTGTCAAACCTTCTGCTCCAAGCGACACCAAAAGCAAACAAACAACAAATAAGAGAATAGCTTGATTTCTTGCTTTTTTCGCTCTATCTCCCAAGGGCTCATTGCCAAGCCAACCTGCTAGATAAGCATAGGCTGTAACTGTTAAAATACCAATCTCCGTCGAAGAGAGAAACAAGAAGAGCGTCACCAAACGAACGATGTTGGTTTGGATGTTAAAATAATTTCCTAAACCTGCACAAACACCTGCAAGTGCTTTGTCTTCAGTATCGACTTGAAAACCTGCTAAAAATTCTTTCATAACTTTTCTCCTTTTACGAGCTCTTTGAATTTTATCTTTCTCTCTACCCATCTAAAGACTAATAGTAGCACTAAATTTATCCAGAAGAGATACTTACTTTCAACGATTGTAAACCAACCAAATAGGCTTCCAATCATAGCCAAAAGATTCACGATAAACACAACGATACAGAGATAATAAATCACTTTATACTTGTTCATCACTCATCCTCCTCTAAGCGAAAAACTGACTCGACTGGCTCATTGAAGATCTGAGCAATCTTCAGAGCAATGACGATGGAGGGCGTGTACTCATCCCGCTCTAGCAAACTGATGGTTTGCCTGGACACGCCAGCTAGTTTGGCCAGCTCGGTTTGATTCAGGCCATCGCGAGCCCGAAGCTCTTTTAGACGGTTTTTTAGTTGCATGTTACACACCTACTCTCCATCAAATTCAACGGCTTGGATATCCTCAATACGTTGCAACTTGAATTTTTCTTTCCCATTTTTATCAACATGACGTAGTTTGACCCATTCCTCATCAACATCCACAACTTCCCATAAATTTGTTCCAAACACTTGTCCAACGATTGTTGGTTTTTTCCCAATTAATTCTTGCAATAATCTTGACATATCTATATTTCCTTTCTCTTTTCTTTCGATTACCTTTAACCTTTTCTCTAACCGCTTGATTTTTTTAGATTGACTACTATAAATCAAGACGAGAAAAGGAAAAAAAATCCATACCCACATGTGGCCCCCTCCTAGTTCTTTATTTCTTAACTTGATTTCATTGTAACATATCTTTTTATTTTTGACAATTATCTTTGTCAAAAAGTTTAAGATTTTTGTCATTTTGCAAAAGAAAAAGGTCAGGAATAAAATCCTGACCAGTTTATCTATCATTAAAACCCTAGTTTTTCAAAGATTTCTGAGAAGTTTTGGCTGATTGTCTCAAGCGACACTTGCACTTCTTCTCGGGTTTGATTGTTCTTGACCGTTACTTGTCCGCTTTCGACTTCGCTCTCACCTAGAGTGATGAGGGTCTTAGCCGCAAAGACATCGGCTGACTTGAACTGAGCTTTGAGTTTACGATTGAGGTAATCACGCTCTGCTTTGAAACCTTGTTGGCGAAGGGCTTGTACCAATTCCAAAGCCTTGACATTTGCCCCTTGACCCAAGACTGCGATATAGACATCTAGGGCGTTTTCGATAGGGAGGGCCACACCTTGCTTTTCAAGGATGAGAAGCAGGCGCTCTACACCAAGTCCAAAACCAAATCCAGCAGTTTCAGGGCCACCAAAGTAAGCAACCAAACCATCGTAACGACCACCCGCACAGACTGTCAGGTCATTGCCCTCAATCTCAGTGATAAACTCGAAAATAGTGTGGTTGTAGTAGTCTAGACCACGCACCATATTGGTATCGATGATGTAGTCTACACCCAGATTCTCCAACATCTGACGCACAGCATCAAAATGAGCTTGGCTTTCTTCATCAAGGAAATCCAAAATAGAAGGCGCATTCTCTACTGCTACCTTATCTTCTTTTTCCTTAGAGTCCAAGACACGGAGAGGATTTTCCTCCAAGCGACGTTGGCTATCCTTAGACAAGGTTTCCTTGAGCGGTGTTAAGTAGTCAATCAAGGCCTGACGGTAAGCCGCACGGCTCTCAGGATTTCCAAGAGTGTTGAGGTGCAATTTAACACCTTGTATGCCAATTTCTTTCAAGAAGTGGGCTGCCATAGCGATAGTTTCCACATCGGTAGCTGGATTGCTAGAGCCAAAGCACTCCACACCAATCTGGTGGAATTGGCGCAAACGACCTGCTTGTGGACGCTCATAGCGGAACATTGGCCCCATGTAGTAGAACTTACTTGGTTTTTGAACTTCTGGTGCGAAGAGTTTGTTTTCCACATAAGAACGAACGACTGGAGCAGTTCCTTCTGGACGGAGGGTAATATGACGGTCTCCCTTGTCGTAAAAGTCATACATTTCCTTGGTTACGATATCAGTTGTGTCTCCAACAGAACGACTGATGACTTCGTAGTGCTCAAAAATAGGAGTACGCACTTCTGCGTAGTTGTAGCGTTTGAAGATTTCACGCGCAAAGCCTTCAACGTACTGCCATTTGGCAGACTCAGCAGGTAAAATATCCTGCGTTCCTTTTGGTTTTTGTAATTTCATAGGGAATCCTCTTTATAACTTAATAGTCCTATTTTACCATAAATGAGGGGATTGGGACAGTGTGAAAAGAAGACTAACACCTAAATTTCATGTTTGAGATTAAGACTAGCTAGGAGAATCGCAAGCAAGGAAAGCCCAACAAACAGAGCCCATGTTAACTGTATATCCCATACTGCCACCAGTGAAAAACAGGCTGTCCCCACTGGTATAGATAGAGTAAACAACAAACCTAAAAAATTACTGGTACGAGAGAGAACCTCTGGAGCAAGATTTTTCATGAGCAGAGCACTAATCTTTGGAGAAATTTTCCCAGAAACATACATGGTAAAAAAGACGAAAAGCATCCCGAGCAAGACTTGGTTTAACAAATTAGATAGACCAACTAGACTGGCTCCTAATGTAACCCACATCATCAATCTAGGTAGAGATTGCTTCCCAAAATAATCATTGCCAGTAAGGCTACTGATGATAACTGCTAATAAGGTAATCAATTGTAAGATAAACAAGGCATCCTTGTAGGAAAAATTCAGTAAGGAATGATTTAAAAGGAAGATGTTATAGATACCACCTAAGGCACCACCCAAAGCATTGATAATCAAGATAGCAAAGAGCATAAAACCAAAGTTTTTCTGTCCACTTTTAAGAAAAACGAGGCGTAAGTTTCGGTAAATCGTTAAAAATTGATCTTTGATAGAAAGTTTCTCATTTTTCAGTGATTTACTATCAACAAGTGGAGTTGATAAGCCTAATTCAGCCCTTCCTAAAAAGAGAACGAGAGCTGACACTAGGAAAAATATGGCATTGATTCCCGCTACGAGCGAAAAGTTCTGTGTTGACACCCCTAATAGCCAAACTCCAAAAGCTTGGCCGCCAATCGCAGAGATGTAGGTAATAAACTGCGAAAAGGAATAGGCCTCCATCAGATCTGACTCTGCTACCTTTTCTTTAACGAGAGGCATTCGCAAGCCACCAGCAAAATCACTGGCTACATCACTAAGGACATTGATGAGGCAAAGGGTCGAAAAGGCAAAGAAACTAGCTTGCTGAACAACTAGGGCTGCTAGAAAAAATAAAACCGCCTGAAATAAACCGACATAGGTCATCCATTTGACCTTGTCCTTGGTATAATCTGCACGAATTCCTACAAAAACTGTAAAAAGAGTTGGAAGCATCATCACAACATTCGCCATAGCAACGGCAACAGAAGCCTCTGGCAAAGTCGAGGCATAGACCACGAATACTAAATTAAAAATGGAAGCACCAAAAGCATTGAAAAAGCGTGATAAGCTCAAAACTCTGTATGCTTGATTTCTTAGTAATAGTTTCATATAGATTCCTTTCTTTCTCACATTCTACTTTTATGGTAGTTCTAGTATAGCATCAAGAATCCCTCGAGAATACTTTTTTGAATATATGCAACAAACTAAACGAATAACGAAAACGCTAGAATTTTCTACTACTAATAAGTATCTTCACAGTCCTATCGTTTCAAGTTATTTTATCTAGTTGCAGATATTCAACACTCCATGGCACTTCTATAATAGTCAGCAGATCTGCTACAACCAATCATCTCAAAAATACGAATAGCATCCTCCATCTTTCTCTGCCCTTCCTCTACTCTTCCTTGCTTACTATCAAGCAAACCTTCTGCCCATAGGTAGACTATTCGAAAATAGGTTTCATTTTCTTCAAAGAAGTTCTTTTCAATTTGTTTTTTAAAATAGAGGGCATTGGTAAAATCATCAACTTCAATACAGGCCATAAAAGCATTGAGGAGCAAGGTATGCATCATATTTCGATTTTTCCCAACTCCTTGCAAGAAATCTGACTTCCGCAACATTTCTCGAGAGTACTTTGTAAAAAGCTGGACTGATAAAAGCGGAGAGCAGGAAGAAAAGAACAACAGTTCATAGTGTCCCCAAATTTCGACAGAAAATAGATAATCATGTAGGACTCTTTCTTCCTCAGCGGTCAATGTAACCATCTCATCAATGGCTTTCATATAGGATTTTATTAAAATAGCATTGAGAATGTGTTGCTGTCTATCTTTTGAAAAAGGAAGTTGTTGATACTCTCTCTGGTAGAGAGTGCGCAAGGATGTCAAATCTTGAGGGTCAATAGCCTCAACTATTCTGTTTCTAAATTCAGAATAGGCATCCTGATGAAAACCTCTCGCCAAAAATAACAATTCTTCCATACTCGCATGAATATTCTCCAAAGCTGCGATTAACTTTGGAGCAGATATTTCACTCTGACCATTTTCAAAACGCGACAATAAGGATGCTGAAAAGCGTCCACCTGTTGCTTTTCTCAAGGAAATTTTTCTTGATTCTCGTAACTCTTTAAAAACTTTTCCTAAATTCTTCATCCTCTTACCACTCGTCTTTTATTTTTTCCTATTTTACCACATTTCCTAATAAATACTAGTTCCAAACCAGCATTTACAATCTGCCACAGGCATGATACAATGAATAACATCAGATATACGAAGGAGAATTTATGAAAAAGAATATCTTGACGACCCTTGTAGCTGCCCTTGTCTACTTTCTCTGCATCGGAGTGGGGGTTCTACTAGGGAACCTTGTCGACCACACTGGAAATATGTTTTACGCCCCTGCCTTTTCTGCCCTTGTGGGTGGTAGCGTCTATATGATCCTTTTAGCAAAAGTGCCTCGTTTTGGAGCGATTACTACGATTGGACTTGTAATTGCTCTCTTTTTCCTCGGAAGCAAGCATGGTGCTGGTGCCTTTCTTCCAGGAATCATATGCGGTCTTGCAGCAGATGGCATTGCTCATCTTGGCCACTACAAAGATAAGGTCAAGAACCTTCTTTCCTTCCTAGTTTTTGCTTTTGGTACTACTGGTCCCATCCTACTTATGTGGCTAACTCCTCAAGCCTATATCGCAACCCTCGTAGCTCGCGGAAAATCTCAGGACTATATTGACCGCATCATGGTCGCGCCTAACCCTGGTACTATCCTTCTCTTTGTAGCAAGCATCCTCATTGGTGCTTTACTCGGTTCCCTTATTGGACAAGCGCTGAGTAAGAAATTCGCAGATAAAATGTGATAGAAAAAGAACCACACGGCTCTCAGTAGGTAGACAAACCCTTTCGGTAATTTTACTACATCTTGAAAACTCTTAGAAATGCTGATACATGCTATTTTTAAGAGTTTTTTTATTTTCTCTAATAAAAGAAAAAGATTGAAGAAAATTGTCCAAAATTGACTTTTTCTTCAATCTGAGAGCCACTTAACTCTTTTTTTATTTATGACTTAATTTCTTGGTCAAGAAGTCTCCCAAGAATTGAATTGTAAAGATAATCAGGATAATGATGAGAGTCGCAAGGACTGTCACATCATGATTGAAACGGTTAAATCCATAAGCGATAGCCACGTTACCGATACCACCAGCTCCAACTGCTCCCGCCATAGCTGTTTCCCCAACAAGGGAAATCAAGGTCACAGTCGTCACACGAATCAAATCTGGAAGACCTTCTGATAGGTAAACACCCACGATGTCCCAGAAAGTCGCTCCGCTCGCTTGAGCCGCCTCGATGACACCGCCATCTAGCTCTGCCAATACCACCTGTACCTGACGAGCAAAGAAGGCAAAGACTGCAAAAGATAGGGGTACAATAGCCGCATTTGGTCCGATACTTGTCCCTACGATTAGATGAGAGAAGGGTGACAAGACAGCCAAGAGAATGATAAATGGCACCGCACGGAAGATAGAGGTAATCTTGTCTAAAATCCAGAAAACAACTTTATTTTCCAAGACACCACCTGGAGCTGTCAAGACAAGGAAAAGCCCTGCAACCAGCCCTAGGAAACCTCCGATGATGAAGGAAAGAACCGTCATATAAAGAGTCAAGTAAATTGCTGTTCCCCAGCCAGCCTGACCAGACCAACCCATCTTATAGACGTTTGGTAAGTATGCTTTAATCAATTCTGCCATCTTACTGTCCTCCCTTCAATACTTTTAGTTGCACACCTGCCTGACGAATGGCATCTTGTGCGCCTGCAAGAGCTTCTTTTTCCCCTGACAAGACAACCACAAGTTCACCCACAGGAGTACCATCCAAAATTTCAATGTTCCCATAGAGAATATTGGCTGTTACTTGGTAATGCTTGTACAATTCATTCAGAAGCGGTTCATCTGTAGAAGCGCCTGCATACTTGAGTTGTACCAAAATGCTATTTTCAGATAAGTGCTCTACGATTTCTTGTTTCTCAATCTTGACCATAGCTTCATCGATACCTGTCGCAGTTGAGATAAAGTCCTGAGTCAATGGTTGCTTAGGATCTGAGAAGATTTCAAGAACGCTACCTTCTTCAATCAAGCGACCGTCTTGCATAACTGCTACACGATTGGCAATGTCTTTGACAATCTGCATCTCGTGTGTAATCAGGACAATGGTCAAACCTAGTTTACGGTTCAATTCTTGCAAGAGTGACAAGATTTGTTTCGTTGTCTTTGGATCAAGAGCTGAAGTTGACTCGTCTGAAATCAAGATTTTTGGATCATTGGCCAAGGCACGCGCAATAGCCACACGTTGTTTTTGACCTCCAGATAGTTGTGAAGGATGGTTTTCGGCACGGTCAGCCAAGCCCACCAAGTCGAGCAATTTAGCTACTTTGGCCTTCTTTTCTTCCTTGCTGAGTCCAGAGTGTTTGAGGGCAAAGGCCACATTCTCCTCTGCCGTCTTTTGACTCATCAGGTTAAAGTGCTGGAAAATCATTCCGATATCTTGACGTTTACGACGCAACTGCTCGGCCGTCAAGGTCACCTTGCCATCAAAAATCACATCGTCATCGATGGTAATTTTGCCTGCAGATGGCTTTTGCAAGAGGTTAATCACCCGTACAAGGGTTGATTTCCCTGCTCCAGAATATCCAACGATTCCGTAGATATCCCCTTCTTGGATGTGAATAGTCACATCCTTGACCGCTGTTATAGTTCTTTTCTTTTGGTGAAAAGTCACATCGATCTGATCTAACTTGATAATATCTCTACTCATAGCTTCTAATCAGCTCCTCTACTAATTCAATATGGGTGTAATAATCGGCGATTCGTACATTCTCGTCTCCACCATGGTCTCGACTATTAGCATTTCCTAGACCAAAGGCAACCATAGGTACTTCTAAGGCATCAAAGACCGTATGCATAGGCCCTGTCCCCGCTGTTGTCGGCAAGACTGAAACGCCCTGTGGATAGAATTTCTTGGCCAACTCGATCACATTGAGAATGGCTGGCGCGCTCATGTCGCTTCGATAGCTCATCTCTCCCAAGGTATAGTATAATTCTACCTTATCAAAGCCATTTTTGTCTAGCTGTTTCCGAATTTTTTCCAGAACATCATACGGTTCTAGGCCAGGAACCAAACGAACTTCTAACTTAGCACTGGCTTCTGCTGGCAAAATCGTTTTAACCCCTTGCCCTTGATAGCCTGACTGAATCCCTTCGATATTAAGAGCTGGCTCGAAAAAGAAACGTTTTAGGAAGGCTGCACGATCCTCTTGTAAGAGAGGCAATTCCAAACCATAAATCTGGCTGATTTCCCCTGGATTTCGTTGGGCGTAGGTATCAACCAAGGCCAATTCACGTTCATTTGGCACTTGTACTTCTTCGTACAAGCCTTCAACCAAGATACGTCCATCTGCAGCGCGAAGAGACTGTAAAGCTTGAAGGAGATACCAAGGAGCTGATTCCACAACCCCACCATAACTCGAATGGATATCCACATCCGCACTTTTTACCTTGGCATCAAAGGTTACAATTCCTTTGTTCCCACCAGAGATTTCTAGCTGTTCGAAGGCATTTTTGGTCCCTTGTTCCCAGACCAATAAATCTGCACCACGAAGCTTGTCCGCATGTTTTTCTAAATATTTGTCCAAGTCCATAGAGGCAGACTCTTCAGCTCCTTCCATGATGAAACTGATATTGACTGGTAGATCATCATGATGCTGCATGTATTTTCTAAGAGCACTCAAGCGGGCAGTGATATGCCCCTTGTCATCATCAACCCCGCGTCCATACATAATGCCATCACGCACAGAAAGCGTAAATGGATCCTCTGTCCAGACTTGGTCGCCATCCGCAGGTACTGTGTCATAGTGGTTGTAGAAAATGATAGTCTTGGCATTTGGGCGTGAACTTTTAAAATGCGCCATGACAAAGGGTGCCGTATAACTCTCATCAATCTCGACCTCTGCACCTACACGCTTGAAGATTTCGCCTAGATAACGAGCCACCTCTTTAAGGCCGACTTGTTGGGCAAAGACTGATTTTTTAGAAATCAAGGTACGCAAAACTTCAAAGTAATGTTGCGCTACATGATCCTTTTCAAACTTTTCAATTTGTTCTTCTTGGCTAGGGAAAACCATTTTCTCTCTACCTTTCTACTAGGACTTGTACCTTTAGAATCAATACAAGTGGATATTCCTTTTCTTTAGTCTCTATATAAAATCAAGAGGTGGAAAAAATCTCTCCCACCTCCCTGTGTTTATTACCAAACTGGTTGATCCAAGCCGTCTGAAGTTTCTTCGATGACTTTTTTCACTTCATCAGTATGATAAGCTGCGATAATTTTCTTGATTGCATCAGCTTTAGGTGATGATTCCCAATCTTTTTTCGCAACGATGATGTTGTACCATTGTTTTGAGTTTTCGTCAGCTTGCTCTTTAAAGAGTGCTTTCTTGTAGTCCAATTTTGCTTCTGTAACAAAAGTGTTGTTTACAACTGCTGCATCAACTGAAGTCAATGAACGAGCTGTTTGGCTAGCGTCCAACTCAGTGATTTTCAAGTTCTTTGGATTTTCTTTGATGTTTGCGATTGTAGCAAGTTCAGTTCCTGAAACATCCAATTTAATCAAACCAGCTGATTGAAGAAGGTAAAGGGCACGGCTTTCGTTAGTAGCATCGTTCGGAATTGCGATTTCACCGTTATTTGGGATTTCTTCCACTTTAGTGTACTTGTTTTCTTCACCGTTTTTACCTGAGTAAAGGCGAATTGGTGAGATATACGTATCTGCAATCGCTACAAGGTCTTTACCGTTTTCTTTGTTCCAGTTGTTCAAGAAGTTGTAGTGTTGGAAAGCGTTCAAATCTACTTCACCATCAGCAGTTGCTTTATTTGGTTGTGAGTAGTCTGTAAACTCTGTGAATTCCAATTTAATTCCGTCTTTTTCAACCAATTCTTGGACTTTGTCCCAGCGTGCTTCTTCTGAACCGCTACGGTTAACAGTTGCGATTTTAACTGTAGTTGTATTGTCTGCTTTCTTGTCTGAATTTCCGCAAGCTGCAAGTGCAAGGCCTGCTACTGTAGCGATAGCTGCTACGCCTAACCATTTTTTAATTTTCATGATTCATTCTCCTTTAAAAATAATACTGTAATAGTATCTCACACTTTATTTGATTTCGCAAATTGTTATTAGATAGGCAGACATATAGTTTTAAACTATACGTCTAAAAGTTACAAAATCATCCACCTACGAGAGAATGGATGATTTACAAACTTATTTGATGTCAGCTTCTGCGGGGAGGTAAGAACCACCAAAGAACTGTTGAGATAATTTTTCAAGCGTTCCGTCTTTGTAGAGTTCTTGGATGCGTTTGTCAACAAATGATTTCAATTCATCTTGACCTTTTGCAAGAAGTGGGTAAACGTAAGGTTGTTGGTCACTTGGAAGTTCGATGACTTTCAAGTTATCCAAACCTTGGTTTTTGATAACTGTTTCTACACCGATTTTATCAAAAATCTTGTAGTCAAATTGTCCATCGCTCAAACGTCCCATGATTTGTTGGAAGTCAGCTTTTGTATAGTTAAGGACAGTTGGGTTATCTGCGTGTTGTTTGTTATATTCTTCCAATTGTTTAGCTGATGTTGTTCCTTGAACGACTTCAGTAGATTTTCCACCGATATCATCAAGCGATTTGATGCTGTTATCATCTTTCTTAACTACGAGAACGTTAGGGTTTTTAGCAGTTGGTGCTGCGTAAAGATATTTTTCTGCACGTTCTTTAGTGTAGCTGATGTTGTTAACCGCCATTTGGTAACGATCTGCGTCAAGGCCTGCAAAGATTCCTGACCATTCTGTCTTTTCAAACTTGACATCATACTTGTCAGAGTCTTTAAAGATAGCGCGAACAACCTCAATCTCAAAACCAGTCAACTCACCGTTTTCTTCATAGTTAAATGGTTTTGGTGACGCGTTAGTTGCTACAACGATTTCCTTTTTATCAGATGTTGCTTCACCAGATGCAGCATCTTTCTTTTCACCACCTGAGCAAGCTGCCAATACACCTGCGGCTACAAGCCCTAGGGCAGCAAGTGATGAATACTTAACGATTTTTTTCATGATATTTCCTCCAAAATAGAATACAATCTTATCTTAACAGAAAAAAAGGAATTACGCTATTATATGATTTCTATATTTGTGATAGGTTTTCTTTATGGCTGATTAAAAGACCAAACGTAGGACTGCTATCAAGACCACCCCAAAGAGAACAGTCCCTACCAGATTGCGGTAACGAAAGGCTACAAAAGCTGTTGGAAAGACTGCTAAAAAGTCTAACCACTTTATCTGCGGGAGACTTCCAACTTTTCCTTTCACCACACTTGAAAGAATCAAGGCAAAGATAATAGAAACTGGTAGGAATTTCAAAAAACGCTCTACGATAGGCGGCAAACCCTTGTACTTGGCTAGGATGAACGGAATCATTCTTGGAATCCAAGTCACCAAGCCAGAAAAGACAATTGCTAATAAAATATACTTACTGACCATCCAAGACCACCCCCATGGTACAACCTAGCAAGGTCGCAAACAGAACAGCTAATGACTGAGACACCACCGTCAAGAGCAAAAAGAAAGATACAGCTACAACTGCTAAAATTATGAAGAGATTGCGCAAAGGAATCCGTTTTTGCATAATCTGAAACTGGGAAGTAAAAATCCCAATAAACATCCCCACTAGGGCAAAATCTAAGCCAAAAATTTCTGGATTTGGTAGAAGTCCACCTAGAGCAGTTCCGACAACAGTTCCGACAAACCAAGCCACATAGCTGTTAAGGTTGTTCCCGTGCATCCACATAGGATTGACCTTATCCGTATGCACCAACTCGCCCATCAAAACGCCATAGGTCTCATCGGTCAAGAGGCTGGACATGCCGATATTGTGCCAGAGACTTGTATGACGGAAATAAGTCGACGCATGTAAGCTCAACAAAAAGAGACGCAAATTGATTAGAAAAACCGTCATAGCAATAGCTGCCACAGGAGCTTGAACTGCAATCAAGGCTATCATGGCAAACTGGGCACTCCCAGCATAGACAAAGAGACTCATCAAACCCATTTCTACTGGTGTCACATAGGGAGAACCGATAATGCCACAAGCAAGACCGATGCTAACATAGCCCAGAGCTGTCGGCACCGCAGCCTGCACACCCTCCCAAAATCCTTTTTCTTTCATAGACTTCCTCACTAATCATTCCTTCAGCAACTGCTTTCCAAACAGTCACAACAAAAATTATTATAACATATTCGTAAAATAGAAAAAAGTCTGCTGACTGACAAGAACAGAAAAAGACTGGGAGGCCAGTCTCATGATGCAACTTATAAACTATTTTAGATTTAATACCCAAACACCAATAAACTAAGAACGATTAAAAATGTATTCCACAAGATATGAAGAGCCATTGGCCAATAAACTGAACGAGTATAACGAAATAGCATACAGAACAAGAGACCTGCTCCCGCATAAACGATGAAATCTGTTAACACCCAGCCATACTGTAAAACATGGATAAGACTAAAGAGTGTGGAGGAAACGACGACATCAACATAATACTTTTTAAATTTGGACCATGCCGTCATCAGAAGTCCACGAAAAACCAACTCTTCAACGATAGGAGCAATGAGACTGCCATAGAGAATGCGCATTATAAAGTAACTAATTCCTGTCAAATTAGCTGCTTCTTTCATCATTTCGTTCCCATTTTGCGTGCTAGGAAAAATCAGAGTCGTTATATTTACCCACACAAACATCAGTATAAAGAAAAGAAAG
Organism: Streptococcus mitis; assembly: GCF_009496285.1. Classification (GTDB taxonomy): domain Bacteria; phylum Bacillota; class Bacilli; order Lactobacillales; family Streptococcaceae; genus Streptococcus; species Streptococcus mitis_BP. Next base: position 122,550 of record NZ_WIJK01000001.1, read on the forward strand.
AAGGCACCTAGATAAGACCAACGGAACTGGAAGAGACCGCATTCTTTCCAACCTTGACTCTTTACTAGAACCACTGTAGCAGCAATCCCCTCAAGAACTATCAATAAAATTTGAAATCCATAAAATCCAAAATCTGATAATTGGTTAACAAATTCTAACCTTGCTACAAAATTAAAAATTAAGTAATAGGTGACTATTATCAAAACAGTTGACAAGTATAATTTCTTATCTTTCCTTTTCATCGTTGATCCTTTTAAGTTTTATTTACGTCGTCTTTCAGCCAAACCTGTCCAGATTCCTTTCATCCAATCAGAAGCACCACGATGAGGACTCATCCCTTTATTTACAATTCTCAAAATCCACTAAAATAACAAAGGTAGAATTTGAGCAATGGCATTATCAACTATATGCAGTCCAATAGGCCAATAAATAGACTTTGTCACTCTAAAAAAGACTGCCATTATTAGACCACCACCCATATATACGAAAAAGTCTGTCAAGACCCAACCATGACTACTGATATGCAGAATTCCAAATAAAGTAGCCGAACCGAGTACATCCAGTCCCCATTTTTTCCCTTTTTCCAAAGCGGTCATCACCAATCCACGATAGATCATCTCTTCAAAAATGGGACCTGCAATCACAGGATAGAAAAAATACATCAAAAATGCAGTAACTCCTGTAAAAGTAGGAAGATCTAGTTGATAAGAAATTGTATTTTGGGTAGGTGGGAAAATAAAAAATGTGACCAAATTCCAAACAAAAAAAGCTAGAAGAGCTAAAAAGGAATAGAAAAGATAGGACACTTTAAATTTTCTGCTATTGATTTGTTGCCATTTCCCTGACCAAATCATGGCAACAAGAGCAAGCAAAACCACAAGAAAATTCAACATCATATCCGAAAAATAATAGCCAAAATCAGATAGACCAGCAGTCAAGTCGCTGTGTAAAACCAGACGGATGAAGAACTGGTCCGTAATGATAAGTAGAATAGCTACAAACAAGTAGTAGCGTGAGATTATCTTTTTCATATATCACCCTTCTAAAATCCAAACACCAATAAACTAACAATGAGTAAGAAGGTATTCCATGAAGCATGTAAAGCTATGCCCCAATAAATAGAGCGTGTATAGCGAAACATCATGCAAAATATCAAGCCCATTACAAAATAGAGTATGAAATCTGTCGTTATCCAACCATGCTGTAAAACATGCATAGCACCAAATATCGCAGCAGAAACAAGAACATCGATATAGTAGTTTTTGAATTTAGACAAGCTTGTCATCACAAAACCACGACAAACAACCTCTTCTGCTACAGGTGCGATAATGCAAGTATAAACTATCCGCGTAATAAAATAGCTAATTCCTGTTAAACTAGTGGCTACTTCCACTACCGTACTTCCATTTTGCGAACGAGGAAAGATACGAGTTGCTAGATTTACCCACACGAATAATAAGAAAAAAGAAAGAAAGAAAACACCTAGGTAAGGCCAACGAAACTGGAATCGACCACATTCTTTCCAATGTTCACTTTTGACAAAAATAATTGTAGCTACAGTTCCCAGAATAAATACCAGTAAAACCTGAAATACATAGTAAATCTCATCAGACAAAGCACCAGTAAAATCTAAGTCTGGTATGACATTAAAAATGAGGTAATTAGTCAAAATCAACAAGCCGGTTACTAGATGAAATTTCATTTCTTTCATTTTCTTCATTAAATCAACTCCTATAGTATCCTATCTTCTACGACGACTAAACAATCCTTCTACTATTTCTCCAGCCCAAGAAAAAGCACCACGATGAGGACTCATCCCTTGATTTATGATTCTCAAAATCCTCTAAAATAACAAAGGAAGTATATGCCCGATACCGTTATAGACTATATGCAGTCCAATAGGCCAATAAATAGACTTTGTCACTCTAAACAAGACCGCAAATATGATACCGCCACCCATATATACGAAAAAGTCTGTCAAGACCCAACCATAATCACTAATATGCAGAATTCCAAATAAAGCAGCAGAACCAAGCACGTCCAGTCCCCATTTTTTCCATTTTTCCAAAGCGGTCATCACCAATCCACGATAAATCATCTCTTCAAAAATGGGACCTGCAATCACAGGATAGAAAAAATACATCAAAAATGCCGTAGCGCCTGTAAAAGTCGGAGCAGCGAGTTGGTAAGCAAGTCCATTTTGGGTAGGTGGGAATAGGAAAAATTTGATAAAATTCCAAATAAATAAAGCAAGAAAAGCTAAAAAGGAATAAAAAAGATAGGACCCTTTAAATTTTCTACTGTTGATTTGTTGCCATTTTCCTGACCCTACCATAAAAATAAAAACAAGTAGAACCACAAGAAAATTCAACATCATATCCGAAAAATAATAGCCAAATTTAGATAGACCAGCAGTAAAATCGTTGTTTAAAACCAGACCACTGAAGTACTGGTAAACAATAACAAGTAGAATGGCTACAAAAAAGTAGTAGCGTGAGATGATCTTTTTCATTCTATTTTCTCCTATACTATGGAATGAAGACAGTATAACACGAAAAATTCCATATTTTAAAAAATCGCATATTTGACATTTTTTCTGGTAGGAATTTCACATTTGCGATTTCTAACTAATCGATAAGTGCTTTATACTGCTGTAAGCGTAGTTCAAAAAGGGCTGTTAATTGTGGATTTTCTAATATTTGCAGAGATTGGATAAAGTGTTCAATCTCTTTTTGATTGCTTCCCTTGGTCTGAAGGAAAACACTCATTTTCTTTAAAAACTGCCACAGTAATTTCTCAAAAACATCGTACGGGCGAAGTATGCTCTCCAACTCGGCTTCAAAGATTGGGATGTAAGAGAAAAGTTTGCGCTCCATGAGCTCTGAGATGATATTTAGAAAGCAACTTTTCATATACAGTCTATTGTGTGCCAATTCTTTAAATTCCTTGGATTTTTCGAGTAAAGAGGTTGATAAAAAGATCAGATCTTGATTGCTTAAAAAAGCATAGTATTGCAAAAGATATAGAGTTCAAACCAGGTCCAAGACTCGATAGCATAGAGATAGGTGGTTAAAAACTCACTATCCTCCTCTGCTAGTGGGTAGCTTTTATCTAGTGAATGGATAGCATCTTTAATCACGATGGCATTCAAGCGACGATAGGTCTGCGCCATCTGTTCTTGCTCGACTTCCTCCAAGAGTTGCTCTAAACCAGCTATATCTTGATGGGCAAAGCGATCCACAAGCCTTCTACCAAATTTCATATGTGGAGATTCTTGGTAGTTGTTGAGCTTGTGACCAAACTCATCAAAGGTCACATTTATCCCTTGGATCGCTAGGATCAACTTATCCGCAGACAGCATGGACTGCCCTAGTTCAAACTTGGATCGCTGAGAGGCTGTTAGTCCTGCACAAGCCACATCTGACTGCTTGAGCTTTCTCGCCAGGCGTAATTCCTTGTAAAATTCTCCTAATTCCTGTTTTTCAATCATAGACAAACTCCCTTTTAAAAATTCCCTTTACTATTCTATTCGTAAAAACTTTTACTTTTTTAACATATTATAAAATATTTTAGCAAAAAAGCCAGCTTCAAGCTGACTTTTCATTCTATAGTATCAAAAGCGAGGCTAGGTTTGGCATTTAGCTCCAAGCCTGCAAAGTTTTCTTTGTTCCACTCGCTGACGCTAGCATAGGCAATCATTCCCGCATTGTCTCCGCAAAGTCGCAGAGTTGGAATGATAACTTTGACATCGGTAATTTCGGCTGCTAGACGTTCTCTAAGACCTTTATTTGCAGCTACACCACCAGCCACAACCAGGGTTTTAACAGGGTATTTTTCTAAGGCTTTCTTGGTTTTAGCCATGAGAATATCCATGACTGCTGCTTGGAAAGAAGCAGATAGGTCTTCCTTGGACAAGCTTTCTCCCTTTTGCTCAGCATTGTGGTGAAGATTGATAAAAGCAGACTTCAAACCTGAGAATGAAAACTCCAGATTGTCTTCCTTAATCATGGCACGAGGGAAATCATAAATATCCTGACCTTGGTGAGCTAACTCGTCAATCTCCCGACCTGCTGGATAGGTCAAGCCCATGACACGACCGACCTTGTCATAGGCTTCACCAACCGCATCATCACGAGTTTCACCAACAATCTTATAATCACCAGCCTCAGAAACATAGACCAACTCTGTGTGTCCACCACTGACTAATAGAGCTAGTAAGGGGAATTCCAAAGGCTCCACACTTTGAGCTGCCATGAGGTGGCCAGCCATGTGGTTAACGGGAATCAGCGGAAGTCCATGTGCCCAAGCAAAGGCCTTGGCAGCTGACAAACCAACAAGCAAGGCTCCGACCAAGCCTGGTCCATAAGTAACCGCAACAGCTGTTACATCTTCTTCTGTAATCCCTGCTTCTGCCAGCGCCTCCTCAATACAGGCTGTAATAACCTCAACATGGTGACGACTAGCCACTTCTGGCACTACACCACCAAAACGTTTGTGACTCTCAATTTGACTAGCAATGACATTGGACAAGAGCTCGTCGTCGTTTTTCAATACGGCAACACTAGTCTCATCACAAGATGTCTCAAATGCTAAAATATATCTATCCTTCATCTATTTCTCTCTTCATGATAATGGCGTCCTCGACTGGATCATGGTAATAGGCCTTTCGCTCAGCGATGACTGCCATATTTTCTTTCTTGTAAAATGCCTGTGCTCGTTGATTTGACTTTCTGACTTCGAGGAAAATCTCCTTATCTGTCGGTAATTGAGCAAATAAGGCTGACGCAATTCCCTGACCCTGATAGGCTCCTTTAACAGCAATTTGCAGGACTTCTGCTTCAAAGTTATTTTCCTGAACAGCTAAAAATCCAATCACTTCTATCCCAACGTAGGCTAAAGCATACCAAGTCTGGTCTTGGGACAGGTCTGCTTGGATTTGTTCCAGAGTCCAAGGACTGACTGGGTATATATCTACCATGACAGCATAGATGGCTTGAGCCAAGTCAGGTTGCTGTTGGATTCGTTTGATTTCTATCATAGGCGTTTAATGTAAGACTCGCCAGACTCGGTGTGATTCTTAAGCCAATTTTCTTCAGCTTCGACACGCTTGAGGTAATTCGGCACAAAGTTATGCAGGGAGTCTGCTTCCTTGTCCCAAGCCCAGAGGGCTAGATTCGCTGCGTTTGGTAAGGTTTCTAGATAGTTGGCTTGTGGCAATTGTTCTTGGATTTGATCTACAAAGGCTCCAACTTCTCCAACAAAGGTTACCTGATCAGCATCTTTGACTTGCTCCAAAACTTCTGCAAAAGACAAATGCGCTTCAGGAAAGACCAAATGGGCATTTTCATAAAATCCTGCATAAACATTGTTACGACGCGCATCCATCAAAGGAACAACCAAACCTTCCTGTTGACTCGGTACCAGAGCTAAAAGACTTGACATGCCAACTAACTCGATTTTTAGAGTATGAGCCAAGGTCTTGGCAGTTGCTACCGCAATTCGCAAACCTGTGTAGCTACCTGGCCCCTCTGCTACAACGATTCGATCCAAATCTTTGGGCGTCAAATCTAGACTAGCTATCAAAAAATCGATGGCTGGCATAAGGGTAATACTGTGATTTTTTTTGATATTGATTGTCGTCTCGGCAAGAAGCTGCTTGTCCTCTAAAATAGCAAGAGAAAGAGCCTTGCTAGACGTATCAAATGCTAATACTTTCATAACACATTCCTATCTTTTTGTCTGTTTACTATTATACTACAAAAGCCGACACATGGGAATTTTCTTTATTTTGAAACAAAAATATCCTGCCAAACAGACAGGACAAGTACTTAAGCATTCAAACCAAAGTAAAATACAAGCCAGACCACATAGGTTACAAGAAGGAGGAAAATGGAATACAGTGTTACAAAGAGAATTTTCCAGTGTATAGCTGTTTTTCTATGTTCCAGCCGAACAAATACTAAATTGCCACCGTAAACACAGGCAACAAAAACAGCAAATACCAAGAGACGAATCGTGATAGCTAGTTGAAACATAGAGAGCCTCCTTTCTCTAATTCTAAAGGCAAATATTTCAAAATCATCATCTAACGAAAAGGAGCCCAAGTAGTTGTAGCAATATGCATAATTTCCATCCAAATAGGTGAAACACAAAATTAAGCATAGCTAGTCCTCCTTAATCAAGAAAAATCTCTTTTCTAGCTTTATTATAGCACTTGCATCTGATGTCTTCAAATACTTATACAAGGTAAAATGAAACGCATTTCAAGCTCCTTACTTTCATGTTTCCTGCTTTTACTAATTCCCCTTTTTATGTTATAATTGAGATAATTGTAACGAATCAAGGTCAATAAAGACAAAAAATGAACTGGAATCAAACCAGCTTCAAACTGAGCATTTTTGAATATAGCTGACCTGAAAGCAGAAAGGAAACATATGATTTACAAAGTTTTTTATCAAGAAACAAAAGACCGTAGCCCACGTCGTGAAACAACACGCTCACTATACTTAGACATCGATGCTAGTTCAGAACTTGAAGGACGTATCGCTGCTCGCCAGCTTGTCGAAGAGAATCGTCCAGAGTACAACATCGAGTATATCGAACTCTTGTCTGACAAATTGCTAGACTACGAAAAAGAAACTGGCGCATTCGAAATTACGGAGTTCTAATATGGCCTACACTCTTAAACCAGAAGAAGTCGGCGTTTTTGCCATTGGTGGTCTAGGAGAAATCGGAAAAAACACATATGGTATCGAATATCAAGACGAAATCATCATCGTTGATGCAGGGATTAAATTCCCTGAGGATGACCTACTTGGTATCGACTACGTTATCCCTGATTACTCTTATATTGTAGAAAATATCGACCGCGTCAAGGCTCTCTTGATTACCCACGGACACGAGGACCATATCGGAGGGATTCCTTTCTTGCTCAAGCAAGCAAACATCCCTATCTATGCTGGTCCACTGGCCCTTGCCTTAATCCGTGGAAAACTCGAAGAGCATGGACTTTTGCGCAATGCTACACTTCACGAAATCAACCACAACACGGAGTTGAACTTTAAAAATCTTAAAGCAACTTTCTTTAGAACAACCCACTCGATTCCAGAGCCTTTGGGAATCGTCATCCATACACCTCAAGGGAAAATCGTCTGTACAGGTGACTTCAAGTTTGACTTTACACCAGTTGGTGAACCTGCAGACTTGCACCGTATGGCAGCCTTAGGTGAAGATGGAGTACTTTGTTTACTCTCTGACTCGACCAATGCTGAAGTGCCAACCTTTACAAACTCTGAAAAGGTTGTCGGCCAGTCGATTATGAAGATCATCCAAGGTATCGAAGGACGTATCATCTTTGCATCCTTTGCCTCAAATATCTTCCGTCTCCAGCAAGCAACGGAAGCTGCTGTTAAAACAGGGCGTAAGATCGCAGTATTTGGGCGCTCTATGGAAAAGGCCATTGTCAACGGGATTGAACTTGGTTACATCAAGGCACCTAAGGGAACCTTCATCGAGCCAAATGAAATTAAAGACTATCCTGCGGGTGAGATTCTTATCCTCTGTACAGGTAGTCAGGGCGAACCCATGGCAGCTCTCTCTCGTATCGCTAACGGAACTCACCGTCAAGTGCAACTCCAACCTGGTGATACGGTTATCTTCTCATCTAGCCCAATTCCAGGAAACACCACTAGCGTCAACAAATTGATTAACATCATTTCTGAAGCTGGTGTTGAAGTTATCCATGGTAAGATTAACAATATCCATACATCTGGACACGGTGGCCAGCAAGAGCAAAAACTCATGCTCCGCCTCATCAAACCAAAGTACTTCATGCCTGTTCATGGTGAATATCGCATGCAGAAAGTCCACGCTGGACTTGCCGTAGATACTGGAGTTGAGAAGGACAATATCTTTATCATGAGTAATGGTGATGTGCTTGCCCTTACTGCAAATTCTGCCCGTATCGCTGGTCATTTCAACGCTCAGGATATCTACGTCGATGGTAATCGTATCGGTGAAATCGGTGCAGCTGTGCTTAAAGATCGTCGCGATCTATCTGAAGATGGTGTTGTACTGGCTGTCGCAACCGTTGACTTCAAGTCTCAGATGATCCTATCTGGACCAGATATTCTCAGCCGTGGATTTGTCTACATGAGAGAGTCTGGTGACTTGATTCGCCAAAGCCAACGTATCCTTTTCAATGCTATTCGTATCGCATTGAAAAACAAGGATGCCAGCGTCCAATCTGTCAATGGCGCTATCGTAAATGCCATTCGACCATTCCTTTACGAAAACACTGAACGTGAACCAATCATCATTCCGATGATTCTCACACCAGATGAAGAATAAGAAAAAATTCTCTGAAATCAAATGACTTCAGAGAATTTTTGTTATTTCACAACAAGTTGTGCCAAGTATTTTTCTTTAATCAACTAGTCTATAAATCCTATCGCTCTCACCGACGCTTGGTCTCAATAGCTTTTTTCACCAAAATCTGTTGATAAGCTTCCATATCTCCACGTTTCAATGATTCTTCTTCATGAATGGATAATCGCCATTTATAAGCCTGAATTTCCTTATCCAACAACTGCTGAGGTGCCCCAATCAGATTCAAAATAGTCAGACGCTCTTCAATACTCTTTAAAGGATAAACATCTGCAAGATTAACTGTTCTAGTGACACTTGTGGAGCGTTTTCTATGAATATAAATGGCTTTATTCATATAGGCAATCTTATCTGCTTGAAGGTAAACCTTATAGGTCGTATAATCGTCTTCTACCTTCTGATCCGTTGGATAGACAATATCCTTGAAAAGCTCCGCTTTATAGAGTTTTGCCCACGGAACAGTAAAACATTGACTAAGATTATACTTTCCGTCATATTGATGATAGAACCAATCAAAAGGGTTGTACACTTGTTCAAAATAGTTGTCTGCACCTACATGAATTAAAAAACTTCCCTGATCTTCAATAAACTGAGTAAAATTACCAATTGCAATATCTGCATCCGTTTTTCTCAATAAATCATAAAGACTTTGGATATGGTCTAACTCTAGCCAATCATCATTATCCACAAAGACAATGTAATCACCTGTCACAGCTTCCAAGGCACGATTGCGACTGGAAGCAACTCCTCCATTTGGCTTATGATATACTTTAACACGCGCATCTTGATTTTTATATCGTTGACAAATAGCTGCTGAACCGTCAGTTGAACCATCATTGATTAAAATAACTTCAAGATTTTGATAAGTTTGTTGAAGAATGCTATCTAAAAATTTTTCAAGATAGGCCTCTGACATATAAACAGGGACGATAACACTTATTTTTTCTATTTTTATTTCTTTCTTTACTCAATTTTTAGTCTAGTTTCTTCAAATATTTCTGAATCGATACAATCATATCCTCTTAGCCACAAACTCTTGATTACATTTCTCCATACTAAGTTGATGATTGAAATACAAATTGTCAGCAAGTGAAATACTAAGCTAAACGCTATATAGTTATTGATATCTTTATCTAGGAAGATCTACTCTAAAGCTTTCACGATACTTCTCTTATTTATCCATCATTTAAAAAAGTAACTTCAACTCTTCCCTGATCGCTAAGTACGGATTCATCTTTTGTTTATCATAAGCAGATTGATATTTTTCTGGATTTGCAAGTTGGGATAATTTGTCAATCATCTCTGCTACACCATCCCTTGGAAACACATGGTCAGTAGCATAAAACTCTGGTTGGTGGCACGTTTCCTTAAAAGCATAAAGGATCATACCATTTTCAAGAGCTGTACGGCTACCATCAAGTATTTCCTGCGCATGAGAAATATCCAGATAAATCCTACACGTTAGTAAAAGTTTTTCATATATCTCTCTAGACAGGCCTGGGTAGAGATGAACATTTGCATGACAATCCAGCTCTAATAAACGTCCTCCCATTACTGTTAAAGCAGCAATATGAAATTCAAAATTCGGTAGGGCAGATACAAGCACTTCAATTTGTTCTAGTTCTTGCGTATCTGTCAAAATCAAAATATGCGGACGAAACTCCCTAAAGGCGCCAAGAAACGTTGGCAGATAAATCAGGGGAGGATTCATATTATCTGTCTTAAATTTCAAATCTCGGGTCAGTAGTTTCCCACAACGCTCTTTTAGATACGAAATATCTTCCGTGGAAAACTCTTCTCTCATATAAAATACTAACTGATTAGATGAGAGGTTAGGCATTTCCCTAAGCAAGTTTATATCTGATAACACTATGCAATCACCTGTAGATAATTGTTTATCTAAAACCAGTTTTCTTGCTTCATCAATTGAAGGAAGCCCCTGTTCCTGACCGTTTGCTTCTCGATAAAGTGCACGATCATGAGATGAAAAAAGATAGAGTTGTTCTTGACTTTCCTGACCATAAATGTCTATCTCTTTTTTCCCACCACTCCAAATTTCTCTATGAAAACAAGTTCCCGATAAATCGTAATGATCTCTTGCACAACAAACACCTTTGTTATCATACCATTCGACTATTTCCACCATTTGTGGCCACTGAGGATAACAGAAAATCTTTCCTTTTTTATTTCCTTCCGCTATGATATCTCCTGAAGAAAGAATCTCCCAAAATCGAGGTAAGGGAAGTTGGGTCATGTGTAAGGGACTTGAATTTTCATGATTAGAAAAAAAACTAGTAAAAATATTGTTAATCGTTAATAGTTTCAGATCCATCCCCATGAGTTCTAAATCTTTTTTTAGGCGATCGTCATCTGAAGACCATTCCCTCGTCAGATAATAATACATCATTTCTTTTTTATTCCCATTCTCTAGTCAAAAATTCATACCATTGTTTTGTTATGCAGTCTGATAAATATTCTTCAGCCAAGCAATAAGATCCTTCCCTGAACTGTTTGATCTGTTTGAAGGCTTTCTCTAAAGCTTTTGTTAAATCAACCACAATTTCCTCATCCGAACGAGCATCAAAAGGAACTAAATAACCATTTTTACCCTCCTGAATAAAGGTCTGATTTCCATAAGGTACATCTAGACCAACAAGAGCTTGTCCAGAACCAATTGCTTCTAACAAAGTTATACCAAAAGTTTCCCATTCCGAGGTAGCCAGGTAAAGTTCATACTCTTTGAAACGGTTTGAAATTGTCTGATGCCCCTTAAGATGGATATAATTTTGTGCTCCTAGATTGGCAATCTCTGCTTCAATATCCTGCCATAGCATCCCTTGCCCATAGATATCTAAGTTGACGTCTGGAAAAATTTCATGAAAAGCAACGATGGCTTTGATTGCTAAGTCTAACCGTTTTCGGCGTTCAAACCGCGCGGCAATCATCACAGAATAAGGTTTTCGTTCATCAGCTAATTGCAACTGTTCTAGGGCAGCTACTGGAAGAACGCGAACTTGACCAGTTTTCCCTAGTAATGCTAAATGTTTTTCCAATTCATCCTTCTGTGATTGCGTTGATACTAAAATATCATCAAATTCCTCGGCATATTGAAAAAGGTGATAGTATTCAGAATTGATCTGATCTCCCCAATAATGAATAGAGTGCACAACACAGGATAATCTTGCTTCTCCTTTTAAACGTAAAATAGGTGATGTGAAGGGAACATTCTCTAGACGATCAATAAATACATGATCCTCTTTACTAAACTGCAACTCTGATAAGGCTCGCTCTAAAAATTCAGACTCACTATAGAACCACTCCGATCCACACCGATAAACTGCTTCAGTATCCTCACCTGGTTCTTTCTTAATCTCTTCAAAGGCTATGGAACCATCTCTATTATGAAACAGTCGGCGAACAACTCTAGCTTCTAGACCAAATCCAGCATCCACTGCTGTAAAAAATTCTGTGAACAACTTTTTCTTACCATAATGTTCTCTACGAAGTAAACGACCAAATACATAATAATCTACATAATCCACATAATCCGGTTTTAGACTGTTTTTATGTAGAATGGTAGTCACACCATCTTGTTCTTGAAAAATCAATTCACAATTATTTTCCTTATATTCAGTAGTCAGGTGTAAGAGCTGCTTCATATCATCTATACGGATCCCCAAGCTCATATCACGCTGATCTGTCAACAACATATGTGCTAATAGGATTTCTTCCTCAAGATGACCCAAAGAAAGGTAATAGTCCCATTTAAAGCGAGGAGGGACCTGTGTAAAAACAAAACTGGCAGGAAGGTCCAAGTCGCGAAAAACCTTCCCACGATATGCTTGAGCAACATCTACACCATTTGGTTCTAAACCCACCATAAGATTAAAAGTGTAAAGCATTCTTTAACTCCAAACTAAACTCTAATCACAAGCATCAAAGCATAGACTCCATAAAAGAAGTGAACTAGCGAATGATTAGATTATCTACTAAAACTTTCTCATTTATCTAACGAATTGAGGTAAGCTTTAATCGCCACTACCATCGCTTCAGGAGTTTGTGAAGAAAAAATCTGACTTCCTCCTATTTGGTCCTTACTAGTATTATCAAAAGCAAAGATCGGTTTCCCTAATTTATGAATCTCCTGAGTGATATTCATAATTTCGTTAAAATGATTGATATCCAAATAAAAATCGATTTTGCTAAGAACATTTTCAAAATTATAAGGATTGAACTGTGGATAAATGGACACATTTAAATATCGTTGTAAATCGACCACTTGGGAGGCAAAAGTTGTATGAGCCAAAATATGAAAATGAACCTCAGGTAGTGCTTTTATCAAAAACTCCAAGTGCTCCATCTCGCAAGCATTTGTAAAGATTGCAGTATGATATTTTTCTTTTTCTGTAAGCTCATCTAAACCATGTTTGATAATCTCTTTCCGTAAGATAATATCTGACCAATCTAAAGCATAGAAGAACCACCACTTATCTCCCAAGCGATTATTATATACAGCTGACCATGGTTTTTCGTCTGTATAATGAATAACAGAAACCTCTGATTCATATTGATTCGCTTTTACATACCATTCATCTTTTTGAAAACGTGTCGCAATAGTATCCATTCCAACCATAAAATTGTAATTGACGTCTAGCTCTTTCCATTGCCCTACAAAAAATCGGTTTAAAATTCCTTGATCACCAAACTCAACTTCATGGTACTGATCTGCTAATTCAAACAATTTTGTTGAAATCGCATGCTCTCTCCAATGGGCATTATTTATCAATAAAACGCCTGAATTGAAATTTGTTTGCTGCAATTCATCTCTAACTGCTGCGACTGGGCTATCACCTAGATCTATTGCAAAAAGGGGTGTTAAATCTCCATTGACAATAATATCCGAATCAAGATATAAAACCTTATCTTCCTTCAGTATGTCTGGAATAAAAAAGCGAAAATAAGCTGCGTATGATAAATGCGCCGTTGGTAAATGATATTTTCGGAGATGATTATTAGAAATCTTTACATTTACAATTTCTGAATGAATAGCTTTCAATCGCTGATTCATAATACGAAACCATTCCGAAGGTAGATCGTCATTAAAAACATAAAATTTTATATTATCGTTATAAGCACAAACAGACTTGATAGTAGTTTCCACCTTATCCATATATCCATTATCTGCTCCAAGTACGATTGCTTTCTTCATTTTTCAATCCCTTTTATCTAACGTTTATTTTCTTTTTCTATTAACTAATAAAATCTGTCGAATTTCATCTACCATTTTTGAGGTTCTTCATGGGCGATTACTTTATCAAAGAGTTCTGCTTGATGGGCTACAATATCTAAGGGCAGCACAGTTTTTCCCTAGATCTTGATAGGTTTGATTGAGAATACTATCTAGACATTGTCGTAAGTAGTTTTCAACGTTGTAAACTGATACAATTATACTAATTTTTCTGTCATTTTTATATTTCTCTTTATACTTTTCCAAAGTTATGAAAAACGGTTCTTCAGTAGGGTTCCCAATTCACTACTAGCTTTCTATAGTTTGCGGAAAAATTCTCTGATGAAAGCTGAGATATCTTTACTCATGATTTTATCCAGCCTCTCAGTAGTCAACTCCTCTGACCGGTTCCACCAATATCCTTGATTTGACCATCGGGTAACAGTTGAAAAAAGCGCTGATGTTGCTTATTTTTATGTAAAAATATACAGAATTTTCCAGATACTGATACCATTGCTAATCTTCCCCTTATAACTTTGACCAAGAACACGAATCTTCTATAGAGAGTTTTTTTCCAAAAAATCTTTATAAAAATCTAGTATTTTTTAGTCAAAAGCCTAGATTTATTCCATTTTAATTATACCTTATTTTTAGCAAAAGAGCTATCATATAAATATATCTATTAGATATTATTGTAGCATTCAACTATCAATATAAGTCAATCATCTTTATTCAGTAAGAATATTTGATATATAGAATTATCTTCTAAACTTTAGATTATTTCCTTATTTTTCAAAAATCAAAAAACCTAGATTCTAACAGCTAGTAAATAACTAACGGTTAAAGTCTAGGTTTACTCAGAAAACAATCATTATTTCACAACAAGCTCATAACGAGTTTTGCTGGTGAAAGTTTCACCTGATTTAAGAATGACTTGATCTTTAAGATCACTATGAATAGCATCTGGTAAAGCTTGCGCCTCAAGAGCAATTCCATTGTGCTGAATCATTGGCTGACCTGCGATGATGACACTCTCATCCACAAAGTTTGCTGTGTAGACCACAAAGCAAGGAGCCTCAGTCTTGAAGAGCAAGAAGCGACCTGAACCTTGGTCATAGAGGAATCCAGCATTGTCATGTCCTGCAGGAAGAGCAAATGGATGGTCCAAACCAGATACGAGTTGGATTTGCTCATCTTCTTCTGCAAAGATATCTTTCAACAAAGCACCATTGTAGATATGCTTGACCACATCACGGTTAGCATCTGGAGTTTTAGCTGGGACACCGTCAGGAGCGATTGGATAGATACCCTCTGTATTCAATTGGAAGACATGGCGGTCAACTGTCTGAGTGAAATCGCCTGACAGGTTAAAATAGCTATGGTTGGTTGGATTGACCAAGGTATCCTGGTCTGTCGTCACCTTGTAGCTAACTTCGTAGGCACCATTTTCTTCCAAGTTGTAGCTAATCCAGATCTTAAGATTTCCAGGGAAACCTCCAGTCCCGTCTGCTCTTTCTGTGTAAAGAGTCAAACCATGATCATTCACTTCGACTAGCTCAAACAAGCTAGAATCCCAACCAGTTGAGCCACTGTGGTTACAGTTGCTAGCATTGTTGACTTCGAGTTCATAGGTTTTCCCATTGAGTTCAAATGTCGCACCTGTGATACGACCCGCAACTGGACCTACACTTGCTCCATGTTTAGGGCTATTGCCCACATAGCTTTCGAAATCGTCAAAACCTAGGATAACATTGGCAAAATTGCCAGCCTTATCTGGAGTTACATAGCGTAAAATTGTTGCTCCATAAGTCATGATTTCCAGTTGGTATCCTGCCTCCGTTTCAAAACGGTAAGCGAGGACATCCTTGCCATCAACTTTCCCAAATACACGTTCTGTGTATGCTTTCATCCTTCTCTCCTTTTTCTAATTCAATTAAGCAAACAAACCATAGAAAGCGCATTCACTCTCTATGGTTTTATTGTATGATTTACAAACACCTTTGTCAAGAAACCATAGATATTTTATTAACAAAAGTCGTTTCTTCTATTTCTGATCTATGCTTCTACACGTTCAGTCCATGAAGTAGCTGTTGTTTGAAGAACCTTGTTAAGTTCATCAATGTTTTCAAATCCAGTTGTACGAAGCCATTCGCGAGCTGCTGCTTCACCGTCTTTGATGTAAGCTTCAACTGATCCAGCCCATGTTGCGCGTCCGCAAAGAACACCGTTGAAGTTTGCACCTGATTCGTGGGCAAAGACAAGAGTTTCTTGGAAAAGCTTAGCTGATACACCTGCACTCAAGTAGATGTATGGCAAGTTCGTAGCTTCGTCTTGAGCTTTGAAGAAGGCTGCTGCTTCTTCGCGAGTATGAACGATTTCTCCATCGCCAAATCCTTCAACGTATTTCACGTTAACTGGAACTTCCACTTTTAAGACATCGATGTTGAAACGTGGGTCTGAGAAGACCTTCATAGCCCCGATAACCTTGTGTGGTTTTACTTTAGCGTATTCTGCAGAACCTGCGTCAGCAATCTTTTCGTCGTAAGCCAAGATTTCAAGGAAGAATGGAATATCCTCTGCCACACACTCAGAACCAATACGTTCAATGTAGGCTTGTTTTTCTTGGTTCAATTCATTTGAGCTATCTACGTCATAGTAAAGCAAGAACTTAACAGCATCTGCACCTTGTTCCTTGATACGTTTTGCAGACCAAACATCCAAGCAGTCAGGCAAACGTTTAGTGCTTGTAGTATCGTATCCAGTTTTTTCATAAGCAAGGAGAAGACCTGCATTTGGAGCAAGTGCTTTTGTAGCAGGAAGTCCATACTCAGGGTCAAGAAGCATTGATGAAGCGTATTTAGTCAATTCATCCGCTACCAAGACTTTAAGTTCTTCCATTTGAGCTACTGTTGGCTCCTCTGTTTGGTATTGAGCCATGAGACGTTTCAAAGCACCGCGTTGGTCAAAAGCAAGAGCTGAGATGATACCATTTTCGTCTGAGAGTTTTTGCAAGCAAGCAAGTTTATTTAGGCTTAATGTTAATTTACTCATAGATTCTTCCTTATTTCTCAAATTCGTGAATAATGACACCTTGAACGACACGGTTAACTGTACCTGTAGGCGATGGTGTATCTGGTCTATTTCCAACTTTAAGCGAAGTCAAAAGAGCAAATAATTGACCGTAAACAATATAAGGGAAGACACGGTAAACGTCATTTAAAACCCCACCGCATCCAAGTGCTACTTCCTTAACATTTTCAAGTCCAAATGCTTGATCGCTCAAGAGAACAACACGACGAGCAATTTTGTCACCTGCAACTTCACGAACCAAGTCCAAGTCGTACTTACGAGTATAGTCTGTTGTCGTACCAAATACCAAAACGACAGTATCTTCGTTGATAAGAGATTTTGGACCGTGACGGAAGCCAACTGGGCTTTCATACATAGTCGCAACCTGACCAGCAGTCAATTCCAAAATTTTAAGCTGGGCTTCGTGAGCAAGTCCGAAGAATGGGCCTGCACCTAGGTAAATCACTCGGTTAAAGTCTAGGTCTACCAACTCTTTGACATCTGCCACATTATCAAGGACTTTACGAGCTAAACTAGATAGCACTGCAAAACGTTCAGCTTTAACAGCAAATTCTGTAGGATCAAATACCAAAAGTGCTGTCAACATCATTGAAGTGAAGCTTGAAGTCATAGCAAAGCCAGCATCGTTAGACGCAGCTGGTTGTAGCAACAAGAGGTTGCGGTCATCACCATGCGCTTGGAGAGCCAATTTCCCTTCAGCCGCACATGTGATTGTTACTTGATAAAGTTCATCAACCAAAGCCTTAGCCAAGTCAACTGTTGCCACACTCTCAGGTGAGTTCCCGCTACGAGCGAATGATACCAAAACAGTCGCTACATCTTTTTTCAAATAGGTTTGTGGATTGGCAACAATATCTGTTGTCGCAATAGCATTAAAATTCCATTTACGTTCATCATAAACTTCCTTGAAGTATGGAACTAAGGTGTCACCTACATAAGCAGAAGTTCCAGCACCAGTTAGGATTACTTTGATATAGTCATGCTTATCTGCAATTCCTTGCAAAAAGGCTGCAATTTCGTCACGGCGGGCTTGATAGGATTCAAAAGCCTCTTTCCAAACATCTGGTTGTTGGTAAATTTCACGTGTGGTGATCTCTGCTCCCAACTCAAGCAAATCTTCTTTTGTATAATCTAGCATTGAGTTCCTCTAATCTATTATTATATTGTTTTTTATCTAAAATATGGGAATGGGAGTAAGCCCCATTCCCATTTATATTCTATGAAATGTGTTCAAACAGTATTTCTGTTATTACACCTTATTCATCTTCATCGTCATCGTCGAAACCAGCCAATAAATCATTAACTTTGACAATGCTTTCTGAAGCACGACTCTTATAATCTGCATCAGTGCCGGTTAGGCTCGCATTGATAAACTCAATAACCATTGGAAGATTCATTCCTGCGTAAAGTTCGATGTCACGACCTTCCATAATCAGACGGCTCACCACATTACATGGTGTTCCACCAAGGAGGTCAGCAAAGACTAGGAAATCATCCAAACCTTCGACAGCAGCTTCAAATTTCGCAGTGAAATCTTCTGGTCCATCTTCTGGAAGAAGAGCTACCGCATGAATGTTGTCTTGTGGACCCATAATCATTTCTGTGCTACCTTTAAGTTCTTCACAGAAACGTCCATGGCTCACTAAAATCAATGATTTAGTCATAAATTATGCGCCCATTCCAAGTGCAAATTTACCAAAGGCAGAAAGAGCCAAGGCAAGCACGATAATGATACCGATAGCTTTTGTAGAGTTCATACCTTTCTTACCAAGCAACCAGAAGATAAAGGCAGTGAAGATTGCTGGAAGCAAGCGTGGGAAGATTGAGTTCAAGATGTCTTGGAAGTCAATCATCTTTTCACCGATTGGCAATTTGTATGAAATTTCAAAGTTGATCATTGTTGCTACAAGAGCACCCATCATGAATACACCAAGTACAGATGCAGCTTCAATCAAAGCTGTCAAAGTGCTTTGCATGTTGTTGATAAGGTTAACCCCTTCTTTGTATGCAAATTCCAACTGTTTCCAACGGAAGATGTCATACGCTACTGCAACTGCGATCCAAAGGAAGATACCCCAAGGTTGACCAGCGATAGCCATTGTTGCAGCGATAGATCCCATGATAGCAGGTACAAGTGAACCAAAGATAGTATCTCCAAGAGGAGCGAATGGTCCCATCAAACCAGTCTTGATACCGTTAACCGCATCTTTTGAACCAACGCCATCTTTTTCTTCCATAGCAAGGTCAAAACCAGCGATGATTGTGTGGAAGAATGGTGAAGTGTTGAAGAATTGAGTATGAACTTTCATCATTTCTTTCAACTCAGGAGTTCCATCTCCATACATTTTACGCAATTGTGGCAAGATCATGTAAAGGTAACCTGATGCTTGCATACGTTCGTAGTTCCATCCCAATTGGAAAGTGAACAAGCTACGTTTGTTAATTTGATTAAAATCTTCTTTTGTTAATTTGTAATTAGAATTCGTCATCTTCAATTTCCCCACTTTCTGATGGTGTAGAAGGTGCTGCTACAGCAACTTTTTGGCTGTTCTTGAAGTGAACAACTGCAAGGAAGATACCTACGATAGAGATACCGATCATAGACAAACCTTTGAAGTTGTTGGCAAAGCCAATTTTTTCAGCAACGTCAGCAGGAAGAGTACCAATGATACCAGCAACTGCTCCACCAAGACCTGTTACGTATGAGTAAAGTACAGTCAACATAGCTGTCAAACCGAATCCCATAGCAAGGTAGTGAAGGTTACGTTTAACTGGAAGGTAACGAAGCAAGATAGCGAATCCAAGACCTGGAAGCATACGACCTGCAAGAGTCAAACCGTCTGCAATCCATTTGTAGGATTCAACTAAGTCTACTACTGATTGTACAAAGGCACCACCAAAGGCAAGAGCGAAGAAGACTGGAAGGGCACGAGAAAGAGCCCAAGGAAGCGCACCAAGAAGGTAGTTACGTTCGATTCCTTTGTAGTCAAAGCGTTCGATCGCAGCATCAATACGGTGTGCGAAGAATGTAGTAGTCATACGACCAAGTACGTCGAAGTAAGTTAAAAGTGCCGCTACCGGAACCGCAATTGTTGTGATTGCAAGAGGTGCGTCAATTCCTTGTGAAACTGAGAAAGCAGTCGCAAGAACCGCACCAGAAGTTGCGTCAATACGAGAAGCACCACCAAAGGTACCTACCCCAAGTACGAACAACTGCAAGTTACCACCGATAAGCAAACCAGTTGTCAAATCTCCCATGATCAAACCAGTAATGAAACCAGCGAATACAGGGGAACCTGCAGAAGAAACGATCGTCAACTCATCACAGATTTGATAAGCTGAGTACAAAGTGAGAAGTAAAATTTGCCACCATTGTATCATAACAATGACCTCCTAAAAATTTTTTCCTATTTTAATAAGCTCAAAAAGTCTGAAACTGGATCATTTGGAACCATTTGAGCAGTAAGTTTAACACCTTTTTC
The DNA here is from genome assembly GCF_009496285.1 of Streptococcus mitis. GTDB lineage: Bacteria > Bacillota > Bacilli > Lactobacillales > Streptococcaceae > Streptococcus > Streptococcus mitis_BP. Next base: position 142,734 of record NZ_WIJK01000001.1, read on the forward strand.
CGCCAATTTGTGGAAATCTTCTACGTCTTTATCTACAACGTTGATTGAACGTGTGATAGAACGTGTTTCTGGTGTTTGAGACATGTTGCCGACATTGACAGTTTCAAGTGGCACGCCTGCTTCAACCAAACCGAGGAAACGGTCAGGTTTGCGTGCTACAATCAAAAGACGTTGGCTATCGTATTTACCAGCAAGGATATTGGCTGCAGCTTTCTCAATTGGCAAAATACTCAATTTCACACCTGGTGGTGTTGCAAGTTTCAATCCGCTCTTTTCAACATCGTTGTTAACAACTTCATTGTCAACGACCATGATACGTGAAACATTAAGTTTAGCAGACCAAAGGTTTGCTACTTGTCCGTGGATCAAACGTCCATCGATACGGCATCCTACAATTGTCATAAATTTTCCCCCTTTATATATTTTAGTGTAGGTTTACGAGTTAAATGTATGTGATCTTTATAATCCCCTTCAGTTTCAAAGATAATGATGCGGTTAGCACCTTCCTTGAGATAGCTGTGCGGAATATAAAGCGATAAGGTTGGACCAACATTCCAGAAACGTCCTAGATTACGGCCATTGACATAGGCAATCCCTTTACCAAACTCAGATAAGTCTAAGTAGGTATCCTTTGGCACCTCAACTTCAAAATCATAGGCGTAAAAGGCAGGTTGCCCTTCTGTCCATCCTTTTGAGAAATCAATCTTTTCAGGATTATCTAGTGGAAGCGGATAGTGTTCCCAATTCAGCATAAAGTGTAGGTCTTTGCAGACACCTGTACGAATCCCTTTTCGTTGTGTATCTGCTAGGAACTTATGCCCGTAATTGACACGCCCCATATTTTCAATAAGGATGTCAAAACGAGAGAGCGCTTTCTTTTCTCCTTGATAGAAGATATCTTCTCCAATTTCAGTTTGGTACTGAGTTGCGACCCATTTCCCATCTACGAACAGCTGAGCTCTATCGCGTCCATCAATGATGCGGATGCGTTCTTCCTCTGCGTCCCAACTAGCTTCTGTACGATAGAGAAGGTAGCCGTAGCTTTGTCCCAACTCTTCCATTTTCTTAGGATAGAGACTTTCAGTTGGACTTGTTAAACTATCTAAGGTTTCAAATAGAGAAACTTTCTCAACCAGTGGAATGTTTTCAACTTCCATGCTTTCTTTGTAAAGCGGTTCTAATTGTGGATACTCAGGATAATAAGTCGCCATCATTTCCTTAACTGCCATGTATTTAGCAGTTGGATTGCCAGCTTCATTAAGGAGAGCGTCATAATCATAAGATGTTACTTGTGGTAAATCAATAGTTCCTCGAGCTGAACAACCATTCATAAAACCAAAGTTGGTTCCACCGTGGAACATGTAAAGGTTGATAGAGCCTTGCTCTAGTACCTCATGTACGGCTTCTGCTAACTCCTCTGGCTCACGCGTGATGACTGGTTCTTTCCATCGGTTAAACCATCCATCCCAGAATTCCATACACATGAGTGGCCATTTCTTGCCATACTCATCAAAGAACTCTTGCATTTGCGAGAAGTTAAAGTTAGCTTTTGAACCAAAGTTCCCTGTTACAAAGATATCATCTTCAATCAAGGTACCAGCTTTCAGAGTTGCTCGCCATGGACCATCAGATGTAAAGAGCGGACAAGTCACTGAACGTTCTTCCATCAATCGGCGAATCTCACGCAAGTATGTCTTGTCTTCACCATAGGAACCGTACTCATTTTCAACCTGCATCATGAGGATGTTACCACCATTTTCCAACAATCTTGAAACAAGACGTGGAAGTAAATGATCGTAGTAACGTCCTACCATTTCAACAAAGGCTGGATCAGAGGAACGGATTCGCATGTCTTTATTTAAAAGCCATGCTGGTAAACCACCGAACTCCCACTCTGCACAGATGAAAGGAGATGGTCGTACAATAGCATACAAGCCTAAGTCCTGAGCTGTCTGAAGAAATTTGTCAATATTAAGATTGCCTTCAAAATTGAAGTTTCCCTCAGTTGGTTCATGTAAATTCCAAGCGACATAGGTTTCAACAGTGTTAAAACCTAAAGCCTTGAGATTGTACAATGAATGATACCAGTCTTCTTCAGGAATTCTAAAATAATGAATGGCACCCGATAAAATTTTGAATGGTTTCCCATCTAGGTAAAAATCATCCTCAATTTTAAACCTTGTCATTTTACCACCTCATACTTTTCGTTTGCGCTTTCATTTGTTGTTATATTAAATGATAAACTAATGAATCCATCTTGTCAATAGATTTTTCGAAAATTATTTAAAATTTTTCTTTTTTTTTACTGAATTGTTTTCTAAAATTCTTGTAAAAAAATTTTTTTCTTAAATATTCTCGATCCAGATAGCATAAATATATAAGTTTATAACCTCAAATAATATGTAAGTCAATCACTTAGCCTATTATTTTATTTTTTTTACATTATTTACTATCATTTCCAAACCATTTATGATAAAATCGAAGATGGAGAAGGAAAAAATGAGGTGAAAATATGGCAATTCCAAAGTATCAATATATCAAAGATGAATTAAAAAACAAAATCATTTCAGGTCAATTTGCAAGTGGCGACAAGTTCTACACTGAAGCAGAATTGATTGCAATGTATGACGTAAGTTCAATCACTGTTGTTCGCGCCTTAAACGACCTTGCTAAAGACGGTTATATTGTCCGCCAACAAGGAAAAGGAACCTTTGTGGCTCGCGCTCGCAAGCACAAACTCGTAGAATTTTCTGATGTAGAAATTTTCGAAACAAAAGATGATAAAGTCACTGTTCTTTCTATTGAACGTGGTAACGATCTTAACTACTTAGAAAAATTGGGTTTGCGTGGCGATCAATTTTATTACAAAATCGAACGTATCCGTGAATCTAACGGTGTTACTTATATCTACCACACATCTTATATCCCTGAACAATACATCAATGCAAACTATCCAAATCTTGAATACTATAGTTCTATCTATAATCGTTTCAAATTGGACTACCACATTCACATGAATGACGAGCATTTTGAAGAAATCAATGAAATTGTATTTCCAACTCCAGAACATGCTGCTTCTATCCTAGGAATCGACGCTCAATTCCCAACTGTTCTCCAAACCAAGACAACGAAACTTGAGTCAACCGGCCAAGTGTTGGAATACATTGAAACTTACAAACGTTCTGATTTCTATAAGATTAAATTTATCTCATGTGATCGCGATCACTAAACATTAAAAAGTCTGAGACAATTGTTTCAGGCTTTTCTATTTTTTATTATAGCACGCCAGCTTTTAGTAGGAAATATCAAATGACTTTAAACTATAATTTGGAGAAATTTTACTAAAAACAGAGTAAAAATTAAAATCAGTTCAAATTAAATAACTTCTTATATTTTTTATAGGTATTTTATTAAAATACTTGACTTTACTAGATTCAGATAATACAATGGAATCAGTTTGTGAAAACGCTACCAAAATAATAAATTAGGAGGTTATTTAATGAAACCAGAAAATAAACAGCGTTTCTCTATTCGTAAATACGCAATCGGAGCAGCTTCTGTCTTGATCGGCTTTGCCTTTCATGCACAAGCTGTTGCCGCTGATGGAGTCGTACCTACTACAACAGAGAATCAACCTACTATCCAAGCCGCAGGAGAATCGTCTCCACAGGCCAGCGAAGAAAAACTTGAAACTAGTCCTACACCAGAAGCCGTAGCTCCTGCAGCTCCAGTGACACCTGTAACAAACACTGAAGCACCAAAAGTTGAAGCTACTCCTGCTCCTATCGTAGAAAAGACTGTTACAACCGAAGAAACTCCAGCAAAACCAGAAGTAACTGAAGAAGCTAAGCAGCCAGAACCAGAAAAGGCAGAAAACAAAGAAGTTGCTAAAGTTGAAGCTCCTGTAGTCACTACAGAGAAAGCAGCTCAAGTCAATGAAAAACTAGCTAAAAAGAAAATCGTTTCAATCGATGCAGGGCGTAAATACTTCTCTCCTGAACAATTGAAAGAAATCATCGACAAAGCTAAACACTATGGTTACACTGATCTTCATCTCCTAGTCGGAAATGACGGCTTGCGCTTTATGCTTGATGATATGTCTCTAACTGTAGGGGACAAGACCTATGCGAGCGACGATGTCAAACGCGCTGTTGAAAACGGAACAAACGCCTACTACAACGATCCAAACGGTAATCATCTAACTGAAAGCCAAATGACCGATTTGATTAACTATGCTAAAGATAAAGGTATCGGCCTTATCCCAACAGTTAACAGTCCTGGTCACATGGATGCTATACTCAATGCCATGAAAGAATTGGGTATTGAAAAGCCTAACTTTAACTATTTTGGTAAAGAATCAGCACGTACTGTCGACCTTGACAATGAAAAAGCTGTTGCCTTCACAAAAGCTTTAATTGATAAGTATGCAGGCTACTTTGCTGGTAAGTCTGAAATCTTCAACATCGGTTTGGATGAGTACGCTAATGATGCTACGGATGCTAAAGGATGGAGCGTTCTTCAAGCCTATAAATGGTATCCAGAAGATGGATTCCCAGACAAGGGCTATGACAAATTCATCGCCTATGCTAATGACCTAGCTCGTATCGTCAAATCTCACGGTCTAAAACCTATGGCCTTCAACGACGGTATCTACTATAATAGCGATACAAGTTTTGGTACCTTTGACAAGGACATCATCGTCTCTATGTGGACTGGTGGCTGGGGCGGTTACGATGTCGCTTCTTCTAAATTACTAGCTGAAAAAGGACACGAAATCCTCAATACTAACGATGCATGGTACTACGTTCTCGGCCGTAATGCTGACGGGCAAGGTTGGTACAACCTCGATCAAGGATTGAACGGTATTAAGAGTACACCGATTACTTCTGTTCCAAAAACTGAAGGAGCTGACGTTCCTATTATCGGTGGTATGGTAGCGGCTTGGGCTGATACTCCATCTGCACGCTACTCTCCATCTCGTCTCTTCAAGCTTATGCGTCAATTCGCAAACTCTAACGCTGAATACTTCGCTGCTGATTACGAGTCTGCTGAACAAGCTCTGAAAGAAGTTCCAACAGACCTTACTCGCTACACAGAAGAAAGTATTGCTGCCGTTAAAGAAGCTGAAAAAGCCATCCGTTCTCTCGATAGCAACCTTAGTCGCGCTCAACAAGATAGCATTGACCAAGCGATTGCAAAACTCCAAGAAGCCGTTAGCAACTTAACCTTCACACCAGAAGCTCAAAAAGAAGAAGAAGCAAAACGCGAAGTTGAAAAACTAGCTAAAAACAAGGTTATCTCAATCGATGCCGGACGTAAATACTTCACTCTAGACCAACTCAAACGTATCGTAGATAAAGCCAGCGAACTGGGATACTCTGACCTTCATCTCCTCCTTGGAAATGACGGACTTCGCTTCCTGCTAGATGATATGACCATCACTGCAAACGGCAAGACCTATGCTAGTGACGATGTGAAAAATGCCATCATTGAAGGAACAAAATCTTACTACGATGATCCTAATGGAACTACTTTGAACCAAGCTGAAATTACTGAACTTATCCAGTATGCTAAGGATAGAGGCATTGGAATTATCCCTGCTATCAACAGCCCTGGCCACATGGATGCTATGCTTGTCGCTATGGAAAAATTGGGCATTGCAAACCCTCAAGCTAATTTTGACAAGGTTTCAAAAACAACCATGGACCTTGAAAACGAAGAAGCAATGAACTTTACAAAAGCCCTTATCGGCAAATACATGGACTTCTTTGCAGGCAAGACTAAGATCTTTAACTATGGTACAGATGAGTATGCTAACGATGCTACCAATGCTCAAGGGTGGTACTACCTCAAGTGGTATGGTCTCTACGGCAAATTTGCCGAATACTCTAATAGCCTAGCTGCCATGGCTAAAGAAAAAGGCTTGCAACCAATGGCCTTTAACGATGGCTTCTACTACGAAGACAAGGATGATGTTGAGTTTGATAAAGACGTTATCATCTCTTACTGGTCTAAAGGCTGGTGGGGTTACAACCTTGCGTCTCCTCAATACCTAGCAAGTAAGGGGTACAAATTCCTTAACACTAATGGAGATTGGTACTACATTCTCGGTCAAAAACCAGAAGATGGTGGCGGCTTCCTCAAGAAAGCTATTGAAAATACTGAAAAAACTCCATTTAACCAGCTAGCTTCAACTAAATACCCTGAAGTTGACCTACCTACTATTGGTAGTATGCTAGCTATCTGGGCTGATAGACCAAGCGCTGAATACAAGGAAGAAGAAATCTTTGAACTTATGACTGCTTTTGCAGATCACAACAAAGACTACTTCCGTGCTGACTACAAAGCACTACGCGAAGAACTTGCTCAAATCCCTGAAAACGTAGAAGGATATAGCACAGAAAGCCTAGACGCTCTCAAAGTTGCTAAAGACGCTCTTAACTACAACCTCAATCGTAACAAACAAGCTGAATTGGATACACTTGTAGCTAATCTCAAAGCTGCTAGACTTGGTCTCAAACCAGCTGCCACTCACTCAGGAAGCCTCGATGAGAGTGAAACTGCTGCTGCAGTTGAAAACCGACCAGAGCTTCTAGTTAAGACAGAAGAAATTCCGTTTGAGATTGTTAAGAAAGAAAATCCTAACCTTCCAGCAGGACAAGAGAAAGTCATCACTGAAGGTGTCAAAGGTGAACGGACTATCTATCTTTCAGTTGTGACTGAGAATGGCAAGCAAACAGAAACAGTTCTTGAAAGACAAGTAACGAAAGAAGCTGTTAATCAAGTTGTCGAAGTTGGAACATTAACAACTCATGTAGGAGACGAAAAAGGTCAAGCTCCTGTTGTAAATAAACCTCGTGTAGTCATCGAAGATGAAGAAATTCCATTTACAACCATCACTCGCGAGACTCCTTCACTACCTAAGGGACAAACTCGTCTAGTAACTGCAGGTATCAACGGTCGTCGTAGCCATTTCTACTCTGTGACTACTGCTGTTGATGGATCTGAAGTTAAGACTCTAGTAAGCAGTGAAGTAAGCCTAGAACCTATCACCCAAGTGGTAGAGGTGGGGAACCCTGTTACTCACCTTGGTGATGAAAAAGGACAAGCTACTATCGCTGAAAACAAACTAAGAATTGACATCCAAAATGAAAAAATTCCATTTACAACCATCACTCGTGAAACTAATCAGTTACCTAAAGGACAATCTCGTATCGTGACTGAAGGTGTAAACGGTCGTCGTAGCCATTTCTACTCTGTGACTACTGCTGCTGACGGAACTGAAGTTAAAACATTGGTTACAAGTGTCGTAGCGCAAGAACCTGTCGCTCAAGTGATTGAAGTGGGGAACCCTGTTATTCACCTTGGGGATGAAAAGGGACAAGCTACTATTGCTGAAAACAAACCGAGAGTTGACATCCAAAATGAAGAAATTCCATTCACAACCATCACTCGCGAAACTAATCAATTACCTAAGGGACAATCTCATATCGTGACTGAAGGTGTAAACGGTCGTCGCAACTACTTCTACTCTGTAACTACGGCTACGGATGGATCTGAAGTTAAGACTCTAGTTAGCAGTGAAGTAAGCCTAGAACCTGTCACTCAAGTGGTGGAAGTAGGGAACCCTGTCACTCACCTTGGTGATGAAAAGGGGCAAGCAGCTACAACTGAGGAACTTCCTAAACTAGATGTCCAAACTGAAGACATTCCATTTACAACTATTACTCGTGAAACTGATGCATTGCCTAAGGGACAATCTCATATCGTGACTGAAGGTGTGAACGGTCGTCGCAGCTACTTCTATTCTGTAACTACGGCTACGGATGGATCTGAAGTTAAGACTCTAGTTAGCAGTGAAGTGAGCCTAGAACCTATCACCCAAGTGGTGGAAGTGGGGAACCCTGTTACTCACCTTGGAGATGAAAAAGGACAAGCTACTATCGCTGAAAACAAACCAAGAGTTGACATCCAAAATGAAGAAATTCCATTTACAACCATCACTCGTGAAACTAATCAATTACCTAAAGGACAATCTCGTATCGTGACTGAAGGTGTGAACGGTCGTCGTAGCCATTTCTACTCTGTGACTACTGCTGCGGATGGATCTGAAGTTAAGACTCTAGTAAGCAGTGAAGTAAGCCTAGAACCTACCACCCAAGTGGTAGAGGTGGGGAACCCTGTCACTCACCTTGGTGATGAAAAAGGACAAGCAGCTACAACTGAGGAACTTCCTAAACTAGATGTCCAAACTGAAGACATTCCATTTACAACTATTACTCGTGAAACTGATGCATTGCCTAAGGGACAATCTCATATCGTGACTGAAGGTGTGAACGGTCGTCGCAGCTACTTCTATTCTGT